>JAKFCO010000027.1:0-116618 GCA_036676605.1 Algoriphagus sp.
TCGGTTGACCGCCTTACAAAAAAAGAACAAAGACATTAGGACCGACGAAATTCAGGCTGCGATGGAAGAGCGGAGCACCTTGTCTGACTTGATGAAAAAAGCAAGAGTACGATTGGATGCGGTGCAGCTGATAAGGAAGGAATAGTGTTTCGATGCATTTATAACTGCGTATTGATAGTCCTAAGAGGGATTAGTTTGACTCAATTCCCATTCTACAGAGGAGGTTAGACAAAAACATCCAGTCCCAAAAACGATCTGACTACACCCACCTGAGGGTTACAGCCCCATTAAAATCATTTGTTTGATTGTTGATGCTGCAGCAGTAATATGAATGCTTTGCTTTTTTGGAGCTGGCTTTTTTTCTATAAGAGCCAAATATATTTTGTCGGATGTTTCATAAAAATAAACTCGGTAAGCGACAGGAGAAAATAGCCTTAATTCAAAAACTTGGAAATCAAATTTTTCTGGCGTTACATCTTTAATTAAATCTCCATCTGCAAATAATTTTGAATGCCCCTTTCTATCAATAGCGTCTTGAATATGTTTAAGTATTGAAATTTGAGTTTGTAATGATGCATCTTCAAATCCTGAAGCAAATCTTGATGAATATGTATTTGTACCTAATAATTCTAAAAGTTTGTCAAAATTCCCCAGTTTAGCAGCAAGTTCGTTTTTGATAAAAAATTTGATATAATTAGTGTTAATTTTTAACCCAAATAGATTATTTACATCAACAGCTGCTGTTGAATTTGAGGTAAGCGTCAAAATATCTTTCCTTAAATCATCATGCAAACCAAGTGTAAATAAAATTCCATTATTTCCTGAAACTATAACAGGATTAATTGCTGAGTGAGTAATTCCTGAAACCGTAATTGAATAATCCATAGCTAACAAATCATCTTCATTTATTTCAGCATAATACTTTTCAATGGGATACTTTGAAAAAACTCTATACGCAAATGTTCTCAAATCTTTATTGCTCATTAAAGCAACACAATCTGCCAACGTACAATCCTTTTGATTAAGTTTAAAATTAGAAATTGAAATGGAAGTTATAATTCCATCAACTGCAGTTGGATAAGTTTTTTTTACATTACTATATTCATTGAGTGTTTGCTCTAAACTTTGTGATAAATAATGTTCACTGGCTGAATTTGGGATACAATCGTTAAAACAAAAGTGATACATAGATTAGATTAGTTTAGAAGAATTGATTTCAAATTGGTCAAAAAGACCTTTTGGCCACTCATCTAATCTTCCATCATCATTCAGAATTGGCGAATAAACTTCGGTATTTTGTTTATCATCTAATTCAAACCAATGTATTTGTACATTCTTAGAAAAATCTTTGTTCTCCTTTGCTGCTATTCGGATTCCATCAAATAAATGGTCACTATGTGTTTCAATAATAACTTGAGTGCCTACTAAGGCGCAAAGCGAAATAAGTTTTGCGATCTCTGTTTGCCCTTTCGGGTGAAGATGTGCTTCTGGATTTTCTATTATTACTAAACTATTGGGTATTAAAGTTCCGATTAATAATGATGCAATTACTGACAGCGAATAACTTAATCCAAACCCGACATTTGTTGCCCTATGTTCATTAAACATCGAATAAGAAGTGTCACTATTATTATCAATTTCAAATCGAAATTTCACATTAGGAGAAACCACACTTAACCAACCTCTGATATTATATTCTAAAGTTTCGCCTTCAGAATTTGGATGAATTAATTTTGTATCAACCGTTTTATCTTCGAATGATTTTATAAATTGAAAAAGATTTTCACCATTTGCTCCAATTCTGTTTCTTTTAAAACTGTCGTTGTAAATTGGGACTGATGTTTTAGGTCCAAACCTATTTGCAGAAATGTAAATAATTTCAGGAAAATCAAATTCTTCACTGGTTATTACACTATAAGATTTTCCATCCACATGGCCAAGTGCAATCGTAGTTGTAAACTCTATATTTGAATCATTCCTAACTCCCAATAGAATTTCTTTACTATGATATGTATTTCGAATCTCTTCAAGTGATCCATGACCATCTAGAAGAATATTATTCTCGTCTCTTTTTGCTTTTTCAAGAATAAGCAATGCTTGAATGATAGAACTTTTTCCACTACTATTTAATCCGGTTAAGACTGTTAACTGGTTTAGTTTTATTTTGCGATTCAAAAAAGATTTGAAGCCCAACAATGTAATTTCATTTATCATTTTATGAATTCATTAAGAAATGCAGTAAGTTTTTCATACCGTTCTTTTACCGAAAAGATTTTTAGACTGTCTCTTGAAATGGCGTAATTAAAACTGATATCTTCCAATAAGACAGAATGTCTTTGAATAAATTCCATCTTTTTATTTTTCAATCTTTTAAATTCTTCTTCAGACAAATTTCCAAGCAATGTTCCCCAAACTTCAAATAATGCCTTATTGATTGGTGTCCGCCTTTTACTTGGATAACTTTTTCTGAAAGCATGTTCTTCAAAAATCTCTTTCCCTCTATTCATAGCATTGATGAATCTTTTCTCCAAATCATCAATTTGATTTATTAAAACGTTCTCTCTCGAAACTTTATCTCTGAAAACTTTTGCTCCTTCTTTTCCATTAAGTGATGGCATGATGTTTATTATTCTCATTGTATCGCTGAGGAATGAGTCCATGTCATTGTTAGGAGGATAATTGTTAGAGGAACGAACATTGAATGCAAGGCAACGAAGAATAAGCTCTCTATCCATCATTCGATTGGATTTTACTGAATTGCCTGTTGCCTCTAAAAATTCTTTCTTTTTTGAAAGGCGTAACAATAGTTTTGTTGATTCGCCAATGTAAAGTGCATGTCGAATTTCTTGTGGTGTAAGGGGTTCTCCGCCCGTATTAATGCGTTTAAAAATATTTCGTTTTACATCTTCAGGTGTACCTGGATTTATAATGGTGAAGGTAAAACCAGTTTCTAAAATTCGATTTTGAATATTTATTGGGAGTTCATTAAAGTTTAACTCATTGTATTGTTTACCCCAGAATTCGAGCTCAGCTAATCTAAAACCTTCACCCTTATACCTCTGTTCTTTTGTGGCTAAAAATTTATCTCCTAAAACAAAGCTTCGAATTGTACTTAATCTTTGTAACCCATCGACCACATAAAAATATCCCTTTTCGTCAGCTGATACATAAAACATTGGCAATGGGATTTTTAGCATGAGTGATTCAATCAACCTGCATTTTTTTTCCATTGTCCAAACTTCATTGCGTTGAAAGTCTGGATTCAAAATAATTGTTCCTTGCTCCAACCTGCGAAGACAAGTGTCCATTGTAATTGGTTTGGTGTCAATAGAAATTTTTTCAGGGTCAAAAGGTTGAAATTCTTCATTTTCTTCTTCAACTCCTTCAGCTAAAAGGTCTAATTGCAGCTTTTCTAATAGGTCTATTTTCTGTGACATAATTTTTAAAAGATTGGTTGTTGAGTGAATTTTAAATCTCAATTTAAATGAACCCTCAACACTCTTTTGAATAATTTTTATAAAAAGAAGGGGGGTATTTTGTTAACTCGAACCTTCCTTTGGCGTAATATTAGTGCTTACGCTTGCTAAAAACTCATTTTTCTCTCTTTAGTTTTGTTTGAAATTGTAAATAGCTGCAATTGAACGTATCAATATGCCAATTTAACCCTTCCCTCACAATACCCTGTACAGGGTATATTTTCTAAAAAAATCCCTTTCCCACTTCACCTTCCACATCCGTGAGTCGGTATCTTCTGCCTGGATTCTTGAAAGTGAGTCGCTCGTGATCGATGCCGAAAAGGTGGAGCATGGATGCTTGTAAGTCATGTACAGATACCGGTCTTTGACCACAATATAGCCGAAATCATCGGTCTCTCCATAGCTAAAACCAGGCTTTGCTCCAGCTCCTGCATCCATTTAGTGAAGCATCTGGGGTGATGGTCCCGACCATAGTTATCCGGTGAGAGGGTGCCCTGACTGTTCACGGTTCTACCGAATTCTTCGGCCAATACCAAAAAGGTGTCTTCGAGAAGGTCTCGCTGTTTTAGGTCTTTGATCAAGGCTGCGGTGGCCTGATCTGTTTTTTGGCACTGGGTCTGATCCCATTTGGAAGGATGCCGTGATGATCCCGAGAGGGGGTAGCTACTGATTTTCTTTTCAATTCCGGTAATAAAGTCAAACTCTAGAATGTCGGAACCATTGGTGGAATAAGCGAACTTCAAGCCCAGAATTTGAGCATAGTCCTTTGCTTGCTGCATTCCATCTCCGGCTGATTTATATTTCTTTTTTGATTCAACAATCGCAATCGGAAAATTTTGTGAATAACGAAGCAAGTAATCAAAGCGCTTAGCTTTTTTTCGTTTGGCTTTCCTTCCGATTACAATGATTTTACCATCTGTAAAAGTCCGTTGCTCGAGTATTAAATCATCGGTCCATAGGCTTTCGTATAGTATTGGTAATACTTCCTTTCTGCAAGTGTCTGCCTCACTATCCTCATTGTTGATATGTATTATTTTGTCGCTCATAATTCCAGATTCTTTAAGTGACGTACTACCTCCCTGACAACTTGATCAAAATCCGGCAAATCTTGAATTTGATCTGCCATAGATGCTTTCCAGCGACCCTTATATTGTGGCAATCGCTGTACAAGTTTGTTATGAAAATCTGTTGGGTCAATTTCTTTGCTTTCACATTTTGCCCTGAATTCAATCGAGTAAAAAGCAACATCCATTTCATGAATTTCCAATAAGTACCAGATGTCGTAGAAATCTCTTGCTTGCATTCGCTGCATTACTGAACGCAATTTTTCGACTAAGACTTCTTCAAGTGGGTAGCAGAGTAGCTTATGTTCTTCTTGATCCGAATAACCCAAGAAAGTGCCTTGCATGACAGGGTCAAATTGGAGTTGCTCGCTTCTTGAAATATCAACTTTAACCCGCTTGTTAGCACCTATTCCTCCAAGTGGTCCGGCATAACTTATGTAGAAGTTGATGCCACCATCTTCATGTTCGTTATTGTCAATGATCTCAAGAGGTATATTGGCTTCATCTCTGATGTATTCAAACACTTCAGAGAACCATTCAAATATTTGTTCATTTGAAATGTCATTATCGAGTAAGGTGAAATCAAGGTCTTCCGAAAAACGATAATCCTCAAAGTAGACTTTCTTCAATAATGTTCCACCCTTAAAGACTATAGTTGTTGAAAGCTGCTCATGTTGAGAAATTCCTTGCAGTATCCAGGAAAGAATATAGTCTTTCTCAATCTGTTGATCTCGTACACCAACTACTCTTGCTTTGTTTTGTATTTCTCCCGGCTTGATCATGTGTAGATGGCAGATTTAATGGTTTCTGTTTCTAAATTCTGTTGAATGCTCCATCGGCTTATCATCTTGCCGGATTTCGGTAGTTCTGTATCTAACAGAACATAAGAAGCTGTTTTCGCTTTCTGTAATTTCTTGGTGATGCCCGATTCTATTTCGAGTGTTTCAAGAAGGAATCCCAATCGCTTGATCACTGCTTGTGATTTAAAACGTTGAGTATATTCAAGGAGCCTTTCGAATTTTATTTTGTCCTTTGACGTATATATTGCTCTTGCAACTTCAACAATACCTCCAGCATAATCAGGTTTGAATAGACAATCGACAAATGTCTTTTCAAGATCGGAGCACTCAACTTTATTGAAACTATCAATCCATATTTTCTTAGAACCAAAAAAGTGTTTCTCGTTGTGATAAATGAATTGAAAAGATGTGTTCTTAATTTTTAGGGTTGATGGTCGCATCTGCTTTGCAACTACGATTTGTTCCTTTAGTGATGGTTGAGTTATCAGGTTATGTATTTGTAAAGCAGAATAATAGCCGATGTAATGCTTAGTTCCTTTTGTCAAATGCTCTGCGATTAAATGCCAGTCAGGCATAAAAGTTTCTGCCTCTTGCTCATAAGGTATGATGTAGTACAATCCTTTTTTTAAACGCATCAGAAGCCCTCTTTTTACCATGTCGCTAAGAAGTTCTTTCAACGCACTCTCATTGGAGTTAGGCAAAGCTGTCATAGCCTCAGAATAATCAAAACAATCCTTGTTCATCTGATTGAAGAAAGTCAGAATTTCATTTGATTGTGTAGATATGAACTTATGTTTCATAGTTTATAAGTCAGCTTTAACCTGACTACAATGATACGAAAGATAATTCTCATATTTATTATTCATAGCAATAAGGTCAGCTTTGACCTGACTAAATTGATATAAAACATAATTAACGCCACCTGTACAGAGTATATTTTCAAAAGAATCGCCTTCTTATTAACTCAAAATTTCTTTACCACTTTTCCTTCAACATCCGTGAGTCGAAACCTTCTACCTGGATGCTTAAAGGTGATACGCTCGTGATCGATACCGAATAGGTGAAGCATGATCGCTTAATACTATTTAAAAAAAGCCCGATCATGACGACCGGGCCTTTTCAATTATTTCAGTTCTACTGGGATCATATTATCATCCGGAGCACGGTCGATCAATTTGTTGTATGGATCGATGCCGGCTTTTGCAGGGTCGCCTTTCACACGAATTGTCAAAGCCGTCTCACCCGGTTTGATTTTGTACTTCTGAATGTAAAGAGGATTGATCCGATCTCTGCCGTTTTCACCTTTGTCTCTGGCTTTCAGCATCCTGAAAAGTGGGGATGGTTCACATCAGCGCGGATTTGCCGACATGATTGATTTGCCCCATTTGAAAAATTGCAGGCATGGCTTTTGAATATAATAAATTGATCCTAAAGCATTTTGAGAAAAAAGTGCAATTGGAGGATTTAGCCGGTTGGTGCAGAAATTCCTTCTTCGGTTATTCTGAATCGGGATTTTTTTTCTAACTCAGAATGCAAATCACCTTTGGTCAAGTCGGGTGAACTTTCCTTTTCCAATAACTTCCACCAATTAGTATGAAAAAATTCCATTTCATTTGCCTCTTTTTCCTTTCCGCAGGACTGGCTCAGGCTACTGAACTCGTACAGATGATCCAAACCTATCAGGCGGATCGGGGCGCACTTTCGCGGTTTTACACAAATCAGCTTTCGCTCGAATACTTCGACCGGATGCAAAAATTCAATCAGGATTATCTGAAAACGCTTCAAGCCCAAGCCTATGAATCGCTCTCGGAAGACGGGAAGATCGATTATGTCTTGTTCAGAAATTACCTGGAAAAGACGCTGGCAGAACTGGACATTGACCGCAGGGGCTTCGAAGAAATTACATCGGTTTTGGCTTTTGCACCGCCTTTGGAGGAGTTTGTAAAAGGAAGAAGACGCGCTGTACAGCCAAAATCTCGGGAGCTTGCCGGAACTTGGAATTCAATCGCATTGAAGATTGATGCGCAGCTGAAGGGTCTGTCCTCGATGCCAAAATATTCAAGCTGGCAGAAAGCTGACTTGGCCGCCCAGTCCATCGAATCGCTGAATAAAGTAACTGCGGAGGCGTATGGTTATTATTTTGACTTTGATCCGGAGTTTACCTGGTGGATGCCTGAGCCTTGGAAAAAGCTCGATGCAAGCATGAAGGCTTATTCCAAAGAGTTGCGCGAGCACTTCACCAATTCTGCGAAAGACGATGGAAGCGGAATCATCGGAAAGCCGATCGGAAGAGAAGCACTGGAAAAACAGTTGGCTTTCGAAATGATCGCTTACAGTCCGGAAGAATTGATCGCTGAGGCCGAAAAGCAATTTGCCTGGTGCGAGAAAGAAATGTTGAAAGCGTCCAATGAATTGGGGTTTGAAAATGACTGGAAAGCAGCTTTGGAGATGGTGAAAAACGCTTATTTCCCTGCCGGGGCCTGGCCTGCGGAAGTGATTCGTCTGGCAGAAGAAGCCACTAACTACATGGAAGTAAATGACCTGATCACGGTTCCGGAACTTGCAAAGGAAAGCTGGAGAACAACCATGATTTCGGCAGAACGACAGCGCGTGAGTCCGTTCTTTCTGGGCGGAGAGACGATTCAGATAGCCTATCCAACTTCCGAGATGAGCCATGAGGATAAAATGATGAGCATGCGCGGGAATAATCCGCATTTCTCCCGGGCGACAGTTCAGCACGAACTGATTCCGGGACACCATCTGCAGCAGTTTATGAATCAGCGAAACATGACGCATAGACGGCCTTTCGGAACGCCTTTTTGGACGGAAGGCTGGGCGCTTTATTGGGAGTTTGTGCTTTGGGAGAGAAATTTCCCAAGAGATGCAAAGGATAAAGTCGGGATGCTTTTTTGGAGAATGCACCGTTGCGCAAGGATCATTTTCTCGTTGAATTATCATCTGGGCAAAATGACTCCCCAGGAATGCATCGACTTGCTTGTCGATAAAGTAGGTCACGAACCAGCCAATGCAGAAGCGGAAGTACGACGCTCTTTCGAGGGAAGCTATGGTCCTCTTTACCAGATCGCGTACATGATCGGGGCGCTGGAAATCTACTCGATGCGGGATGAGATGGTGAACTCAGGCAAAATGGGAGAGAAGGAATTTCATGATCTGATCATGAGTCAAAATGCGATGCCGATCGAGATCCTGAGAGCCAAAGTGACCGGCAAACCTCTGGATAAAAATCATAAAGCGAGTTGGAGGTTTTTGGATTGAGAATTATAATTTCAAGAAGTTTGACTATTCTGAATGTTGCATGTATTGTGAAATTTTGAAAATGAACTGAGTTTTAAATCCCCCTTGCCCCCTTAGAAAGGGGGAATCCGCCAAGACCCAGCATCAAACATTCAATTCCTATAGCCACGTGCAAGATTGCGGATACACATATCAAGAAGATTCAAAAAGAAAAAGGTGCAATTATCTGAGAGGTTATAGTTAGTTTGAATTTTTAAACTAAATTACTTGTATGGAATATCTCTGATCATTCGCCTACCTGCTTTTATTGGTTTTTATGGTTTGCCTTTTCGGGGCAGTCGTTTGGTTGATTTTTTATTACAGCTGGAAGACCGGGAAAGAATTTAGAAAGAATTGAATTTTCAATACCTTCCAAGGGTTTTAACCTTTGGAAGATGGTCGTTAAAAACTATTTTAAAAATGAAAAAGGACAAAGCAATTGCAGTTTTCAATGAGATGCCGGCTGAATTCGATGTCGAGTTATTGATCGAAAGATTAATCTTCGTCGAAAAAATTGAAGCAGGTTTGAAACAGGTGGAACAAGAAAAAGTAAAAAGTCATCAAGCTGTGAAAGAGATCAGTGAAAAATGGTCAAGCTGATTTGGACTGATTTAGCAATTGATGACTTAAAATCTATCCATGATTTTATCAGGTTAGACTCCAAAGTTTATGCTAGAAGGCAAGTTTCCAAAATCATAAACAGAGTAGAGCAACTTCAATTACAACCTCAATCAGGAAGAATCGTACCTGAGTTTTCAAATGAAAACATTCGTGAATTAATTGAAGGTAATTATAGACTAGTCTACAGAATCATTGAAGACAAAATTTTTATAGTTCGAATTCATCATTCTTCCAGATTACTTACGGAGATTTAATTTCGGTTTTCAAAAAAAAAAAAAGAGACTGATTCAGCCTCCTTTTTTCACTATAAACCATAGTCTATTTTTGTTGGAAGTTCTTTTCTTTACCCTTTTTCAGGGTTATAATGATTACTCCATTTACTCCATTTTCTCCGAATTTATCAGTTGCAGATTTATCTTTTAATACTTCGACACTCTCAATGTTGTCAGGGTTGATACTACTCATATTTGCCTCACTCATCTTTTTTAGCCCGTCTTGACTTTTCAAGTAGATTGCAGGAGAGCTTGAGTTGCCTATTCCAGCTACCTGAACAGACACTTTTGGACTTGTTCCGCTTTTTGAACCTGAACCTGCGATAGGTCTGCCAAATGCTATTTTTGGACCATTAGTCTGAAGACTCGGCGAAATACCTGAAACAGTATATGATTTTGTCGATTCCAAGGTTGCCTGTTGGCTTTCTGTTAGCTCATTTTTTATTTCGATCAAGTTTTCAAGTTGCTTTTTTTTGAGTTGGTTTTCTGTGGCCAACATTAGATCCATTATGCTTAGAACTTGCTGCTTATTTGGTTTTTGGGTATTTAACAAAGCTCTCATCTCAACCGTTAATGCGTCTAAATTGGATTTCAAAGCACTGAACTGGGCAGCGTTTGAAATTTGTATATTTTTTATTTTTTCAGCTTGCGCATCAGTCAAAGAGATATTTTCCCTATTTTTCATCACCCGATCAGCAGAATACAAGTGCTCGTTGAACATGTCCTGACCCTGGGCTATTCCGCCAAAGAAGGTGAGAAATACAATTAATAATTTTTTCATGATTGGACGAGTTAAGTTGGTTTAGTATTCAGTGAGTAAAGAGGCAGTTGGCGATTCCCAGGTTTCGAGATACGTACTTTCCTCGATGGTGATTTCCTGTTGTTGATTTTCTCCTTGCTGCAATGTTATGATGATGACTTCTGCAGGAGGTTCCGGAACAGGCTTTTCATACCAGACCAGGATGCCGATCAGCGTCAGGGATGCTGCTATTCCTACTGGAATCCATGGGTTTAGCTTTTTTGGTTTTTGTGTTGGGAAAGGAGGGACAGACAAGCCTGCATCCTTTGCTTTCATCTCTTCAAAAAACCGATTCAGTTGGTCGTTATTTTCCATTTTGATCCTGTAATTGGGCTATTGAGATCAATTCTTTTAGTTTCTTTTTACCACGTTCGTAATGTGTGCGTGCGGTTCCGAGGCTGATTTGCAGGATTTCCGCACTTTGCCCGATCGTCATCTGATGGTAAAAAACCATCAAAATCACTTCTTGTTGCATTCTTGGAAGCAGGCGGATTATCGCTTCGTAGTCGGTGGAATCCACCTCTTCTTCGATGTCGGCAATTTCCTCGGAATCTTCCATCGAGACGAGTTTTCCTTCTTTGCGCAGCTGATCAATAGCGGTGTAGCGAATGATGGAGAAAATCCAGGTTTTCGCTTTTTCTTCTTCTTTCAATTTTGCTTTACCCTCGAGAATTTTCAGGTAAACCTGCTGAAGGATGTCTTTCGCGAGTTCCTCGTCAAATGAACAGCATTGCCTTGCCCATAAATAAGCTTCCTTGTGATAGAGTTTTAAGAGATGGTCGAGATGCGTGCGATTCATTTACATGAGTTAGTCGTAAAAAGTGGAGGAAATATGACAAGGAAGGAAAAAAAGTGTGATTATCCGCAATGTTCCAAGTATGGTATAACCCATTCTTGATCAAGCGGATAATCGTTGACAGTCGATGGTCGACAGTCCACAGCCCCTTAATTTGAACTCCAACGGCTGTTTTATTTGGCTTCTGAAGAAAAACAAATAACCTATAATCTATCCTTTTAGCCACTCTTTATCCTAAATCCGAATTCAAAATCCCCCTTGCCCCCTTTTGATAATTATTTCTCTTTCAAGTCAACCTGCGTAATTTAAGGGGGAGTTGCCACAACATCGGTCATCCATCATCCGTCATATTCAAATCTCATATTTCACACTTCTGATTTCCCCTTTCACTCTTCTCACTCCTTCATCTCCCGGATCTTGAAAAGGTAAGCCAGCGTAAACTCCAGATTGGTGGAGTTCATATCAAAAATGCGGTCCTGACCTTCCGGATTTGTGAAATCATAGGCAAGTCGGACTTCTCCTGCCAGCGTGCTTTTTCCAAAAAGCTTGGAAAGACCTGCTCCGGCTGTGATTCCGTACATGAATTTGTTTGGATCGTCCTCAGCTCCGCCATAGGTTGGAAGTTCTTTCGGATTAGCTCCGGAGAATTCTCTGGAGATATCTGTGGCCTTCAGCATATAGCCGACATGTGGTCCGAATTTGATCTGAAACCTGCCTGATTTTCCCATGTAAAAGCTGGAAAGAATCGGCGCTTTCAAATAATCAAACTGGGTTTTATTGGTTTGGACGAGATAAACATCCTCGTTCAATTGTTGGAATCCAATGCTTAGTAATTGGAAATTCAATTCGATTCCGGCATTTTTTGAGCCGAAATGCTCGATGACAAAAGCATAAGTCGGAGCACCGATACCACCGACAGAGATTTTCCGACTATTTGCTGCCGGTTGGTAACCGTATGAGGAAGTGACATAGCCTCCTCGGATTCCAATGCTGGTTTGCGCAAGCGAAAGAAAAGAAATGAAGCAGAAAATTCCTGTAAAAACGATTCGATTCATGGACTAAAATTATGGAAATCTGCCTTTTCTGTCTGGTTTTTATTTCATCTGTTTATAATTGTATTTTAAGAGTCAGATGGAATCTCGCCTGTTGAATAATCATCTCAGTGTGTTACGTCTCTGGCATGCTCGATTTCATGTGTTTATAATTGTTTTTTAGGGTCAGACCTGACTGCCGTCAGGCAGGTGGAATCTCGCCTGTTGAATAATCATCTCAGTGTGTTACGTCTCTGGCATGCTCGATTTCTTATTGATTGTGAAAGTACCTGAAACCGGGAGTCCGTCAAGTCCCAAACCTTTTACCACTACCGTCATCGGGCCGGCAAGATCATTGGTGTAGAAAGAAAAACTCACCTGTCCGGTTTGATCGGTTACCAAAAATGGATTCCAAAATATGGTCTGTCGCTGATCGATTAATTCTTCATCAGTTTCCTGAGAGTAGTCCATTTGATAGAATGGTGTGCCCGGCTGAAAGCCTTCGATTGTAAATTCGTTAATCCCCGATGTTTTTAGAGAAGGAAATGAGGTTTCCTGCGATCCTCCCGACTTCAAATAGACCGCGATGACTCCGTTCCTGCCCTGATCGCCCAGCATGGAAACTGTCCGGGATACGATTTCCACCCGATCGATATCATAAGGGTTGATGCTTTTAAGATTGTCAGCGGCAGTGATTGATCCGGCGCTTACCATGACTGCACCATTTACCATGACTACCGGTTCCATCGAACCCGAAACAGAAGTAGCACCGCCTCTTAAGCGGATTTGCTGAACTCCCGTCACTCCGGCTAATGTCACGCGCATTCCCGGTACATTACCCGCCAGGCTTGTTACCAAATCATTTGTATTTCCGGAAACAAATAGTTTTTCACCGGGGACCACGTAGTCGGGTGTACCATAGATTGCTCTTGGGCCTTTTATTGCCTGATCCTCTACCAGAACTTCCTCGAGTTCAGCGGTATCTTCAGATTCCGCCAAAGGCCGGATCGACTCGGAGACTATTTTTGTTTTTGGGAAAAAAGCGCCATCAGGAAGTGCAACCGGGGCATTTAGAGCAGGAATCAGCTCAACTTTTGAAACAGGCTTTCCTTTTTTATCAGTTGCCTGAATAGCCAGTTTCATCGGTCCGTAAAACTCCATTTCCTCCATCGCAAACTCTCCTTTTGGATTGGCTTCCATTTCTACCATTCCTTCAAAGTCATTCACAAAAGCGATGACCTGTGCTGCAACCGGCTTACCTTTTTCGTCCAGAATAATTCCTTTCTGAGTTAAACTTTTTTCCACCGGATAGGAAAAGCGATCCAAAGTCATGGTTGCCGGGATTTCTTCCAGCTCGAGCGAACTTCGAATATCGGTTTGCTCAGGGATCGGGATAATCTGAGATTGATCCAGAACAGATACAGAAAGGTTTGCCTGAACGGCAGCTTCCCGCATGTTTTTGGTGTTGAGCGTCAGGGTGACTTTTTCTCTCGGGCCGTAAGTCTCCTTGTCTGCCGAAAGAGCCAATCGATCTGCCGCTTTCGGTTCACTCGCTTCCGATTCTTCTACCCGCTGGAAAGGAGTGAGGATGCTCAACGGAGCGGTGAAATAATGCTTAGGTCCGTAGTTTTTATTCCAGTTGGTGTAAGCTCGGAGAAAGTACTTCTCCTCGATTATCGAGTCGGGAAGGGAGAAATTGCCAACGACAATTCCATCGCGAATCTGGAATTTCTTTTCGACGATAAAGTCACGAGCCTCATTGATGACTTCGACATGCAAGATCTTGCTGAGCTCATCCCGCAGGTAGGGATTACCATAGTTGAAATAGGCTTTAAAGAAAAGCTGATCGCCGGCGTAGTAATAAGGCTTGTCGGTGTGGAGGTAGATTTTTTCCTGAAAATTGGCGGCGGTTCGTTCCAGGTTTTGAAGCTGAATGGCTTTTTCTGCATCGTAGTCCAGCGGCAATAGCGTAGAAATCCGCTTCTGATCCATGTCTCCCGAGAAGACAAGATCCTGAGGATTGAGGACCATCCCGTTTTCTCTCACACGCACAGTTCTGTTATTTACCTCAAGCCAGGAAACCGGATATGGGGCATCTTTGTAAGTATTGACTTGAGAATATCCTTTTTGGTAATGGATTTCGATCCGGCCTTTCATAGCGATCAGATATTCTCCGGGTTTGTCAGCCGGGGTTATAAGTTGCTCAGGCTTGTAAGGCACGACAGATTTTCCAAGTTCATTCGAAAAAATGTCAGACCGCATGTTCATACTTGCTGATCCTCCCGGTTTGTCTCCGTAGAGGAAAAATCCCTCTTGTTCCTGCTGACCATTGATCATCGCACGAAACATATTCATCGGAGATTTCTTGTAAACTTCAGCCCTGTTTTTCTCCCAGGTGCTGCGCTGAATTTCGGATTCAGGCTTCATTTCCTCAAATCGAGCCGCACCCACGATCCGGTAATTGGTCGGAGAGTCAAAGAATTCCTTGAGATCAAAGCTGATTTTGTAACCCAGGTAATTGTTTTCGATTTCAATTGGCTGAATTGCAGTAGCCAGAAAAGTCCCTTTTTCTTCCCCTTCGGAAAAGTCGATTGCCCAGGGGTTTTGGATCGTGGAAAGTGATGCGACTTGATCATTTCCCAGAAAGAGGTTTTGAAATTTGCGAAGATCACGCTCCCAGACTTTATCTCTTGAAGCCTTGATTTCCACATCACTGAGTTCCTGATCGAACGGCTTCATACTCAGGTTCACGGTTGAAATTCCACCTGGATTCAATGTCAATTTTCTTGTTTCGGCTACATAGCCCATGAAAGAAAATCCAACTTCCAGTGGACCAGATTCCAGGTTTGAAAGCGTGAATTTCCCTTCCAAATCGGTCACCGTGGCGATGGTCGTATTGTTGATGAAGACATTGCAATAGGGAAGTGTTTCGCCGGTTTCAGCATCTTTCACTACTCCGGTGATCGTTCCTGTCTGGGCAAAAGCCTGAAAACAGAAGGCTATAAAAAAAGCAAGTAATGACAGTTTCTTTTTCATTTGAATTGGTTAGTATGCTTTGGTCTTGTCAATTTTTGAAGAGGAGGGATAATCTTCTTTCTTTAACCTTCATTTTCAAATTTAGGTTAGTCTTTTGATGGGTTTTCATTGATCAGGAATTTTCCAAAAACAGGTTCTCCTGATTCACTTATTCCCTGGATTTCCACCCAGATGGGGCCAGCCTTTGAGTTCGTTTTGAATTCTACTGCTTTCGAAAGATTCGATTCGTTTGTCACCAGATTTGGATTCCAATAGAGGGTTGGTTTTTGGTCCATGGTCCACGGGTTTTGAGGCTGTTTTAGCATCAATTCTTCAAAGCTTTCATTTACTTGTAAGCCCTGAAATTCAAATAGAGTAAAGTTGTTCGAATAGGCTTCTCTTGCTTTTTCGAGGTCTTCACCACTTTTCAAAATAATAGAAATGACTCAGTTTCGGCCCTGATCCCCCAGGGTGGGCACCAGTCTTTTGATTACCTCAACCCGGTCTATTGAGTAAATGTCAATTTGGCCCAAGACATTGATAACGGGCTCTCCTGCTCGGCTTACCGGCACCCCATTGACCAGCACCAAAGGTTCCCCTCCACGAAACTTCACCGCAGTCGGAGTTCCAAAGACTTGCATTCCCGGGATTTTTCCAGCCAGACTATTTAGAAATTGATTTACGTTTCCATTGAGAGTCAAGTCTTCAGCTTTCACGATATTATCCGGCACTCCGTATGGCATGGAGCCAATTGTGCTTTCTCTTTTATTTTCTATGATCGCTTCTTCCATGAGAATTTCTCCGATTTCCATGTCTTCTTCGATCTCCGTCCTGGTGAGGGGAATAATACTTCTGGTAGTGAATGGCGGAAAATCAAATTCCGAAGGGAGGTAAGAAGAGGGATACCTCACCAGTTCCATTTTTATGTTCTTGATTGGAAACCCTTCCTTCGAAGTTGCCTGTACAGAGATTTCAAATTTATCCTCAAAATTTGCCTGTGGAAAGTAAAAGCTTCCATCCTTTTCGGATTTCAGCTTTTTAATATTCTCATAGCTATTGATCAAAGCAGTAATATTTCCTTCAATCGGAGTTCCTTCGGGAGTGAATAAGAAGCCTTTTATCTGAAATCCCGATTCGGCATGTCTATCAAATGATGATTTGTCTTGGGTAGTATTGATGATTTCAAGAGCGGATTTGAGATCTGCTTGCTCGGGAAGGACACTTGCCTGATTCAAGTCCAATACCGTCACAGATAAATTGGCATTGATTGGTTTTCCTTTGGAATCTGATGCCATGATATTCAGCCGAACAGATTCATCCGGCCCGTAAGATTGCTTGTCGGTAAAGACTGTGATTCCTTCCGAGGCAGATTCGGGATTCTGACTGATGGGTTTCAGACTGCGATCCAGGATTTGAATGGGCTTAAAAAATTCTCCGTCCTTGTCATAATTACTGCTCCAGGCCGTATAGGATCTCAGTAAATAGTTGTTTTGCGAAAGGGAATCCGGCAAGAGAATCGATCCGGAAGCAGTTCCATTTTCGATTTTAAAAAGTCGATGAAGTTGAACATTTCCTCCTGTATCCAATAGCTCTACATGGAGAACCTTACTCATATCTTCCGCCAAAAGCGGACTGCCGTAGCGAATATAGGCTTTGAAAAGCAGGTGTTCCTGATGCCAGTAATGCTGCCGATCAGTATGAATAAATATTCTTTCCTGCATGACCTGAGCATTGCGCTCCAGATTTGCCAATCGGATTATTTTGTCCCCGTTGAAATTAACAGGCAGTCCAAAAACAGGATTAGTATCTGAGAAATTTTCTCCGAGAATAAGACTAGAATAGGCTATCGGGGAGCCATTTATTCGAAGGGCTATATTTTCTCCAGTGTAATCAATTGTACCGGTTTTACCATTTGATAATTTGACCGAAACAGGATGATTAAAGTCTAAAAGATATTCTCCCGGATTTTTGCCGATTGCCACTTTTGGATCCGGAGATGGGCTGAATGCAGAAGTTTCTCCCGACATCAATTCGCTTAAATTGAACTCAAGGGAGTTTTTGTAGATGCCCAACCTCGTCTCTCTTCTTTGTGTAATGATGGAATTATTTTCCGCGGGAAGTTCGTAAAAAGAGGCGATCAGGGAGATTTCCTGATTGGAGGCTTCAAGTTTGAAATGCTTGAAATAAACGGATATCAAGTAACCGGTGAGATTATTCTTAAAAAATATCGGCTCCTCTGCAGAAACAGTCATTGTCTTGTCAGTGGATTTCTCAAAAACCAATTTATCGGGGTTCAGCAGGGAGATCTCCAGGTCATTGACATTCTTGCCTAAGAAGACTTTCAGAAATTCCTTCTCAAGATTCTTTCTTTTCCCTTCACTTAGTTCATTTGAAACAGGGGATGGTCCCGGGATAGGTGTCAGCTGTATTTCTTTGGAAAACGGCTTGGCAGGGACTAGTAAAACGCTGTCCTGAAGAAATTCAAATCCACTTAAAACTGCCACTATTTGCCATCTTCCGAGAGGAATATTTGTAAGGTTGAAATTGCCTGATGAATCGGAAAATGCCTGGAAACTTGATCCCGGAATGAAAACATGACATTCCGGTACAGGCAGACCGGAACTTTTGTTGATGACTTTTCCTGTTATTTCAGAGGATTGAGCGTGCCCGAAAAATGGCAAAAGATAAAATAAGAGAATCAAAAAAAATCGAATCATTGGCTGAATATAGTGATTCTGAAAATTAAGATTTTAATCTTAAGAACAAAAGCTCCGAATAGGAGCTTTTGTTCAATAAGTAAATTTTGACAGGGTTTTAAAATCAGATTCAGGATTCCTTTTCGTCGTCCGATTTCATGCCCTCACGGTCTTTCAACTTTTTGTCTTCCACATTTTTATTTAGGAATTCATTGATTTTGTCAATCGAAAACGAGGAGGAAATCTCCCCGAAGGAATTGATTTCCATTTTGAAACCTTTCAGTTCTTCGTGAACCTTTGGGTCTTCTTCTTTCTTTTTCTTCTTTGCCATGGCTGTATTGTTAACCGACTACCTCTAAGGTAGCCAAAGCAAACTGAATTCTTGATGCGACTTCTTTGGTGCCCAAAATAGCAAACACCTCCATGAGATCAGGCCCAACTCCCAGTCCGGTAATTGCCAATCTTACGGCTTGCATCACTTTGCCAAGCTTGATCCCTTCCGCTTCTGCAGAGGTTTCCAGCATCGATTTCGCAGTGACAGCATCGTAAGTTCCGGTAAATCCGGTGATGGAATTGGCGTAATTGCTGAGCACTTTCACCGCATCGGAGTTCCATTTTTTGGAAGCTGTTTCCGGATCAAAACTTGCCGGAGGGATGACCATGAATTTGCTTTCTCTCCAGAGATCCGCTGCGAAAGTTGCTCTTTCCTTTGTCAAAGCTACGATTGCTTCTGCTTTTTCCTGGCTGATTTCCAGTCCTTCAGCAGCAGCATCTGCGATTACAAATCCTGCCAGTTCGGTGTTGGATTTGGCTCTCAAATATTGCTCGTTGTACCATTTGGCTTTTGCAATGTCAAACTTGGTTCCTGACTTGCCGATACGCTCGATAGAGAAAGCTTCAACCATTTCATCTAATGAGAAAATTTCTCTGTGATCACCAGGATTCCAGCCGAGGAAGGCAAGGAAATTCAGGAAAGCATCTGGCAAATATCCTTGCTCACGGAATCCAGAGGCAGTTTCTCCGGTAACAGGGTCAGTCCAATTGATCGGGAAAACCGGGAATCCCAGCTTGTCACCATCACGCTTGGATAGCTTTCCGTTTCCGTCAGGCTTCAATAAAAGAGGCAAGTGAGCAAACTCAGGCATGGTATCTTCCCAGCCAAAATATCTGTAAAGCAATACGTGAAGAGGGGCAGAAGGAAGCCACTCTTCACCGCGAATTACGTGTGTGATTCTCATCAAATGATCGTCCACGATGTTTGCCAGGTGATAAGTCGGCATGCCGTCGGATTTCATCAGGACTTTGTCATCCAGGGTAGAGGAGTGAACCATCACCCAGCCACGGATCATGTCATGAAGACGAACTTCCTCCTTGCGGGGAATCTTGATTCGGATCACATAGTGCTGACCGGACTCGAGAAGTTCTTTAACCTCATCCTCAGGAAGGGTGAGGGAGTTTCTCATCTGAGTTCGGGTGATGCTGTTGTATTGAGGAGAGACAACTCGTGCCGCTGTCAATCGATCCCGCATGGCATCGAGTTCCTCGGGAGTGTCAAACGCATAGTAAGCATGACCTTTTTCGATCAGATCGAGCGCGTATTGCATGTACATTGGCTTGCGCTCAGACTGTCGATAGGGTCCGCAATCTCCGGGATTCCATGGGCTTTCCTCCGGGGAAATACCCAGCCACTCAAGAGATTCTTTGATGTAGTCTTCCGCTCCGGGTACGAATCGGTTTTGATCAGTATCTTCTATTCTCAGGAGGAATTTTCCTCCCATTTTTTTTGCAAAAAGATAGTTGTAAAGGGCAGTGCGCACACCGCCGATATGCAAAGCTCCTGTCGGGGATGGAGCAAATCTTACTCTAACTTCTCTACTCATGGATATCTATGTCAATGTCCTGAAAACCGTGATTTGCAGGCCTTGGTTTGATTTTTTGATCAGGGCGTAAAGATAGGGAATAAAGCAGGAAAGAAGGGAATAGGGAACAGAGAAAAGGGTTTGGATGGCAGAGATTGGAAGTTGGAAAACAGGGATGAAAGCAGATTTTCCCATTCCGGGCAGATTGATTTGATTTTGAGTGCGGTCTACCAGGAAAATGAGCTTGATTTCAAAAGGAACCGGGTTCGTGTCTGACTAACTTTCCATTCGGATCCTTTTTTCCAGCCAGGCGAAGAGGAAAAAGGCAACCAGAAATCCGAAAGTCTGAACAGTGAAAATACTGGAAAACGCAGGATTTTGATTTCTTCGGTCTTCCGTCATAGGTCTTCCGTCCACTTGTGGTGAGCAAGTCGAATTATTTACCCAAAGAGAATTCTCATACTGGTAAGAAATCGTACATACCTATTTAAAATCAGCGACTTAACAAAAAAAATGGAATCCATTGCTGAGTTCCATTTTTTTATTTTGAGAAGAAGACTTCTTAGTTTCTTGCTCTGATTTTCTCCTTGATACGTGCAGCTTTTCCCTGACGACCTCTTAGGTAGAACAAACGAGCTCTTCTTACTTTACCTTGTCTCAACAGATCGATTTGCTCGATAGCAGGAGAGATGATAGGGAAGATTCTTTCTACACCGATTCCGTTAGAGATTTTTCTAACAGTGAAAGTTTCACCATTGGAGTTCGGGTTTCTACGCTGAATTACAGTTCCCTGGAACTGCTGGATACGCTCCTTGGCACCTTCTTTAATACGTACGTGTACGTTGATGGTGTCACCAGCTTTGAATGAAGGGAATTTAGCTCTTGCTTCGCTGTATTCCGCTTCTACTATTTTCATTAAATCGCTCATAGCTTTATTTTTTATGCTTTCGCCGTTTGCCAACGCGTGGCTTATATAATTACTTCTTATTCGATTCTAAATCGCTTTTTCCGCTACCCTGCTTGGTGAGCAAGTCGGGTCTTCTTTCGCGGGTTCTGCGAACCGATGCTTCAAATCTCCATTCGTCTATCTTGGCTTCATGGCCTGAGAGCAATATGTCCGGTACTTTCATCCCCTCGTATTCTGCGGGGCGAGTGTACACCGGCGGTGCCAGCAGTCCATCCTGGAAAGAATCTGTCAAAGCAGAGGATTCGTCATTCAGTACTCCCGGTATCAGGCGAATAATAGCGTCGGCCACTACAGCTGCTGCCAATTCACCTCCGGAAAGAACAAAATCACCAATGCTAATCTCTTTGGTGATGAATTTCTCCCTCACCCGCTCGTCCACTCCCTTATAATGACCACAGAGGATCAAGAGGTTTTGGCTGAGCGAAAGTGCATTGGCCATGGATTGGTCAAACGTAACTCCGTCCGGGGTCATGTAGATGATTTCATCATACGTTCGCTCCTTCTGAAGTGCCTCGATGCATCGGGCTATTGGCTCGATCATCATGACCATTCCGGCTCCTCCTCCAAAAGCATAATCGTCGACTTGCTTTTGTTTGCTCACTGAATAATCCCGCAGGTTAATGACGCGAATTGTGGCCAACCCTTTTTCTTCTGCTCTTTTCAGAATAGAATGAGAAAAAGGTCCTTCCAGCAATCCCGGCACCACAGAGATAATATCAATGTGCATGGATCAGTCTTCCAAATAGATTTCAAGTAAACCTTCCGGTAACCGGCAGTAAACTTTTTTAGCTGCCATGTCCACTTTGAGAATGATTTCATCCTGAATTGGAATCAGAATTTCTTTCCCTTTGTGTGTAACCCCCAGGAGATCCTGTGTTTCCAGGTCGTAAACAACCTGAATTGGTCCGATCAGTCCCTTGGTCTCGTCAAAGACCTCGAATCCAATCAAATCGTGGAAGTAAAATTGGCCTTCTTCCAGTTCGGGCAGTGCGGTAAGCGGAAGATAAACTGCCGATCCTACCAGTGATTCTACCTGCTCGATTGAGTTGAGATCCTCGAATTTTGCTAATGCTTTATTTCCGGGTTGGAGTACAAAGTGCTCCAGGAAAAACGGTACCAGCCGGGATTTTTGCTCAAGGAAAACGTGCTTTAGATCTTCATAATCCTCAGGATAATCTACATCTAACGTTACCATTACTTCTCCACGAAGTCCATGAACTTTGCCCACGTAGCCTAATTGAAAGCATTGGTCTTTGTTCATGCGGACTTATATATTATGCTTCAGTTTCGCCTTCGGCAGGTGCCTCAGGAGCAACTTCAGGAGCAGCTTCTTCAGTTGCTTCTACAGCAGCAGGAGCAGGATTGTTTGCAGCTTCAGCAGCAGCTAACATCGCTTTTTGCTGATCTTCTTTTGCTTTGAAAGCGCCCAATCTTGCCTGGTTTTTAGCAGTTTCAGCATCCTGAGCTTTCTGACGAGCGTCAGTTTTTGCTTTAGTGATGGTGTCTACTTTACCGGCGATTTTAGAATCTTTGTCAGCCAACCATGCTTCAAACTTAGCATCAGCAGTTGCCTGATCGATTGCGCCTTTCAATACACCAATTTGAAGGTGTTTTTTCAGCATGATACCTCTGTAAGAAAGCATAGCTTTCACGGTATCGGTAGGCTGAGCTCCGTTCAACAACCATTTAAGAGCGCGCTCATTGTTGATGTTGATGGAAGCGGGATTTGTGTTTGGGTTGTAAGACCCGATCTTTTCGATGAAGCGTCCATCACGTGGAGCTCTAGCATCAGCTACAACCACATCGTAGATAGCCATTTTCTTTCTACCTCGACGTGCTAATCTGATTTTTACTGACATAAATTTGATGTATTTAGTTAGTGGATGGAACCCGTCCATCCTAATTTTGGAGTGCAAATATAGGGTAAATCCTTGAAAAGCCACAACTTGCCCGGGTAATATTTGCCTTAAAGGGTAGAATTACTTTATCTTGCATGCCTGTTCTTATGGCCTTGTAGTTCAACGGATAGAACAAGCGTTTCCTAAACGCTAGATCTAGGTTCGATTCCTAGCTAGGCTACAAAACAGGCCGCAGATTTACCTGCGGCCTGTTTTTTTCTAAAACTGACTCGATTTTTAACTCTCAAGGAAAAATCACTCCTGCATTTCCTTTGAAAACTCTTTAAAAATTGGAAGTAATTCTCTTGTAATCAATCGATAACCTTTGTCCGAAGGATGAAGTCCATCATAAGTGATGTTGATGGATTTTTCGGGATAGGGGTATTCATCGGTAGTCGGAACAAATGGCACATCAATAAAATCAGGATATTTAAAATTCTTGTATTCTCCTGTGTGAGGGTCTTTTAATCGCTTAAATTTGACCAAACGGGAGTGCTCCATTCCTTTTTTATGGTATAAATCCACTACCTGAAAATTTTCAGCCTTGCCAATAGCTGCAATGGCATCCGCAAACTGCTCAAGTTGCTGCCCATTTTTTTCCCGATAAGAACCGTACGCATTGTTTTTAAAATCATTGATGTAAACAAAATCCACCCGTTGCATAGGTGTTATCAATATAATCTTTGCCTGATCATTCAGACGTCGTAAATTATTGATGATTACTCTGAACGATCCATAAACCGTCCCTGTGCCGGTACCATTTTGATAATCATCAAAGGTTCCCAATGCTTTTCCTCCCCACCAATCATTTGTGCCAAGAAGGATGCTGTAGACATCCGCTTTTGGAATAGCGAGTTTATCAAAGTCAGTTGCAATTTTGACGGCTGTCCAACCATTATAACCCTTGTTTGTCACCTGTACATTGGGAAATTTATCGGTGACCAAGGTCAGGTACCCTTTGGTTATCCGGTTGCCGGTCTCGTTTTGATGATCATTCAGATAAGTAATGGAATCTCCAATTGCTACCCAAGTCAATGGCTTAGGGGTAAATCCAAATGAAAATATCAGGCAAAAAATCAATAGAAATGTTTTTTTCATTTTGGGTCGGAGTAAATTTCAATTGGATGCGTTGATTCCTGGCTTGCTGGAAATTAATAGCTAAGGGCTTATTCCCAATGCACCGGAACAAGGTTTTGATTCAAAAAAGGTGAAGCCTCTGCTTCACCTTTTTTGCTTTTCAGATGTCAGAATCCGCATTGATTTGGTAAGTATCCCCGGGTATTTGTTTTCACCAGAAAAACATCTCCGCTCTGCGGATATTGCTTCAGCTGGGCCTCGCTTAGATTTTCTCTTGCCGTGGTGATCAGCAAATGATCCAAATTTTCACCCCCAAAAACACAGGATGTTACATTGGGAACGGGTAATACGATTTTTTTCAAAAGCTTTCCGTTTTCCGGATCCCAGCAATAAACCCCAAAGCCACCGTAGTGTGCAACCCAGAGTTTCCCATCCTGATCAATGCTCATTCCGTCGGGGGTACCCAATTCTTTCGGCACACGGATTACTGTTCGATCAAAGTTGATTTCTCCTGTTTCCACATCAAACTGATATGCTTTTATTTCCCGGGTTGGACTGTCAATATAGTAGAAGGTTTGATTATCGGCAGTCCAGGCCATTCCGTTGGAAATAGTGATCTTCCCCAACATTTTTTCCGGATTTAGCTCTGAATCAATCCTGTAAAGCGAACCTGATCCCGGTGTAAATTTGGTGCTCATGGTCCCTATCCATAGTCTTCCGTCGGCATCGCATGCTCCGTCATTGAACCTATTGAGTGGCTGACTTTCTTCTATTTCGATCAGCCATTCCAATTTTTCGGTTTCAATATCGAAACGGGCAATTTTTCGGTCCAAGGCCAGAAGTAAATACTCACCCTGACCTTCCAATACCAGGGAAAGGCGGTAATTAAATTTCCGGGTCGTGGTTTTTTTGGTGGCAAAGTGATATTCGTATAATTCTCCTTTTTCAATATCTACCCAAAAAAAGCTTTTTCTTTCAGCATGCCAATATGGGCCTTCCCCGAGAGTACATTGGGATTGATATAGATTAATGACTTCCATAGGTAATAAGTTATTTTTCAGGCCAATAATAGGCTATTTTTTTCTTTAAAAATGCGACGCTTCTTTCCAATTGGTCCATGCCATCCACTCCATCCTCAATGCTAATCCAACTGTTAAAGCCGACTCGTTTCAACTCGGTGAAAATGGCATCGTAGTCATTCATGCCTTTTCCGATTTCCCCATGGCTAAGCCTTTTGGCATAGCCCAAAGCGCCACCTTCTTCATTTCGTAAGTCCTCAATGGTTCCGTATTTCAGATATCGGTCGCTGGCATGCATGGTCACCACCCGGTCAGATACTTTATATAGAAGCTCCAGCGGATCTTCCCCCGCCAGAAAAGTATTGCTCGGATCGTAATTCACTCCAAAATTCGGATGATGGATGCTGTTGACCAGGAGGCTGAAAACATCCATTTTTTGAGCAAATTCCGGATACTCCCAAAAATCATCTTTGTAGTGATTTTCCAGAATCAGCGTAATTCCCCTTTCCTGAGCATAGGGTAAACATTCCTGAATACTTTCTGAAGCGAATTTTACTCCTTCTTCTATCGACAGCACGGGCCTTTTTTGACCGGAAAGTACCCGACAATAGGATCCGCCCAGAATGTACGTCATGTCGATCCAGTGTTTTTGCTTCTGGATTTCTTTCTCGCGGAAAGCCCGATCAGGATGGGTAAAGTCCGGCGAGCAGCACATCATGGGAATTACTTTTCCTGTGTCCTCCACCATTTTGCGAAATTCCGGCCACTTACTTTGATCCTCCATTTCAAGAAAACCGGCATACCACTCCAAACCCTGGATGTCAAGTTTGGAAGCTAATGCTATCCAATCTGCGATTTTCATGGTCCCATCCTTGCAAAGCTCTTGCATAAATGCTTTTGGGAACGCGGCTAATTTTGGCATTGATTTTAACTTTTTGGGTCTTATTGTATTTTAAGAAATCAATTTGTGCAAATTCTCAACTTTACCACTATTAATATTTGACAACTGGAAAACGAGAAACTCTGGATTTCTTCGGTCTTCGGTCATCCGTCTTCCAGCCCACTATCAAGAGGTCATTCATCAAGTGGCAGAAAAGCGTATATCCAAAAATCAGTTATTTCGAAGGAATCGTACTTGTGTCCTTAGGGGCATTTCTTCCCATCATCGGGTATTGCTCGAGATCAACGACCTGACCGCTGATTGGCCCGCTTTCGTCAGCCAGCCAATAAATAGCCGCGGCCGCAATCTCTTCCGGCCAGAGGATTCTTCCCGCCGGGGCATACATTGCAGGCAGGTCTTCATACCAGTTTGCTGGCAACCCATGCTCTTTTTTGCGTAGCATTTCCTTCTCAGTCAGGACCCATCCGGGATTGATTTGATTGACACGAACTCCATTTTCCCGGGGAAGTGCATCGCCGAGATTTCTGGTCATTGTCATCAAAGCGCCTTTGGAAATGCTGTAAGCCAATAAATTGGGTTCACCGCTCCAGGCATTGACCGAACCGATATTCAAAATCACGCCTTTGGTTTTGGTTAAAAGGGGCAAAGCGGACTGGATCAAAAGGAAGGGAGCGATGGTATTCACATCGAGTACTTTTTCCAGAAATGCCTTATCTGTGTTACTGATATTGGAGGTGACGACCATTGCCGCATTGTTGACTACCGCGTCAAGTTTCCCCCAGGTTTTCACAGCCAGATCAACGAGTCGTTGAGCAGAGCCGTCGGCTGAAAGATCTTCGATATGCAGGACTGCATTTTCTTTTCCAAGTTCGGCAAGGACTTCCAAGCCTGATTCCTCCTCCAACCCATGCAAAACGACTTTGGCACCTTCGGCTACTGTGCGTTTGGCGATGGCTTTGCCGATCCCCATCGTGCTACCGGTGACGATGATTATTTTATCTTTAAGCCTCATTTCAGACAGGTCTCAAGACGCTTTTTACCACCTGACCTGTGTGCATTTTTTCAAATGCCTCATGCCATTCTGTAATCGGCCAAACTCCGCCGATGATTGGTTTCACGTCAAGCGCACCGCTTGCAAGAATTCCGATTACTTTCTCCCAAATCGGCCAGTTGTGACTGAAACTTCCCTGAAGGCGTACATTTTTCTGGACGATCTGATCAATCGAGAAATTCAACGGCTGAGGTCCCCAGCCGACTTTGGTGATCTGACCATTTGGGCGAACCAGGTCCATGGCTATTTTCAATGTAGCGCTCACGCCGGCAGCATCCACAACCAGATCCGCGCCCAGGCCGTCTCGTTTTCTGGCCCAGTCTGTAGCGGAATTAACCAGCGGTTCGACACCGTATTTTCTGGCGATTTCAAGTCTTCCGCGATCCGCTTCAAGTCCGAGAATTGCTACTTCAGCTCCGCAAAGTCTTGCTACTGCTGCGCAAAGAATCCCGATTGTCCCGGGTCCGATCACGAGAACTCTGTCACCGGGTTTTACATTTGAATTGCCAACGACAGAATTATATGCCACGCAGCAAGGTTCGGTGAGGCAGGCTTCCTCGAATGACAAAGAATCAGGAACATGGTGAAGGCATCTTGCCGGAACACGGACAAACCGGGTCATCGCACCATTCACGCCGTAGCCAAATCCTTTACGGGTCGGATCAAGATTGTATAAGCCGACCCTGCTCATGGGATTTTGAGTGTCAATCACGGCGGCAGTTTCGCTGACTACGCGGTCACCAACATTCCAGCCGGAGACTCTTGCTCCCAGCATAGCGATTTTGCCGCCAAATTCATGACCCAGAACTACGGGATAGTTGACTTGCCAGCTATGATCTGAAGTCCATTGATGAAGGTCAGATCCGCATACGCCAACATTTTCTACTTCGAGCAACACATCGTCTTCACCGATTTCGGGAATGGGGATTTCTCTGATTTCTACCGATCCTTTGACCTCGGAATAATTAACAACTGCTGCAGATTTAGTGGATGAAGACATGGATTTATAAGTTTTTTGGGTTGGCTGTTACTTGTGCGTGGATAGCTTCGCAAATTTTCCGCAGGGAAGATTCAAGATCTCCATTGGCAGTTTTGAAAGCATCCGCATCGATAGTCAAAGGCGCTCCGAGGACTACCAAAGGTGCTCCATATTGTGGACATTGAATCGCTTGTTCAAGAGAAAGTCCACCGACAGCCTGAACCGGGATATTAACGGCTTTGACAACTTCGCGTAATTGATCCAGCGGACTTGGCATCCTGTGCCCTGCTGCTGCGATTCCTCTTCGCTCATCGTATCCGATGTGGTGAATCACATAGTCGCAACCAAGATCTTCTAAAAATCTGGCGCCTTCCACCATATCAGGGCAAACCATGTTGTCACCCATTACTTTCACTCCGAAGTCTTTTCCGGCTTGCACTACACATTTGATTGTCTCGGCGTGAGCACGAGCCATTACTACCACGTGAGTGGCTCCGGCTTTGGCCATCATTTCTGCTTCGAGGTAACCACCATCCATGGTTTTAAGATCGGCTACGATCGGAACTCCGGGAAATGCTTCACGTAATTTCCTCACTCCGTGAAGTCCTTCTGCCAGGATCAAAGGTGTGCCTGCTTCCAGCCAATCTACTCCGGCACGCATGGCCAGGGCTGCGGTTTCAAGTGCCTCGTCGATGTTGGTCAGATCTAAAGAGATCTGTATAATCGGTTTCATAGGTTTTTGGGTTTTGTTGATTTGGACTCCTCTATCTCAAATGGTTAAATATAGATCTTTTTTAAAAATGGACCAGAATTCACAATTCAGTCGTTTTTATGATTTTTTTCATGTGGCCTTTGCCTGTGGAATTGCTAACTCTGCTCAAATCAAATAACTTATTGAACCCAAACTAACCAGTACATGTCTGAAAAGCGAAAAATTACTCTAAAAGATATTGCGCTTGCGCTCAACCTTTCTCCCTCGACCATTTCCAGGGCGCTGAACGGTTACCATTCCATTTCTGTGGAAACCATCCGACAGGTCAAAGAGTACGCCGAAAAGCACAACTATGTGCCCAATACCTTAGCAGTCAATTTTCGAAAAAACCGCACTTCTCTGATCGGCTTGGTTGTCCCGCATATCGTTCACCATTTTTTCTCCACGACTATTTCAGGAGTGATTGAGACAGCCAAAAAACACGGATATCACGTCTTGGTGTCTCAATCCGGGGATGTGAAAAGCGGAGAGATTTTTGCCTGCCGGACTTTACTTGGTTCTGGAGTGGATGGATTGGTGATTTCGGTCTCCAATGAAACTTTTGAAGCTGATCATCTTCAGGACTTTTTGGAAGAGGGGAAGCCTATAGTCCAGTTTGATAAAATCACCGATCACGTAATTTCTCCCAAGGTGGTGGTTGACGATTTCAACGGAGCGTATCAAGCCGTCAAAAATCTAATTGAAAACGGCTATCGAAAAATCGCCCATCTCAGTGGAAGAATAGAGGTGAAAAACGCTCATGGAAGATTTGAGGGCTATAAAAAAGCACTGGAAGATCACGGATTGGAGTTCCGTGAGGAATGGGTAAAAGGCTGCTGGGATATTTTGGAATCGGAAGGGTTTGATTTAACCAAAGAACTGATGGAAGGGCCTAATCCTCCTGATGCGATTTTTTGTATCACTGATTTGGTGGCTCTGGGAGTGATAAAATACCTAAAGTCAGCTGGATATGAAGTGCCGGGGCAAATCGGTCTGATGGGCTTTAGCAATTGGATGCTTTCAGAATATATTTCACCCAATCTCAGTTCGGTGGATCAGCACGGTTTTGAAATGGGACAAAAAGCCACGGAAATCTTGATCAACTTGATCAAAAATCATGAACTCGGTGAGAATGAAATGATAGAAATGAAAACAGATTTGATAGTGAGGCAGTCTTCCCAAAGGCGATAAGAGTTTCTAAAAGCGGAAAATAAAGTCTATTTCCTTATTTAGGCTCCAGAATCAAAAATTCGTAAGGTTGCAAAATCAAATGTTCATGATCAGTGCCTATCCGAAACTCCCTTCCAGTCCATAGATCTTCGAGAATTTCGGCATCTTCTCCTTGCTCCCGGAATGCATACCATGTCAGGCGAGTAGCACTATTACAAAAATTAAATAGGCAATAAATCCGCTCATTTCCCATCCTTCTGACAAATCCAGCCACATGAATATTGTGCGGACTCAGCCAATTAATGTTGCTCATATCACTGAAAAGTGCTCTTTGTCTTCGGATTGAGAGAAGTTTTTTTATTCCTGAGAAAATCCGGTTTTCTACAGTTCCCGTTTTTTTAGCTTTCCCAACTTTTTCCCAATCGATTTTTGGACGATGCATCCATCGATTATCATAGCTTTTCCCGGGATTGTTTTGATAGCTGTAGTCATTGGTATAGCCGACTTCATCACCATAGAAAAGCATGGGTAACCCTCCCAAGAAAATGGAATGCGCCTGCATCATCAGGATTTTTTGGATGCTCTGGTCGATGGCCTGTTCGTTTTTTTCAATCAGTGCCTTTTCAAGACCGCAAAGGGATGCTAGGGTCCCGCTGATTCGGGCATCTCCCGTCTTTGGGTTGGAGGAGAAAAGTGCACCACGTGCCGGACTCATCCATTGATCTTCAGAGAATGAATAATAATCTTTCAAAAACTTCCGATGTTGGTAGGAATCTTTTCTCGCCTGAGCGATCATGTAATCGTCATATCCCAAGCCAATGTCATCATGACACCGGGTATAGGTAATCCAGGAAGTTCCGAATGGTTTTTTTAAAATTTCATGTTGGGCATTCAGCATGATTTGGGTTTCGCCAGAGGCCAACATGTCCCATTGCAAGGCCATCTGCGTAGCGTTATAGGCAAAATCACATTCCTGAGCAATGAATTCTCCGGTTCCGAAATACTTCAGTATCTCCTTTGGAGCGACGATTGCCTCTCCAAGAAGTGCCATCCCAGGAGTTGCTACTTGAACACATTGCTTGATCAACTGAAGTAAAGTATGTGCCTCCGGAAGATTCTGAGAACTTGTTCCGGTTTTCTTCCATATAAATGCAGGAGCATCAATCCGAAGCAAATCCACACCCAGATTTCCGTAGAAAAGGATGTTTTCCAACATCTCGCGGAAGACCGCCGGATTGGTGTAATTCAAATCCCACTGATAATTGTGAAAGACGGTCATGACCCATTTTCCCATTTCGGCATTCCACGTAAAATTGCCGGGAGCACTCTCGGGGAAAATATCCGGCATGGTCTCATCAAATTCATTCGGAATCCAGCGATTGTCATAAGTATAGAAGAAATCCTGGTAGAATTTATCTCCAGCTTTCGCCTTTTTTGCCCAATCGTGATGGTGAGAAGTATGATTGAGTACGATATCCATCATCAGGTACATGCCGCTTGCATGCATCTTTTTCCGAAGGGAAATCAAGTCGTCCAAAGTCCCAAATCGCTCGTCCACTTTTCTAAAATCAGACACAGCATATCCACCGTCACTTTCACCTTCAGGACTTTCGAAAATTGGCATAATGTGAAGGAAATTCACTCCTAAATCCTCTAAATAGGGGAGTTTTTCAGGCATGGATTTTAAATTTCCGCAGAAGCGGTCTACGTACAAGCTCATTCCGGCGAGCTCATTGCTGAGAAACCAGATACCTTGCTTGGCTTTTTCCTCATCGCGTTTAATTAGATCTTTTTCCCTCGATTGATACCCGGTTATCAAGCTGCCAATGAGCTGAAAAAACTGATTTTCAGCTTCCGAATGTGATCCATAGATTTCTCCAAAAAGTAGATGAATGACCGGCAAATGATGAAAAAGACGTGTCACGAAAAGCTTGTCTTTTTTCGTTTCATCCAGAAAGTTGGCCTGTAAAAGTTCCTTGACTTTTTCCTGAAGTAGGGATTCGGTGTGCATTAACGGGTAACTGAATTTGTTAAACTATTAATTAATGTCCTGCTGAAATCGGAGCGGTGTCAGGATCTACTTGTTTATTTTCCTTGATTCGTAATGTTGAGGCGGCTGCAATCAGGAGGAGAATTCCTGCAAAAGTGATGGCTTGACCTGCGTCATTTTGGAGGAAAGTTTTGGAAATGAACCCAAAGCTCAACGTCTGCAATATCATCGGAATCACGATCATCATATTGATGATTCCCATATAGACCCCATAGCGCTCTTTCGGAATTTCATTGACCACCAGCAAGTAAGGGATACCCATCATACTCGCCCATGCAACTCCAAATCCGGTCATAGGAGCAAAGAGCAGGTATTTATTCTCGATCATCGGAAAGACGATCAGGGCGACCCCTGCTAGGATCAGACAGAAGAAGTGGACTTTTTTTGGCCCGAATTTCCGGGCTAATCCAACTAGAAAAAAGGCGGAAAGGAAAGTCACGATATTGTACCAACCATTGACAAGACCGGTCCAGCCGACAGCTTCTTCGTATTTGGATGGATCACTCGAAGGTGTAGCATCCCAGACGGAAAGAGCGATACTTTTTGCTGCATTTTGCCAATAGCAGAAGAGCGCATACCACTGGAAAAGATAAACCAGAGCAAGTTTCCACATCACAGAAGGCATCTGGATGATGGACTCGATGATTTCGAGATTTTGAGCAAATAGCACCTTGGCCGTGGGATTGTTTTCGGCCCAGTGAATAGTTTTTCGGATGAGATTCCGATCAAAAATTGATGGAATTAATAGGGTGAAAAACACCAAATAGGCAACTAAGGTGGTCAATATCGACAGGAAAAACTGGATCGTCGGATGAGGCATTCCTTTGTTTCTTTCCTTTAGAAGTTTCAATTCTTCCGGAGAAGGAGGATATTCAGGAGTTTTGGATATGCTCCACAAAACTGAGGTAATCGAACAAATCGTCCCGAGGAAAAAGGATGCATAAACCCACATGGGCAGTGACCCGATGGTTCCTTTGAAGAAAATCTGGAAAACGAAAAGTGAAATATTAGCCAAGGTAATCCCTAGGCCGGTAAAGAAGCTTTGGGTCAAAAAGCCCTGCCCGTATTGTTCTTCGGGAAGTGAATCGGCAATCAGAGCGCGATAGGGTTCCATCGCAGTATTATTTGCTGCGTCCAACACCCAAAGTAAACCTGCAGCCATCCAAAGCGTGCTGCTAAATGGGTAGAAAAACAGACAGATGCTGCACATCAGGGCACCGATAAAAAAGTAAGGTTTTCTTCTCCCATATTTTTCGCTCCAGGTGCTATCGCTCAGTGCTCCGATAATTGGCTGAATTAGAAGGCCAGTCATGGGTCCGGCAAGGTTTAAAAGCGGAATTTCATCCGGGGCAGCACCCAGCATATCATAGATGGGATTGACCGCACTCTGCTGCAGTCCAAAGCTGTATTGAATCCCAAAAAAACCAACGTTCATGTTGATGATCTGGGAAAATGAGAGTTTGGGTTTTCGCATTTGGTTTATTTTGGGTAGATCCAAAAGAGGATAAAATCACCTTTCTGCTGGATAAATTACAAAGTTTCGGAATTGGAAAAATCCACCTAAAAGGCCAAGAGCCTAGGGAAAGCATAAATACACAGAGGAAATCGATTGATATCCTAAATAATTTTTTTAAAAAATTTAAAAAATAAAACCCCCGAAAGATTTCTTTCGGGGGTTTTACCATGGAATTCAGAATTTTATTTCTGTAAGCGTGCCTGGACTTCCTGGATCAAGCCTTCGTATTTCTTAAGGATTCTGGCCCAATCTTCAAATTTCTCATCGTCTTTGACTGTGACTTGAGTTTGTCCGTCCAGAATTGCTTCCTGACTTACAAGCTTCACTGCATAAGCCAACTGATCGGAATTTCCTCCGCTGCTCACGATTACACGAGTTCGGATGACGCTGGATTGGAAATTCTGAACCTGCCAGGAAGTAGTCAGATATCCGGTATTGAAATCGACTGTCTCCAAAATATCGAAATAACGGGTAACTATGGAGCTGAGAATTCTCCAGGCCTCTTCAGGAGAGCGAACCGTATTTACCGGAACGGTGATTCGTACGTTAGCCAAGTCAGAAGAAACTGAAGAAGTATAAGCTTCGTCCACCGACATCTCGATCAAATCTGTGGTTGGTACCTCCTGCATATTTGCCTGGTTGCAGTAGTTTTTTACATATCGGATAAAGCCGTCTTTAGTGATTCTAATTTCTACGCAAGCATTTTTTGGAACCTTCAGATCATAATTGCCATTGCCTACTCGCTTTCCGCCGATTTCGATAGATGCATCGACAGGATTGGTTGTGATTTTCACTAATCTGTCTTCGAGGATTGCTTTGTCTCTTATCGGAGGCTCAGCATCTCCTTCTTTATTGCAAAATACCTTCGTGTATTCTACAAAACCGTCTTTGTTTACTGTCACAGTGACACAATCGCCATTAATGATTTTTATATCCTGATTTCCTCTGCCCATGGAAATACCATTTGCAGAAACGGTAGCGTCAGCAGGCATCACTTCAAGACGAACTTGTCTGTCCTTCAGCTCAAAATGATCTTTTAAGGGAGGAGTTTCTTTATCCGGAGAATTGTAATAAACTTTTGAAGCGGTCACAAAACCAGGCTTTTTGACATCGACAGTCAGGAACCTGTCTTTACCAATCACCATGTAGATTGCTTTTGAACCGATCATTCTACCGTCAACAAAGATTTCAGCATCGTAGGGTTCGGCGCTGATTTCAACTCTGCGTTCTTCAATCAAAACTTTCTGATCCTTGTCCCACTTCAGATCTTTGTTGTATTCCTTGATGACCGGTTCGTAACCGGGTTTTGTCACTTTGATTCGATTTCTAGAATCCTTTTCCAGCTTAAGCTCGATTGTTCCGGTTCCCAACTCTTGTTGCTCGGAATCATCGTAATCACTCAGAAGGAAAAATTTTGCATCCGAGTGATTTGCGGACACTATGATTTTTTGAGAAAAGGAGGAGAAAGCGGTAAAGAGGAAGAATCCGAAAAGGAGTAAATATTTTATTCTCATATAATTAGAGGTTGGGTAATTGCACTTCGCAAATAATCCAATAAGAAGTATTTATGCAAGCGTCATTTGTTGGAATAGTTCTAATAATCCAAATCTAAGACCATGCTCTCTTCAAAAAGTTCAACCAATTCCCTCCCATTACTTTTTTGACGTCGGACTCCGAATAACCTCTTTTCCGAAGGAGGTCAGGAATTTTTTGTAAATCTGCGATCGTTTCCAGATCAGCGGGAGACTGCTCAGTCCCGAAAGCCCCGTCGAGGTCGGAACCGATTCCGATGTGATTTGCATTGCCGGCAACCTGACAAATATGATCCATGTGATCGAGTACCGTGTCTATGGTCACATTCCGTTCTTTTGGAGTTGACGTTCCTCTGATCCAACCCGGACTTAGCATCCAGGCATCAAAAGCTCCTCCGATCACCGCTCCCCGGTCTGTCAAAGCTTTGATCATCTCGTCCGAGAACTGACGATTGTGATCGACAAGCGCCCGCACATTATTATGGCTGGCCCACACAGGTCCCTGGTAAATCTCCAAAGCATCCCAAAAAGCAAGATCACAGAGATGGGTTGCGTCCAGGATGATTCCGAGTTCATCCATTTTCCTGACTAAGGCTTTTCCCTGCTCATTCAACGGTGCGGAAGAATCCGTCCCAAAGGCATAGCGCCCAGGTCCGTAATGCGCCGGACCAAGTGCGCGAAGTCCGCTTTCGTAGGCTTTCTCCAGATAGTCCAGATTCACGATCGAATCGGCCCCTTCCAGAGAAAGGATGAATCCAACAGGTTTGGACAAATTCCCGGCTTCATTTTCCCATAGTGTCAAATGAGATTCCAGTTGCTCCAGATTCCGGATTTGAGACATTTCGCCTTTTTTGACCATCGCCTGATACCAAGCCAATTGTCCCTGAGTTTGAGCCCAGGCCTGCTCAGGAGAATGCCAGCCCGGAAGTAGATTTTCCGGGGCAACATAGCGACCGATTTGAGTGGCAACTACTAATCCGATGTTTCCTTTCCGAAGTTCAGGAAGGGAAACGGTCGCATTGCCACGGTCAGGTTTGTCGGTCATGCCTTTTTCGCGGGCATTGATTTCTGAAACAGGGCGAGTCAGATCCCGGTTCCATTCCAGGGCATTCATACTCAAATCAAGATGTGCGTCTACTGTTATCATGGTTTAGAAGCTTTGGAGGATAAATACAGTGGGGATTTTATGAAGGTCGAGGGGAAGTTTTTTCCACTCGTTGGCAGTTTTGGTGAGGATCATCTCATCCGAGCCTGTGATATTTTTTGCAATGCAAAGTTTGGTGTTGGGATTTAGTGTAGCAAGCAAATCTTCCAAAAGCTGGTTATTTCGGAAAGGCGTTTCCATAAAAATCTGCGCGCGCTTTTCCCGAAGGGACTCGGCTTCCAGTTTTTTGATGGCAGCGGATCGGTCCTTTTTGTCGATTGGCAAATAACCGTGAAAGGCAAAAGACTGGCCTGAAAAACCAGAACCCATCAAAGCCAAAAACATGGAACTCGGACCGGAAAGGGGAACAACCTGAATTCCTTTATGGTGAGCAAAAGCCACAGCAACAGCTCCCGGATCTGCAATCCCAGGGCAGCCGGCTTCAGAAATAATCCCGATGTCGGCTCCATTCATCAGCGGTTGCATGAGTCTTGACATGGTTTCCGGAGGTGTGTCCTTATCCAGAATTTCCATGTGTATTTCTTCCAGATTCACACCAAGTTTCAGACTGCTGATATAGCGACGGGCAGTTCGGAGATTTTCTACAAGGAAGATTTTAGTATGAGCGATTACTTCTTTGACTTGAGGACTGATGACGGATTGCGCCGTGTTTTCAGCCAAGACATTGGGAATCAGGAAGAGCTTTCCTTTGGGCATTGTTGAGTTGGGTTGATGCGTATTCTGCGGGAACCGAAAGTTAAAATTTAATAGCCAAATTCATTACCTTAAAACCGATTATGACCCACTTGCCTTATCAAAAATGAAAACAGCGATTTCCCTATTAATATCATTCTTTCTTCGATGATCAGAGCTTTGTCGTTGTAAGCAAACATCACTTCATCTCGGAGTACTGCGCCATTTGATAAGGTTATGGAATCTAATCTTTGATTGATGAGATTAAATTTGTCCTGGATTTTGACTTCCCATTCCCTTTGATTTTGAAGAATTAAATCTGATTTTTCTTTTGAGGCGTTTTCTTGAAAATCAATTAAAATTCGATCCATCAATTCACCCATTTGCGAAAGAAAATCCCTGGAACAATTCATCATTGCTTTACCCTCATCAAGACATTTTTGATAAGTCACATTGAGTTCCTGAAGCTTCTTTGGATAATCAGGCTCTTGGATAATCAGAAGTGGGAATATTAAAATGAATTTGATCAAGGTTTATTTCAAAATTTCCTCATCTCTTCCACCACGGCATGCGGTTGCTGGGGGTTATGCCAGTAGCCGGCCTTTGGCAAATTCAGTTCTTGATAACTTAGAAATTCAGGTATATAATGTTTTATAAATTTTCACTTAGCGAACATTGAATTGAATACGTGTTTCTTAGTAAGTTTATAGCGCTGAAAATCAATTATTTAAAAGTTTATTGTTCTAATCTTTAATTCTACCCATTGCATAGTTCATTTTTTTTTTTCATTTGGATTAAACTTTTAAAACAAACTTTTATGAAAAACACAATTTTAAAAATCGGGGGATTTATCCTCCCAGCGGCGATCTTTTGGAGCTGTATTTCGGAGCCAAATGAAACCATGTTAGAGCTCTCTCAAAAACAGAAGCTTGAAGTGAAGGGTAACACATTAAGTTTTAGTGATTTTAAATTTTATGAGCAGTCTATTCAAGATCCCCAGAAAATCCTTTCTCTGGATTTTCCCTCTATTGCAAGGTTAACAAAGGATGGGAATGCATCTTCAAACGCTAGAATTTTTTCCGATGAAGAAACTAAAGCACTTGAAGAATATCAAGGTTCCTTGATACTTGACATTCTGGACGAGGATGGAATCGTGATTATAGAAGATAGGTTATTTCGCCTAGACTTTGCCAATCGATCAGTAGCAGTGACCCCTAATCTTTCCTTGCGAGAATCTTTAAAAAATGGAGAATTTGAATCTGAAGAGATTTATTTATTTTCCTTTGATGATGATGTTATTGGGATTTTGGATGCGGATGAAAATCCCTACGAAGGAAAGATCCAAAATAAGACTGATGGATTTAGAATACAATCATGTCCAATAAATTCAGGCCCTCTAGTTCCAAACACATCTAGTGAGTGTTCTTGGGATGTCTGTAGTTGGGCCTCAGAATATTCTGAAAACAATTATTTATACAGAGCTGAGGCAAAAAATGCATACCAAAGTGCTGGAATTTATTTTAGGTTAAAAACTGAGATTAAGCACATGAGAAGGCAACTTGGAACAACTTCTTTGTTTGGTGATACAAGTGCGGATTTAGCGTTTAATTATATAGGATATTTTAGAAGCAAAAGGAGTGGGTCTGTGCAAAGGAACATTAATGATTGTATGTATGTAAACAATCATAGACTAGATAAAACCCACTATGAATCTTCCCGTGGCCTTGAATATTTTGAATTGGGTGCGACCTTCAATGTTCATTTAGGAGGCAATCATGCATTTTCTGGATACCCAGATTCGTTTGAACTAAGAAAAATCAAAAAGTCATGAAAATCTATCTATCTCTTGTTCTTTTCATTATTTCCAATTTAGCAATGGCACAAAGTACAATTGGTCTCAATTTCGGAGTTCCACAGTACACTTGGTCCAATGATCCCCGTGCGCCATTCGTGATTTCAGAATCTTCCGAATCTTATGCTTTGGGCATTGAATATCTCCAAAGTGTTAAGAATGGATTAAGTTGGGGAGTCGAAGGAGGAGTTCACAGATTCTCTAATATGATTCGGTCTAATGAGGAATATGGGTCTTATTCATCAGGCCTCAAACCTCTGTTTAATTTGAGTTTGACCCCTAAAGCTATGTATCAAATTGGTTTTGGAGAATCCCGCTTTGGTGGATTTGTGAGTTTAGGCCCATCTTTTCAATGGAACACAGCTAAGGATCGGGATTTTGATGAGGCAAACTTTCGAATTGTTAACAGGAAAATTTCCGGAAGCAACGGGGTCGTTTCTTACGAACCGATTGAACAAGAACCATACTCCGGAATAGAAACAGTTAAGAATTTCTCTATTTTAGTCAGGCCTGAGTTGGGACTAACCTTCAAAGCATCTGACTTTGCAAAATTTACGGCAAGGATTCAATATGGGATTAGTTTGGGAGACCCTTTGATTTCAAGGGAATTCAAGGACTTTCCTTTGAATGGAACGCAAACCTCTTCCCAGCATAATTTAAGAGGTGATTACTGGGTAATTCAGGTGGGCTACCAAATTTCTCTGAAGTAAAAACTTTCGATATTTTACGATAAAAAAGCTGTCAGGAAACTGATGGCTTTTTTTTATACCTTTTTGGATCTTATTTCTACCTCACCTATGAAATCAACAAATTTTCTGACAGTCTTATTTCTTGTCATTTCCTTCAACTCTTCAGCTCAAAATCTAAAAGCCCTCGTCGGCGGAACCCTTATCGATGGTTTTGGAGGAACACCCATCCAAAACTCAGTTATTCTGATTCAGAATGACCGAATCACCGCCGTTGGACAGGTTGGGATCTTGGCAATTCCTGCCGGGGCAGAGATCATTTCCACCGAAGGAATGAGCGTATTGCCCGGACTTTGGGATATGCATGTGCATCTGATGCTCAACGGTCACAGTGATTATACGCATTGGGACAGTACCTATATAGATGTGTTTGAGTCGGTGATAATGCCTTCTTCCGCGCATCAGTTGCTGATGTCGGGAGTGACAAGTGCCAGAGATTTGGGTGCGCCGCTGGAAGCCAGTATCAATGTCCGTGACAGGATCAACAAAGGAGAAATTCCCGGTCCTACGATTTATGTGTCCGGGCCATTTATCCAGAAAGCCCCCTATCCGAACACAGAGGAATTTCGCTGGGGAGTCAATGGAGTCGCAGATGCCAAAACAAAAGTGAAGAAACTCGTCGATGCCGGAGTCGACGTGATCAAGCTGATCGATCAGGATCAGATGACTTTGGAAGAAGCTCAGGCTGTCGTGGATGAAGCGCATAAATACGGTTTGCCGGTAGTAGGGCACTCGCACCGACCTGATGAAATTCGGGTTGGAATTAAAATCGGTGTTGACAATTTTGAGCATACAGGTTTGAGTTCAGCGCCGGAGTATCCCGAGGACATCATGCTGTTGCTGAAAGAGCGCGCGGCAAAGATGAACATCGGACCGCTATTCTGGACTCCAACTGTGGAGGGACTTTACAACTATGAGTCCGTGAGAAATAATCCCGAAAAGCTCGATGATCCTTCCTGGCATTTAGGTTTGCCGGACTCCATCGTTCGGGATATCCGGGCATCCCTTCGATTTCCGGGAAGAATGTCCTATTTCCAGTTGACTCCGGTGAGAAAGCCAACGTTGGACAGGAAATTTGCGCAGCTGAAAGAGAGCGGAGTCGTGATGCTGATCGGAACGGACAGCGGAATTCCGATGAAATTTCACAGCCAAAGTACCTGGAATGAGCTGGATGCCTGGGTAAGCCATTTTGGAATGGATCCACTCTTGACGATCAAAGCCGCCACTTATTGGCCGGCTGTCGCGATGCGGGTGGATAAAGATTACGGAACAATTTCCGAAGGAAAATATGCAGATATCATAGCAGTGAGAGGAGATGTGCTTCGATATATCAATCTCCTGCAGGATGTGGATATGGTGATCAAGCACGGGAAAAGGGTGAAATAAGTCTCAGTCGCAGTGTTCAGTGGGCAGAGATCAGTCTCAGTAAGCAGTCCCAGTGATCAGTCGCAAGTTGTGTCTACTATTTCAATTGATCGATCAATTCAATTATTCGTTCTTCGAAGATCCGAGCTTTGTCGTTGTGGGAAAACATCACTTCATCTTGGGGTACTGCACCATTTGATAAGGTTACTGAATCTAATCTTTGATTGATGAGATTAAATTTGTCCTGGATTTTGACTTCCCATTCCCTTTGATTTTGAAGAATCAAATCTGATTTTTCTTTAGGTGAGTTTTCTTGAAAATCAATTAAAATTCGATCCATCAATTCACCCATTTGCGAAAGAAAATCCCTGGAACAATTCACCATAGCTCTACCCTCATCAAGACAATTTTGATAAGTCACGTTGAGCTCCTGAAGTTTCTTTTGATAATCGGGCTCTTGAATGAAAAGGAGTGATAAGATTAGATAGAATGTGAACATGTATTTTTATTTTCCGAAACTTTCAAATTACCCCTTTTATTGAAATAGGCCTTTCAAAAATCAAGCACAAAAACCTCCTGATCTCCTCCGTCACCCCAAGAGGTTATTTTTGCATTAAATTTTCCGATGAAAAAAGTTTCAATTCAGTTTATTGATCGAATTGATAATCACCAAAATCATCAGTTCTTTTTCTTCCGGTTTACTCAATGCAATCATTAACGTGATTGCCGCCAAGGCATTATTTGCGATTTTTGGACGTCCTGACTGATCAGTCAGATAGTTATTTTTTGCTAAATACCAGACAAAAAGCCATGCAGCGATTCGTTTATTTCCATCTGTGAATGAATGATTTTTCACGACAAAATAGAGCAAGTGTGCAGCCTTTTCTTCGATGCTTGGGTATAAGTCTTTTCCTTCAAATGTCTGATTAATCGCAGAGATGGAGCTTTTAAAAGAATCATCCTTTTCGTTGCCGAATAATGGCGAGCCTCCAAACTTTTCCCTGAGTTCGGTAATTGCGTGTTTAGCTTCCTTGTAATTGATTTGAAAGGTTGGATTTTCATCGGTGTATCCGATTTCAAGGTTTTGCTTATCGTACCCATCCAGAATATCCAGACCCAGTGCATAATCTGATAAGACATCAATAATTTCTTTGACTTGTGATTTGGATAAATCCTCGGTTAGCGCTGCTTCCCGGATAAGTTTGAAGGATTGCTTAAGTTGCTCGAGTCTTTGATGGTTTACCGAATATCCTTTGATCAGGTAGTCTTTGAGGCGTTGGGTTGCCCATTGTCGGAATTGAGTTCCTCTTTTGGATTTTACCCTGTATCCAACTGAAATAATTACATCAAGATTGTAGTAATCTATTTGTCTTTCAACTTCCCTTTCTCCTTCAATTTGAACTGTCGCAAATTTTGCGACAGTTGCGATTTTATCTAATTCACCCTCTACAAACACGTTATTTAAATGCTTTCCAATTGTCTTAATGTCTCGCCCGAATAAGAGGGAAAGTTGAGTACGATTAAGCCACACAGTATCATTCTCAAACCGTACTTCGATTTGAGTTTCCCCATTGGTTTGGTAAAATTCTAAAGAGCCTTGCATTGATAATCAAAAAATCAGAGTGATAAATTCAATAAAATTTAACTCAATTTATTCGGATTAGCCATTGAATGGAATTCACGGAGTGATTTTCAGAAGTTCTTAACTACCCCAAAAACCTTCTGATCTCCTCCACCACAGCATGTGGCTGCTCGGCATGAAGCCAGTGCCCGGCGTTTTTAACAAATTCCAACTCATAATTTGGGAAGAACTCCAGAATCTCAGGAAAGTCTTTTTGCTGAATGTAATGGGAATTAGCACCGGCAAGAAACAGCGTAGGGCCTTCGTAGCTTTCTCCTTCGGGCAATGCTTCTCCTACAATTTCGATGTTTCTTGTGATGACAGGAAGGTTGATTTTCCAGGCAAATCCCTCTGCATCCCGACCCAGGCTTTTCAATAAAAACTGCCGAATTCCCGGCTCAGAGATATATTTTGCCAGGGCATCATCAGCCTCTTTGCGCGAGTTGATTTCTTTCAAATCGAGGGAATTCAATCCTTCCAAAATGGATTCATGATGCACAGGATAATAACGCGGTGCGATATCTGCCACGATCAGTTTTTCCACCCGCTCAGGATATTTGAGAGCAAAGTTCATCACCGTTTTCCCGCCCATGGAGTGGCCCATGAGAAAGGCTTTATCCAATCCTTCATCATCCAGCAATTCCTTCAAATCCTCGACCATTAGGTCGTAATTCCACGCACTCGAATGAGGTGAATCACCGTGATTTCGCTGGTCAACGAGGTACATGGTAAATTCCTTATCGAGTTCGCGGGCGATGCTAAACCAATTGTCTGCCGAACCAAAAAGCCCATGCAGAATGACGAGAGGTTTTCCTTCTCCGACTTTTCTAAAGTTTAATTTCATTTTTAAATACGAGTTACGAAATACGAAATACGGGGCTTCCGAATTTATTTAAGGCTGAAAGCTTATGACGGCGATTGATTTTGCTAAACCTTACAACTTTCCAACTTTTCAATCTTCCAATTCAAAGTTCCAACTGCCGCCTATACATCTGGATCGTATTCTCCAATCCATAATACAAGGCATCGCAGATCAATGCGTGACCAATCGACACTTCATCCAGAAATGGAATGCTGTGCTTCAGGAATGCAAGATTATGCAAGTCCAGGTCGTGTCCGGCATTCAACCCCAAGTTTAATTCTCTTGCTAAATGAGCCACTTCCACATAAGGTTTGACGGCCGCTTCCCGATTTTCATGGTAATGCGAGGCATAAGGCTCGGTGTACAATTCCACCCGATCGGTGCCGGTGAGTTTGGCCGGTTCGAAGTACTTGATTTCCGGATTGATGAAAATAGAAACCCGCGTTCCGATTTCGTGAAGTTCAGCCACAATATCCTTCAGCATACTTTGGTGTGCGATGGTATCCCAACCTGTATTGGAAGTGATTGCATCCGGCGGATCAGGAACGAGCGTTGCCTGCGCCGGCTTCACTTTCCGGATTAGTTGCATAAACCGCTGGTCAGGATATCCTTCGATGTTGAATTCGGTGGTCACTACTTTCGCCAGATCCAATACATCCTGGTATCGAATATGGCGCTCATCCGGTCGTGGGTGTACAGTGATTCCTTGCGCACCAAATCGCTCTGCATCCAAAGCTACTTTGACAACGTCAGGATTATTGCCTCCACGGGCATTCCGAAGGGTAGCGATCTTATTAATATTTACACTTAGTTTGGTCATATCCGTGGCGAAAAAGGTATTTTTGTCCGATTAATAAAGTGGTAACACAAACTTAGAAGGAATGGCTTTAAAGCAGAACATAGAAAGTGAAATTAAATCAGCGATGCTGGCTAAAGATAAGATTCGTCTTTCCGCATTGAGAGCAATCAAATCCCTGATTTTACTGGAAGAAACAAAAAGCGGGGCAAAAGCAGAAATCACCGAAGACGATGAAATGAAGCTTTTGACCAGAGCAGCTAAGCAAAGAAGAGACTCAGCGGATATCTATCAGCAGCAAGGTAGAGTTGATTTGTATGATGTTGAAATGGCTGAGTTGAAAATCATTCAGGAGTTTTTACCGAAGGCATTTTCTGATGAAGAACTTACCGAGGCTGTAAAAGCAATCATCGCCGAAACCGGAGCTGCCGGTCCAAAAGATATGGGCAAAGTAATGGGGGCTGCAAGCAAGCAATTGTCTGGAAAAGCTGATGGCAAAGCCATTTCTGAAAAAGTGAAAGCTCTTTTGAATAGCTAAGTTGAATCCCGTTGACATTGTAATATTGATCGTAGTGGTCCTGGGAGCCTACGAAGGATTCAAGAAAGGATTCCTTCTTGGGCTCATCGGGTTGGTGGGCTTTGTGGTCGCCGTCATCTTGGGATTTTACTTCATGGATTCCATGACGGATTGGCTTAAGGAGAATGTCACGGAGTTTAACATGGCCTATCCGATTGTCGCCTTTTTAATCATTTTTATCATTAGTGTGCTGCTGATTCAATCTGTTGGGTGGATCCTCAAACAAGTGATGGATATTATTTTGCTCGGCTCGATTGATAGTCTCGCGGGTTCACTTTTGGGGATGGTAAAAGCAGCTTTTTTTATCAGTTTGTTCATTTGGTTTGGGAAGGAATTTGACCTCGATTTGCCCAAGCAATGGGAAAAAGATTCTGAAATGCTGGATTTCATCGAACCTATGGCTCCTGCAGTGATTGAAGCCGTTGAGCCATTTTTTCCAAAAGTAGGAGGCACAAAAAAGAAATTACAGGATCTGGTTGAAGAGCTGAAAGATGCTGCTACTGATTGATAATTACGATTCATTCAGTCATATCCTTGCAGACTTGCTGAGGCAAACCGGAGAGGAATTGCTTGTAATTCGAAATGACGTTTCTCTGTCCGAGCTTGAGCAAATTGAATTCAATGGATTGATCCTTTCTCCGGGACCGGGAAGACCTGAAAATGCCGGGAATCTGATGCAGATTTTTGAAAAGTATTATACCCAGGTTCCTGTCATGGGAGTCTGTCTGGGGCATCAGGCTATCGGAGAATTTTTCGGTGCAAAGTTGGTGAAAAGCCTGATTCCGATTCATGGAAAAGTCTATCAGGTAAAGAAATCTAAGCTGCATTTTTTGACTGATTCGCTGCCGAATCAATTCAATGTGACCCGTTATCATTCCCTCCAACTTGAGGATTTGCCTGAATCTCTGGAAGTAATTTTGGAAACTGAAAACGGAGAAATCATGGCCATGGCTCATAAAGAATTTCCGATTTTGGGAATTCAATATCATCCGGAAGCGTACTTAACTGAGTATGGCTTGGACTTAGTTAAAAATTGGGTTTTGAAGAGCATCAGATGATTTCACTAGGGGACTAGGGAAAATATCAGATAACATTACTAGTAGACTAGGGAAAATATCCGATAGTTTTACTTGATCGAATTTTAAATCGAAAACTCTTCCTCCCAAAATCATATAAATCTGAAGTATTTTTACCGACTTACGTATTAACGAAATCTTGCCACTAATTTATTTATGGCAATTGAAAATCCAGAGGAGCGTTTGATTTTGGACTTCTTCGGTCTTCCGTCATCGGTCCTGCCTACCGGCAGGCTTCCAGCCATATAGCCAAAAAGTATTCGTTTAATGGAAGTTAAGCGTAAATACAGAAAAGGATTTACCTCAAATCAATCACTTCTATTCCGGGATGCAGTTTCACATCAAAAGCGAAATAGGTGTCGGGCAGACTTGGCTGAGCTTTGAGATTTTTAAACGTGTAGGAAAACACTCCGCCTTGTCCGTCAAACATTTCCCAACCCATTAAATCCTTCGTGGTTTTATCGATCATCAGACGGACTTTCTGGAAAGGAGCATTCGCTTTTTCCGCGACCAGTTCCACTACCTGAGTCGATTTTCCCTGAAACGTTTTATCGGCCAAAAGCTTGTAGCTGAATCCAGTTTCATACATGCGAAAGATATTCGAAGGAGTTAATTCCCCTTCCATCTGGGACACATCGTTGATAGTGACTTCTTTGTAGCTGTCGGTTTGGATGAAAGTCCAGACAGTTTTCCCGTTGTTGTAGATTTCCTGATCCGGAAGTTTGAGTCGGTATTGGTTGCCTTTCACTGCGATATCACCGGTTTGACGATCGCTTGATCCGCTTCCGTCCTGATAGGTAAAGTCGAAGTTGGCTGTAAAGCCTTTCATGCTTTGGAACTTTTGGCTCATGCCATCCAGCACTACTTTGGCTTTGGGATCTTTTTGCGCAGCTGCATCTGCTGCGTACAAAAATGTAAGAACTAAGGTAAAAACCAGGGCTAATTTTTTCATGTAATGTTGGTCCTCGGAACTCCAGAGCAGCCTTTACAGACTATTCAATAACCGTTCCAAACTAGCCTCATCCTGAACCAGGACTTCACGGGCTTTTGATCCTTCGAAAGAACCGACGATCCCGGCAGCTTCCAATTGATCAACTATCCGGCCTGCCCGATTGTAGCCGAGTTTCAATTTCCGCTGGATCAAAGAAGTGCTTCCCTGCTGGTGCATCACGATCAGCCTGGCGGCCTCATCAAAAAGAGGATCTCTGTCGGATAAATCCACGCTAGAAATAGAACCTTCACCATCTTCACCGACGAATTCAGGAAGCAAATAAGCATCCGAATACCCCTTTTGTCCGCCAATCCAATCACAGATTGCCTCAACTTCAGGTGTGTCCAAAAATGCACACTGGATTCGGGTCATCTCGGATCCGTGGGAAAGCAACATGTCGCCCATTCCGATGAGCTGATCTGCTCCTCCGGCGTCCAGAATGGTTCTGCTGTCGATTTTCGAAGTAACCTTGAAGGAAAGTCTTGCCGGAAAATTCGCTTTGATTATTCCAGTAATTACGTTTACCGAAGGTCGCTGAGTGGCAACAACCAGGTGAATTCCAATGGCACGGGCAAGTTGAGCAAGACGGGCAATCGGAGTCTCGATTTCCTTTCCGGCAGTCATCATCAAGTCTGCCAACTCATCGATTACCAATACGATATAAGGCATGAAATAATGTCCTTTGTCCGGGTTAAGCTTGCGGGCGATGAACTTTGCATTGTATTCTTTCAGGTTTCTGGCACCCGCGTCTTTTAGCAAATTGTACCGATTGTCCATTTCGATACAAAGCGAATTCAGTGTGTGAATTACCTTTTTGGTGTCCGTAATAATGGCCTCTTCTGAGCCCGGAAGCTTCGCAAGAAAATGCCGTTCGATCTTGTTAAAGAGGGTTAATTCCACTTTTTTGGGATCGACCAGGACAAACTTCAGCTGCGAAGGATGCTTTTTGTAAATCAAAGAAGCCAGGATCATGTTCAACCCTACAGACTTTCCTTGTCCGGTCGCACCTGCCATCAGAAGGTGAGGCATTTTCGCCAAATCAGCCACGAAGACTTCATTGGAAATGGTCTTGCCCAGAACGATCGGAAGATCTTTGTCTGACTTGAGGAATTTTTCTGTACCCAATACTGATCTTGCCGGTACGAGTTCACGGTTTTTATTGGGAACCTCAATACCGATTGTGCCTTTTCCGGGGATTGGAGCAATGATTCGAATTCCCAAAGCCGCCAAACTCAGCGCAATATCGTCCTCAAGGTTTTTGATTTTCGAAATTTTCACTCCCGGATCCGGCACGATTTCGTACAGGGTTACGGTCGGACCTATGGTAGCTTTGATCTCCTGAATTCCTATTTTGAAATTGACGAGCGTCTCAACAATCTTGTTTTTGTTTTCTTCAAGTTCCTGGCGGGAAACGGTTACTTTCTGTACATCGTATTCGTTTAGCAAGTCCAGCGTCGGGTACTTGTATTTTGGCAAATCCAGTGTTGGGTCGTATGGATCGAGATTTTCTACCTCTTCGGCGGTCTTTTCTCCAACCGGCTTGGTGACAGAAAAATTCTTCCCTACCAATTCAGGTTCCTCGGCGATTTCATCCAGAAGATTTATCTGAGGCACATCGAAGAGGTCATCTTCTTCTGATTCCTCTTGCTCCATCATTAGATCTCCTTCTTTCTTGACGAACCAATCGGTACCATCATCCTCAAATTCTTCCTCTTCTTCAAGTAGTGCTTCCTCCTCGATCAGGAGTTCGTCAGTCCCTTTTTTACCAAAAGGATTCTTGGGAACAGCTGCGGCTTTGATCTCAGGTTCATCCTCAATCGCTGAGAGACTTGAAGCAAACCAGCGCAATTCATTGATGTCAAAAAAGAAGATCACGAAAATCAACAGCGAACCGGCAAGCAGAATAAACGTTCCCCAGCTTAGAAAATCGGCAGAAAGTTTTGCAAGCTCATATCCAAAACCTCCGGAAAGGAAGCTCCAGAAGGAATATCCTTCGATCAAAATCACCACGTATCCGGTCAGCAAACCCAACCAAAAAGTAAAAAACAAAGCAAATGTGGTGTATCGGGTGAGGGAGACAAGCGAAAGCTTAAAAGCCCATTTGAATCCCAGCAGGAAAATGAAAGGAGGGAAGAGAAATGCTGCGATCCCAAACCAGCGGTAAATCATCCAATGGGAAGCTTGAGCTCCCAGATATCCCAACCAATTTTGAGATTCTCTGGCAGAGTCACGAATGGCCTGATCGGGATTATTCATGACCAAACTTTGATCTGCCGGTCCGTTTAATAAGTAGCTGATGAAAGCAATAAAGAGAAAAATGGAAATTGAAATCAGCAGGATTCCAAATGTCAGTGCGAATTTTGGGCTACCAACGCTCCCAACAGAAAAACCAGGGCCTTTAAGTTCTGAGACCTGCTTTTTGGTGTTTTCTGATTTCTTTCGAAAAGTATTGGTCTTGGGCGTATTGGTGGCCATGTATGAAATTCAAATCCGTATTTAAGATAAGCGTAAAGGGTCAAGAAAGGCAAATTACCTCGAAAAATAAGCCAACAATCCCTTTTTGATTTTCTTGATCAACCCTGGTCCCTCATAAATCATGCCCGAGTAAACCTGAATCAGGCTTGCTCCGGCTTCGAGTTTCTCGATCGCATCTTCGGCGGAGAATATTCCCCCGACACCTACGATGGGAAATGCTCCTTTTGACTTCTGGTGCAGATATCGGATTACTTCCGTGCTTCTTTTGGCAAGGACTTTCCCGCTGACTCCGCCTGCCCCGATCGCTTCTACTTCCGCTTTCGAAGTGCTCAGTTGCGAACGATCGATGGTCGTATTGGTCGCGATCACTCCGGCAATTCCGGTTTCCTGCACGATCTCCACAATATCATCCAATTGCCCGTCTGTCAGGTCCGGAGCGATTTTCAACAAGATCGGTTTCGGATTTGGCTTCAGGTCATTGGCTGATTTTACGGCTTGCAAAAGTTGCTTCAAAGGTTCCTTTTCCTGCAAATCACGAAGATTTGGCGTGTTTGGCGAACTGACATTCACCACAAAATAATCCACATACGGATGAAGTGCTTCCAGGCAAAAAAGGTAATCGTCCACCGCATTTTCGTTGGGGGTGACTTTGTTTTTCCCTATGTTGCCACCTACGATCACTTTAGATTTTCGCTTTTTCAATCGCTCCACCGCATCCAGCACACCGCCGTTGTTGAAGCCCATTCGATTGATCAGGGCTTCGTCCTGCGGAAGTCTGAAAAGTCTGGGAAGCGGGTTGCCTTCCTGAGGTTTTGGAGTCAAAGTTCCGATCTCAATAAACCCAAAACCAAGCATTGCCATCTCATCGATCAGCTTGGCGTCTTTGTCAAAACCAGCTGCTAGACCTACCGGATTCTTGAATTTCAGTCCGAAAACCTCACGCTCAAGTCTTGCATCCTCAAAATCATAGATTGATCTGATTACCGAACCTACAACGGGCAGGTTGAAACTTATCTTAGTCAGATCAAAAGTGAAATGGTGTGCGTCCTCAGGTTTCTTGAGAAAAAACAGGGGTTTCAGGATGGATTTGTACACGGGAGCGGTGGTTCTGTTTGCCTCCCAAAGTTAGGGATTGAAAAATTCAAATGGGGGAAGATTGAAAAATTGGTTTTCCGACCCGAAGACTTTTCCCTGTTCTCAGCAACCGCAATCCTTCACCATAAAACTTACGCCTTTGCCGGTTGCGACACGAATAGCCTTACTTACTGTGCCAAAATTCCAGTAATCCCGGCCGCCATCCTTGTCCGGAATTCCGATTTCCCCGATTTCTGTAAACACTGTATTGTCTGAAACGATCTCTCCGGTGGAAGTTTCAATTAATGCGACCCGGAGCGTTGCGGATATTTCCAAGGGCTCCCGGTATTCTTGATGGATGGCATTGACTTCTTCCGGTCGCTGGTAATCCCAGCCATCTGAATCCTTTATTTCACCGAGGGAGATTCCAATCAGATAAGGATAGCCGAGAGTTGAATTCACTTTGGCTCGTTGGGTGGAGTCATTCAGATCTTTGATACCTGCAGAAAGTAATTCGTAGTCCATTCGATCATACAGCTCCGCCTTTGTAAATCCCTGATATCTCAAGGTTGTCAGAATCTGACTTTCCAACTCATTTTGCTCCGCCACACTCAACCGTTGAAAGCTCGGATCCCATGCCAACGGCAGAAGTAAAACCCCGTCCGATTTACTGAGGCAGATGTGACAGGAAAAGCGGGTGTAAACTTTAGAACTGGTGCAGGAGGCAATCAGAAAAGCGCAAAAAAGAAGAAAAAGGAAATTTTTCATGGAAGAGTCAAAATTCAAAGCTTGATTAATGTCTGTTTTTAATCGCGTTGGCTTCACTTTGGGTTAGATACTTGGACCATTTGCTCAGCAAACCGATAATTCCAGCGATTTGGAAAACAATTGCCAATACAAGTAAATAATCACCATTTGGATTGTCTTGGATTTTCAAAAATGCACCCGCCATCCCTCCACCAAAACTCATCACCAAAAGACTGATCATCAATTTTCTGCGCTTGTTCATTCTCTTTCAGTTTAACAGCTGGATTCTGCAAGATGGGGTTATTGTTTGCATTAGTTATTGGTTATTAAGTAATGGGTGTAATCAAGTCAACGATCAAAAATCCGTCAAATCATAAATCCGAAATCATAAATCCGAAATCCCTTCACTTCCTCGGATGAAAATCCGTCAATACCTGCCTCAGATAATCGCGGTCCAAATGCGTGTAAATCTCAGTTGTGGTGATGCTTTCATGCCCCAACATTTCCTGCACCGCTCGCAAGTCCGCCCCACCTTCAATGAGATGTGTGGCAAATGAATGCCGGAATGTGTGCGGGCTGATGTTCTTTTGGATCCCGGCCTGCTCGGCAGTTTTCTTGATGATCAGAAAAATCATCACCCTCGTTAGTTTCTTCCCCCGGCGATTCAGAAAGACAAATTCCTCGTGGCCTTTGGCAGGAATTTGATGCACCCGCACTTCATCTTCATAAATCTGAAGGTACTTCAACGCATCTTTTCCAATCGGGACGAGCCGTTCTTTATTGCCTTTTCCGATTACTCTGAGGAATCCGATATCTGAGAAGATTTGACCTTTCTTGAGTTCGGTCAGCTCAGAAACCCGCAAACCCGAACTGTAAAGCATCTCCAGAATGGCGCGGTTGCGATGACCTTCGGATTCTCCAAGCGGAATCGCTTCCAGCAATTTTTCGATTTCGGCAAAGCTTAGCGTATCCGGAAGTTTGCGTCCAAGTTTTGGAGCTTCCAGGAGTTGAGCCGGATCTTCGGTGAGTTTGTCCTCGTACATCAGAAACCGGTAAAAAGCCTTGATTCCTGAGATGATTCGGGCTTGGGTATAATCCGATATTTCGAGTTGGGCGAGGTCATTGACAAATCTTCGCAAATGCTCCAATTCGAGTTGGAGTGGCGATTTTTCAGGGAAATGAGTTTCGGTATAGTTGCCCAATTTCTCCACGTCACTCGTATATGCCTCAATGGAATTTTCGCTCAGGGAGCGCTCCAGTTTGAGGTGATGGCGAAATTGGCGGAGGTAGGTTTCCCAGGCTTTGGTCACTTTCTGTGATTTTTGATGTAAGATATCTGATTTACTGCGGAGGTCTTAAATTTCAAGATGATTATCCGTTTTGTTACCAGCTAGGTGAAATAAACCAAAAATGGCTTCGACTTCCTGTCCTCCGGGAGGAGGGTGCTCAGCCACCGGGTTCTGATTTTTTTAAATAGGAGGGGAAAATGCGGCTATGCCGCATTTTCCCCTCCCTTCCATACTTTTAACTCTGCGCGGTCTCCGAGCAAGGTCGAGGTGGAATTAAATTTAGCTTCCGGCGTAATTGCAGACATACACAAATTTCAAAATTCAGCCTTCTGACTTCAAACTTTTATCCAATTTTCTCCGGTGTCTTTTTAACTTTAACCCTCAAACCTAACCGACCTGTCTTTTGAAAATCCAGATAATCAACGGTCCCAATCTGAATCTTTTGGGAAAAAGAGAGCCTGAAGTATATGGCAGCACTTCTTTCGAAGACTATTTCGAAACTCTGAAAACGACTTTCCCTGATTTGGAACTCCACTACTACCAAAGTAATGTGGAGGGCGAACTCATCAATAAGATCCACCAAGTCGGTTTTTCATTCGATGCGATTCTGCTCAATGCCGGTGGATATACCCATACTTCTGTCGCGATTTCGGATGCGATTGCCGGTGTGACCACGCCTACTTTGGAGGTTCATATCTCCAACATCTACAAGAGGGAAGAATTCCGTCACAAAAGCATCATTTCCAAATCCTGTGTGGGTATGATTTCGGGTCTTGGCCTGAAAGGTTACGAACTCGGCATCCGCTATTTCCTTTAACTCCCCCAAACCTATGATCACCTTTGCTCCCGGACCTTCCAAAGTCTACGATTCCCTGCCAATTTATTTGAATGACGCCTATCAGGAAGGAATTCTGAGCGCCAATCACAGAAGTTCGGCTTTCATGAAACTGTATCAGGAAACTGAGCAACTCATGCGCACTAAGCTTCACATGCCGGATGATTACAAGTTACTTTTCACCTCCAGCGCAACGGAGAATTGGGAGATTATTTCCCAGTCAATCGTGGAGCAGGCGAGTTTTCATATTTATTCAGGTTCCTTCGGAAAGAAATGGTTTGAGTTCGCAAAGCATATTTTGCCGGCAAGCTCTGCATTGAAAATTGAGGCAAATCAATCGATCGATGTTCCCTCTCTGCAAATCGGGGAGGAGTTTGACCTGATTGCAATCACCCAAAACGAAACTTCGAATGCGTCCCAGGTAAGGGGCGAAGTGATCGAGGCGATCAGGGAAAAATTTCCTGAGAAGATGATTGCTGTGGATACCACTTCATCCATGGCCGGCATTGAATTGGATTTTAGCCTGGCAGATATCTGGTATGCTTCCGTGCAGAAATGCTTTGGTTTACCGGCTGGATTGGGGATTTTGATTCTTTCTCCGAAAGCCATTGAAAAATCTGAGCGAAAAGGTGAAAGAGGTCGCTACAACAGTCTGAGCTTTATGCTCGAAAATGCAAATGGCTACCAGACTCATTACACGCCAAACGTACTTGGGATCTATTTGCTCAATCGGGTTTTGAAAGATATTCCTCTGATCCAGGAGATTGATGCGACTTTGCGAAGCAGAATGAGCCGATTGGAAAACTGCATCGCGCAGACCAAAACCCTGCGAATGCTGGTGGATAATGCTGAAACCCGAAGCACAACTGTGATGGGAATTGCCGGAACAGAAGAGCTGATCACCCAGGTAAAAAAGGATGCCGAAAAGGCAGGAATGCAGATGGGCGGAGGCTATGGTCCTTTGAAACCGACCAGCTTCCGAATCGCCAATTTCCCCGCAATCACAGATGATGAGTTTGATGCGTTGCTTGAGTTTTTGAAAAAATATTAGAAAGTGAGAAGGATGAAAGCTGAAGTCAGAAAATTCAAACTTCGGCTTTCACACTTCATATTTTGGTAATTCCGAAACACCGGGCCCCAATCTGAAATCTCGTACTTTTGCGGCATGATTGACTTTAAGCAAATACTTTCCGTTTCCCTGATTCTGTTTTCCGTGATCGATATTCTCGGTTCTATTCCGATTGTCATCAACCTCCGGAAAAAAGTAGGCCATATCAAATCCGAAAGAGCTACCCTCGCAGCAGGCGTTTTGATGATCGCCTTCTTACTGGTTGGGGAGTCGATTTTAAAACTCTTTGGGATCGGAGTGGAGGATTTTGCGATTGCCGGAGCCTTGATCATTTTTGCCTTAGGCGCTGAGATGATCCTCGGAATCGAACTTTTCAAACCAGACCCGGAAGCCACAAGCAGTGCTTCCATCGTTCCAATTGCATTTCCGCTGATCGCCGGTGCCGGTACGCTAACTACCATTTTGACGTTAAAAGCAGAATTTGAGCAAGTCAATATCGCGATTGGAATTCTCCTGAATCTTGTCTTTGTCTATACCGTATTGAAAAGCACATCCTGGCTGGAAAGTAAACTTGGAAAAACCGGTTTGGATGTCCTGAGAAGGATTTTCGGTATTATCCTGCTTTCGATTGCGGTGAAAATCTTCAAGACAAATGCTTTCCCGATTGGCGTTGAATCAGGAATCTAACAATCTTCTCTTCAGCATTTTCACTTTCTTTGCTCCATGATTACCATTTTCACAGATGGCGCTTCCAGAGGCAATCCCGGTCCGGGAGGCTATGGCGCTGTGCTCAAATTTAATAGTCACCGCAAGGAACTTTCCGAAGGCTTTCGATTGACAACCAATAATCGGATGGAGCTATTGGCTGTGATCCGTGCGCTTCAGGAACTGAAAATGACCGGAATTCCGGTTCAGGTCTATTCGGATAGCAAGTATGTAGTCGATGCCATCGAGAAGGGCTGGCTATGGAGCTGGCAGAAGAAAGGATTCAAAGACAAGAAGAATCCTGACCTCTGGTTGCGCTATATACCGCTTCATCTGAAGTACAAACCCAAATTTATCTGGGTAAAAGGGCATGCCGGAAACGGTGAAAATGAGCGATGCGATGAGTTGGCAGTAGCTGCCGCAATGAGACCCAATTTACCGGCAGACGCGGGATACGAGAGTTCGATTTAGGAATTGGTAAAAAAGTAAGAAGTTAACGGTAAGTTGTAAGTAGTCAGAACCAATTACAACCTACTGCTACCCCCTTTTTCATAAGGGAACCTCTAAAAATCTCATTTCGATTTCTTTATAATCTCGCCAAAACCGCAAAATTGCAATGAAGGATTAATGTCTTATTAAGGGTGTTTTACAGATGTCTGATAATCAGGAATTATTGTTGGTTTTAATTCTGAACTGGGCGTAGTTATCCCAATGAAATCCCCTTTTTGAGTTGGACACAGCGGCATATATTGTACACGATGTTCATCATTCCTGTTTTTGCCTTGGCCCTTGCCGTCCCCACTGTTTTGATGTAGGATCCGTTCATGCTGTTTTCCACAAATCCGAATATATGTTCAGCCCTTGCCCTGATCCTTGATTTTTCCCGATTTGATGTTTTCTGGTCTTTGGTGAGCGGCTTGTTCCTGTACCCTTTTTCGTTCCCCCTGTTCACCACTTCCTTTTCGGCATAGATTTTCGGCTCCTTTCCCGGCGGTTTTTTTGTTATAGTTTTTAGAAGTACCCTTATACTAGTTTTTCAAATCGTGATTTCTACCAGATTTCCTTCCGGATCAGCGATGACACTTTCATAATATCCATCTCCCGTTGTTCGGGGTTCTCCCACAATTTGAATTCCCTTTTCCCTGAAAAAATTGGTCAGTTCATCGACTTTTTCCTTGCTGCCAACGGAAATCGCCAGATGATTTAACCCCATCAAAAGACCTCGGCTAATTTCAGATTCCAATATATCCGCACGGTGCATCAGCTCAAGTCTTGCTCCGCTTTCGAAGGAAAGGAAGTAGGAAGAAAAGCCTTTCTTTTCATTGACGTAGATTTCCCCGGACTTCATGTTGAAGAAAAGTGAATAAAACGCTTTCATTTTCTCCAGATCCTTAACCCAGATTGCCAGATGCTCAATTCTCATTTTGAAAATTATTCATTCCTAATTTTAAATTATATGTATGTCCGTAATCTTGCCACTGGTTTATTTAAACAATTGAAAATCCAGAGGAACGCTTGATTTGGGATTTCTTCGGTCTTCGGTCACCGGTCTTCCAGCCCGCCACATAGAGAAAATTCGTCTGGTGGTAGTAAGCGTATATACACTTTAACTTAAACCTACCTTTCTTTCCCGACAGGGATCACCTTCCATTGTTGGTCGAAATAGGGAGTTTTTTCATAAAACCAGCGGTAAATACTCCTTGGCGACTTTGCAAATTCAGGCTCGGATTTCAGCTTTTCCTCAAATTGACTTTTCAGCGTTGGATCTTCCGCCAGCATTTTGGCGATCAGTGGTTCCATGATGTAAGTCTCCATGTACTCTGTCTGCGAAAGGATCGAGTGGAAATATCCCCACTGGAAAAAGCTGTCCACAGATTCCGGCTCCATCAAAATAGCCAGGAGTTCACCCAAAGGCTGATCCGCTTGGATTCTGATTGAACCTGGCTGATAGGAAACCGCTCTTTGAATGGGTTCGGTTTTAAATTCCTGAAAGCGAATTTTCCCTTCCGATGGTTGATTGCTCAGTTTAAAATTCGTGATGAAATCTTGTTCTACGTTTAGTTTTTTAGATTCTTTGAGTACCTCGAATTTGATCCCGTGAGCCTTGATTTTTTCGATGACTTGAGGCCATTCTGCCGGTATCCAATAGGCTTTTGGCAATTTCACAATTGCCTCAGGTTTATCCATCAGGATATTTGGAATGGTTTGAGTGATCGGATTTCCCTTCCAATGCACATATTCTGCTCCGGTGAAAGGAGATTTTACTTTTTCCGATTCGATACCCAAAAATGCGATGGAATCAGCAGGATTTTCATTGAATCCAAATCGTACGGGGATCTCTTTTTTGGGTTGAGTTTTGTCGGAGGCAATTGCTTTTTGGAGTTCTTCGAAATGGCCAGAAACTGAAATTATACTTTGCTCGAGGAAAATATATGTTCCCAAAACCCGCTGTTTGAATGGTTTCAGAGAATGGTTTTCGATCAGAATAGAGGGTAAATGACGGATATCACCGTAGGAATTGGAGAACCGAGGGCTGAATGAAAAAGCAATATTTCCCTCGGTAAAATCCTGGTCATTGGATGCAAATAAGAGAGGTCCGGGGATGTGTCCGTTTGAACTGAGCGCCTGATTGATTTCCGGTTTGAAATAGGTTTTCATCCAATCGAAAATTCCCGGAGAATATCCTCCCGGAGCCACAAAATCATAAGTGATGTCATATTGATAATCGGCGCCATCAGTCACGTGAATGTCAATGTAAAGGTCGGGATCGTAGGCATTGATTACTTTGATGATAGCCTGAATCCCGGCAGTCTCCATTTTGGTGTAATCCCGGTTTAGATTGAGATTTTGAGCATTTGTCCGCCAGCCCATCACTTTAGGCCCGCGCTGATTTACCCTTCCAAACTCGCTGCTTCTTTCATGTCCGTCGACGTTAAGAATAGGGACGAATAACAAGTTTGCCCGATCCAGGAGCTCGGTTTTATTTCCAAAAGCAATGTCTCTCAGAAGCATCATTCCGGCATCTTTTCCAACTATTTCCCCTGCATGAATTCCTGCCTGAATTAAAATAAGCGGCTTTTTGGATGTGGATAACTCCTCCGCGGAAAAGTCCTGATCCTTGGATGCAATTACCAATTGGATGAGCCGCCCTTGCTCGCTCGTTCCGATTCTGGCGATCGAGATGTAAGATGAAGCCTGGCTCAATTCTTCCAGCCATTTCATTGTTGTGGCATAATCCGGTGATTCTGTGAGTCCGCTGGCTTCCGCCGGTGTGACCCATTTACTGGAGTTATCCACAATCAATTCCAAACTTTTGCCATTCCATGGAATTGTCGGAGGCATGATTTCCTGTGCAAAAAGTGGAGTGAATAGGATTGGGAAAAAAGCTGCAAGCGCGATGTTTCGAAATTTCATAGAGGACTCATTCTGTCAGGAACCCGGAAGGGTTTGGCGATCATACCAAAAAGATAAGGAAGAAAACTTCAAAAGCAGGCTTCTCAGATTGGAAAGGCAATCCGGAAAGCCTGACCGAAACCTGAATTCACTCAGGAAATTTCACGGAAAGTGTTTTCTCAATACGCGGTCCACCCGCCGTCTACTGTGAGAACAGTTCCGTTTACAAAACTTGAATCATCTGAGGCCAGAAATAACGCGGAATTGGCAATTTCCTCAGCTTCTCCCATTCTTGGCATGTTGACTCCTCCACTAATACAGCGCTCAGCTCCGAAAGCATCCGGTTTGGCATCTTTCATAATATTGGTATTGACTCCTCCGGGAGCGATGGCATTGCACCTGATTCCTTTACCGGCGTACATGAAGCCGATATTTTTGGTCAACCCGATCAATGCATGTTTGGAAGCAGTGTAAGTTACTCCTGCTCTCGAACCTTCCAATCCTCCGACTGAAGCGATGTTGACAATTACTCCTTTGCCCTGCTTGATCATTTGAGGAACAGCAAGCCGGCAAGAATAGAGCGGGCCATTTACATTGACTGCCATTACCTTGTTCCAAAGTTCATTGCTGACTTTATCGACTGGAGTAAAGTTGTCCATGATTCCTGCGTTATTGATCAATATATCCACTCTTCCAAAAATGTCCAGACAAGATTGAAAAACATGATCCACCTGAGTTTCGACAGAAATATCACACACGATTCCCAATGCAGTTCCTCCCTCCCTCCCAATTTCTGAGGTGATTAAATCTAAAGATTCCTGATGGAGGTCAGTGAGGATGACTTTTGCCCCTTCCCGGGCAAATAAAATTGCAATTGCACGGCCCATTCCGGATGCAGCTCCGGTAACGATAGCCACAAGGTTTTCAAGTTTTTTCATGTAGGATAAGTTTTTAGAGTTCAGATTCTGCCAAAATCATATTCTCAATGCCTTTGACCAAGGCATCAGAATTAAAGGAGATACTATCTATTCCTTGGCTGATCAGGAATTTGGCGTATTCAGGATTGTCGCTTGGGGCTTGTCCGCAAAGACCGATTTTTTTGCCCTTCGCTTTCGCGATTTTGATTACTCTGGAAATCATCCATTTCACTGCCGGGTTATTTTCATCAAAAAGTTCAGCCAGACTTTCCGAATCTCTGTCCACCCCAAGGGTAAGTTGGGTCAGGTCATTTGACCCAATCGAGAATCCGTCGAAAATTTCCGCAAATTCTTCTGCAAGAATGACGTTGGATGGGATTTCTGCCATGACATACACTTCGAGGCCATTTTCTCCCTGCTTCAGGCCGTAAGATTCCAGAAGTTCGATTACTTTTTTCCCTTCATCAACAGTCCGACAAAATGGAATCATGAGTTTTACATTGTTGAGACCCATGTCATTTCGGACACGTTTGATGGCTTCACATTCCAGGTTAAACCCATCCCGGTAGCGGTCATTGTAATATCTGGAAGCACCCCGGAAGCCGATCATCGGATTTGCTTCTTCTTCTTCAAATTGAGTTCCTCCGATCAGATTTGCATATTCATTGGTTTTGAAATCACTCATTCGGACGATGACTTCTTTTGGTGAAAATGAAGCCGCGATGGTCCCGATTGCCTGCGAAAGCTTGTCGATGAAATATTCTTTCTTGTCCGGATATCCGTAGCAAAGTTCCTCAATCTGCTTTTTTACTGCCAAATCAGAAAGTGAATCGAAGTGGACCAAAGCCATCGGGTGAATGCGGATGCTGCTGTTTATTACAAACTCCATTCGCATCAGACCGACTCCCTGATTTGGGTAAAAGGATAATGTGTAGGCTTTTTCGGGATCAGCCAAAATAAACATCGGTTTTGTTTTCGGCATTTTTTGGCCCCGAAAATCATGCTCCCGGGCTCTCCATTTTATTGCTCCGGAATAGATCCAGCCTGTTTTTCCCTGAGAATTATCCAGGGTGATCAGGTCGCCATCTTTCAGAATATTGGTTGCATCATCGGCTCCTACGATCGCCAAAGCACCGATCTCACGAGCCACGATTGCGGCATGGCTTGTCCGACCTCCCTTGTTAGTAATAATGGCAGCCGCCTTTTTCATGATTGGGTCCCAATCCGGATTGGTAATTTCGGTCACCAGAACTTCACCCTCCTGAAGTTTGGATGCCTCCGCCGGAGAATGAAGAATTCTTGCCCGACCTACGGCGATTCCGGAACCCACAGCATTTCCGCTTAGAAGTTTTTTGCCGGATTCTTCCAGGATAAATTCCTTTACAAGAAATGGATCTCGTCCTGCATGGACAGTTTCCGGTCGGGCCTGGACGATAAATAATTCATTTGAATGTCCATCTTTTGCCCATTCGATATCCATGGGCATCCCATAGTGTTTCTCGATCGCCAATGCCCAAGTAGCGATTGTTTCGACCTCCTGATCGTTCAATACGAGTTGCTTTTGCTTTTCCAATGGAGTTTCAGTATTCAGCACTCCACCGCCTGCCGCGTAGATCATGGTTTTGGTTTTGGTACCGGATTTCTTCGAGATGATTGCTCTTTTCTTCTGTTCCAAAGCTGGTTTGAACACATGGAATTCATCGGGAATCACGGTTCCTTGTACGATGTTTTCACCAAGTCCCCAGCATCCTGTAATGAGAATCACATTCTGAAAACCTGATTCCGGCTCGATAGAAAAGCAAACCCCGCTGCTTGAAAGATCAGCCCGTACCATTAATTGTACGCCTACGGAAAGAGCGACTTCAATCATGTCAAAGCCTTTATCGATCCGATATTTAATAGCCCGGCCATTGTAAAGTGAGGCAAAGCAGGATTGAACAGCTTTTAAAAGGGCCTCCTCGCCTCGGATATTGAGAAATGATTCATGCAATCCGGCGAAACTGGCACCGGGAAGATCTTCTGCGGTTGCGCTGCTTCGGACAGCCAATTCAATTTCTCCAGCTTGCTTGGTACATAGGTTTCTGTAAGAATCCAGAATTTCCTCTTTCAGGCTTTCCGGCATTTTTCCGGCTAAAATCATTGTCTTGATCTTTTTCGAAATTACCTGAAGATTGGAAAAATCACTTTGGTTAAGCTCTTTCAAAGCTTCCTGAATAGGAGAAGCCAGGCTGTTTTCTGCAATAAAAAATCGGAACCCGTCGGCAGTGATGGCAAATCCATCCGGAATTCTAATTCCCAGAGGCGTGAGCTTGCTGAACATCTCTCCAAGGGAAGCATTTTTGCCACCCACGAGAGGCACGTCTGCAATTCCTAGTTTTTCAAACGGAAGCAAAAAGTTAGATTTCATGGCATATTTGGGTTTACTTAAAGTTAAGTATAAGGCTCAAAAGGTGTTTCTGAATCGATGATTTTCTTCCAAAGGGAAGTTATTTCATTCAATTTTTGGGTCGCCAAATCTTGAATTTGTTTATCTGAAACCAGTTGATTTTTCACCCTGATGTCCAATAACTGCGGTTTCGTAATAGGTTTTCCGATTTGAGAAACAATGAATACGCTTGCCTCCTCCGCATACCTCATTTCGAAAATGGCCTTGCTAAGCTCAAATGCAAATAAGTTGTAAATTTTGCCTACATGGCTGATTGGGTTTTTCCCGGCAGTGGCTTCCAGACTCATAGGTCTGTAAGGTGTGATCAGACCATTGATTCGGTTTCCCCTGCCCACTTGCCCATCATCCCCGCTTTCGGCACTTGTGCCGGTTACAGTCAGATAAACGCTTTCATTTGCATAGTTATCGGCGACGTTAATGTCAATAATTGCCTCGGATAAACTCAGTGTTGACCGGAGGTAGCTTTTTACCTGATTGATTTTAGTCATATAGTCCCCGATATGAAAAATGAATTGGTCAACCATCGCAATCGCAATTGTAAACTGGAGTTGCCCGGAGACCTTCACTCCCATTACTTTGATATCTTCTCCAATAAATGGGAATAAGTTTTTGGTGGTTTTTGAGTTTAGCAATTTTTCGATTTGCAGGACTTTTTCCTCCAGGAAGGAGAAAGGAAAAAATGCTACACCGAACGAGGTGTCGTTGGCAAGCGGAATCCGGCCCTCTCCGAACCGCTGAAAAAGCTCCACTAAATCATTGCTTCCGGTTCTGATTTTAGGAATGATTTTGATATGTTTTTCGACATCTACAAAACGAAGATTTTTTCCCAGCCAGTCTTTTGCCATACGGATTGCAATTTCTTCAACAGGAATAACTTGGCCTTGGATACGTGTAGTGGCTCTTCCGGCGATATATAGCTCTATCGGTTTCAATATTCTTCCACCGTTGAAAGCAGGCTGGGAACTGCCTCCTACCAGCAAAGCCTTGTCAACATTATAATGAAAAATGCTGCCAAACTCCTGTAAATAATACTTGGATAGGGCTACTGAAACGGCTTCAGCAATGCAATCACAAATGGTATCGGGGTGACCAATGCCTTTCCTCTCGACCATTTCCATGGGATAGGAAACTTCTGAATTATGGATTCGGATGGTTTCCATAGATTAAGTTTTAACAATACAATTCTATCCTAAAAATGGAGATTTGCAGGGGAAATGTTTGGATCCCGGATCAAAGAATTCAAAAGTAAGTGCCTATTAATCAATAATAAAACCTCTCAAATTCTTTAACGTATATTTTAGATAGACTTGCCCCCATTTTTGCAATGTAAAGTGCGATTGGTTATAATTTATTGACTTTAATCATCTTTTTCGGAAACTCATATCAGGTTATGCCCTTTAATCCGGACTTAGCTTTGATCTGTCAATTAGACAAAAATTAGCCCTTTAAGTGAAATGAAAAGATCAATATTATCCCGAACTCTATGTCTCTTAGGATTAAGTGTTTTAATTGGTTTGGGGGCGCAGGCTCAGCAAACATATGCGGTATCAGGAGCGCAAGAACTGAAAGTTTCCGGTACCTCAACTATCCATGATTGGGATATGGTGGCTACTGACGGGATCACCGGAACAGCCAACATGCTATTGGAAAACGGAAAACTTACCAAAATCACCACGCTCACTCTTTCTTTCCCTGTAAAGTGTTTGAAAAGCGGAAAATCCAGTATGGACGATAATGCCTACAAAGCATTGCTCGAACCTAAGAATCCCAACATCAAATTTGAGATGACAGAATTGACCGGGATTACCGGCAATACCATCAAAGCAAAAGGAAAGCTCACTATTGCCGGGGATACTCAAATTGTTCCTCTGACTGTAACCTATAGTGTAAGCGGATCCACAGTGACTTTTACAGGAACACATCCAATCAAATTCACCCAATTTAAAATAAACCCTCCATCTGCTGTATTCAATACCATCAAAACAGGAGACGACCTTAAACTTTCTTTCAAAACCAACTTTACTAAGAAAAATTAATCCTTTAAATCTTTAAGCTATGAAAAAGCACTTTACCTGGTTCAATGTGTGCGCACTTTTGGTCGCATCTTTATCCACCGGAGCGGCTTTCGCTCAGGAAGACGAAAAATCTGATCTCCAGTATTTCAGAGAAAACAGTAAGAATGGTCTGAATGTATTCGAAACGAAAAAAGAGCCTAAGGGCAGTTTCGATAAAGTTCGGGTATTTGTAGGAGGTGACTTCGCCTTGCAGTTCCAATCAATCAATCACTCAAATAAACTTGATAACCTGGTTGATCTGGGATCAAATATCAACCTGCCTTCTGCCAACTTGAACATCAATACGCAGCTTGCTGATGGAGTTAGATTACACTTGAGAACGTACCTTTCTTCCAAGCACCACAATGAAGCTTGGGTAAAAGGTGGTCACTTACAGATCGACCGACTGGATTTTATCTCAGAGGGTTTTCTGGACGGAATCATGAACTACACCACAATTACGGTAGGTTTGGATGAGTTTAATTACGGAGATACCCACTTCAGAAGATCTGATAACGCCAGAGCAATCTTCAACCCATTCATTGAAAACTATATCATGGATGCATTTTCCACTGAAGCTTTCGGCGAGGTAACTGTTCAGAAAAGCGGCTTGATCGGTGTGTTCGGTGTCACTAACGGTAAACTGAACCAAAGTGTAGTTGTAAATGATAAGACAGATAACAAACTTTCAGTCTATGGTAAATTAGGATATGATAAGCAGATAAGCGATGATTTTAGATTGAGAATTACAGGTTCCGCCTATGCCAATAATGGAACAACTACCGGTACTTGGTTATATGGTGGTGACAGGGCAGGTTCAAGATATTACAATGTAATGGCACAACCAGCTCCTGCAGTTAAGAATGACTTTGAAGGTCGTTTCAATCCATCCTTCAAACAAATGACTGCCTTTCAATTAAACCCATTTGTGAAGTTCAGAGGCCTAGAATTCTTCGGTGTACTGGAAAGTGTTTCCAACTCTGAAGAAGAAGGTGATGGCCAATTTACTCAACTTGCAGGTGAGCTTCTATACAGATTCGGTGGCAAAGAGCAGTTTTACATCGGAGGAAGATATAATGATGTTTCCGGAAAAAGTAAAGCTTCTGATGCTTCAGAAATAAATATCACAAGAATGAATGTTGGCGGAGGATGGTTTATGACCAACAACATCATTGTTAAAATGGAGTATGTAGATCAAAAGTACAAATCAGGATATGCTGAGACTTCCAAATACAACGGTGGTGAGTTCCACGGATTCAATATCGAAGCAGCAATTAGCTTCTAATAAACAGAACAATTAAACTTGTGTCGGTTCTAAATTGAGCCGGCACATTTTATCCAATTAAACGCCATGAACATTTTTAATATACTTTGGCTGAGTATTGGAGCACTGCTACTCGCTGTGCCTGCCGAAAAAACTAACACAACTCTCTGGAAAGTCTCTCAGGAAAGCGTGGTGGAAGTGGTTGGTAGCACCAACGTGAACAAGTTCCAATGTAATTCTTTGCGATACGGCGGGGAAGATCAACTGATCTCCGTTTTTTACCCGGACAAAAAAGTAACTGAGTGGAGCGGAGAAGTCGTGATCCTATCCAAAAACTTTGATTGCTATAATAACATCATGACTAAGGATTTTCAGGAAGCTGTCCTTGCGGATGAGCATCCTGAGATCAAAGTAAGGTTTATCCAATTGAAAAAAAATTCCATTACCAATGACGAAAATCAGTTGGATGGACAAGTAGAAATCACCCTCGCGGGTGTTACAAAAAGATTCCCTATTTCATGTTTCATGATGAGCCACAGTGAAGGTAAGACAAAGCTCAGAGGAGAGCAGACTCTTCATTTTTCAGAGTTTGGACTTGAGCCTCCCTTGAAATTTCTTGGAACTGTCAAAGTTAAAAATTCCATTACTGTCAATTTTGGACTGGTGCTGGAAGAGAAAGGTTGATTTAATTCCCCTAATTAACTCAAAAGAAAAAGTGAGGATTCGACATTTTCACTTTTTTGTTTTGTGCCTATTCAAGCGAATCAGAGCAATAATTTGAAATAACTACACATGATGAAAACTGAAGCCAGTTGAAAAAGCTAAAAAAGAAAGGTTCAGGCTATCTCAGAATTATTAGCCTGAATCTGTTTACCCGTTTTTATAGCGATTTATACATCAATTCGTAATACTCCTTCACCATTCGATTGCTGTCAAACTCATACTGCACATCTCGCATTCCTGTTTGAACTACCTTTCTCCAGGCTTCTTTTTCCCCGTAATACATTGGGATAATTTGGTTTTCGAGTATGTCGTAAATATGGTCTGTGTCATATTGATCCTGCTGTTGGATAGTCATTTCATGATAATCCGCAGTAGGGACAATGAAGCTGTTTTCGCCATGTCTGGCAAATTCACAAATCCAGCCATCAAAGGTGCTGAAGTTGACAGCACCATTCATAGACGCAGACATTCCGCTGGTTCCGCTTGCTTCTCTTGGTACACGCGGGTTGTTAAGCCAGACGTCTGATGCTTGCTTCAGACGCTTACTCAATGCCAATTCATATCCTATACACACCGCCATGTTCTTAAAATGCTTGCTCAGATGAACCAGATGATTGAAATCACTGAGTGCGCCGTAGTCTGACGGGTAGGGTTTTCCAGCCCAGATGATTTGTAACGGACGATCAGTGTTGGACATCAAAGCTTCAAATCGCTTAATATCCCGGGTGATCAGTTCTGCTCTTTTATAACCCGCAAATCTTCTTGCCCAGACGATAGTCAATACATCCGGATCGAAAAGTTTACCGGTTTGGTCTGCTACTATTTCAAAAGCTCTCTTTTTTAAATATCGTTTTCGATCTTCAAATGCCGATGCATTGTCCTGTTCCATGAAGCGATACAATTGCTTATCCGCCCAGTAGCGCCAGTTTTGAGCGTTGGTGATGGAGGTGATTTCAGGGATATTCGGATAATTTCCCCACATTTTTCTGCTCTCATTTCCATGAAGTTTGCTCACTCCGTTGGCTTTGTGCGCAAATCGAAGCGCTGCCAAACTATGGTTAAACCGATCTCCATCCATTTGAGTGAGTTCACGAACCTCGCTTAGCGGAACGCCATTGAAATAGCTCATAGTTTCGCATAGGTAGATGTCGTGCTTTTCATTTCCGGCTTCTTCCGGAGTATGAGTGGTAAAGACAAGTCGCTTTTTGACTTCTTCCTTGCTTCCGAATTTCTTCAACAAATAGAAGACACTGCTCATACTATGGGCTTCATTCAGGTGATATACCTCAGGATTAAAATTGAGCTCATCCACCAATTTGGCACCACCGATTCCAAGCAAAATAAACTGTGCAATCTTGGCAGCAGTATCGGAATCATATAGACGATGCGTAATGGTTTGGCTCAGGTAGTCATTTTCAGGCAGGTTGGTACTTAGCAGGAAAAGCGGTGCAGTTTGAAAAGTACTTGGAGGAAGGTACCAGGCCTTTACCCAAACAGGATTTCCGTGAACAGTGATCTGATATTTGATTCCGGTATCTTCCAGAAAGCTGTAAGTCTTTTCGTACCACTCAGGATGCAGAGTTTGATCCTGATTTCTGCCTTGATCATAATATCCATACTTCCACAAAATCCCGATTCCGATCAGGTTTTGCTTGAGTTCAAATGCACTTCGCAAATGAGAGCCTGACAAAAAGCCCAGGCCTCCGCTGTAGATTTTGAGGGGTTGATGCACTGCAAACTCCATTGAGAAGTAAGCCACAGATTTTGAGTATTCTAACGAAAGTTCATAGGGAACTTTATAGTTTCTAAAGTCAGTCATTTCAATTTTTTAGAGGGCGTAATTTAGAGTAAAAGTGCTATAAAAATGAAAAAAAGGCGACAATCAGATGAATTGTGGATTTAGGTGAGGACTGCTTTTTCTTCCAAAATCAAGAAATAAGCTCATTGAAAACAGAGTAAAAAAATGAGCCCGGGACTATTCCAGGGCTCATGAATTAAAACATACTGACGCTAACCCCAAGTTTTCTATGGATTAGTGGATTCTTAAATTTTAAGCGGGTAAAGTCTCTCTTCCCATTTTATCCGGGTCGTTTTTAAGTTCAGAAGTATCGTTCAAAACCATCGTTTCTCCTTTTGCAGGCGTATAAACCGGCCATTTTGGAAGTGCACCAGAGTTTGGATCCCCGGTTTTCATGAATGATAAAAGCGAGGCAGACATTTTCTCAGCCAACTTTCTTGGACGGATTCCGCCTCCAGTATGCGTGTACATTCTGTCTGTATTGTCAAACCAAAAGCAAATGTCGATGCAATGGAAAGCTTTCATTCTTCCATTGTAAAGATGAGGCTCCCATCCAAACCAGGCTAAATAGACCGGAGCTGGCTGGCTGGCTTTTGAATTGGCAGCTTTGATTGCATTTTGTCTGTTTGAAGCCACCAAAGCCCAGATTTCCGAAGGTTTCATGTCCGGGAAGTTGGCCTGATATGCATTTACGATTTTCTCCGTGTCAGCACCAAATCTTGGTTTTAGCTTTTCCACAACTCCTGCAAGATCAATCGAATCTAACTCCGGGCTTGTTCGGGTTGGATTCCACTCATGGAAAGTCGTACAAATCATAAGCGGGATATTTGCCTCAACTCCTTTTGGATCGGAGAAAAATTCTCCTGCAGGCAAATGAACTCCATCCGCAACTGGCGCAAACCCGGTGCGGGTACTGCCTGTACTTTCGGTTCTCATCTTCTCCGATGCCCGGTTTGCGATGTCAATATATTCTCTCCAGCTTATTTCCTGGATTTTGTCCAGAGTTGAAGGAGTCAGGCCTGCTTCTTTCATTACATATTCTCCAAGCTTTCTGGAATAAGCCGGGTCAATGCCTTTCAGCATAGATCCGCTAAGCGCAACACCTTTATGCACCAATCCTTTTGCCGCAGGCATAGCCATTGTTGCAGTTACTTTGGCTCCGCCGCCAGACTGTCCCATGATAGTGACATTGGATGGATCTCCTCCAAAGTTGGCGATGTTGTCACGAACCCAATGCAAGGATGCGATGATATCCAGCATGCCGGCATTTCCCGATGCAGAGTATTTATCTCCGCCCACTCCTGAGAAATCGGTGTATCCGATCGGGCCGAGACGATGGTTGATGGATACAAAGACCACATCTCCTTTTTTGCTGAAGTTTTCACCGTGGTACCCGTCTTGTTCGATTGCGTTTCCATTGGTAAAACCTCCGCCATGCAGCCAAACCATCACCGGACGTTTTTTGCCATCGGCGATTCCGGGAGTCCAGACATTTAGTCGAAGGCAATCTTCACTCACATCGTCATAGTTCCAGTGATCTGCAAAAGAATAATGTGGACTGGCGTAGCGCTTATCCATGATCTGAGGAGCTGTATTTCCCCACCAAAGTGCCGGCTTCACATCAGTCCAGGGGGCAGGTTTTTGCGGAGCCATAAATCTGTTTTTTCCCGAAGTATCGGCTCCGTAGGGAATTCCCAGATAGGTATAGACTCCGTTCAATATATAGCCTTGCACCTTTCCAAAGGAGGTTTGGGCGATTGCGATATCATCGCCGATTTGTAAATATTGATTGTCGTCCGCTGCAGATTCAGTCTTGGTGAGGGTGGAGGCTTTGGCAGTGGAAACGGGTAATGTTGCAGCTATTCCTAAGCCGGCTGTTCCCAATCCGATTTTCTGTAAAAAGTCTCGTCGGTTGTTTTTCATAGTAAGGGTTGCTTGTTAAAAGATTGATTATGAGTAGAATTTATGAAATCAACTTCGGAAAAAAAGCGGATTCAGCGCCCAATTACATAAGTGGCAGAATCGAAGCATTTTTTATTGTTTCAAGATGACAAAATAGATGAGTTCAAATTGAAATCAAAAAAAAACCGGCAACTTTTCAGCTACCGGTTTAATTTCTTTGGCTTCAATCTTATTGGCCAACCATAAAGATCGCATTGCTCAATACCAGTTTTCCGGACTCCCAGAAGCCACGGAAAATCGGATTATCCACAAAATAGATCATCTCCCCACGGCCTTGGTTTTCCAGACCTATAGCCAGAGATTGAGCCATTTTGGATTTGATTTTGAAACCGATATAGCCTGATCGATAGGAATTATTGGCCGTAATAATTCCGGCATTCACACCTCCGCTAAGTAAAGCAAATCGGGTCGAATTATTCTTCAGGGTGTAGAATTTACCACCGGTTCCGTAACCAAGCGGATGAGTTTCATCCATTTTCACTTCATAGATAGCTCCTGCCACACCGCCGGAAACCTCCAGTCTCTCACTGTCAACGTAGGGTGCAATTCGCTCGCCTTTTGCCAGAGCTTCAGATGCTTTTTCAGCTGCCTTCTTCTCCTCATCAGTGTCAAAGTTTTTCAAAGCAAAGCCCTCTTTGTTTGCAAACAAATTAATGGAATTGTCGAATGCGATGAGCTTACCGCCTGCACGAACCCATTCCACCAGTATCTTCTGCGTGGCTTCATTCACCGATCCTCCAAAAGTAGCCGGCATGATGATGATGTTGTATTTGCTCAGATCCAATCTGCCCAAATCTGCAAGCTCCAGATTGGAAAGCGGATAGTTGAGATCCTTTTCGAAGAAGTGCCAGATCTCTCCATAACTCAGGGAACTGGTGCCTGACCCTCCGACAAGCGCAACCTTCGGAGCTTGGATAACTCTGATATTTGGAGAGCCAAAATCTTTGCCTTTATCCACATATCCGCTTTGTGTTGTCTGCAGCGGAATGCCATGCTTGTTTGCGGCTGCAGTTACCTTTGCGTCAAAATTAGCTACATACTCATTGCCTCCTTTGGTGATGATGAGGCTTCCCGCCGGGAATTTTTTCCCCTCTATTTCAAAAGAAAACTCAGGATATTTTACCCGGATCCCTGCCTTCAGCAACTCAGCAAGGAATGCAGCATCTCTCGTTCCCTGCCATGCTGATACATAAGCAACCGGTGTTTTTCCTGCCTGATTAGCCGTAAAAACTGGTTTTGAATAACCGCCTGAAGCATCGAGCCTGCCTTCCAGTGCATAGGCTTTGATGCCATAAGCATAAGGCAAAGCCCAGCTTGTGATATCATAAGTGATGCTGTCATTCAGAGTTGGATGTGGCTCAAAAAGCACCTGTGTCAGGACAGATTTTGGCTGAAAAGCATTGATCACAATGTCCTGATCAGTTGTGGAGAAGAACACATTTGTTCCGGATTGGTATTCATAGCCTTTCAATCCGCTGCGTGAGTCTGTTCTGCCGTATTTGATTCCGTTTTTATCCATCAGCTCCAGTAATTTGGCTATCTGAGCAGGATTGCTGTCACCTTTGATCACAAAGCTTTTGTACTTGCCCTTTGGTTTAGTGGTGTTGTTTTTGAAATAAGTTGCAAACTCTTCCAACAAGCGCTGGGAGTTTTGGCTGGTCACTTCTGCAGCAGACATCGCTGCTGTGTAATGCCCGGCAATTCGATAGCTGAGAGTCACCGTGTCGCCCACGGAATTGTATCCGCCACGTCCGGCTCTTCCTCCACCGCCTTGCTCGATGGTCATCCCGATTGCACCATTGTACATCGGGTACGTGTCACCATACGATGGATAAAGCAAGTCAAATCGCTCCTTGGTGAAGTAAAATCTTCCAGCCTCATCAAAGTATTTGGCAGTATTTCTTCCAAAAATATCCTGGAATTCATGCTGAAATGGTGTCAGCTGCTCATGCAATGGCTCTGCTGCCGGAGCCATGTAAAAAGGCTGATCGATTCCTTGCTCGTGAAAATCCAAATGAAGCTGAGGCATCCATTGCTGGTAAACTTTCAATCTGGCCTGAGATTCAACCTGAACTTGCCACGCCCAATCACGATTCAAATCGAAAAGATAATGGTTGGCACGACCTCCCGGCCATGGTTCGTTATGCTCCACAGACTGCATATCCGGCTGAAGCGTCATGTTCATTTTCTGAGTGTACCAGTTAGAATAGCGATCCCGGCCGTCTGGATTGATGCAGGGATCCATGATGATTACCTGATTTTTCAGCCATTCCTGTGACTTTGCATTTGCAGGATTTGCCAGGGTATAGAAGGATGAAATCGCCGCTTCCATTCCCACTGATTCATTTCCGTGGACGTTGAAAGACATCCAGTTGATCGGAACGGAGGTTGTGGGAGTGCCTTCCATCAATCCCGCACGTTTCAGATTGTCTTCCCTGATTTGCTCGATTCGGGCCATGTTTTCCGGGCTTGCGATGATGGCAATGATCAGCGGACGCTTTTCGTTGGTTTCCCCGTATTGAATCAGTTTTACGTTTGGATTATTCGCAACCACATACTCAAAGTAATCGACCATCCGATGGTGCGGAGTGAATCGATCACCGGGCTTGTATCCCAGAAACTGCTCCGGGGTTTGGATCTGAGCCCAAGCCGCCAAAGTGGTGAAAAGGGTTAGAAGTGTAAGTAGTAGGTGCTTTTTCATATGATTATAATTGTCTTTAAGCGGTCATACCTGACTGCCGTCAGGCAGAATCTCGCATGGCTCATAATCATTCCGGTGTAACGTTTTGCGTCATGCTCGATTTCATATTGAATTTTTGGTCCAGGATGGGAAGTTAACGTGTTTTGGTTTTTGGAGAAGTACCAATCAGAAAAAAGTGGGAAGTTATAATAACGAATATTGTTTTGCGAAGAGGATTAATCAAAAAAAGTCTGACTATTCGTAATGCTACACGTAACCTCGTTTAGGCTTCGACTACCTGCCCTCCGGGAGGCGGGCGCTCAGCCCCCGGACTCAAAACTTAAATTCGGTCCCCGAGCGTGGTCGGGGGAAAATTTCTTCAGAATTTTATATTGTCACGTGGAATCCACCGGATACACAAATTACGGATACTCAAAAAACAGATCGAATTGGCTTTCATCCTTTTAAGTTTTACCATGAAAATCGTAAATCATATTTTCGTTTTTCATGGTAAGGTATTTTGAATTCAGAAACTTACTTTTGATATTTACCATGAAATCCGTAAATCATATCTTCGATTTTCATGGTAAAAGACAGACAAATTTTCCCCTTGCTTCAGGAATATCTTTCCATTTTTCCTGCTGTAGGCCTTTTGGGGCCAAGGCAGGTGGGAAAAACTACGCTTGTCAAAAGCCTGATATTGGAAAAAGAATCCCTCTACCTTGATTTGGAAAAAGCATCTGATCGGGCAAAGCTGGCGGATGCGGAGCTTTTTCTCAAATCTCACGCAAATAAAACGGTGATTCTGGATGAAATCCAATTGATGCCGGAGCTCTTCGCAGAGTTGAGAAGTTTGATCGATGAGCAGCGCGAGGCAGGGAGATTTATTTTATTGGGTTCGGCCTCACCCGATTTGATTCGGAGCAGCGCTGATACACTAGCTGGAAGGATTGGCTATCTGGAGTTGACGCCCTTTTTTTTGAATGAGATTGAAGAAGCCGAACAGGAAAAGCTCTGGATTCGAGGTGGTTTTCCGATGTCTTTTTTGGCCAAGACAGATCGGGAAAGTCAACTCTGGCGACAAAATTTCATCAAAACCTATCTGGAAAGAGATCTGGCACAGATCGGATTGAGCACTGATCCGAGACTTGTCGAGCGTTTTTGGATCATGCTTGCCAATGCGCAAGGAGGAATCTGGAATGGAGAAAGTTTTGCGCGCGCTTTGGGCATCACCCGGCCGACTGTAAACAACTATTTGAAATATCTGGAAGGCTCTTTTATGGTCAGAACCCTGCAGCCTTTCCATCATAATATCAAAAAGAGATTAGTCAAATCTCCCAAGGTTTTTATCCGGGATTCCGGCTTGCTGCATTCGCTGACGGGCGTAGATTCTATGAGCGCGCTTCAAAATCTGGTGCTTGTCGGAGCATCTTGGGAAGGATTTGTCATCGGGCAGATCATCGACACCTTCGGAACAGCCTATGAATACTACTTCTATCGGACACATCAGGGAGCCGAATGTGATTTGCTTCTGGTGAAAAACGGGAAGGTAAAAATAGCCGTCGAGATCAAAAACACTATTTCTCCCAAAATCACCAAAGGTCTTCAAATCAGCATGGAAGATACCGACGCAGAAGCAGGAGTAGTGATTTGCAGAATCGATCAGGGATATCCCTTGTCTCAAAAAGTAAAGGCAATGGGGCTGAGGGAGTTTTTGAAGGATTGATTTTGTAACTAAATAGAAGGGCAATCTTTTCAGGCAAGGGGAGTTTAAGATCTATTAATTTATGGAAAGAGAATCAGAGGAAAATTTTAAAAAATTCAGAACGCATATTGAGAAATATGCCAGAATAGGAGACTCCGAATTTGATTATATTTCTGGCTTTTTTTCTGTTAAAAAAGCAAAGCGAAAGAGTTTCCTTCTTGTTCCGGGAAGTATTTGCCGCTATGAAAATTTTGTTGTTTCCGGCCTATTTCAAAGTGCAGTATTAGATGAATCAGGCAAAATACATACCCTAAATTTTCCTCATGAAGACTGGTGGGTTGGAGATTTCAAAAGTTTTAGTGCGAGAACGCCTTCTATCATGAGAATTGAAGCACTGGAGGATTCGATTTTGCTTGAAATCTCCAAAACCTCTCTCGATGAATTATTGGTAAGCTCTCAAAGTTTCGCGAGTTATTTCAGGACGCTTAGCGAAAACGCGAGTATCGCAGCAAATGAACGGATCATCCATCAATTATCACAAACCGCGGAACAACGATATGAGCTGTTTTGTCAGAAATATGCAGTGATTAGAGATCGGCTTTCGCAGAAAAGTATTGCTAGTTTTTTAGGGATTTCTCCCGAGTACTTCAATCAGATAGAAAAGAAAAAGAAATGATAAGTACTTAATGTAGTTAAAGTTTTTTGGGAAATGAGTGCAGTAGGTTTGTAAATCTAAACTGAGAAACAATGACTGAAAAACACCCAAACATTCAATTAATTGAAAGATTTTTCACAGCGTATTCAATTGCTGATTTTGAAGGAATGCAGTCTGTAATGGCTGCAGATATCAAATGGCATATCCCAGGCAAACATCCATTCAGCGGGACAAAAAATGGAATAAGTGAACTAATGGAATACCTGGAAAACCTAAATGAATTCGGCTTCAAAGCCGAGCAGATTGTGATGGGAGTAAATGATAATTATGTGATCGATTGTCACAGAAACTGGAGTACATCAAGCGGCACGGCAGTCTTGAATGCGATGTCTTGCTTGCTTTGGAAGATTGAAGAAAATAAGATCGTTGAAGTTTTCAACTTCCCGCAGGAACAGGATTTGGTTGATAATTTTTTTAATCATTCTTCGAACTTTTTCTAGTCCATATTTCAAGTATTCAGACTTGGACAAACAAAAATGCAGTCTGAAGACTGCAGTGTACAAAACACAAGTCCCAAGACTTGCACATTTGCAGTTTGTGGGACCTAGGGGTCCCGATAATTATCGCGGACGAACCCATGACCTTATTAAAACAATTGTGTGGGACCTAAGGGATTCGAACCCATGACCTCTGCTCTGTCAAAGCAGCGCTCTAAACCAACTGAGCTAAGATCCCAATTTCTTATTATGGACTAGCTCCAAACCGCCCGATAGCCATCGTGGATGAGTTAAGATCCCAAAATCAAAGTCGAATATAGAGAACTCTCGACGTATTGAAAACCTCAAAGGTTTAAACAAAACTCTCCCTCAAGTACTTCGCAGTATAATTATCCTTTTCTCTCATCATATCTTCAGGAGTACCGGCAAAGGTCAGGTATCCGCCCTTATGCCCTCCCTCGGGACCCAGATCTATCACCCAATCTGCTGACTTGATCACTTCGGTATTGTGCTCGATGATGATCACTGAGTGACCCTGATCGATGAGCGCATTGATGGAGTGAAGCAGCTTGCTGATGTCGTGGAAGTGAAGACCAGTCGTAGGTTCGTCAAAAATAAAGAGAATATGATCCCCGGATTTTGTTCCTCCTTTTCCAAGGAAAGACGCCAACTTCACTCGCTGAGCTTCTCCTCCGGAAAGTGTATTGCTGGACTGACCCATGCCGATGTAGCCGAGTCCAACTTCCTGTAGCGGCTGCAGGCGATTGATGATCTGGGATTTTCCTTTGAAATATTCCAACGCCTCGTCGATCGTCAAATCCAACACTTCGGAGATGTCTTTGTCCCTGTATTTGACATCGAGAATCTCATTCTTGAAGCGCTTGCCTTTGCAGGATTCGCAGAGCAGATGAATATCCGCCATGAATTGCATTTCCACCGTGGTGGTCCCTTCTCCGGCGCAAGCTTCGCAACGACCTCCATCCACATTGAAAGAGAAAAATGCAGGCTTGTAGCCTCTTTGCTTTGATAGCGGAAGTTCGGAAAAGAGTGTCCGGATGGCGTCGTATGCCTTCACATAAGTCACCGGATTGGAGCGGGAAGACTTGCCGATCGGGTTTTGATCTACAAATTCAATCTGATTGATGGATTTGTAATCGCCCTCGATCCTGTCATATTTTCCGCTTTCGTCGATTACTGTACCGAGCATTTTACCCAAAGCCGGATAAAGCACTTTTTTTATCAGGGTGGACTTGCCCGAACCCGAAACTCCGGTCACGACCGTCAATGTATTCAACGGGAATTTCACCGTCAGATTCTTCAGGTTATTCTCCCGGGCACCTTTCACCAGGATATAATCTTTCCAGCTTCGGTTGCCATTTTTGATAAAAATCTTCTCTTCTCCTCGCAGGTATTTGGCAGTGTACGTATTTGCCGAAGTGATTAATTCCTCGATTGGGCCCTGGAAAAGCAATTCACCTCCATGCACTCCGGCATCCGGACCGATGTCGATGATCTGATCAGATGCTTTCATCACTTTCTCCTCATGCTCCACCACGATCACGGTATTGCCCATGTCCCGTAATGATTTCAGCACGCCAACCAATCTATCAGTATCTCTTGGATGAAGTCCGATGCTGGGTTCGTCCAGAATATACATGGATCCTACCAACGCAGAACCCAGAGATGTTGCCAATTTGATCCGCTGAAATTCCCCTCCGGAAAGGCTGGAAGTCAGTCGATTCAGCGTCAGATATCCCAAGCCTACCTGATCCATATAGTCCAGTCGGCTTTGGATTTCTTTCAAAAGTCGGTTGGCAACTTTAGCCTCATACTCTGCCAAATCCAGTTTATTGAAGAAATCGAGCGCCTCTTCAATCGGCATCAGCACCAAATCGGTGATTGATTTTCCCTTGATTTTGACGTAGGAGGCATCTTTGCGCAAGCGAGTTCCCTTGCAATCCGGACAAGTGGTGCGGCCACGGAATCTGGAAAGCATCACCCGATATTGGATCTTGTAAGTCTTCGTTTCCAGATCTTCGAAAAACGCATTCAAACCCTGGAAATACTTGTTTCCGGTCCAGATTAATTTCTGCTCTTTCTCGGTTAATTCGTTGAAAGACCGATGAATAGGGAAGTTGAATTCGATTCCTTTTTTCAAAAGCGGTTCCAGCCATTGGCGGCTGGACTCACCACGCCAGGGAGCAATCGCTCCTTCGTAAACCGACATTTCCTTGTCCGGAATCACCAGATCATGGTCGATTCCCATCACATTGCCAAATCCTTCGCAGGTTTTACAAGCTCCGAAAGGATTGTTGAAACTGAAAAAATTAACGGATGGGAGTTCGAAACTCATTCCATCCAGTTCGAATCGATCCGAAAACTCTTTTGTTACTTTCTCCGGAACAGTGATTTTGCAATCGCCATGTCCTTCGTAAAGCGCTGTCTGCACAGAGTCGGCAATCCTGAATTGATTGTCTTCGTCGTCTTTTCTGACTGAGGCCCGATCGATCAGAATCTCGTATTTTCCCTTTGGTACCTTCTTTTCTCCCAGTAATTCCTCTACAAAAAACACTTCCCCGTTGATCAGGATTCTTGTGTAGCCTTTCTGAAGCAATAGCTCCAGTTCCTGCTCGATTTTCCGTCCCCGCTCGATCTGAAGCGGGCAGGAGATCATGACTTTGTCACCTTCTTCGAAAGACAAAACGTAGTCCACGATGTCTGTGACGGTATTATGCTTTACTTCTTTGCCGGAAACCGGTGAGTATGTTTTTCCGATTCTGGAGAAAAGCAGCTTCAGGTAATCGTAGATTTCAGTCGTGGTTCCGACAGTTGAGCGCGGGTTTTTGGTGTTTACTTTCTGCTGAATCGCGATTGCCGGAGCTACGCCCTTGATGTATTCGACGTCAGGTTTTTCCATTCTGCCAAGGAACTGACGAGCGTATGAGCTCAAACTCTCCACGTACATTCTCTGGCCTTCGGCAAAAAGTGTATCGAATGCAAGCGAAGATTTGCCCGAACCCGAGAGTCCGGTGATGACCACAAACTTGTTTCTGGGAATAGCGACGCTCAGGCTTTTCAGGTTGTTGACCCGGGCGTTTTTGATGATGATGTACTCTTTTGGATCGAGTTCGTCGATGTCGATTTTAGCGGATAAAGTGCTCAAAGTCATAGCTGGCAAAGATACGCAGTCAACAACGGAAATGCAGAAATGGTTAGCAAATAAGTGATCGGTTTTCAGTCCCAGTGTTCAGATTGCAGCAATCTGAACACTGGGACTGATTACTGAGATTTTAATCTCGAGAATTGGGTTTAATTAGTTTATTTCGAAAATGGATTTACAATGGCTGCTTCAGGGAATGCAGGAAGGGGTAAGCAATATGACCTGGCTGGAAGGCGTGGCTGTGTTTTTTGGGGTCGCATCGGTCTTCTATTCCATGCGGGAGCATATTTGGGTGTACCCGACGGGCATAGTTTCCACGCTTATTTATGTCTGGATTTGCTTCAAATACAAGCTTTACGCAGACATGGGCATCAATGCATATTATTTCGTGATGTCGATTTATGGCTGGTTTGTCTGGACACATCCTCAGGGAAACCAGGAAGTGCTGCCTGTCACCTGGCTGGATTCCAAAGGCTGGATGATTTCTGTGTCCATGCTTTTGGGTTCGTATCTGGTTCTCTTGTTTGTCCTGACGCAATTCACCGATAGCGATGTACCGTATTGGGATTCCTTCACGACAGCATCGGCATTTGTGGGAATGTGGCTGATGGCCAAAAAGAAGGTGGAAAACTGGATTTTTTGGATCATCACCGACCTGGTATCTGTGCCGCTTTATTTCTACAAAGGCTTAATTCTGACATCCTTCCAGTTTCTTTTTTTCACCGTCCTTGCTATAATCGGGTTGATGGCCTGGATCAAATCTTACAGAAAATATGAAGCCTGAGCGAATCCTGATTCTCGGCCCGGAATCAACGGGTAAAAGCACGTTGGCGGCGGATTTGGCTGCTCATTTCCGCGAACCCTGGGTACCGGAGTTTGCGAGAGAATATCTGGAAAAGCTCAACCGCACTTATGAGTTTGAAGATCTTTCAGAGATAGCCAAAGGGCAGATTGAACTTGAGGATGAATTGGCTCAAAATGCGAGTAAATTTCTCTTTGTGGATACAGATCTTCGGGTGATCAAAGTCTGGAGTGAACATAAATTTGACAAGGTTTCCGGCTGGATTCTGGAAGAAATAGAAAGAAGAACCTATTCAAAAATCCTGATTACAGACGTGGATTTGCCATGGGAAGCTGATCCTTTGCGCGAGCATCCTGACCTGGTGATGAGGCAGTATTTTTTGGAAAAATACCTTGATTTAGCCAGTAAAAGCGGTTTTCCTTTTCAACTCATCAGCGGAGAGCGGACAAACAGACTTGATCGCTCGGTAAAATTTATTTCAGGCTAAGCCTTCTTTACCTTTTTCCGAAGGAAAGCGTCGCGGCTTCCACCAGCCTTATCAGGTCGGGGTGAGAATTATTGTTCAGGAGAATGATGGTCCTGTTCTCCTCAATGTATCGGACGATGATCGTCTTGTAACCCGGATTGTCTCCGGTATGGCTGACCATTCTCCCAAAGGGACTTTTAGGTTCGATTTCCCAGCCAAAACCATAATAGCTTCTTGTGCCATCATTCAGTTTTTGAGGTTTGAATGCTTCCTCAAGGGTCTCTTCAGAAACCAGTTTTCCCGAGTACAACCCCTGATCCCAGATCAATAAATCATGCGCATTGCTGCTGACCCGGCCCGGTCCTTTGCGATTGCCCAGCCAAACGGTGTAATCGGAGGAATGAAATTTATTGGCATTGATGTAATTGCCCAGCGAGTCTTTCAGATGGCCTGCGGCAAAATGGGGAACAGCCGCCTTCTCTTCCAGCGTTCGGATGTCTGTGTTTTTCATTCCCAAAGGCTTGAAAATCCACTCTCTCGTCAATTCGATAAAATCCCGTCCGCTTGCTTTTTCCACGATACTTGCCAGCAAAACATAGCCTGTATTGCTGTATTCATACTTTTCTCCCGGAGCGGAAAGTATGGGAGGATGATATTTCCGGAGGTATTCGAGGATATCTGCATTGCCGGCAACTTTGCTTTTGTCCCAGTGCTGATCCATGATCGCCTGATAATCCGGCAATCCGCTGGTATGAGTCAGCAAATTGCGAATCGTAATTCCCGAATAAGGAATGTCTAGATATTTCGTGATTTGATCATCAAAATCCAGCATTCCGTTTTCCTTGCATTTCATCACCACCATGGCTGTGAATTGCTTGGACACAGAAGCGAGTTCAAAAATATCCGTAGCGGTAAGAGGAATTTGAGATTCAAAGGATCTCATCCCCATCGCTTTCTCAGCCAGAATATTTCCGTCCTCAGCAACCAAAACAACTCCTGAAAAACCGTTTTGCTCTGCTTGCAACAAGGCATGATGCAGAATGTCTTGCTGTGCAAAAGTGTAGGAAAAGCAAGCTAAACTGAGGAATAAGGAACCTAGAAATCGTTTCATTTTTTGTTGACCTGATCGTTGATAAATCTGAAAGTGGCCTCAAATGCCGCTACCCAATTGCGCTGTAAAAGAAACATGTGAATCTCATCGGGGAAAACCAATTGCTCCACATGCACGCCTTGCTTTCGCAATACTTCTGCCAACTCCACACTTTCCGAGAAAAGGACATTTCTATCATCATCTCCATGGATCATCAGAACAGGTTCTTTCCAGTTTTTCACATAATTCATCGGGGAAGATTTGAAAGCGAGTTCGGCCATTTCAGGGAATTTCTCCGGCGCATACCAGGAAGCGAAGACCGGAATATCATTGTTCCAATTGTGCACCCCGTGAATATCCACGCCTGTCAGGAATTTTCCCGGAGCCTGCGAAAGCGCATGAGCAGTCAAAAATCCTCCATAGCTTCCGCCCCAGGGGATGATTTTCGAAGTATCCACATCGGCCCGACCGGCTAAATAATCTGCTGCTGCCATCACATCCTGAACTTCGCTTGCCCCGCCTGCACCGTAGTTTTCTTCTTCGCGGAAGTCGATTCCATACCCGATACCGCTTCGGTAATTAAGCGTCAGCGCGATATACCCTTTCGAAGCAAAATACTGCTGCATCCCATAGGCATTGCTGTAATACTGGGAGTAGTTGAAGCCCATCAGCATCTGTCTGCGACTGCCTCCGTGGAGGAAAATCACCGCCGGATATTTCTTTTTCGGATCGTAATCTGCCGGAAGTAAAACCTGCGCAAAGCTCTTGAAACCGTCTTTTGAAGTCAGATTGACTTGCTCCGGACTGGTTAGATTTTTCGGGAAACCGCTGGGGAAAAAGTCCGCTGCCAGCATTTTTTGATCGCCATACAACTCAATCATCGGCCAGGCCGGTTTGTCAAATTTGGAGGAAAGAAATGCCATTCCATTCTCGATCCGAACAGGTGCCCATTCGATCGATTTTGGAGCGGTGAGCGCTTCGGTTTGGAAGGTGTTCAGGTCCAGCATCAAAATATTCCGGCGCTCGATATCTCCGATATTTGTGGTGAGGAGCAATTCATTTTTCACGAAAGAAGTCTGAACCAGCTCGACAAATCCTGTTCCCGGTGTCAGGTGCTTCACCGATCCGTCTTTCAAGCTGACAGCATACAACTGCATGAACCCGGTTTTTTCCCAGGGGAAAACCAAATCTCCGCCCGGAGTCCACCAAACCCTCTGACCAACTGCCGGAATATCATCTACCATCACGCTTCCTTTTCCCGGATCAGCTTTCCAAACTTCTTTCGCCTTCATCGTCTGAATATCCAAAACCCGAATGCTCCAGGGATTGGCATCTTTGATGGAAGTAAAGGGAAGCAGGTTGTTGATATTTGGCACTCGCAGGTAGGCTAGCTGCTTGCCGTCCGCACTCCATGCCGGATAGCTGTCATGATCCAGGCTTGTTTCCGGATAATTGAGGGTGTTATTGGCCAGGTCATACAAGCCCACAAAAGAATGATCCGTGCGGCCGCTCATGAAAGCCAGCAATTTTCCGTCAGGAGAAAAAGAAAGCTGAGATATCGAGCCTCTCGCAATGAAGAGTTGCTTTCCTTCTTTTTCAGGCTCATTCAGGTCTTTCGAGTAGACGGCTCCTCCAATCAGGTAAGCTATTTTTTCGCCGTATGGGTGAAAGACCGGAGAAGAACCCGCACCAATTGGCTGGATTTTCCCGGTTTCGAGATTGATTGAATGTATTTTGAAATCGGTGCTTTCCTGAAGTTGGGCTGGATTTGCGGGCTGACCGGCTGGATTTCTGGAATTTCCTCTGACGAAAAGCAAGGTTTTGCTGTCCGGGGAAAAGGTCAACTGGGCAATCCCGACTCCGATGTCACCGGGATAATCCGTGATTTTTTTGGCCGTGTAGTCCGGGCTTTTTGCGAAAAAGACATTTCGTTCTCCGTTGTCATTGAAAATCCAGGCGATGGAATTCCCATCAGGAGAAGCGACCAAACCCGTGGGAAATGGCGCAGAAAGGTAATCGGATATGGATTGAGCAAATGCAGGGATGCAAAGCAAAATCAATAAAAATGGAAGTAAAGCTTTTTTCATAGCGGTTGGGTTTGGTGAGAAAAAGATACAAAAAAATCGAGCGGTTGAAGGAAGGAGATTCCGGGAGGCTAATTTTAATATGATTATCCGGATACGCATACTTTTTTTTAATGATTAGGAATATAAAGGACTTAATTTAAGTCAGTTATCCAAAAATCCTATGCTCCGTTTCCTATTTACTGCTTTCCTCACAGGAATCACGCTCTTTCAGAGTTTTGCGCAGCTCTCCCAGCAAGCGTGGGACAGCATCAACCGACTCAGCTCGGACACAGACCTAGATGGAGGCAGCTGTGATCCTATTTCTCATCACTATCATTGACAAACAATTCGTGTAATTTTTGTTGTAAAAATTCCTTGTCAGGAAGCTACGTTTTGTATTCCGAAACCATTGTCGGTGAGAGGCTTCTGCAACAACTGCATTCGAAAAACTTACCACCACTAAACCAATAATGTTTAGTGATAATCCGGTAGCTTTTGCAGCGAATTCCGGACTTTTCCCGGTGTTCTTTCAGGTAAATTTCTCAGCTTTCCTCGTCAGGAAAATGGTTGATAAAGTCAATGATATTCATGGGTTTGGCTATTTTAACCAAGAAACACCGACCTGAACAACCTTACAACATAGGGTCACACCTGTCTTTCTTTGGTTACGTGCAGGTATCCGAATACACATATATTTATTTCAATTGCCTCGAAAATTACTTAAATTAAAAAAAACAATTTTAAAAAATGGCAAAGTACAACGTCGCCCAAAAGCTCATTAATTCCCACCTTGTTGAGGGAGAAATGAAACCCGGTACTGAAATCGGGTTGAAAATTGACCAGGCATTGCTTCAGGATGCCACCGGAACCTTGGTGATGCTTGAACTGGAAGCTATGAAGCTGAAAAAAGTTAAAACAGAGGTGGCGGTGCAATACATTGATCACAACCTGTTGCAGGCAGATTTTAAAAATGCCGACGATCATTTGTTCCTGCAATCGGCTGCCCGGAAATTTGGTTTCTGGTTCAGCCGTCCGGGCAATGGAGTGAGCCACCCGGTACATATGGAACGCTTTGGAATTCCCGGTAAAACCCTTTTAGGATCTGACAGTCATACCTGCGCCGGGGGCGCTTTGGGGATTCTGGCTATCGGTACCGGAGGGCTTGATGTAGCTATGGCCCTGGCAGGCGAACCTTATTTTGTGAAGATGCCCAAAATTTTCGGTGTAAAGCTTACCGGAAAGCTGCCCGACTGGGTGAGTGCCAAAGATATCATCCTGGAAATGCTCAGAAGGCATGAAGTTAAGGGTGGGATTGGTTATATCATTGAATATTATGGAGATGGATTAAAAGAATTAAGCGCCATGGATCGCCATGTCATTGCCAATATGGGAGCGGAAATGGGGGCCACTGCTTCCGTTTTTCCTTCCGACCAGGAAGTCCGGCGATTCTTAAAATCCCAGGAAAGGGAGGGTGACTGGACCGAACTTCTCGCTGATGAAGGCGCGGAATACGATAAAACGGATGAAATTGTGCTGGATGACCTCGTTCCACTCATAGCATGCCCATCAAGCCCGGGTAACGTAGTTCCGGTAAAAGAGGTGCAGGGAAAGCCTGTTCACCAGGTAGTTGTGGGATCTTCCGCCAACCCCGGTTACCGGGATTTTTGGGTGGTGAGCGAAATTGTAAAGGGAAAAAATGCTGATATCAATGTTTCATTTGATATAAATCCCTCTTCCAGGCAAATTATTGAAAACCTGTCTGTTGGCGATAATTTCAGGAATCTGGTAACTGCGGGTGCACGTTTTCACCAAGCAGGTTGCATGGGCTGTATTGGAATGGGACAGGCTCCGGCAACCGGTAAAATCAGCCTGCGCACCATGCCCCGCAATTTTCCCGGCCGGTCAGGTACCATGGATGACCTCGTCTATCTTTGCAGTCCGGAAACCGCGGCGGCAGCAGCTCTCACGGGAAAGATCACCGATCCCAGGGACCTGGAAGAACTTTATGGAATAGAATATCCCCGGTTTAAAAATCTGGAAAAAGAGCTTATCAATACTCAAATGTTGCTTCCCCCTTCCGACGAACAAGAAGAGGTGAAACTGGAAAAGGGGCCTAATATTCAATCGCTTCCCAAAATTCCGGAATTAGTGGATGAATGTGAAATACCGGTGCTTTTGAAAATGAAGGATAACATTTCCACCGATGAGATACTGCGCGCGGGTGCGGAAGTATTGGCCCTCCGCAGTAACCTTCCCGAAATCAGTAAATGGACTTTTTCCATCATTGATGATACTTTCTATGACCGGGCCATGGAAGCAAAGGAAAAATACAAAGGACATGTGGTAGTTGCGGGAGATAATTATGCGCAGGGATCAAGCCGTGAACATGCGGCTCTTGCCCCCAGATACCTTGGGCAGATTGCAGTTCTGGCCAAAAGTTACGCCCGGATAGCCTGGCAGAATATGATCAATTTCGGAATCCTTCCCCTTGAATTTGTAAACACGGATGATTACGATGAAATCTCGCAGGATGATAAAATTAAGTTTGAAGATTTAAGAGCATCGGTGCAAAAAGGTGAAGAAATAATCATCACCAATGCAACTAAAAATAAGAAAATCAAAATGAAACACAGCCTGAGCAAACGTCAGGTTGAAATTCTTCTGGATGGGGGTATTATCAATAATTTCAGGAAAAAAAGGGAAAAGGAATAATTACAGGAAATTCCAGGTTACTTTTTGCCGTACCGGTCAGCGTAACCGAAAATCTTTTTTTTTGCAGTTCTGTGGGTCGTTTTGATGGGTCGGACCTGACTTTATTTTCTTCTTCCTCCATCAAGATAAAAAAGCCTCTCAAGGCCTGATCCGTCACGTATGTAGTGATATCTAAATTTATTTTCTGGCTGGTGGGATAAGAATAATAAACCTTAAGGGCCTCATTGGGGGAATTTCGTGTTTTTGCGGTTGTGATGATTTTACTTCCGGCATGACCTGCGAAGGAATTACAATTAAGCCCGGGTTGCGAATCAATGAAAATGCCCGAACCCAACATGCCGGAGGATATAGCATTTTGTATCTGGATTTTAATGATGACGGTTTAAGCGATCTGGTTTTGGGCCGGGATGAATGCAGCACTCTCTATTTCTACCTAATATGGGGACCAAGACAGAACCCGCATTTCCCGAATTTTTCAAAGAAATCTCCGGATACGGGGCTTTGCCTGATTTTCCTTTATTTCATGTGGCCCAACTCATCCAGGATAAACTCGCAGTGAGCTTAAATACCAATGAACCTTCCATTGCATCCGGAATTGATTTTGCAAAATCCATTTTAAGAATCAGCCCGGATGGGGTAAAACGTGCCTGGTTTCCTCCAAAATCAGCTTTCAGCCTTTCAATATGCTTGCTTCCAGGGTTTTTTGAAGGCTGCTTTCGCAGAACTATATTTTGCTTTCCAACGGTCATCTTCCTGTTACGTTGGGCATATGTGAAATCAAATCCGCCATAAACCTTTAAAAAGAGCCGGCTAAAAACTGGCTCCTGAGTGTTAATCTTATCCACCTTTTTTGGTTGGATGTCGGTTTTATCAAGCCATTAAAAGGATACTCAATCTACCTCACCCATCAAAATAGTAACTCCACCGGAAGCGAATTTTGCAGGTCATCGGTGGTAGCTGTTCCTTCGGGGGAACCCAAGGCAGTTTGTAGTTCTTCCGTATTGTTGAAATACAACTCTGCCATCCGGTAATGAGCCGGTTTTTCCTCCGTCTGCTGCACTCATGAATTTGGTGGTTTCAGCTTTCACCACTCCATGCATTGGTGCTACAAGTGGCATATGCGTATTGAAATAATAGGCTTCAAATGCAGCCGGGTCAACAGGGTGACCATAGAGAACAGTTAATTTGATCATGGGAATTGGGTTAAAATTGTTTAGAATATACTTGTTTGCCTACTTTTTGAACATCAATTCACCAACCTCATGATCCACAGGATCGAGGCTATGAAGATAGAGGTAAAGTGCTTCCAGATCCTCATCTGACATTCTTGAAAATGGACCCCAGTGCATGGGTGAAATCATGATTTGCCTGCCTTTTCGGAATCTTTCCTTCCACTCTTCCAAAGTTTTAAATTTTGACAAGGCGCTATTGGGATGGGGGGTAATGTTTGGAGATCGTGTCCACAATTCTGGATCCTCACCCACTGCCAGGTGAAATTCAGGAAAGGGTTCAAATTCCGATCCTCCTGCATATTCCGCACCGATGGCTTCAAAAGTGCTTGGATCAAATTGGGTGTGACATCCCACGCAATTGGCAACATATCGAGCCAGATATTCTCCTCTTTGGATGGTTGCTTCCATCGGAGGTGCAACCGGGGGAGGAGTTGGATTTTGAATAGGCTGGAAAGGAGGAGCAAAGGTTCTGACTGCTTTGCCCATGAAAGTCCATTCGGCAGGCGGAACTTCATTTTCGATGGGACTCATACTTCTCAAATATGACACCACAGCCACCATGTCTTCATCTGCCATGTTCCAAAAGGGCATCAATAAGGAAAGGGATGCTATTCCACTTGGCCTGACCGCATGTCGCATCATCCGAAAAATCTGTCCATCAGAAAACCGTCCGATGCCTGTTTTGGAATCCGGTGTTAGATTAGGGGTGTATAGAACCCCCAATTCTCCCAAAGGAAATGGAACTCCTCCTTTCAAAGGAGTTGGTTTGCCCGCATCAGCGGCTATCATATCGTCTATGCTGGATACATGACAATTGGAACAATGTGCCGGTCCATGTACCAGATACCTGCCTCTTTCAATGACGGTGGAATCCGTGCTTACCTGAAGTTCGGGGTAAGGAATGTCATAGGTTTTATTCCAGGACAATTGAACATAAATCACAAAACCTCCAATCACTACCAGCAGGAGGATCAGAATACCGAAGATGATTTTCTTAAGCATATCGTTTTTTCATTTGTTGGATAGAAAGGGAAATTCTAAATCGCTACCGGCTAATTTTTTAAAACAATTCGGAACCTAGCCTTACCGGATTCCAAATGAGTAAGAGCTTCGTTTACCTGGATCATTGGAAATTCTTCTGTAATGGGGTAGATGTCATGTCGTACGCAGAATTCCAGCATAGTTCGTGTCAAAGCCGGACTTCCCAAAGGACTTCCTCCGACAGACTTTTCTCCCATAATCAGTGAAAATGCAGGTATAGCCATAGGTTCTAAAACTGCTCCTACAGTGTGAAATTTTCCCTTTGGGGCTAAAGCTGTCAAATACGAATTCCAATCCAAACTGACATTGGTGGTATTGAGGATGAAATTCAAGGTTCCGGCGATTTTGGCCAGTTCTTCTGGATTAGTTGAATCCACAACCCTTGTTGCTCCCATTTCCATAATTGATTTCTTTTTATCAGGATTAGAGCTGAAAGCAATTACTTCACATCCCCATTTGTTCAGGAATTTGAGCGCCATATGACCCAGACCTCCAATACCAATGACTCCCACTTTGTCGGTTGCTTTGACTCCGGCCAAAATGATCGGATTAAATACTGTGATTCCGCCACAGAGCAAGGGGCCGGCCTTGTCCAAGTCGATTTCCTCAGGAAGTGGAATTGCCCAAGACCAGTGGCTACGAACAAAGTCTGCAAATCCACCATGCCTGCCACCAATGGTGAATTCGGCATGGGAGCATAGATGATGGGAGCCATCCATACACTCATGGCAGGACATGCAGGATCCTGAGTACCATCCCACACCAACCTTGTCCCCGACTTTTACATTTTTGACAGCATTGCCTGCTGCGACCACCTCACCAATGATTTCATGTCCGGGGACAATGGGATAGGCAGTCATTCCCCAATCATTGTTCAACATGCTAAGATCCGAGTGGCAGATTCCGCAGTTGATAACCCGGACATCTACTTGTTCAGAACCTAATTCTCCCATTTCGTAAGAAAATGGCTTTAATTTTTCATGCGGGCCATTGGCAGCAAATGCAGATACTTTCATATTTTTCTTGAGTTTAACGTGAGGTTAATTGCTATATCTTATAGGTGGAAATCAAACTTTTAGTATTGGATTTAATGGTTTGTTATGCTGTTTTTTATTTCTTATTCCATTGCAGAATGATTTCAGTGATGAAAAGAGGAATGGATCAGGAGCAATCTTGTTTTTGAAGAGGACATCCGGAATAAAAATGGAATCATTGAAAAGTTCCTTCTTTCCCTGATTCATGATTTGATCCCAAGCCTGCGAATAGAATTTGATATTGTCTTCCAACTTGGTGTTTTCTACAATTTGAGGTTCGGTAATCGGTTCCTCTTTAGGTGAGGTATAGCTAAGTAATCCGGCTCCAATGAGGAAGGAGAAGAAATCTGCGTCATAGTTTTGGTGGCAATACATGATAAATGGCAAAGGTTAATGGTTTGTTTAAATCGGTTTTCCCTTCGAAATCGGGTGCTTAATGCTTGTGATCAGCCCGGTGTTTTTTCAGGATATCTTCGCCAAAATCATTTCCATTTTCTCTCCAGATGGTGTGGATATGATTGGCATTGTCGAGGAAGCCCACGTTGTCATATTCGATCATGAAGTCAGGGCTATGGATGATGTAATAATGAGCTTTCATAGGTTCGTAGCTCCCGATCCAGGCAAAATAGACTTCATCCATTCCATTCTCGTGGAGAACTGCCAGGTATTTCTCTGCTTTCTCATGCTCCAGATTTCCTACATATTCCTCGATCAAATAGTGAAGGATTTTCTTTTGCTCAGGAGTCAGATCTGAACCTTTGATTCCCTGAAATTCAGTTAACCATTGTGGGCGATCCGGGCTGGTGGTGATATCTCCGGGTACTTTACCTGCCAAAGTTGCTTTGGCTTTTTGCTCTTCATTGAGTGCATTGATCAGCCAAAACCCGTAATCCTCTTCCTTGCTGAGTGGCCTTAAACCTGCGTATTGAGTGACTTCGACGATAGCCGGGTCAGAACCAAAAAACAGCGGCGTCATGCTAAACTCATCTCCGGCTACGGTGAGATTGAGGGAGATATGATGTCCTTCGAATTTCAAACCCCAAATCGAATCGGTTCCTGGATTTCCAAGGATGGCGACATAATAGTTGCCATAGTCCCAATTGAGTTTTCGGATGAATCCGATGGTCTTCGCGTCCACTTTCTCCCGCTGGTAAGCGATCTCAAAAATCTCATGGAGGATGTCATCTACCTGCATGATGGCAAAGGTTTTCAGATAGCCCTGCGAACTCATCACGCTCGATAAAATCTTATGGAACTTGATTTTGCTTTCTTCAGAAAGATCTCCAAACCGAAGGCCTGACCGGGGGGCAAGTCCGATTGGAAGGTTGGTCCAATTGGTTCGGGCACTATCCTCAAAAACCAGTTGGACCTTGGCTTTTTCGTCCGCACTCAGGGTTGAAACAAACTCATCCGTGACCTTAGAAAGGGTTTTGGCTGATTGGGATAAAGCCGGCAAGGAAGCCAGGATCAAGAAAGAAATTAACAGGGCGAAGGTTTTCATAATTGAGTATTAACCCAGAAAAATGCTGATCAGCATTTCCCAGGCGGAAGTTTTGGTTAGGGTTGCGTAGAATAGTTGCACTAAAACATAGAGCCCGAGGGCGATTGTGAGCGGTACTGTATTTCTGTTTTTTCGGATATCATTGATCAGCAAAAACAACAGGATAAGGTCGATCAACGCGAATGAGATGTATTCAACAGGGATTCCGGGAAGAATTGAAGGGGTATTCAAAACATTGAAAAACATTCTGTCCATCGTTGGCCCCATGAAAGTCAAAGCAGCCGCGATCATGTAGCGCGCATGGATGGAAGTATGTTTTTTGAACCCGATTGCCAAGCCGTAAAATGTGGCAAGCCAGATGAAGTAAACCATTGCCAGCGCACTGTAGCTTGCCAACCCGATAAGTCCCTCTTCCCGTGTAAGATCTGTCGCTCCGGATGCCAGACTTTCATTTAATACCGCCAGATCCCGGGCATATGCAAACCGCATTACCTGCCAGCTGCTGAGCAATACCAACGGTAAAATGATGTAACTGACCTTGCCAACTTTTCGATGAAGTGCGAGTTTTTTAAAGCGGATCAGAAGTGGCTGGGCTATTACTATCCCCATCCAGACGGCCATGAAAATGAAATGGAAGTGGATAAATGAAGGATGAGGCTGAAGAAATACCGAAAAGTAGGAATGGTAAAATCCTCCAAAAACTGCAAGAATAAAGAGCATCAGCCAATAACCTGAATTGGGGTAAATGCTCAGGATGTTTTCTTTGCTATTCATCAAAGGAAATATTTTAGTTACAAAGCTTTCCTCTTAAAAAACTTCCAGAGGAAAAACCGGTAATGGCACTAAAAAATTTGAAGTTAAACGACCTCCTTAAATCCAGAGGCTTAAACAATTGGCGCCTTTAATATACTGAAAAAATCCTATCAACCTATGAAAAATGCTGAATATCAAAAAAAATTGAAAATAAATTGAAATTAAAAACCCAGGATAATTATACTTTCAATCGTTCTGATTGAAGTGCTTTTGGCCATGGGAATCACGATGGTTTTCCCTGTTTTGCAAGTCAGATTTCAAGGGCATAGTTTGCAAGTGTGGGTTTCTTTGTAGCAGGTTTTGGCAGTTAAAAAAGAAGAATCTAACTATCAGATTTGTTTTCAACAATTGCTCTGATTGTAATACCTTTTCAAAATGGAAAAAGTCCTGTTCTCTTTTGCGTTTCTGATTGCATTTCAAGGCTTTTCACAGGAAGTAAAAACTCCAAATTCGGTGCGTCAGGCCATGAACCGGGTGGATACAAGCACAATCCGCTCACATATCGCCTATCTCGCGGATGATAAGTTGAAAGGTAGCCTTCCCGGAACGGAAGGCTATCAGATGGCAGTGGATTACGTGATCGATCAATACAAAAAGATCGGCGTGCTGCCCGGAGGAGATCCGGGAGAGTTCACTCAAAAGATGATTTTAAGGAAATCTATCGTCAATAATTAGTCAGCGATAGAATTCTTCCAGGACAAGAATGGAAACACAGACTCTTTGATATTTGTGATCATAATCGGGGTTTCCAGAAAGCCGGATTCGGTCAGCCATGTTGTCCCGGTCATTTCCCCGTTTCCATTTAAGCTGTCCCAATTGGCAAACAAGGACTGAATTTTTGAGCCTTGCCTCGTGGGAAAATAGCTGTAACCCCCGTTCTGACAGGACCTTTTCCAACAATGTTTTCCCCACTTTCCGAGATAATGGTGCTGTATCCTCCTTCCCCACTTTTTACATCGGTGATGGAATTAAACTCACCGGTTGTACCATTAAATGGAACGCCTAAATCTCTTGGTTTTGTCAGTAGACTAATGAAAGATTGAGGGTAAGAATTAAAAGAATAATTGATCTTTTCATATTGGATTAGGCTCAAACATTTTTTGTGGAAGAATACTATTGAGGGGGAGTATTTGAGTTGGATATATCCCGGAATAATTTCCAATTACCATCTTCTTTTTTCCAAAGAACAATATACTTTTCTTCTCCAACAACCATATCCTTAACATATACGGTCACTTCACCTTCTTCTGCCAATAAATCTTCTGTACCAAATACTTCTTTCGTTTTGAGGTCAATTTTTGTTACTCCTGTATTTAACATATGTGAAAAAGCAGTTTGAATATTTGCTCTTCCAACATCAGCAGGTTTTCCAGCAAACATTAACTTTGCATCTGTCGTGTACAAATTCGCTATCCCAATTGAATCACTAACGGCTACCAATGCCATAAAATTTTTGTTTGCTGCTTCAATTTCAGCCTTAGCTGCCGTTAAATCAAATTCTGTTTCAGCAACAGTTTCCGTCTTAATTTCTGCTTTTTCATTACAGCTTTGAAGCCAAAAGGTCAAACCGCAAAGTGTGAGTACCAAAATCATTTGATTCGATAGAATTGATAATTTTTTCATAATTTTTAATTTGTTTTTGATGCCTACTTCGCTCGGTTTTCGGCTTTCCCGTTTCTTATTTTGGTACTACCACGAATTTTATGGAAGTCAGGCAATGAAAATCTGACTGCCTACTGGATTGCTCCTATAATAACCTGATATTCAGTCTTAAAAATAGTTCTGGGTGTTTATCCATTTGTATTTGAACCTAATAAGAATCATAGTTTCCATTAATATAAGGACAGAACCCTTATATTAAACAATGCATTCCTACTTTATTTTATATACGCCATAGACTCATGGTTCTACTTGGAAGTTTAATTTCTTGTAAATACCCTCAATTCTGATATAGGAATGGGTATTATTGATTAAAAGTCTTGGTCAGATCATCTATGGGAAGATATAAATATCAAGGATGCCAAGTCGCTCAGATATGACGAAATGCATAGATTTTTTCCCCAATGAACGATCTTTCTTTCCGGATGTAGATTTCATTATTGGAATACAATTTCTGAGATGCCAGTTTTAAGGCATTGTATTTCTGTTCGATTGTGGCACCGAAGTTTTACTTCCGTTTCTCATTCCAGTTATTAAATTTCGAAGCGATTTGGATCCCTATCACGACACGTAAGATTTCTTCAAAATCGTCAGCCCAATAGGAGAAGCTTTTGCCGGACAGAGCTGAGAATGTTATCATGATAGGATGTCTTTGAGATTGTCCCTTTAGGGACTTTCTATTGGTAGAAAAGATGGTCTGATTTGAAAACCTGTGCCTTTAGGCCTGCCCGTCCGGAAGGCAGGTACAGGATCTGATTATTCAATTGGCTTAAATATGTATCGTTGATCATATTCCACCTCGTGAATTCGCAAAAGCTCCTCGTATTCTTCAAAGAAAGATTTTTTACCATGATGTATTTCTTGATCCTGAATATATTTGATTACCCTTGGCACCTGATTTTTTGAATAGGAAAAGGCTCCATATCCTGATTGCCAGAAAAACTTTCCTCTTACAAATTTCTTTGCATTTATCCATTTGGATGAATCTTCCTTAACCATTTGCATCAAATCTGACAAGGCTTGGGTAGGACGGTACCCAATCAATAAATGGACATGATCAGGCATTCCATTGATTTGCAAAACCTTGTGATCATGATTTTGGACCACTCCTGTGATATACTTATAGAGCTCATCTTTCCAATTATTATGAATCAGTGAAACACGATTTTGAACTGCAAAAACAGCCTGTATATGGATTTGGGTGTAAGTGTTCGCCATGGTTAAAAATTATATACCGTACCTAAAGGCACGGTGTGTCCTACATATCTTGTGTTTTCTGCCCTTATTATGTCCCTAAAGGGACTGATAAAAGAATTTCGGACGATATAAATAAAATATCGTGTGATGTGCTTTTGGCGGATAGAGCGGAAGAATGTTATCATGATTATCTATTCAAGCGTGACAAACAATTGCGATCTGATCAGCCAAATCCCCGATGCTTTGGTCCATTGGGCTGAATACTTTCCTCCAACAACAGGTTCTTCCGAATTTTCATAATATCCTTTCCAGGTCCCTGTTTCCCAAGCCAGATTGGTTTTGGAATTGACCAGAACTTCATCCGGAGTTCGGATCCAATACATTTTCTCACCTATGAGGAATGCCAGGTATTGTTTCAATTCATCTTTTCCGGCAATCAGCGTTCCCGCGCCTGTGGTGATGAAAGAATCCTCGGTTGAAAAGGTAGCATTCAACTCATTATTAAAATTCCGAAGGGCTTCATTCGAAGCTTTTCTCTGGGAGAGGATTTCCTGCTTATCCAACTCTTGGGCTTGGACATTTTGGGCCCAAAATAGGAAACCAAGGATGCCTGTCAGGATCGGGAGGTGCTTAGGTATTTTCATTTTCGCAGGCTTTTTCTCTTTTCAAAAAACTTTACCAAAAAATAAATCAACGTCAATACCCCGATAAAAATGAGTGTACCTCTCATCTCAAAACCTGACAGATTGGAAAGGAAATAAAGTATAATTCCTGCTGAAAGAACCGGAACGGTGTAGCCAAAAGGGATTTTGAATTCTCCTGATGCGGTTTCTTTCATTTTTCGAAATTTGATCACAGAGAGCGACACCCCAAAATAGACCAACAGCATACTCGCTGAGGCGATGACTGCCAATTGCCTGAATCCTCCTGCTGCGGCCATTGTAAAGCCCAGTCCTGCGTAAAGTAAAATAGCCGAATAGGGAGTCTTAAACCTGGGATGGATGGAGGCTAACTTGTCCAATGGAATCACCCGATCTCTGGCTAACCCAAAAATCACTCTTGGCAGATTGAGAATCTCCCCGCTCAACATGCCAAACATGGAAATCCCGGCCCCAATAAATAAGATGGTATAACCCAAGGGACCAAAAACAATTTTGGCCGTTTCTGCCAGCGGGGCTTCTTTAAACTGAGGCAATTCACTTCCAAGCACTCCCTGAGAGACTGTCTGAATGAGGATATAAAGGAGGAGGACGGAGGAAATGCCTATGAATATGGCTTTGGGAACAGTCTTTTGAGGGTTTTTGATTTCCCCGCCAACGGTCAAACCTGCGTCTCCTCCCTGAAAAGCAAAAAACAAAATCAAAGAAGCCTCTCCGAATTTTTGGAGTGTAGGTGCTGACTCCCAATACAAATTGGACAGGGAAACATCCTTCCAACCGATTATGATCAGAATCACCAGGGGCGTGAGTTTCGCAACGGTGTTGATTTTTACCAGGCCTATTCCCTGTTTGACGCCAATCACATTGAGGGTAGCCAAACCCGAAAATATCAGAAACAAAAACAAGATCCGCACATATTGATTTTTGAAAACAGGAAATGCCAAACCGATTATCTCTGTCAACGCATTGGCTACTGCGGCATCAGAAAAAACACTTCCCATCACCATGAAAACGGCAGCCAAATATCCGGGAAAGGGCCCAAAGGCTGTTTCTACGTAGGCATAACCACCTCCCGAGCGTGTCACTTTACTTCCCGCTTCAGCGAAACATAGCATCACCAAAGCAATCAGAAATCCACAAAATAAGTAGACAATGATGCCGGATGCCCCCATGATTTCGGCTATTATAGCCGGCAAAACAAAGATTCCCGCGCCGACAATGATATTGACAATGTTGGCGGAGAGTCCCCAAACACCTATTTCTCTCTTTAAGTCTTCTTTGATTGGATTCATAGAATATTTGTATGCTTCGAAAAAGGGCTATAAATCAGCGTCAATCCTTTCCCCTGTAATGATCAAACCAGCTCAGAATCGAAGCCACTTTGCTCATCAGCATACTCGGTCTATCCACCAAACCATGCGAAGCATTCGGGATTCGGACCATCGCTGTCTCCACTTCCTGAAGTTTGAGCGCTGCATAATATTGCTCGGATTCACCGATCGGAGTTCTGAAATCTGATTCTCCGGTCAGAAGCATCGTTGGAGTTTTTACATTGCCGACAAGCGAAATCGGAGATCGTTTCATGTAATTTTCCATTTGCTCCCATGGCTTGCCCGGAAACCAATACTTGGTGAAAAAGGCCGGATTGTCCGCATAGAGCGCATGGCTAAACCAGTTGATCACAGGCTTGGCAACTACCGCAGCTTTGAATCTGTCTGTCTTTCCGATAATCCAGGCAGTCAAAACGCCTCCTCCCGAGCCTCCGGTTACGAATAAGTTTTCCGTATCAATATTGCCTTTGGCAATCAAGGCATCAACTCCGGACATGAGATCCTCATAATCATGATTGGGATAATCGTGGTGAATCGAGTTGCCGAATTCCTGTCCGTAACCTGTACTTCCTCTTGGATTGGTATAGAGCACCACATAGCCGGCTGCTGCATATTGCTGAACTTCGTAAGAAAAAGAGGTTCCATACATGGCAAAAGGTCCGCCGTGGATCTCCAGGATCATCGGGTATTTTTTGGCCGGATCAAAGTCAGGAGGAGTGACGATCCAGCCCTGGATTTTCACCTGATCGAAAGAGGATTCCCACCAGAGTTCCTCCACTTTTCCTGCCTTTCTGAAGGAAAACAAATCATCATTTAAGTGAGTCAATCGCTTGGTTTCGCCTGCCACCCAGGTTGCCAAATCTGCGGGGTGCTCAGTGCCTCCGAGGGAATATGCAAAACGATCGTTGGATGAAACGGTAAAAGTTCCTGCATTATAAGGCCTGCCAATGTCCAATCCGCCCAAGCCTTCGGCGATCGTTCTGATTTTTCCGGTCAGGGCTACATGCCCGATTTTGGTGTCGCCTTTTTCATCGTATTGAAAGTAAATTCCTTTGCCATTTGCTTCCCACTGTGGGTTGCCGGCATCCCGATCGAGGTCAGCGGTCAGATTTTTCACTCCGCTGCCATCTGCATTCATCACGTATAAATTGGTCAACTGATAGCCTTGGTATTTATCATCAAAACCTGAGAAAGTGATCATTTTTCCGTCAGGAGAAAGAACAGGATCTGCATCCGGGCCCAATCGGGTAGTCAGGTTTTTGATAGTTCCGGAGGAAAGATCCAACTGACTGATTTCTGAATTCAAAGGTTCCAACTCATGGTTTTCATGGAGATTGGCCGAGAAATAAAGGCTTTTTCCATCTTTTGCCCAGATTGGGCTGCCATAATTGAACTCCGTGAAAGTCCGCTGTCTTGGAGTGCCTCCCTCGATACCCAGGGTAAAAATCTGTCGATATCCCGGTTTGAAATAGCCCGCTCCGTCTCCACGATAGTTCATCTCATCGATGTAGATCGGAGGTGCATTCCAATCAGCTCCTTCCGGTTTTCCGGGGATCTTCAGCAAGGATTTTTTGGATGCGGGTACGAATTGGGTAAAGGCAAGCTGCGAATCATCAGGGCTCCAGGAAACGGCACCCGGAGGATTCGCACTATTTGTGAGCGCGACCGATTCGCGGGTATCCATGTACATGACATAGAGCTTCACTTTCTGATCATCCTGATTGGATTGAAAAGCGATCTTGGTTCCATCATTGGACCAGCGCGGAGCAAAATCCCGCTGATTTCCCTGGGTTAACTGGCGGTTTTGGGAGCCGTCAAGATTGGTGATCCAGAGATTGGAGTAATCCCGGTCTGTCATCACATCCTTGAAGTTGCGGACATAGATGATCTTGCTTCCGTCCGGTGAAATCTGCGGATCGGAAACGTACTCCAGGTTGAAAAGGTCAAGGAATTCCATCTTCGTTTTTTCCTGGGCCTGAATTGGGGTGTAGAAAAAGGCAAAGACTGCGATCAGAAACAGGGAGATTGGTTTCATAAAATTCAATTTTCTTATTTGGGTAACTGATGTTTTTGGATTGATAAATAAAGGGATTTAAAGCCCTTCTATCTGGGAAGGTGGTTATTCAAAAGAATAGATTGGAAAATTTACTTTGCTGGCAAGGATTGAAATATAATGTTGTTTGGTAATCAATAAGTTACCATTAATTCTGAATTGAGCAAAAAATGAAAGAACCCGGACACCTATCATTGACAAACTGCGAAAGGTGAGTATGCGAAATGAATATAAAATTACCCGATGATTCTATTCGAGGTTCTATTCTTTATGGTTCTATCCTTAAGTTAGTGGAATATATATTTTATAGTAATCTAAAACACAAATGGATTAACATTCAAGAAGGTGTTTTGGGCTGGAATTCAATCTTTTATGAAATCGATTTATCAGGAGGCCAACCTTGTCCTGTCAGATCTCCATTAAATTCGTGGTAGAACCGAAAATATCCATTATTTGGCTGTATGAAATGATAAATATATGAATTTAGATGGATAGCTCTACATTTTGTAAACGTAGATAGCCTCGTCTGAATCTATCTCCAGAATTCGGTGATTGGAAATGCTTACTTTATGCGTGTAAAACTGCCCAGGTATTCCAATAGCCGTAGAATAAGCCGATCAGTATATGGTTTTTGAGCAGTTTGGGACTTTCAGCAAACGCTTTATTTCCTCCCTCTTTAGAACGACAGGCAGTTTTTTTCATGTTTAATAGAAGGCAGGTCGATTGGTTTATCTTTTAGAACCATCATGCCGAAAGCGAAACGCAATTCATAAACAGTAAACTTGAAATAGGAATCGGAAGTGATTTTGTGTTGCTGAATGTGATACTGGTAATAGTTGATCTGGATGCTATCCGGATCAGTTGGAAGGCAGTTAAGGTGCAGGGCAAGTTTGGTTAAGTGGTTGCCGCAGCTTCTTAATGTATTCTGACTTTTACCTGAGTTGGAGATTTTTTGCTGCAGAGATTTATGCAAACCGGAAAAACCGATTACGAATGCATAATCAAAGTTGATTAAGCTGGGAGTGTATTTTTTTCATGATGTTAATTTTTTTGTAAAGAAGTTTTTCTGAAATTAATTGTACTGCTATTGGAAAGGGCGTTTGAAAAAAACTACCGAAGGTTAGTGCTATAGCCGTTGCACAACCTCATTTCAAATAATTTAAAAATTTGTCCGTTCCGGCAATTTCTGCTGCAGTTTCTCAAATCCGAACGATTCAATGTTTCGAGATACAGTCTGTGTAAAATACAGGTGTAAGCTTCCGGCTGAAAAAATGTTAAAAAATTGGCCTATATTCAGGAAAATAGATTTTCCATGGGCTTTTGAATAGTTAACGTCCCGATTTCCGAGCTCAAATTTAATGTTTTTCGGAAAACCTGGTCTATAGTTTAATCATACAATCCAAGACAAGGGAGGAGTAATTTCTGGTTGTTATATGGATTATAGAAGAAAAGCTTTCGATAATGAAGGGACAACTAACCGTATCATTCAACATAAACTTTTTGAAGGAGAGTGCCCTTAGCTTGGCAAAAATTCATAAGATTTCATCTTCTTCCAATAATTTGAAACCGATTATACCTATTCTGGAAGATTCCAAACAGATACTCACAGAGACCTATCGGACGCTCTCCAAAATAGTGAAATCCGAAAAAGAGATTTCTCCTGCCTCGGAATGGCTGATGGACAATTTCTATATTATTCAAGAACAGATCGTACAAATTGGCATTGATTTTCCAAAAGCGTTTCAAAAAAATATTCCAATACTGGCAATAGGCGAGCATAAAGGTTTTCCAAGAGTATATGAGATAGTACTCAATATGCTTACACACACTGATAATGTTTTAGACAGTGAAGTCCTTTTAGAATATATTCGAAGTTATCAGGAAGAGGAAACACTTCAACTAGGTGAACTTTGGGCCATGCCTATTATGATTCGCTTGTTTCTCATACAAATATTGGCGGAAAAAGCGTCCAGGATTTTAGAGAAAAAGAACATTAAAAGAGAGGTTGAAAAATTTGTAAAAGAAATTGAAAAGGAAGATTTGCAAGAACCCGGAGCCTTTTCACACGCTATTTCCGGCTGGACTAAAGACCATTCGGAAAAATCGGGTCTATTACATCTATTAGAGTTATACAATCAACTCCAGTCAGCCGGTGTGATTCATGAGGAGCAAAAGCGCTGGTTCAATTATCATATTAATCAATATGAAATAACGCTGGAAGAGGCCTTGCGTCGAGAGGCACAAAAACAATCAAGACTTCAGGTAAATATTCAAAATGCGGTGATCTCTTTACGGGAGATTTCAGAAACGGAATGGTCGGATTTTGTGGAGGATTGCTCCGTCATAGATGATTATCTTAAACAAGATCCTTCAGGTCATTATACAATGATGGATTTTTACACAAGAGACAGCTACCGGAGAATAATAGAGAAAGTTAGTAGACATTCAAATTTTTCGGAGACAGAGGTATCTAATATTGCCTTGGGATTGGCCAAAGAACAGGCAAAGAAAGCGGCTGAAAATCGAGACGATTTGATGCTTGACCAAAATAAAGTAAAAGAGCATATTGGATATTTTCTTGTTGGAGATGGATATAGTGACCTTATTAAGAAAGTTGGATACTCAACTCCCTTTAGAGAGCGGATTTACCGAGCCTTTGAGTCACATTTCTATTTGTATCTGCTCACCATCTTTCTATTTACCCTTTTTTTTGTAGGAATTTTGTTGATTACGATTGAGGCTATTAGTTATTCTCCGAAAGTTGTAATAGCTGTAATCCTTATTGCATTTTTTCCGGCTCTCGAGCTATCCATTATAACAGTAAATCGGTTTTTTTCTTTTTTTCAACCTCCTCGTGTCCTTCCCAAGATGGATTACAAAGAGAATATTCCAGACGCTTCTCGAACACTTGTTGTCGTCCCCACCCTGTTGTCTTCTTCTGAAGATGCATTGCGTCAGATTGAAAACATAGAAATTCATGCTTTAGCCAATCCTGACCCGGGACTTCAATTTGCTATACTTTCAGACTTTAGGGATGCAAATGAAAAGAATTTGGAGGGTGATAAAGCCATCCTTATCGCTGCAGAAAATGCAATCAAAGAGCTCAATGAAAAGTATTCATCACGTTATGGAGATAAGTTTTTTATGCTCCATCGTGAGCGTCAGTGGAATAAATCTGAAAATGCATGGATGGGCTGGGAGAGGAAACGAGGGAAACTCGAAGAATTAAATAACCTAATTTATGATCCAACTTCGATAACATCCTATCGATTTTTCGCAGGTGAATTTTTTGATTCTTTGAATTCCACTCCAATACAGTACGTCATCACCCTTGACGCTGACACGAAACTGCCACCTGGATCTGCAACAAAACTAATCAGCACCATTGCTCATCCACTTAACAGAGCCCAGTTTGATGATGTTAAAAAAAGAATAACAAAAGGCTATGCTATCATCCAGCCACGCATTTCATTTTTTCCGGAATCCGCAAAAAAAACCTGGTTTTCAAGGATATTCTCCGGGAATGTAGGAATAGATCCCTATTCAGCAGCAGTCTCCGACATTTATCAGGACTTGATAGGCGAAGCTATTTTTACAGGCAAGGGGATTTACGATTTAAGAGCCTTTCACTTGGTTTTAAATAACAAGTTTCCGGAAAATAGAATCCTCTCCCATGACCTCATCGAAAGTGCCTATTTGAGGACAGGGCTTGCTTCTGATATTGAATTGTTTGACGACTACCCAAGCACTTATCTGAGTTTCGTCAAAAGGAATCATCGTTGGACACGAGGCGATTGGCAAATTGCTTCCTGGCTTTTTCAATACGTCCCCGGACCAGAAGGGAAAATCCGTAATCAGATTAGCCTTTTATCAAAATGGAAAATTTTCGACAACCTACGCCGGTCGTTGAATTTTTTATTCCTGACAATTTTCTTCATCGCGGGTCTGTTTTGGCTTCCCGGCTCAGGATGGATTTGGACTGCTGCGGCTTTGGCGGTTTTGGCGTTTCCTACTTATGTAAGTCTGTCAAGCGACCTCTTAAACAGACCGGCAAGGGTCAGGTGGAAACTTTATATGGAGAAAGTCCGAGACAATCTGAAAATAAATACGGTTCAGACTATATCCACAATAATCATCGTCCCACATCAGACATTTATTCAACTTGATGCTGCATTTCGAACTTTGTACCGCTTAATATTTTCAAAAAAGTGGTTTCTCGAATGGACAACAGCTTCGCACGCAGAGAAACTCAGTCCCAATTCATTGAGTGACTACTTCCGGTTAATGATTGTTCCGGTTTTATTGGGAGTTTTCATTTTCGTAACTGCTATTGTTATTGCTCCGCAATATTTGTGGATTGCAACTCCGGTTTTCCTGTTATGGTCAGGTTCACCACTTTATATGTGGTACATCAGCCAGCCTACTAAAAAAAGTCCGGTAACTGTTTCAGAAGAAGAACGATTGAAACTTCGCATGTATGCAAGACGCACTTGGTTCTATTTTGAGCGATTTGTAAATGAGGAGCATTATTGGCTACCTCCTGACAATTATCAGGAAGACCCGCCACTACCCGTTGTAGAAAGGACATCACCGACAAATATTGGATTGGCACTAGTGTCCAATCAGGTGGCCTACAATATGGGATATATCACCATGGGCGCATTACTGGAACGGCAACAGAAATCTCTGCAGGCACTTCGAGACCTGGAAAAATACAGTGGTCATCTCTTTAACTGGTACGAAACTCGACTAGGAGAGGCTCTGTATCCCAAATATATTTCAACAGTAGATTCAGGAAACCTCGCCGCTAGTTTAATGGTGACAAAAGAAGCCATCATTCAGGTAATGAGCTCAAATGGGGTTAACAAAAATTTTATAATCGGATTGCAGGATACCCTCTTGGCGATTAAAGAAATTTTTAACGAATACAATAATAATGAGGTATTATTTAAACCATCCTTTAATCAAATTCTGTATTATACGAATTTGATGCTCACCAAACTTAATACTGCAGGAGCTCAGAGCCAATCTGTAAATCTGGAATTATTAAGAGATTTGAAAGAAGATGCAGTTAATCTGAGTGCTATCAACCTGTTGCCCCTAGGCAGCAATTTTGATGATCGAAAAATAAATAACTTGCTTTTTTGGATAGAAAGTCCCCTAAAGCATATCGAGGGGGCAATTGATGAATATAAATGTTTGACCCTTCCCGATAAGTTGGATATCAATTTCTATTCACCTGATGAATTGCATGTTTTGCTCAAGGATAAATACAAAGATCATACATGTAATCTTTTAATAGAAAAATGGCTGAACCAAGCTGAGGAAATTATATTTCTTTCCGAAAAAATGATAGATGAAATGGATTTCTCTTTTCTCTATCAAAAAAAGAGGGGTTTGTTCAGTATTGGATATAATTTGGATTCTGCACAGTTCGATAAAAGCACTTATGATCTTTTGGCGAGTGAAGCAAGGATTGCCTCTTACGTTGCTATTTCAAAAGGCGATGTGCCTGTCGAACATTGGTTTCGTCTGAGCAGAAGGCTTACCAGAATTAATCGTGAAGAGATTTTGCTTTCATGGGGAGGTACTATGTTCGAGTATTTGATGCCCTTGCTCTTTTTTAAATCTTATCCCGACACCATGATGACTCACACTCATCAGAATGTGATTAATTGGCAAAAACAGTACGGGGATAATCGGCGTCTTCCGTGGGGTTTTTCTGAAAGTGCATATTATTTTCTCAACATTGATTTGCACTATCAATACCGGACATTTGGTGTCCCGGGGCTTGGTTTAAAGCGCGGATTGGCAGACGAATATGTGGTTGCCCCCTATGCAACTATGCTTGCACTCATGGTGAAATCGAAAATTTCGATCCAAAATCTGAAAGATATTGAAAAGGTAGGAGGCTTAGGTCTTTTTGGATTCTATGACGCTATTGATTACACCCAATCTCATCTCACTGAGGATGTACCATTTAAAATAGTGAAAACCTATATGGTTCACCATCATGGTATGAGTTTGATTGCACTTGATAATTTCCTGAATGGTTGTACAATCAGTAACAATTTCCACGCTGATCGCCGTGTAAAAAGTTGCGAACTTTTACTACAGGAACGAATCCCACGAGGGGCACCTATCAAAGAACCTCACCCAATTGATGCTGAACTTGAACCGGCATTCAAACCCTCTGCCCACTATGTAGCAGAACATTCTGGAATTAATGAACTCGATGCGAGCCCCCCAAGGCTGCATACTCTTTCTAATGGGAATTTCTCAGCGATGATCACGCATGCAGGCACAGGTTATTCCAGTTTTCACGGGATTGTAATGAACGCCTGGAAACCCGATTCCACCATTGATCCACTTGGATTATTCTTTTATATCAAAGACACTGAAAGTGGAAAATTTTGGTCTGCCATGCACCAGCCGGTTAAGAGCAAACCCGACAGATATGATACTTGGTTTCACAACGGAAAAGTAGTGTGCTCTCGAGTGGACGATTGGATTGAAACCACTACTGAAATTTGCGTCTCGCCCGATCATCAAATCGAACTTAGAAAACTTACCCTTACCAATTATGCTGACCGAAAACGCACGCTGGAGGTATCCAGTTATGCTGAAGTGGTATTGAATAGGCAAGTTGACCATAACGCCCACCCTGCTTTTTCTAAACTATTTATAGAAACCGAATACCTGGAAGCACATCATTCTATTCTCGCTAAGCGCAGGCCACGAAGGGAAAATGAAAACCCGATCTGGATGGTTCATACCTTTGCTGGAAACTATCAGGACAATCCAACCACGCCACTATATTTTGAAACGGAGAGATCTAATTTTATCGGCAAAAGCAGGTCTCTTAGTAATCCCGAAGCGATGGATGAAGGGAACATTCTCAAGGGATTTCAGGGGAATGTATCGGATCCAATTGTCAGTTTTAGAAAACATATCACGCTCAATCCGGGAGAGAAAGTCCAAGTTAGTTTTGGGCTCGGTTTTGCCGAATCCAGGGAAGCCGCCATTCAAATGGCAGACATGTATGACAATCAACTTGCAGTAAACAGGGCTTTTGACCTTGCTTCCATTTATGGTTCCGTGGAGTTAAACCACCTCGCGATTAAAACCAAACAAGCCCATTACTTTCAAAAACTTGCCTCTTACCTTTATTATGCAGATTCAACATATCGAACAGATGAACGACGTCTTCTGCTCAATCATAAAAAACAGCAGGACTTGTGGGCATATGGAATATCAGGAGATTTTCCTCTAATCATCTTCCGGATTAATGAAGCCAATCAACTCAAGCAGCTTAAGATTTTAATCAAAGCACATACCTTTTGGCGTTTCAGGGGCATTAAATCTGAATTGCTCATTATTAATGAACACGCCCCCGGTTATATTGACGAAATTCAAGAGGCCATTCAGATAGCGATTGAGTCTTCACTCGAGCGAGATATCCTGAATAAAAAAGGCGGGATTTTTATATGCAGGGCTGATAAAATTCAACAAGAAGATTTGACGCTTTTATTGAGCGTGGCACACGCTATTTTCAACAAACATCTGCCCGATTTATCAAGAGTTAATCTACCTACAGAAACAACCTCGTGGTATAAGGGGAGTGAGACAGCGAATTATTTGCCATTAAAAGAACGCGAGTTTGATGTTGATGAATCGTATAGACAAAAACAATCTGACCTGCAATTCTTTAATGGATATGGAGGATTCTCGGCAGAAGGGAATGAATATCATGTTTTAATAAAAAGAGATTCAGAAACCGGTTTCCCGATATTTCCACCCGCTCCGTGGATTAATGTGATCGCCAATGCCAAATTCGGATTTACTGTCTCAGAGCAGGGTGCAGGATATACCTGGAGTGAAAACAGCCGTGAAAACAAACTCACTTCATGGTCAAATGACCCTGTAAAAGATACACACTCTGAAGCTTTTTACATTCGGGACGAAGTAAAAAAGAAGTACTGGTCACCCACCCCCGGGCCTGTAATTGATTCAGGATTTTATCGAGTGATTCACGGCTTTGGATTTACCAGCTTTGAACATTTTTCAAATGGTCTGGACCAAAAACTCATACAGTTTGTTCCGCAAAATGAACCTGTAAAAATTTCAAAGCTCACTTTGCAAAACAGGGGAGTTGAAATCCAAAGACTTTCTGTGTTTAGGTATTTAGAGAGAGTTTTGGGTGTAGAAAGAACTACTTCTTCGAGATTTGTAAATCAGGAAATCTCTGCGGATGGAAGGACTTTGTATGCGAAAAATAATTACAATAATGAGTTTGCGGGTCGAATCGTTTTTTCCTCTGTCATCAATCCTATGGAGAATGCGCAATTTCGACATACTACCGACAGGAAACGTTTTATCGGGCGAAACCGCTCCTTGTGCAAACCTCTGGCTGTCGCCAATGATAGATTGCTTGACAACAGGGTGATTACAGGAGGAGATCCTTGTTCGGTTATCCAGACTATTTTTGATCTGGCACCCGGCCAAAGCGTATCACTTATTTTTTTGGAAGGAGAATGCAACAACAGAAATGAAGTAGATATGCTCATCGAACGCCTTTCGGATAGCGTCCAAACCGATGCTGAACTTCATAATGTTCAAGAGTTTTGGAAAAAAACACTGACAAAGATCACGATTGCCACCCCCGATAGATCGCTGGATATTATGGTAAACGGATGGTTGATGTATCAGAATTTATCCAGCCGAATGTGGGCTCGTACGGCCTTTTATCAAGCAGGTGGTGCGTATGGATTCCGGGATCAATTGCAGGATTCAACGGCTGCTTTATATGTGGATTCAGAGATATGTCGGAATCAGATTTTACTGCACGCCGAAAAGCAATTTAAAGAAGGCGACGTCCTGCATTGGTGGCACATGCCTACAGGAAGGGGGATACGCTCCAAAATTACCGATGACCGTCTTTGGCTTCCTTATGTGGTGGAATTTTATTTGCAATCTACCGGTGACGAATCCATCCTGCATGAAAATGCGCCTTATATATCCTCGAGAAATCTCGAACCTTTTGAACACGAAGCATACCTGCAGCCACAAGTCTTGCAAGAAAAGGGCACGATTTACGAACATTGCTGTAAGGCAATAGATATTTCGCTGAAATTCGGAATTCATGGTTTACCGCTTATCGGCGGAGGTGACTGGAACGACGGAATGAACCGAGTAGGTGAAAATGGAAAGGGTGAAAGTGTCTGGTTAGGCTTTTTCATCTATCATGTTCTTACCCGATTTGAAAAGATCTGCCGGAAAATGAATGAAACAACCCGCGCTAATAACTACCTGTCGGTTGCAGGTAAACTCAAACAAAGACTGAATACTGAAGGCTGGGATGGAAAATGGTATCTAAGAGCCTTTTATGACGATGGAACCCCTCTCGGATCTTCCAAAAATGAAGAATGCAGAATAGATGCCATCTCTCAAGCCTGGTCAATTTTCTCGGGAGTTGCTTCCGAGGAGCGAAGTCTGCAGGTATTGAGTGCTGTGGAAGAACATCTGGTTTCTGAAAAAGACAGGATCATTCGGTTACTTACACCTCCCTTTGACAAAACACCTAAGGATCCGGGCTACATTAAAGGTTATATCCCGGGTGTAAGAGAAAATGGCGGACAATATACTCATGCCGCACTTTGGACTGTAAAAGCCTTTGCAGAAACGGGAATGGGAGAAAAGGCCGTTCACTATCTGAATATGGTCAATCCCATAAACCATGCGCTTGACCAACAAGCTGCCAATACCTATAAGTTGGAGCCTTTTGTGGTAGCCGCAGATATCTATGGAGAAAAGTCCCTCACAGGACAGGGTGGCTGGTCTTGGTACACAGGTTCTGCCGGATGGATGTATAGAGTGTCCTTAGAGTCTGTACTCGGTTTACGATTGAATGGGGACTCAATTATGCTGAAACCTGCTATTTCAGAAAGCTGGAAGGGGTACAGTATCGACCTGCGGTTAGACGACGAGGAAACCACCTATCACATTCAAATTGACAATCCAAACGGACTGCAGGCTGGCTTGCTAGAAGGTACCATTGATGGTGAAAACGTACATTTCGAAAATTCCCCTGCAATCCTACCCCTTAAAAGAGATAAACAGAAACATGAAATTTTCCTGAATATCGTAAAGAAATAATAAATTGAATGTAGAGGAGGAATTGATATAAGTTACTATTTCTTCGGAGTTGAGCAAAAATTGAAATTAACATTAAGTACGCTTTCTTATTGAAGCTGCTGAATGTAGATGAACAATGTGAATTATGAGGTTACTCAAAGTATTTTTTCTGGTTATGGATCTTTTAATTTTTGGCATTGTCCCTTTACCAAATTGTGATTTCTAATGCGCGGTGCTTGTTTTTTTCTTTGGAAGGATATCTTGCTTATGATTTTACCGGATTCTCTCTAACCCAAAACAAAGTGATCAAAACACGTCTAATCCTTTTCATCTGCTTCCTTGGCCTGGCTTTCAAAGTCAGTGCCCAGGAAGTCAGAGTTTACAAAGAGCCAAAGTTTGGAGTTGAGTGGAGCAAGCCAACTGAATATCCGGACAGGATTATCATCAACTTCGGGCAAAACCCTGCCCGTCAGGTCAATGCAACCTGGAGAACCAACACCGATATCAAAGTCGCGTATGCCGAGATTGCTGTCGCCACTGCCGCACCCAAGTTTTGGAGAAATGGCAAAACAATCGAGGCTAAGACCGAGCTGTTGGATGCTGATTCGCTGGAAGGTGCCAATGTAAAAGCGCATTACCATTCCGTAGAATTCAAAGATCTGGAGCCAAGCACGGTTTATGGTTACAGAGTTGGGGATGGAGAGCGATGGAGCGAGTGGTTTCAGTTTGAAACAGCTTCCGAAAATAAGGATGAGAAGTTTTCATTTCTCTATGTGGGCGATGCCCAGAATTACGTGCTTGAGCTTTGGTCCAGAGTCATTCGGGAAGGATTCAAGACCGCACCGGAAGCCAAGTTCTTCGTCCATGCCGGTGACCTGATCAACAGCGCCCATCGCGAGCAGGAATGGCATGAGTGGTTTACCGCAGGCGGATTTATCCACAGCATGATCCCGTCGATACCTACTCCCGGCAATCATGAGTACCGGGCGAAAAATGCAGAAGAATCCAGTTTGGGACAGAGAAGTCTTTCTGTGCAGTGGCAGCCACAGTTTACACTTCCTGCCAATGGCCCCGAAGGTCTGGAGGAGACAGTATTTTACATGGATTATCAGGATGTCCGCATCATCACTTTGAACAGCAATGTGGAAGTGGAGAGACAAACCGTATGGCTGGAAGAAATTTTGAAAAACACCACCCAAAAATGGATCATCGCAGTGTATCATCACCCTTTGTTTTCGGCATCTAATGGCAGGGACAATACAAAACTGAGAGAACTTTGGAGGCCTCTTTTCGACAAATACAAAGTGGATCTTGCTCTCCAGGGACATGATCATGCTTACGCCAGAGGGAGAGTTTCTCCGGGAGACAACGTCATGGATGGCATCAACATGCGGGATCAAACGGGAACTGTTTATGTCGTATCGGTAAGTGGCGGTAAGATGTACACGATTGGTGATGACTGGACTTCGAAAGGCGGCGAGAGAGACCGTATTGGAGAAAATACCCAGCTTTTCCAGGTGGTTACCGTAGAAGGAGACCAGTTATTATTCGAATCTTATACCGCGATTGGCGAATTGTACGATTCATTCCAGTTGACAAAAAATGGCGATGGACCGAATGTATTTCTGGAGCTGAGAGCAGAGGCTGTTCCTGAAAAATATCACTCAAACACCATTTCGTATGAGGATAAGCTTTCTGCGGAAATCGAAGCAAAGCTTCTAAAAGAATACATCGACTACACCATCACTCGTGTGAATATCAGCGAAAAGGAGGGCAAAATAATTTACAATGTCCGGCTGCAAAAGGCAGAAGCCGAAGTCAGTTTGGTCCTGGATGCGAAAGGAAATGTAATAACTCAATAAGGTTCTGATAGTGTATTTGTTCTGCTTTTGGAGAGCTTACCGGATTAAGGATTAAGAGTTTATGGCTTAAATTCCAGCAGAAAGTGATTCATCGAGTTGGGGTTTTTGAAGAAGATGAATTGAAAAGTTTCTGTTTAGGTATTCCCAAAGGGGATTTGCAGTTTTATTCAGAGATCAAACCGTCAAGAATTAGGTTGGTTCCGGGAGTGCAGTGAGTCAAATCCCCCTTCTTTTTTGATGCAAAGAAGGGATTAGAAACTGAATTAAAGGAGTTTTAAACGTGTTGATTTATTACGAATTCATGTGAGCGATATGTCCAAATTTGGAACGATCCCAAACTTCTAAAATAACCTTGCCATGAAAAATTACATCTTAATCTTCACGGTGCTTTTCGGATTTATTTCCTTAAATCTCAATGCTCAGGATACCAAAAAGCAGAAGCAGGAAGCAGTATCTCAGCATATTCAAGCAGCTGTTGAGAGCGGTAAGTTTATTTTTAAAGCCCAATCAGCTACTCCCTCCAAAGGCGGAGTAATTCAACTGACATCCGGATATCAAGTATCTGTGTCCCCTGAGGAGATTGTAAGCGAACTTCCTTATTATGGCAGGGCATTCTCGGGCGGTTATGGGGGTTCTGATGGCGGCGTCAAATTCACTTCCAAGGCATTTGACTACACCGTGAAGTCAAAAAAGAAAGGCGGTTGGGAAGTAAGAATCATTCCTTCAGATGTGAGTCAAATTGTGAAGATTTTCCTTTCCGTTACCGGCGGTGGATATGCTACTTTGCGAATCACCAGCACCGACAGAGATGCGATTTCTTATAGCGGAGTGATAGAATAACCATTTTTTTCTTCTGGAGATTTTCGGGCAAATAAAAAGGTGTAGCAATCGCTACACCCATTTAAAACAATTGATACCTCAATCAAAAAGTACTTTTCTATTAAAGAATTTCAGTTGGTGAAAAGTGTTCACTAAAGCCCCCGCTTTCAACAAATATATGGGAAAGGAATTTTCAAAAAATACCCTATACAGGGTATTTTTCAGTCAGATCTCATTTTTTTTTGGCTGATTTGGGTAATTCTGGTTTCTGATGAAGTCAGGTACTTTCTTCTGCGATATATAAATGTCACGGAGGGATATCATATTGGTTTTCAGAGGTTTTATACCCTTTGACCATAAAATTGGGGTTGATTTTTGCACATTCCATCGGAATGATTGGGGATTTTTTGGGAATGAATTTTTCACCAATCGTTCCTACGGAACGAACCCATACCAATATGACCTTTTTGCTACCAAGCAACCGTGCCTATGGCACGATCTCTAACCGAGAAGAACCCCAACGGGCATACGCGTTAACTTAACAATAGATTAATTGCAGCTCTTCCTGATAATGAGTTCTTTTTCTTTTTTCATAGGAGCAATATTTTGCCAAAATATCAACCGTCGGGCCGGGTTTGCCCTGTTTCAGTAATTCTTTCAGTACGGTTCTACCACGAATTTAATGGAGATCTGACAGGAGAAGGTTGGCCACCTGATAAATCGATTTCATAAAAACTTGATTTCCAACCCAAAACACCCGCTCGAATGTTAATACATTTGTGTTTTAGATTAATATAAAAAATATATATTCCACTAACTTAAGGGTAGAACCATATATATAATAGTGCATATACTATTATAAAATCATATAAAATGGGATATAAAGTTAAAATTCAAAGAGTTGAGCGGGGAAAAACCAGCTCCTATTACATCAATTTTCCTGCGGCTCTGGCCGAATCTTGCGAACTAGAAAAAGCAGAAGAATTGGAATGGGAAATAGTGGACAGGAATACTTTTGTCTTAAAAAGAGTAATCAAAAAGGAATCGGTTCTGAAAAAGAAGAGTGCAAAACAAAAATAAACCATCTCATTATTAGACATGCAAGACTTAAGTTAACGAGTATGACCAACAGGATCCCAATCGGTCAAAATCTCATTGATCTTATATTCAATCGGTTCGAGATTCTCTAACTCCTTTTAGATTCGCGGATTGTGTGGTTTCATTGATTGGATTTTTACCCAAATTATAATTTGAATTTTAGAATCCGGTTCTTTAAATTCAATAAACTTTTAGGTAAATCTTTTTATGAATTTTAGAGAAGACTTTTTACAGCTCGTCTGGAAGTATCAATACTTCGACAAGAAAAACCTCCTCACCTGCGATGGACAAAACCTGCAAATTATCCAGGTTGGCTTCCACAATCTCAGCGAAGGGCCGGACTTTCGGGATTCCATTGTCCTACTCGATGGAGTCACACTTCACGGACATGTGGAAGTTCATAAGCTTGCCAGCGAGTGGAAGCAGCATGCGCATGGCGGAGATCCGGCTTACAATTCTGTCGTCCTTCATGTGGTCTGGGAAAACGACAAAGAAGTACTGCGAAATGACGAAACTCCCATGCCGACACTTGAACTCAAAGGCAAAATTTTTCTGCATATTTGGAGGAATTATGAGCAAATGCTGGACTACAAAGCCGACTTGCCCTGTGCACATACGCTTAGGTCCGTTCCCGAAATCATTCGATTTTCAGCTTTGGAGAAAGCCCTGGTAGAGCGACTTCAGGAGAAATCAAGCCTGATTCTGGATCTTTTGGATCAGACAAAAGGAGATTGGGAAGAAATGGCTTATCGTTGGCTTTTCACCTGTTTTGGATTCAAAACCAATAGTCAACCGATGGCGGAATTGGCGGTCAAAGTTCCTTATAAAATCCTCCAAAAGCACAGAAACCAACTTCCAGCTCTCGAAGCTATACTTTTGGGTCAGGCGGGTCTGCTGCCTGCCGAGTCCGATGAACCTTACGTGCAGCACCTGATTAAGGAGTATGATTTTTATCAGAAAAAATACGGTTGGGAATCTCCGCTGCTGCGTCAGCATTGGACTTTCATGGGCGTTCGGCCAAGTAATTTTCCTTCTCTCCGGATCGCCCAACTCGCATCGATTTTGTCCAACGCCCCAGGTTTGCTGCAGGCGGTGATCGAAGATTCCAGAGATTTCTCCGGTTTTAAGAAACTGCTTCAGGTGAAGCCCGGAGATTACTGGCAATACCATTTTAACTTTGGTAAACCCTCTGAAAAACAAGCCTCAAAAGGCATTTCAGGGACTGTTTTGGAATTATTGATCCTCAATTTCGTGATTCCTCTTTGGTTTGCCTACGGACGATATTTTGAGCAGCAGGAGTGGCAGGAGCGATGTTTTGACTTGCTTCAGGAGATTCCTGCGGAAAATAATTACATCATCCGGAGGTTTTTGGAGAGTGGGTGGCCCGTCCAAAATGGGTTTGATTCGCAGGGAATGATTGGCCTCTACAAGAATTATTGCCAACCCAAAAAATGCCTTCAATGCAAGATAGCTCAGAGCCTGATCAAATCGGAAAGCAAATGATTTTTGTGTAAGCGAACGAATTCGCGTATTTTTGCCCTCCGAATTACACCAACTCATGGAAAAACCAGTAATCATTTTGGGAGCCAAAGGCATTGCCCATCCCGCTCTCGAAATCTTTAATAGCAACAGAGTCATCGTCTACGGTTTTCTGGACGAGGATGAAAAACTCCATGGGACGGAGATCAATACCGTAACTGTCTTGGGAAGAACCGAAGATGAAGGCTTCTTGAAGCTAATCGGTCATAAATGCGAAGCTTTCGTAGCTGTGGACGACACCAAATACCGTAAGTTTCTGGTTGAGATGCTCCTTGAAAATCGCAAAGTGCAGCCGGTAAATGCGATCCATCAATCGGCCTATATTTCGACAGATGCCGGAATTGGTCACGGGAACTTCATTAACGCGCAGGTGACTATTGGAGCCGGAGCAGTGATTGGAAGCCATTGTATCCTTCACACCGGATCTATTATCGATCACACGGCCAAGTTGGGAGACTTTGTGCAGGTAGGTGCAGGTACGATTATCAACTCAGAAGCGACGATAGGAGACGGAGCTTTTATCGGTTCCGGAGTGACGATCGTTTCCGGAGTGACAGTGGGCAAAAACGCTCGAATCGGAGCTGGTTCAGTGGTGATTTCTTCCGTTGGAAACGGGGAAACAGTCTTCGGAAACCCTGCTGTAAAGGTGAAATAAGAAATAAGAAATACGAGGGGTGGAGTAACCTTTGTGGTGTCATTTCGACTGAGGAACGAGGGAGAAATCTCCTCGAAGGTTTTGAGAGGTATGAATTCAGAAATCTGAAGTTTGAAATTTGGATACGAATGGTGGAGAAACCTATGAGGTTTTTGAAACCTCGAAGGTTTGAAATAAAGAATTGAAAATAACGAATATCGAATAATCAACATCGAATGTCGAAGTAACATCCGGCTTCGGTCATCTAACATCCAACAAACCAAAACACCCTGCCGAAACAGGGCAACCGTTATGGAAAACAACAACTACAGCATCCTGCTTTACTACTGCTATGCCTCCATCGACAACCCGGAGGCATACAGAGAAGAACATCACTTGTTCTGCATCGAAAACAACATCCGTGGCCGCATCATCATCTCGGACGAAGGTCTGAATGGAACCGTCTCGGGTCTTGTGGAAGACTGCGAAAAGTACATGGCATACATTCAGGCCGATCCCCGATTTGCAAAGACGGAATTCAAAATCGATTCCTTCGATAAGCATGCCTTCACCAAGATCCACGTCCGCTACAAGCCGGAAATCGTGCATAGTTCTCTTCGCCATTTGGATCCAAATGTGAAGACCGGAAAGTATCTTGCACCCGAAGAATTCAAAGCGCTGAAAGATCAGGAAGACGTGGTCATCCTCGATGTTCGCTCCAATTATGAGCATGAATTGGGCAGATTCAAAAATGCAATCACACTTGATATCGACAACTTCCGTGATTTTCCGGAGAAAGTAAAAGAGCTCGGGCACCTCAAAAATAAGAAAGTGCTGACCTATTGCACCGGGGGAATCAAATGCGAAAAAGCATCTGCTTTTCTATTGGAGCAAGGTTTTGAAGATGTTTATCAGCTTCATGGAGGAATCATCAAATACGGAATGGAAGCCGGAGGAGAAGATTTCGAAGGGAAATGTTATGTCTTTGACAATCGAATCGCTGTGCAGGTGAACAAGGTGAATCCAACTGTGATTTCCACTTGCCACGTCTGCGGAACAAATTCTGATCGAATGGTCAACTGTGCCAGCCCAACCTGCAACGCCCACGTAGCTATCTGCGAAAATTGCGGATGGGAAATGGATGGTGCCTGCTCTGCTGAGTGCAAGGAAAATCCTGAAAAACGTACTTACGACGGAACAGGTTATTACCAGAAAAATACGAACGGTTACAATCCTTACAAGGGACTTCACCGTATGCCAAACAAGGGGCAAATACAAAAACTACATGGCGAGCCGACAAATTCCTGCCTCTGAACTCATTCTGAATTCCGACGGAAGCATTTACCATTTGCATTTGAAGCCAGAAAATCTGGCTTCACTTGTTTTTACCGTAGGTGATCCGGATCGGGTTGGCAAGGTGTCCAAATATTTCGATCGGGTAGATTTCATGATGAAAAAGCGTGAGTTTATCACCCATACCGGCTGGATCGGAAATCGGCAAGTCACCGTCATGAGTACCGGAATGGGAACCGATAACATCGAGATCCTCATGACCGAACTTGACGCTTTGGTCAATGTCGATCTGGAATCCAGAACCATCAAATCGGAAAAGAAAAGCCTCCAAATCATCCGAATCGGAACTTCAGGAAGTATGCAGAAGGATATTCCGGTTGGGTCGCACCTGGCTTCGAAAGTTGGAATCGGACTCGATACGTTGATGCAGTTTTATCCTGAATTACCAGGTTCGCAGGAAATTGCAAAAGCTGTTCAGACAACGCTGGATTTGCCATTTCAGCCTTACCAAAGTCCGGCAGGGCAGGAACTTTTGGATAAACTTCCGACCGATTTTTTACAGGGAATCACCCTGACTTGTCCGGGATTTTATGGTCCTCAGGGACGTGAAGTGAGACTACGACCAAGAATTGACCAAATGATTGACCAGCTTGCGGTTTTGGAAGTGAAGGGCGATCGCCTTACCAACTTCGAGATGGAAACCGCAGGTTATTATGCGATGGGAGAATTGCTTGGTCATCAGATGCTCAGCCTGAATGCTATCGTCGCAAACCGTCCATTAGGGCAGTTTGATCAGAATGCCGGGGAGACGGTGGATAACCTGATCAGAAAAGCCCTGGAAATTTTTGCCTGAAAAATATGAGCCTTTTAACCGAGCAAATCCGAGCCGCGTTAATTGATAAAATCAATCCTGCGAAAGCGGCTTTTTTGCCCAAATATTTCAAAGTTTTCCCCGGAGGATATGGGGAAGGCGACTTATTCATGGGAATTAGCGTCCCCGATCAGCGCGCTGTTGCAAAAGAGTTTTCCAAAGAAATCAGCCTTTCGGAACTTTCAGAATTGTTGAGTGATCGGTTTCATGAACTTAGAATGACTGCCTTGTTCATGCTCGTGTACAAGTATAAAAAGCTCAAAGAGGATTCAGAGCGAAAAGAGCTGGTAGAGTTTTACCTCGATCATCTCGATGGAATCAACAATTGGGATTTGGTCGATAGCTCCTGTCACCAGATTTTGGGTCATTATTTTTTCAAAAGAGATAAAAGCCTGTTTTATGAGTTTGCTGATTCCGGGAATCTATGGAAACAGCGGATCGCAATGATCAGCAGTTTTTATTGGATCAATAAAAGTGATTTTTCAGATGCGCTGGCTTTGGCAGAAAAACTCCTAAATCATCCTCATGATCTGATGCACAAAGCGGTCGGTTGGGCACTTAGGGAAATCGGAGACCAGGATTTTAACGCGGAGTATGAGTTTTTGCGAAAGCATTACCAATCCATGCCAAGAACAGCTTTGAGATACGCGATCGAAAAATTCCCCGAAGAGATAAGGCAGGATTTTTTGAAAGGGAGAATTTAGAAATAGGGGAAATACTGTTGAAATACATTCTTCAAAGAGGAATGAAATACGCTTCGCGAAATACTTCCACCAACCCTACTTTAGGGCCTGCTGTTAAAATATAAAAATCGCTTTTTTTGGGATAAGAGCTGGATTTTTAAGAATTTAAAGAGGTACAAGTGCAAGGAAATATGTCAAAGACCTCCAAAAGGCGTGCACCGCAC
>JAKFCO010000028.1:0-40539 GCA_036676605.1 Algoriphagus sp.
GCTCAGCTGGTAGAGCATCCCGATTTTATCGGGAGGGTCATTGAGTTCGAAATGATTAAATAGAAAAAGCAGATAACGATCCGCTTGAAAAAAATATGATTCTGTAGCTCAGCTGGTAGAGCAATACACTTTTAATGTATGGGTCCTGGGTTCGAATCCCAGCGGGATCACTTTAAGATTAACTCGCAAGGAGTTGAAAAACAATAGTTCGGGGTGTAGCGTAGCCCGGTATCGCGCCACATTTGGGATGTGGAGGTCGTAGGTTCGAATCCTGCCACCCCGACTTTATTTTCCGGGTCCTGTAGCTCAATCGGATAGAGCAACTGCCTTCTAAGCAGTAGGTTTCAGGTTCGATTCCTGACAGGATCACACACTAATCGAGTATAAAAGCGGAATTACGTTCCGCTTTTTCTTTGGTGCACCAGTTCAAAAAATATGATTCTGTAGCTCAGGTGGTAGAGCATCCCGTCCCGATAGCTATCGGGATAGCCGGGAGGGCACTGGGTTAGAATAAATGATTGAAAAGAAAAAAAGCAGATAACGATCCGCTTGAAAAAATATGATTCTGTAGCTCAGCTGGTAGAGCAATACACTTTTAATGTATGGGTCCTGGGTTCGAATCCCAGCGGGATCACAAAAGCAGACTAGAAATGGTCTGCTTTTCCTTTTTATATCGTAATTTTTGTTTCTTCTTTTTCAACCATTTTTTAACTGCAGTTATTAGGTATGGCTTTCATGTACATTTTACACTCCCAGAAATTGAATAAGTACTACGTAGGGGCTTGTACAAATTTGGAAAGGCGACTTTACGAGCACAACATTGGACACTCAAAATTCACCTCCTTAGGTATCCCTTGGAAGTTAATTCTTAAAGAGGAATTTGAAGATTTAGTTTCTGCAAAAAAAGAGAGACGGATATCAAACGGAAAAATCCAGGATCTTCATCGAGGAGTTAGTTAGAAAATCAATTTCTCAATCATAGAAAACCAGCTCAACCTGTAGAGCATCCCGTCCAGATAGCTTTCTGAACAAGGGCCCGCTTGATCTCCTCTTAAATCAAAAGCCGGTTTATGCTGCTTTTTTTATTTCCAGAAACCGGATTCTTAAAGTTCAATCGATGAATTCCCCATGGAATTTCGCTTGTGAATCAGATCAATTTTGACAAAGTTACGGCATGAAAAATCTGATTTTCCTGTTTTGCTTTTCTCTTTTGGCTTTCTCCTGCAAAACCTTTTCAGAAGAGCATTTTTTTGATCCGGGAATCTCCACGGAATTAGCACAATTCAGAAGTAATCAGATTTCAGATGTCCATTACAAGTTGGGATTTGAAATTCCGGCTCAAAAAGCCGACCCTATACCTGCAAATCTGATTTTAGAATTGACAATTTCCGATGTCAAACATCCCCTGATTCTGGACTTCAATGAAGATTCGGAAAAACTCCTTTTTCTTTCTGTCAATGGAAATTCATCTGAAATCAAACATGACAAAGAACACCTGATCATTCCAAATGAGAGCCTGACAAAAGGGAGAAATACAATCGAAATAAACTTTATTGCAGGCGACCTGTCTCTGAATCGAAATGACGACTTCCTCTACACCCTTTTGGTGCCCGATCGGGCAAACACTCTATTCCCTTGCTTTGATCAGCCAAATCTGAAAGCCAATTATTCTCTGAGCATAACTGCCCCAAAAGATTGGGAAGTCCTGGCAGGAGGCGCCTTAGCCAGCAAAGAAACCCTCGGAGAAGCCACAAAGCATGTCTTCGCAATGTCTGATCTGATGAGCAGCTATCTTTTTTCGTTCGTTGCAGGAAAATTCGAAACCGTGAGTTCCTCAGAAGGCTATCCACAAACGATGCTTTACCGAGAAACAAATGCGGATAAAATCGAGGCAAGTATTCCGGAAGTGTTCAGGCTTCACCAAAAATCCCTCGATTATCTGGAGGAATACACTGGATACAAATTTCCTTTTCAAAAGCTGGATTTTGCAGCTATCCCTATTTTTCAATATGGAGGAATGGAGCACGTGGGCGCAATTCAATACCGCGAAGGCGCGCTGTTTCATGATCAAAATGCAACCGACACAGAATTACTTAGCCGTGCAAAACTGATCGGACATGAAACTGCCCACATGTGGTTTGGAGATCTGGTTTCCATCGAATGGTTTAATGACGTCTGGATGAAAGAGGTTTTTGCGGGCTTTATGGCCGGAAAAATTGTGAATCCAACCTATCCTGATATCAACCATGATTTATTGTTTTTAACCAGCCATTATCCTGCAGCATACTCAGAAGACAGAACCAAGGGAACCAATCCTATTCGTCAGGAATTGGGAAATCTCAAAAATGCAGGCTCGCTTTACGGAAGCATAATTTACGACAAAGCACCAATCATGATGCGGCAACTGGAAACGGCAATGGGTGAGAAGGCTTTTCAAAGCGGTATCCAGACCTACATCAAAACATTTGCAAATAAAAGTGCCAACTGGAATGATCTGGTGAGCATTCTGGACAAAGAGACTGAAATCGACCTTCAGAAATGGAGTGAAGTTTGGGTAAATCAATCCGGCAGACCAATTCTTTCAGAGGAAATCAACTATGCGGAAGACGGCATAATTTCCTCTTTTGTCATTTCCCAAAAAGCTGAGGATAAAACTGACAAAGTTTGGCCACAACTTTTTGACATCACATTCATTTATCCTGATCGTCAGCAAATAATTTCCCTTTCCCTTCAGGATAAAAACCTGGAAGTCAAAGAGGCCAAAGGAATGAAAAAACCTTTGACGATCATTTACAATAGCAATGGTCTGGGTTATGGCGTATTTCCAATGGATCTGAATTATACTTCCAAAACTCCAGAAATCGAGAATGAAGTGATGCGCGGGCAGTCGTACATCAATATTTTCGAAAACACATTGCTGGGAAATGTAGCTCCGGACCAGGCTTTTGAAATTTTCCGGAAAGGGATTTTAGTGGAGAAAAATGAAATCCTTACCCAGCTTCTTTCTTCCGAACTTAGCACCATTTTCTGGAAGTTTCTCTCAGAATCAGACAGGGAAACCCGGCTTCCTTCCCTCGAAGAAGATCTTTGGCAGCTTCTCCAAAACGACCTCCCTGTAAACATAAAAAAATCTTTGTTCCCCCTTTACAGCGGAATTGCTTACTCCAAATCAGGTCAAAATCGCCTTTATAAGATTTGGAACAAAGATGTCGAGATCGCCAATTTAAAACTCAACCCTGACAACTTTACCAACCTGGCGATGACCCTTTCGCTTTTTGGACATCCGGATGCTGAGAGAATTCTTGATGAAGAGAAAACAAGAATCAGCAACACTGATAAGCTCTCCAGATTTGAGTTTTTGCGTCCGGCTTTGTCACAAGATCCGGCAGTGAGAGACTCAGTTTTCATTTCATTCAAAGAGGCGGAAAATCGGGAAAAAGAATCCTGGGTATTGAGCGCATGCGGATATATTCATCATCCGTTGAACCAGGAAAGCAGTGTCAAACATGTAACCCTGGCCTTGGAACTGATGGAAGAAATCCAGAAAACAGGGGATATTTTCTTTCCGAAGGGCTGGGCTTCCAACACGGTGGGGCAATATACTTCCAAGGAAGCGGCTGTTGCAGTGAATGCTTTTTTGGATTCACGGCCGGATTATAATCCTGTCTTGAAAAATAAAATCTTACAGGCAACTGATAATCTGAGTCGGGCTCAGGCTATCTTAAAAAACTAGGAGTTGATTAGAAATTCAATGGATCCAAATGCTTAAAATGCCCATTGAGTTTGATCTTTTCTTTAGCACTTTCGATAGCCTTGATCACCGGAATCAATCTTTTGAAGTGCTTGATCAAAAAATCAATCCGCTGACTCTCTGATTCAATCTGAAGTAATTCCAGTTCCTCCTCGAGCTTCAAGCCAATTTTGTGTGCAAATGAATAAGAGTTGACCGAAAATGGATCAAACGGCACCGGATGATTCAATAAATGAAGCACCTCCTTCAGGTAAAAAATGTATTCAAGATGCTGCACTTGAGTAATGGAAGGATCATCGTTCAAATACTCTACTTCTCCTCCCGGATAAAGTTTACTTGCCATTGGATTTTCAAAATTCAGCATCCGAAAAGCTCTTACTCCCCTGGTTTTGATGTCAATCCTGCCATCTTCATACCGCTTAAAAATCTGCTCTAGCTTTACTTCTGTTCCAAAACCAGTAATCTGATTCAGGTACGCGCAAACTCCAAAATTGATTCCGTCCTTCTCCGCATCAGCCATGAGTTGACGATATCTTGGTTCAAAAATATGGAGATTGAGTTCCTCTCCCGGGAAGACGACAAGTTTGAGCGGAAAGAAAGGGAGGTACATGGATTAAGATTTTAAGAAAAACTCTGAAAGGCAAGATGGTTCGCGTGATCCATCTTTGGGTATAAAAAAAGCCGGTTTAAAACCGGCTCTTCAAATTATTTCTTTGCGATGTAGATCAACAAGTCCACTACTTTGTTTGAGTAGCCCCACTCGTTGTCATACCAGGAAACTACTTTCAGGAACGTACTGGAAAGTTGGATACCAGCTTCAGCATCGAAGATGGAAGTTCTTGGATCGCCAATGAAATCATTAGAAACAACCGCATCTTCAGTATAACCAAGCACACCTTTCATAGTAGTCTCAGAAGCTTCCTTCATCTTAGCGCAAACCTCAGCATAAGTTGCAGGCTTCTTCAATCTAACGGTCAAATCGACTACAGACACATCCGGAGTAGGAACCCGGAAAGCCATACCAGTCAATTTACCATTCAATTCAGGGATTACTTTTCCTACTGCTTTCGCAGCACCTGTAGAAGAAGGGATGATGTTTTGACCAGCACCACGTCCGCCTCTCCAGTCTTTTGCAGATGGTCCATCTACAGTTTTCTGAGTTGCAGTAGTTGCGTGTACAGTAGTCATCAGACCTTCCTCGATTCCCCAGTTGTCATTCAACACCTTGGCGATTGGCGCAAGGCAGTTGGTAGTACAAGAAGCATTGGAAACGAAAATCATATCTGAAGTGTAAGAGCCTTCATTCACGCCCATTACAAACATTGGAGTATCGTCCTTAGAAGGAGCTGACATGATTACTTTCTTAGCTCCTGCGTCGATATGGCCTTGAGCAGTTTCTTTTGTCAGGAAAATACCAGTTGATTCGATTACGTAATCAGCTCCAACTTCACCCCACTTAAGGCTTGAAGGGCTTTTTTCTGCAGTCACACGGATTGTATTTCCGTTCACAACAAGGTGTCCGTCTTTCACTTCGACAGTACCCTTGAAAAGTCCGTGAGTGGAGTCATACTTAAGCATGTAGGCCATATAGTCTACATCGATCAGGTCATTGATAGCTACCACCTGAACGTCCGCTCTTTCCTGGGCAACTCTGAATGCCAAACGTCCGATTCTTCCGAATCCGTTGATTCCAACTTTAATCTTGCTCATAATTATTTTGATTATTGTGTAGGTTTGATTCTAAAACTCCCGCTCAGTTCTGCCGCTTTTGGCTAAAAATCCTGAGGGATGGCTAAGTTATTACAAATATTTGGCTAGCCCAAACGATGCGGAGGTATCTCCTAAATAGCATTGGCTCAGTACAAATACAATCGATTTCGCTGGAAAAAATATTTTTTTCAATTTTTGAAAAAACTCAAAAACCTGAATGAATTGCCTAATTTCAATTACTATCAACCTGTTTTTTTAAATGTTCGTCAAAGCCATTCTTGAAGTTGCGGGATTCACCCGGGCTATTCATTCCATCTCCAGAAATTTCGGTGATGCTCAAATTCAGCGTGGTTCTGCAACACTCTATTTTGTTAACGATGAAGGATATGCACTGACCTGCAAGCATGTGGCACAATGGCTTTCTCAGGCAGATCAGATCAACAAACGGCACGATGAGTTCCAAGCTCAAAGTAAAACCCTGAACGCCGGGCAAAAAGCAGGATTGGCGAAAAAGCTTGGGATAATCGCAGGACAAACCTCCGAAATGCGGATCACTTTTGTGGATTGTGTAGACAATATCAGCAACCTGAAATTCTTCCTTCACCCCGAATACGATCTCGCAATCATCAAGTTTGACGGGTTTCAAAAAACTTTGTACACCAATCAACCACGATTTAAAAAGGATGACGATCAGGTTCAGCCCGGAGCGATGCTTTGCAGGATGGGTTTTCCTTTTCCGGAATTTTCCAACTACCGTCTCAACCCGGAAACTCAAAATCTGGAGTGGACCAAGGAAGGAACTGCCCGATCTCCAAGATTTCCGATCGAGGGGATGCTCACCCGGTTTTTAGGCGATTCAAAGGGAAAAATCTACGGGATGGAGCTGAGTACTCCGGGTCTTCGTGGCCAAAGTGGCGGACCTTTATTCGATTCAGAAGGAAGGATTGTCGGGATGCAAAGCCGGACCAAACATCTTCACCTGGGATTTGATATTGAGGGGAAAACCATCATTGCTCACGGCAAAACCAAAAAAGTGAATGATTATGCTTTCATCCATTTGGGAGAGTGCATTCATGTCCCAGTGATCAAGGAGTTCCTGAGAAAAAACAATGTAAGCTTCAAAGAGGAATAAAAAAGGCCGGGAGAACCCGGCCTTTTCCTTTATACCAGTTGAGCAAGAATATCATTGAAAGTCTTGCTTGGTCGAAGCGCCTTTGAGGTCTTCTCTTCATCCAGTCTGTAATATCCTCCGATATCCACTTTGGTACCTTGAGCATCGTTGTATTCAGCGACAATTTTAGCTTCATTCTCCTGCATTGCTATTGCAATCGGTACGAATTTAGCCTGAAGTCCGGAGTCCTTTGTTTGCGCAGCAAGAGCCTCAGCCCAGTACATCGCCAGATAGAAATGTCCTCCTTTGTTGTCTAATTTTCCAACTACTCTGGCTGGTGACTTATCGTTCTCCAGCCATTTGCCGGTAGCCTGATCCAGCGTCTCCGCAAGAAGAAGTGCTTTGTCGTTGTGGAACGTTTGTCCCAAATGCTCAAGCGAAACTGCCAAAGCAAGGAACTCTCCCAAAGAATCCCATCTCAGATGTCCTTCTTCTACAAATTGCTCGACATGCTTTGGAGCAGATCCTCCGGCACCGGTTTCAAACAGGCCTCCACCATTCATCAAGGGAACAATTGAAAGCATTTTTGCGCTGGTACCAAGTTCCAAAATCGGGAACAAATCAGTCAGATAATCTCTCAGCACGTTTCCGGTAACAGAGATCGTATCCATTCCCTCTTTGATTCTCGCAAGTGAGAAATTGGTAGCCTCTTCCAGGGACATGATATGAATTTCTAAACCCGTGGTATCGTGGTCCAGAAGGTATTTATTCACTTTTTTGATCAACTCAGCATCGTGAGCACGCTTTGGATCAAGCCAGAATACGGCCGGAGTTTGGGAAAGTCTTGCGCGAGTTACTGCCAATTTCACCCAATCCTGAATCGGAGCATCTTTTGTCTGGCACAATCTCCAGATATCTCCTTTTTCCACTTCGTGCGACATAATCACATGACCGTTTTGATCCACCACGTTGACTGTTCCGTCAAATGGAATTTCAAAAGTCTTGTCATGGGACCCGTATTCTTCAGCCTTCTGAGCCATCAAACCTACGTTTGGTACACTTCCCATCGTAGACGGATTGAAAGCGCCATTCTTTTTACAGAAATCAATCGTAGCCTGATACACTCCTGCGTAACATCTATCCGGAACAACAGCTTTCGTATCCTGACCTTTACCTTCTTTATTCCACATTTGACCGGATGTGCGGATCATTGCAGGCATAGAAGCATCGATGATCACATCAGATGGCACATGAAGATTGGTAATTCCTTTATCAGAATTTACCATCGCCAAATCAGGACTGTCGGCGTAGCAAGCATCGATATCTGCCATGATTTCAGCTTTTTTCACAGGAGAAAGTTTCTCCAGACAAGCCAGCAAATCAGCAAATCCATTGTTCACGTCCACTCCGATTTCTTCGAAAGTCGCAGCGTGCTTCGCAAAAACCGGTTCAAAGAATACTTTTACAGCATGTCCAAAAATGATCGGGTCAGAAACCTTCATCATCGTTGCTTTCAAGTGAATTGAAAACAAAACGCCCTGAGCTTTTGCGTCAGCTTTTGCTTTCTTCAGGAATGCTTTCAAAGCAGAAATGCTAAGAGCAGAGCCGTCAATCACTTCACCCTCGATAAGTTTCAACCCTGATTTCAGAGTCTCTTTTTGACCATTCTTTCCAACCAACTCAAAATTAACGCTGGTCGCTTCGGTCATCGTTACAGATTTTTCACTTCCGTAAAAATCTCCTTCGCTCATGCTGTCCACATGAGTTTTGGAATCAACGGACCATTTACCCATGGAGTGCGGATGCTTTCTCGCATAGGCTTTTACCGCCAAAGGTGCCCTCCTGTCAGAGTTACCTTCACGAAGAACCGGATTCACAGCCGACCCCTTGATCTTATCGTACTTTGCTTTCGCAATCTTTTCTTCTTCAGTTTTGGGCTCTTCAGGATAATCAGGCAAGGCATATCCTTTTGCCTGCAATTCCTTGATCGCAGCTTTCAGCTGAGGCATAGAAGCACTGATATTTGGAAGCTTCACAATGTTTGCTTCCGGCGTGGTGGCAATTTTACCAAGTTCAGCCAGCGCATCTTCGATCTGCTGCTCAGGCTTGAGGTACTCAGGGAAACTGGCGATAATCCTTCCCGAAAGAGAAATATCTCTGGTTTCCACCTGAACTCCTGCGGAGCTGGTAAATGCCTGCACAATTGGCAATAGGGAATACGTTGCGAGGGCCGGAGCCTCATCAGTCAGCGTGTAGAGAATTTTTGGAGTTTGGTTACTCATGGTTTTGGATCAAAATTCTAAAAGGCACATAAGCCCTTTTCCTTCAAGCTGACAAGTTGGTCAGATCCTCTTCAAAATGGCTTTTGGATTGGAAAAAAGAAGAAATAGGGTCAGAAAATAACGCGGCTAAAATACGCAAAATATCCTTGTTTCAAATCCCGTTTACGGAATCGATTCAGCAATAGCTGCTTAAGATTAGTGAATCAAAAAATCGTCGGCATCCATCCAGGCCGGGAATTTTTTTCGGTACTCATCCAGCTTTTCTGCTTCCAGATTGACAATCTGAAATTGGTCAAGCTCTCCCAAAAATGCGATTTGAGTTCCTTTAAAATCGTAAGCTGCAGAATGTCCATTGTAGCCAATTCCATTCCCGTCATCTCCTACCCGATTCACTCCAACCGAATACGATAGATTTTCGATCGCACGAGCGGGAAGAAGAGAATCCCAGGCAGAAATCCTCACGGCCGGCCAGGAAGCCACATAAAAAATTAAATCATAGGCTGCTTCCCCATCCTTTTGGTGATTTCTGGACCAGACCGGAAATCGAAGATCGTAGCAAACTTGTGGACAGATTTTCCATCCATTCAGTGAGAAGATTGGCAGCTTTTCCCCTGCGGAAAAAATCTTGTCCTCATCAGCCATTCTGAATAAATGGCGCTTATCGTATTGTTGGATAGGTCCATCCGGCGAAACCCAAAGCAATCGGTTAAAAAACTTTCCGCCTTCCTGAATGATTGCACTTCCTGTGATGACCGATCCGGTTTGTGCCGCCATTTGCTTCATCCACTTGGTGACTCCGAGATTCATCGGCTCTGCCAATTCGGAAGCATCCATGCTGAACCCTGTCGGGAACATTTCCGGCAGGATAATGAGGTCGGTTTTCTGATTGATCCCCCAAATCTTCTCTTCCAGCATAGCCAGATTCGCAACCTTATTTTTCCAGTAAAGGTCGGTCTGAATCAGAGCAATGGAGAGTTCAGGGGATTTGCTCATTTGAGCGGGTAGATCATTCGGTAATCTGTGGAGATTTTACCTTTGCTTACATCAATCAGCTTTGACTGGACAAGTCTTTTCTTAAGTCCTTTCAGATAATCGATGAAGAGAATTCCCTCCAGGTGATCGTATTCATGCTGGATAACCCGGGCAGTCAATCCTGAAAATTCCTCTTCATGAAGCTTCCAGTTTTCATCGTAATATTCGATAGTCAACTTATCCGGACGGATGATTTCGGCACGAACCTCAGGAATACTCAGGCAGCCCTCTTCAAAACTAAAGTCATCCCCATATTCATCCAAAATAATGGGGTTGATGAAAACGCGACGAATTCCTTTTTCCTCGTCATCTTCATCGAGCATCAGGCTGGAGTCAATCACAAAAAGTCGGATTCCCTGATTGATTTGGGGTGCAGCCAGACCCACACCATTGGCAAAGTCCATAGTGGCATACATGTCTTTAATCAAGGTATTCATATCTGTACCTTCGGCAATTTCCTCCGCTTCTCTTTTCAAAATCGGATTACCGTAAGCAACTATGGGGTAAATCATTGTCTTTCTAAATAGGATTGTAAAATTATCGCTGCACTCATTTTGTCAAGATTTCCGGCTTTTTCCCGGCGATCTTTCTTCTTACTTCCCATGGCGATCATACTTTGCAAGGCCATTTTGGAAGTAAATCGTTCATCTATCAATACAACTTTCAAAGTTGGAAATGTTTTTTCAAGATCCGATTTGAACGCCATTACTCTTGGAGTCATTTCGTTGTCCTGACCATTGAGCCGAATCGGCAGACCCAAAACCAGCGTATCCACTTCTTCTTTCGCACAATACGCTTTCAGATAGTCCATCAAAACTGCGGTATCTATGGTTTCCAGTGGATTAGCCAGCATCTTCAGCGGATCTGTAACAGCAAGGCCGGTACGTTTTGTTCCCAAGTCAATGGCAAGAACTCTGGGCATCAGTTTGTTCTGATTTTTTTGCGGATTTGGCGCAAAGCTTCGCGCTCCAATTCAACAGCTTTTGGAAAAAGCAATTCGTCTTCAATCTGAGCATGAATGATCAGCTCGCTTTCAAAATTTTGCAGCTCATGATAAAGTACTTTCATGGTCAAAGGTGCCTCTTCCGGCAATGAATATTCAGCTGTCAATCTCCGAATACCGTTCATCTCATCTTCATGAATCTCGTGAACTTCAGCCAAGAGATGGATAGGATCACGCTCCAGAATTGTCAGTGCATCTTTAAGCGAAAATCGATTTTCCTCAATGTCCTGAAGCATCTCGATCCGCTTGAATAAACGACTTTCTTCCTCGTGAATGTGATGGATAAAATCATCCACAAACAGCGGAAACATAATTCTCAGATCTGCCATCAATGCCATGTATTCCGGCTCGGGGGTAATTCCGGAAATAAGGTTAGAAAGGAAAGGCAATTCCTGCCTTACGAAGTAGTAATGCTTTTTCTTGAGGTAGGCGACCAGTACTTCGATTGGATTCAAATACAGCTGCTCGGTGGTTGGTTCTTTGCGAAGCGCCCAAGCCTCTAACTCGGAAGTCAATTGCCTGACATGAACTTTGTGCTTCTTGCAAACAAGCTCAAGTGAATCGGTCGGATACTGGTAAAAGCTGATTCCGAAATAATGCAAAACAGCCGCAAAGACGTAGTTTTGGGAGACCAATTCTCCAACTGACGCACTTTGAAAATCCTTGTCTGATTGCATGGCACAAAAATAATTTTTTTTAACATAAAAAAGGGGAATAAATTGGGCCTTTATCCGGCCCCCTCGTATAAACATTCGTTAACTTTAAAAAATGGCTCTTTCTAACGGAGCCTTTTTGCACTATTTTGAGTTAGAAGTAGATATCATATTGGGAAAACACGTGAGCGAGACTAAAAACACCAAATCACAAATCCGACTTCCAATCATTCTGGCACTTGCAATATCTGCCGGGATTTGGATTGGAGCAACATTTGCCGAACCTAAAGGCAACCAAAATGACCTTCGGGCAGCTTTGTACAAGCTCCAGGAAATCATGACTTACATCAATAGGGACTACGTAGACAGCGTTGACACCAATGAGCTAGTGGAATACGGTATCAATAAAATGCTGGAAAATCTTGATCCCCATTCAAGTTACATTCCTGCCAGAGACGCTTCACTTGCTCAGTCCCAACTGGATGGTGAATTTGACGGAATTGGCGTTGAATTCGGAATTATCCGCGACACAATTTACGTGGTAGCACCTTTGACAGGCGGACCTTCTGAGGCGTTGGGTATCCAATCCGGTGACCAAATCATACGGGTTGACGGAAAGACAGTGGCCGGAGTTGGCGTGACTAACCGTGATGTATTTGATTATCTCCGGGGACCAAGCGGCTCCAAAGTGATGGTCGACATCAAACGCAAAAATCAGCCGGAACTGATTTCCTATGAAATCACTCGCGACAAAATCCCTCAATACAGCATCAATGCCTCTTATATGGTCAATGAGGAAATTGGCTATATCAAAGTGACTCGTTTTGCAGCAACCACCTATGATGAGTTCAGAAATTCATTGGTTGACCTTCAGTCTCAGGGCATGAAAAAGCTTATCATTGACCTTCAGGGAAATCCTGGCGGATACATGGGAGCGGCTATCAACATGGCTGACGAATTATTGGGAGATCGTTCTTTGATCGTATCACAGGTGGGAAAAGTAGAGCAATACAATCAAAAAGCTTTCGCTTTCAAGCCGGGGATTTTCGAGGAAGGATCGGTTATCGTTTTGATCAACGAAGGATCTGCATCCGCATCAGAGATTTTGGCAGGAGCCATTCAGGATAACGACCGAGGTCTTTTAGTAGGAAGAAGATCCTTTGGAAAAGGGTTGGTTCAAATGCCAATCGATCTTTCTGATGGCGCTGAATTGAGATTGACTATTGCGAGATATTTCACTCCTTCAGGGCGCTCTATCCAGAAACCTTATGGAAAAAACTTCGAAGCTTACGAAAGAGACTGGCTCGATCGCTATGACAATGGTGAGTTCTTCTCCTCAGACAGCATCAAGTTTAATGACAGCTTGAAATATGAAACCAAAAAAGGCAGAGTAGTCTTTGGAGGGGGAGGCATAATGCCTGATTATTTCGTGCCTTTGGATACGACCATGAACAGCGCTTATGTAACCAAACTGTTCAATTCGGATTCCTCAAGAGAATTTATCCTGGATTATGTAACCAATAATAAGGACAAGTTTGCAGGCATAAGTATGGAAGACTATTACAAAACCTTCCAGGTTACGGATGAAATGCTCCAGGGATTGGTGAAAGTCGGAGAAAGAAATAAAATTGAATTTGATTCTAAGGACTTCAATAGATCAAAAGATTACCTGAAAGTGCTTGTGAAAGCTCATTTAGGCCGTCAGTTATATGACGACAGCGCTTTCTATAAAGTGATTAACGATATCAATGAGGTTTACTTAAGAGCTTTGAATTTATTCGACGAAGCTGATCGGATTTCTTTGGCAACAGACCTAAGGGTAGTTGTCCAATAAATTTAAATTGATTTGAAATCAAAAAGGACAACCCGAAGGGGTTGTCCTTTTTGATTTCACGATGATATCACTTTTTTTCCGGCCCCGAATAGGTTATCCTTACTGATCAGAATTACACGATTACTTTAAACCCAAAACCCATGAAAACCTTTTTAACAATTCTCCTTCTATGTGTAAGTATGAGCACAATTGCCCAGATCAAAGTAAACCATATCGCAGTCCATGTGAGCAAGCTTCAGCCAAGCAAAGATTTCTACTCTGGTATTTTAGGGCTTGCCGAAATCGAAGAGCCATTTAAAGACGGAGTTCATGCCTGGTATTCGATCGGAGCCGGATCAGCTCTTCACATTATAGAAGCCCCCGGCACTCCCACGGAAATCTCTAAAGTCAATCATCTTTGCTTTAGTATGGAGAATATGGACGCATTCATTCAACGATTGAAGGATTCAAATTACCCCTTCGAAAGCTGGCCGGGTGAGAAAGGAAAGGTCACTATCAGAGTCGATGGAATTCGGCAGATCTATATCCAGGATCCTGACGGAACATGGATTGAAATCAACGATGATTATTAATTTTTCTGTTATATACGCCCTTCTGCCAGTAAACGAATTTTCTTTATTTAACGGGTTGGAAGACCGAAGACCGAAGAAATCCAAAATCAAACGTTCCTCTGGATTTTCAATAGTTTAAATAAACCAGTGGCAAGATTACGGATATACACATTATTTTTTTTTCAAAAAACATTCAATCGGACTGGACCAAAAAAAGCCTGGAATCGCTTCCGGGCTTTTCTTTGATTCGTTCTATTTCTGCTCGTAAAGATGCAGTGGCCAGCTATCATTACCCAAGTTGATATCCGGAAGGATTTTGTCAGGATCGATGACCACTGATTTTATTGCCTTGGTTGACTTGATCAAATGATTCCAGGTATCACCTCTCTGCCAGATTTCCACCGGCAGCATGACTCTTTCTTTTGAATCATCTGCGTAAGTAATCTCAAGCAAAACCGGCATAGGGAAATCTCCCTTATTGGTGATGACAGCCAAATAATTTTCTCCGTAAGGGATTACGGAATTGATTCCCAGGTCAATATTTCCGGTTCCATAAAACCATCCTTTCCAGAACCAGGAAAGATTTTCGCCCGCCACATTCTCCATATGGTTGAAGAAATCAGTAGGAAGTGGATGCTTGAAAGCCCAGGTTTTGATGTAGGATTTGAAAGCATTATCAAATCTCTCAGGCCCCAAAATGTACTCTCGAAGCATGAGTAAACCCATCCCCGGTTTGTTGTAAGCTATCATTCCAAGATTAGCTGCATTAGCCACGTCCGGATAAGTGTCGATTCCTTCTCTGCTTTCGTTCACGAAATAGTTCAGGTATCTCCTGGTTTGATGCAGCGTTGACGGAAACTCCCCATTGTTGAAGGCATTGGAACTATAGTAATTGATAAAAGTATTGAATCCCTCATCCATCCAGGCATAGCGACGCTCATTGCTTCCAACTATCATCGGGAACCAATTGTGTCCAAACTCATGATCTGTCACACCCCAAAGACCCGCACCTTTTGAATTATAGTGGCAAAAGTTAAGTCCCGGATATTCCATTCCACCGATTTCAGCAGCCACGTTTGAGGCGGTAGCATAAGGGAACTCATACCACATTTTGGAATAATGCTCAATCGAAGCCTTGCTGTATTCCGTAGATCTGGACCATGCTCCCTGACCATCACTCTCTTTTGGATAGACAGATTGTGCCAAAGCAGTTTTACCGCTCGGCAGATTAATCTTCGCCGCGTCCCAGATAAATGCTCTTGAAGAAGCAAAAGCTACATCACGTGAATTCTTGATAGTGAAATGCCAGGTCACCATTCCGTCTTGCTTTGGTCTGGTCAATTGTGTGTTTTTGATTTCCTCAGGAGAAATCAAATAAACTGTCTCATCACTGGCAGAAGCTTTGGCAAGACGGTTCTGAAGTTCTTTACTGAGTACTTCCTTCGAGTTCATCAATTGTCCCGATCCTACTACGATATGGTCAAAAGGCACGGTGATTTTATAATCAAAATTGCCGTATTCGAGGTAAAACTCACCTGCTCCAAGATAGGGCTCCACATTCCAGCCCTCCACTTCGTCAAAGACGGCAACTTTAGGATACCACTGCGCCATTGCATAGATCCAGCCATCTTCCACTTTCAGGCGGCCCATTCGGTCCATCCCTTTTTGAGGGATTTTATAAGTGAAATTCATCGAAACAGTGGCTTTCCCTCCTTTTGCAGGAACAGGCTCGGTAAACCAAACCTGCATTCTTGTATCCGAAATAATATGCTTTGATGAAACAGCCCCTTTTGACCCGACTTTTGCCTGAACCGAAGAGATGTCATATCCACCGTCGATATCTCCATTGTAGCGATATCCCTGAACAGGTGTGGTCAATGTTCCTCTTGAATCTCCCATGAAGCGATTTTGCTCCATTTGCATCCAAATGAATTCGAGTTGTTCAGGACTGTTGTTGGTATAGATTAAAGTGACTTTTCCTGTAAGCGTATGCGCCACGTCGTCAAGTGTTGCCTCGATTTGATAGTCGGCTGTATTCTGCCAGTACCCTACCCCGGGATTTCCCGAGGCAGTCCTCGTGTAGGTTCCTTTTCGATCTATAAATTCACCAAAATCTTTTTGATTGTTGTCCTTTACCTGTTGGGCAAAAGAAACGCTAACCTCAGTAAAACATAAACCTGTAAATAGCAGGGTAAGCATTAATTTATTTCTCATATTTTAATTATTGTTTGCATAAAAATAACCAACCGATGGTTAAGTCCATTCAATTTTTCTATGAACCCAGCCTGTTTAACTAATTTTTGAGAAACTAGAGGGGCTGGGAAAAAGAAAAATTTCCCGTTCTTTGGGTAACTATAACGCTATTACTTTATGAAAAAATTAGTATTCCTCGTGTCAGGATGGGTTTTTACTTTCAACGTATCAGCCCAAAATGACACAACCACTCAAAAACTTGAAGAGGTCATAATTCAGGAAAACAGAATTCAAATTCCATTTTCCAAACAAAGCCGAAATATCTCATTGGTAGATCGGCAACAGATTGAAACCACCCCGGCGAGAAGTCTTCAAGAGATTCTCTCCTTCGTTCCGGGCGTGGATGTAAGACAAAGAGGCGTAACCGGTGTGCAGGCAGACATTGGAATTCGCGGCGGTTCTTTTGAGCAGACACTCATGCTCCTGAATGGCATCAAACTCAGCGATCCCCAGTCAGGTCATCACATGATGAATATTCCGGTTCCATTGATCAACATTGACCGCGTGGAAGTACTGAAAGGTCCGGCTTCCAGAATCTTTGGTCAGAACGCATACACAGGTGCAATCAATATCATCACAGCTCTTAGCGATCAGAAATCTCTGCGGCTTCAGGGCTATGTCGGAGATTTCGGAATGAAAGGAATCAATTTCGCAGGTTCACTTCCTGCAGGCAAATACAAGCAAAATCTGGCAGTTTCCTACGATGATTCCGATGGTCATTGGTATAACTCAGACTACAAAGTCGCCAATATTTTTTACGAGGGAGGAATCGATCTGAACAAAAAGAATGCGCTTCGAGGAATGGTCGCTTACACGGATCGGACATTCGGGGCAAACGGCTTTTACGCCAGTACTTTTCCGGACCAATGGGAAAGCATTCAAACGACCATAGCATCCTTGAGTCATACGTTGAACCTGGACAACTTTTACTTAAACACCCGTGGGTATTGGAGAAGAAATGTGGACGAGTTTAGATTGAGAAGAAATGAGCCGGAATTCTATCAGAATAATCATACCGGCGATGTATTTGCTTTAGAGGCAAACGGTAATTTCAAATCCTCTTTGGGCACTACCGGTTTTGGAATCGAAACCAGAAAAGAAGAAATCGAAAGCTCCAATCTTGGCAATCGTGACCGAACATTGACCGGGATTTTCCTGGAGCAACTGGTGAATTTCGGAGACAAAATAGATCTGAGAGCCGGACTTTATTCCAACTATTATTCTGAATATGGCTGGAAGCATTTCCCCGGCGTTGAGGTTGGTTTCCAGGCAGCTCCTACATTAAGATTTTACAGCGGATATGGAGTCAGCTATCGAATACCGACCTACACCGATCTTTATTATAAAGGGCCAACCAATATTGGAAACGACCAATTGGTGCCCGAGCAAGCTCAAAACTTTGAGATCGGAGCCAAATGGAATAAGTCCGGATTCATGGCAGAGCTCGTTTACTTCAATCGAAATACAGATAATCTGATCGAGTGGACACGGCCAAACTCAAGCACACCATGGCAACCACAAAACTTTAACGAAGTTACTTTCAATGGAATCGAAGCATCCCTAAACTATCGGGTCAATTCTACCGGAAAAAGTATTCAGGTGAGAGAGTTTATGGTTTCTTACAATTACATCAATACTAATCTGATCGCCCAGCCGGGAACCGAAACCCGATATGCCCTTGCTGCTCTGAAAAATCAGTTTATCGGTGGAATTTTAGTCGGCATTGGACCTAAGGTCGAATGGAACACCAAAATGAGATATGTGGAGCGTGAAAGCCGGGACCCCTATTTTGTATTGGACATGCGAGCGGACTACAATCGCCTGGAAAAAGTAGGATTCTTTGCGGAAGCATCCAATATCACCAATACTGAATACATTGAAGCAGGAACAGTTCAGATGCCGGGAAGATGGTTCCGGGCTGGATTTATGGTGAACCTTTGAAAAAAATTAAAGAGCGCTTGATCAGCGCTCTTTAATTTTTTAGGCATAAAAAAAACCTCAATAGAGGCTTAATGTGGGAGTTGAGGGATTCGAACCCCCGACCCTCTGCTTGTAAGGCAGATGCTCTGAACCAGCTGAGCTAAACTCCCGAAGGACTGACTTGATATTTTCTAACCTCGTTCGATTAGATTTTGATGTGGGAGTTGAGGGATTCGAACCCCCGACCCTCTGCTTGTAAGGCAGATGCTCTGAACCAGCTGAGCTAAACTCCCGTTGTGTCACAAACGGATTGCAAAGGTAAATTCTATTTTCTTTTAGCCAAATATTTTCTTAACCAATAGACCTAATCTCTTGAAAATGAGATCAAATATTTATTTAAAACTTTACAAGCCTCCATTAAATAATCTCAAAAGAAATATTTCAGCAGAAAAACACTCAGATATCAAACTTGATCCCTTGCGCCAAAGGCAATGTTGTGAAATAATTAATCGTATTAGTTTGTCTGCGCATGTAAGCTTTCCATGCATCTGAACCAGACTCACGTCCCCCGCCGGTTTCTTTTTCTCCTCCGAAGGCTCCGCCAATCTCAGCTCCTGAAGTTCCGATATTGACATTTGCTATTCCACAATCCGAGCCTGCTACCGAAAGAAATGCTTCCGATTCTCTCATGTTGGTTGTCATAATTGCGGAGGAAAGTCCCTGAGGAACTCCGTTTTGTATCGCAATCGCCTCAGCCAACGTATCATATTTTATCAAATATAAGATCGGCGCAAAAGTCTCGTGCTGAACGATCTCAAAATGGTCCTCAGCCTCATAGATAGCCGGTTTCACATAGCAGCCTGACTCAAATCCATCTCCTGTCAAAACTCCGCCTTCAACTACAGCTTTTCCACCTTCAGATTTCACTTTTTCGATAGCTGCCAAATACATGTTGACAGCATCTTCGTCAATCACCGGACCCACATGGTTTTTCTCATCCAGTGGGTTTCCGATAACCAATTTACTATAAGCTGATTTCAATCTGGATTTTACTTCCTCGTAAACTTTCTCCTGAATGATCAACCTTCTCGTACTGGTACAACGCTGTCCGGCAGTTCCCACAGCCCCAAAAAGAGCCCCGCGGATTGCCATGTCCAAATCTGCATTTTCTGTGATGATAATGGCATTATTGCCTCCCAACTCCAGTAATGATCTCCCTAATCTTCCTCCAACTGCCTGCCCGACTAATTTACCCATTCGAGTGGATCCCGTAGCCGAAACTAATGGAACTCGGTTGTCGTGAGAAAGCATTTGGCCAACTTTATAATCTCCAATAATCAAGGAGGAGATTCCTTCCGGCATCCCGTGTTTTTCAAATATTTTACCAACTATCAGCTGACAAGCGATTCCTGAAATTGGAGCTTTTTCCGAAGGTTTCCAGACACAAACGTCCCCGCAAACCCAAGCCAAAGCTGCATTCCAGGACCAAACTGCAACAGGGAAATTGAATGAGGAAATGATTCCTACAATTCCAAGCGGATGCCATTGCTCGTACATCCGGTGACCGGGACGTTCAGAGTGCATCGTCAATCCATACAACTGACGGGAAAGTCCTACCGCAAAATCACAGATATCGATCATTTCCTGAACCTCCCCAAGACCTTCCTGATACGATTTGCCCATCTCATACGAAACCAATTTACCGAGATCAGCTTTCACCTCCCTCAGTGCATTTCCTATTTCCCGGACGATCTCTCCCCGCTGAGGCGCGGGAACAAGTCTCCATTTTTCAAATGCTACCTGCGCTTGAGTAATGATTGCTTCATAAGTCCCAGAATTAGTGTATTGAACTTTTGCAATCAGACTACCATCAGCCGGGGAAAAAGAAGAAAGAAATGATTCGCCGGAATCCACCCATTTTACTCCGGTTGAAGAGCCTGAATTTTCTTGTTCAATCCCAAGTCTATGTAATGATTCACGAATTCCGAATTGATCTTTCATGGCGATTTTGGAGTGTTATTTTGATTGATCAAAGTAAAAATATTTCCCGAGTGGATTCCTGTCTTGATTATTTTAAACCAAGACCTATGATATTAATCGGATTAAATTTATCAAAAGTTTTTTTAAACTTCGGACTGACACCGAATTTGTAAACAAAATTTAGACGGTAATTTCCTGTATTCATAGAGTGATCCCTATCAAATTGATTAGCCAGATTCAGGTATTTATAGACGTAATTCACATTGATCGAAAATTTTCGGTCATTAAATCCTGCATAACCACGCGCTGAATACCCAGGAATTGCCTGCCAAACCCTGGTTTCTTTCTCTTCATCCCATCTTGAATAACCCGCGCCCAGATTGCCTATTAACGCTCCGGTCAGAAAAAAGCCTTTGCCAAATACCAAGGTGCCCACCAAACCGGCGTTAGGACCGAAATGGAGATAGTCGGCTCGTTTAAAATTAATCGGGTAATTTTCCTCTACCGGAAAAATGACAGAATCCCCCTGAATAGCCACGCGGTATGCTTCAAAACCTACCATGGGCGAAAAAGCAGAACGCTTCTGGATAGAAGACTGCTGCATTGCTGCATCTATTGAAATTTTTTGCCCATTAAACACATAACTGGCAAGGAAACCAAGTTTACGAACCTTCATGTCTTCCCTGAGATAGGAAACGTCTTTCCCTGAAAAATCAGAGATCGTGTAGCCATTATAGAACTGACCAAAAAAATCAATAATCCAATGAGTAGGGTAAAAGTGCGTTTGTAAATCCAGATACGAAGGAAAATCCTTCTGCCTATCAGGATTTATTAAGCCCAATGGAAAAGCAATGTTGAGCGTAAACTTCTGATAGGTAGCACCCATACCGACATTCAATCCGGAATTAGGCATATAGCGTATTTTCCTGTCTGTGGTGGGATTATTCACTACAAAATCCGTGTACTTTTTAGAAAAATAAAAACGAGTCACAAGTTTATCCGATTGAGAAAAGACGTAGCTCGTATCCATTTTCTCTTTTTTGGCAAATGCTTGCGCAATACAACCAAAACTCAGACTAATAATTATGAAAAACCGGAAAAGCATGGTGATATGAAGGTTTGAACCTAAATTTGATTAAAATCCTGCCATAAAAAAAAATCCGAACCGTAGTTCGGATTTTTCTTGAAACAAGTCGAGTTCGAAAAATGGTTGTAAATGGATTGAATATTAAAAAAATGCTTTCTAGAGAAAAGTTGATTAATCACCGTATCTAAGCTAGAAATTAAATTTAATTAATCAAACTATTTTTAGGATTTTTTTTCTTCTAACTAAGCAGTAAAGAGACTGTTGATCTGGATAAAAAGACGAATTAAAATCTCCCCGAATAACTCCCAAAATCTGCTAAATTGCCGGAATTATGGACAATCCAGCTCCTTCAGACCCCTTAATTTCAATTGTAATTCCTTATTTCAACCAGGAAAAATATCTGGAGGAAACAGTGGTCTCTGCATTAGCATCCAAATACCAGCCGAAAGAGGTCATTATTGTCAATGATGGCTCAACAGATTCAAGTGAAAAAATAGCCAAAAAACTCGCAGAAAACCACCCGGAAATCAGACTTTTCAATCAGGTAAACTTGGGTGTAAGCAGAGCCAGAAATAATGGGATAAGCCATGCTAAAGGGAAGTACATTTTACCTTTAGATGGGGATGATTTGATCGCGGATAATTATGTACCGGATGCTATCAAGATCCTGGAGAATCAATCCGAAGTAAAAGCTGTCTATTGTGAAGGTGTCAAATTTGATGAAAATGGCCAAAAAAAATGGGATCTAAAACCATTCAGCCGGAATGCCCTCGCTCGGGATAACATGATTTTTGTGGCCGGGGTATATCGTAAATCCGATTGGGAAGCTTGCGGAGGATATTCAGAAGACATGAAAATGGGTCGTGAAGACTGGGAATTTTGGATCAAAATGCTCAAAAATGGAGGAGAGGTTGTTAAACTCCCTTATGTTGGTTTCTTCTACAGAATGACCCCTGGAAGCAAACGGAAGAAGACCGGTACCAATCAAAAAAAGCGAGAGCGAATCGCTTATCTGAATGCTAAACACAGTGATTTTTTCAAAAGAGAATTGAATGGACCTCTTAGATTCCAACGAACCTGGTCGAAGCCATATAACACACTGCTTAAGTGGATCGGAAAACTCTGATCAGATTTTATCCAGACCTTTCCAGAATTTCAAAAAATAATATTTAATCGGGTTGCTGTATTTTAACTGTTTCCAGGGCCTGCTTCCATGAGGCCGGTGCCAAACAGGCGCATCCATCAGCACGTAGTTTTCAAAGCCAAGTTCGATGGCCTTTTTGGAAATAAAAGTATCATACCAATCCTTGGCCTCATCCAAACCCATAAAATCATAAGCCTCCAAAAACTTCGGAGAAAACAACGTACAGCAAAAACTCAAACTTCGCTGAGTTTTGATCACAGATTTCTTGATTCTTTTGAACTTCAAATAAGGAAAATTCACAACTCCCTTTTCATCAACAGTCACCGATCCCACCAGCCCGGATTGAGGATGGGAATGAAGGTATTTTAACAAATCCCCAATTGTATTAGATTTCACTACCACATCCGATTCAATAACCAGAAAAGGCAAACCTGACTCTTTTGCAATCTTTTGAGCTGTCTGAAGCACAAGTTTGTAATTTGGAGAAGGGTGATCCGTGATGTCTTCGAGGTGTATCAGCTCATATCCAATTGAAGCTTTATTTGCTTCCAAAGCTGCTTTGCTTTCTTCCGAACTGAAGTCATTAAAAATAATATGTCTCAATTTCACATCCGACCCGGCAATTGCTTTCGCAGTATCCAAAGTAGTCCCGATTGAATTTTTGACTGGTGTAATTACGATGACTTCGGCCATGTGGAAGATTTTATCCAAAATTAACCCTTTCTGACAAGGCAAAAAAATAACCCCCATTTTCATGAGGGTTATTCCTTTTTGATCCTTAGGTTAAATCGCCCAAGGCTTTTTTCATTCGCTTCAGCGCTTCTACGAGTTCTTCATCAGAAGCTGCGTAAGACAATCGGATACAGCGAGGGGCTCCAAATGCCCCTCCGGTTACCAAAGAAACGTGTGCTACGTCCAGAAGGTACAGGCAAAGATCATCAGCGTCCTTCACAGTATGACCATGAGCTGATTTTCCGAAGAAATAAGTTACATCCGGGAAAAAGTAAAATGCTCCCTCAGGAACGTGAGTTTTGATTCCGGGAATTTCTTTCAAAAGTCCCATCACCAATTCTCTTCTTCTGAAATATGCTTCAGCCATTTCTTTGGAAGGACCCTGTTCACCAGTGATTCCTGCCAAGGCTGCACGCTGAGCGATTCCAGTTCCGCCGGAAGTGAATTGTCCCTGCATCTTTTCGCAAGCCTTCGCAATTTCCAAAGGAGCACAGATATAGCCTACTCTCCAGCCGGTCATTGCATATCCTTTAGAAAAGCCATTCACAGTGATTGTTCTCTCGAACATGCCCGGAAAGGATGCAATGCTATAGTTTTTACCAACGAAATTGATCAGTTCATAGATCTCATCCGCAATAACCATCAGGTTTTCATGCTTCAGCACGACTGCAGCGATAGCTTCCAACTCTTCTTTGCTGAAAACCGAACCGGTCGGATTGCATGGAGAAGAATAAATAACTGATTTTGTTTTTGGAGTAATTGCCGCTTCCAATTGTGCAGCGGTAGCTTTGAAATTATTTTCAAGAGTTCCCTCAATCAGCACAGGTACTCCTCCGGCTAATTTGATGATCTCTGCATAAGACACCCAATAAGGAGAGAAGATCACCACTTCATCGCCATCATTGATTGTACACATGAAGACATTGGCAATGGAATGCTTTGCTCCTGTGGAAACTACAATGTTTTCAGCTTTTGCTTTTTCGATTCCATTCTCTTCTCTGAGCTTTTTTGCAATCGCTTCTCTCAGATCCTGATAACCAGCTACCGGAGGATAGGAAAAGTATTTTCCCTCATCAATTGCCGCTTTCGCAGCCTCCTGAATATGCTTTGGAGTCTTGAAGTCCGGCTCGCCAAGGCTAAGGCTAATGATGTCAATTCCTTGAGATTTCAGTTCTCTTGCTTTTTTTGCCATCGCAAGAGTGGCTGATTCCTCCATATTGATTATTCGATCTGATAGAATAGAATTCATTTTTCTTTGATTTTTTTACAAATTCCACAAAAATAGAGAGAAGATATTAAAATCTAAACAAATGGTCGCATTTGATGCTGAAATGTTATTTTTGAGTAAAATAGTATGCGAGAAATTCCGTTTTTTGGGTGTATGAGTAGATTTTATGTAACGCTTCTTTTTTTACTCTGCCTGACCAAAATCGCTTTTGCTCAAAAGGAAGATTCTGGCAAAGCAAAAAAGTCTGATCCGGATTCTTCCGGTGTCGTCAACTCGAGCTTGCTTCCCACCACTATGCCTTTACTTCTCTTTGATGATGAGAAAGAAAAAGAGGAAAAAAAGGCGAAAAAGAAGAAAGCCAAGAAAAACATCTGGTTCGGAATCAAAACTCAAAGAGGCTACACTAAAAGGGAAATTCGTGGTCAGTCCTATTACGAGTATTTCAATTACACTGATGCATCCCGCCAACCAGATCCCTATATCCGGGACGTTTATTGGTTTGACAGCCAGGAAAGAAGCATCAAAACTGAAGGCTACGAACCCGGCAAAGGATATCTTTTGCATGGTCCCTATCAGCGGGTTATCAATGAAGAAGTTGTCGAAACCGGGATGTTTTACTACGGCACCAAGCACAAAACCTGGATGCTGTACGATGATAACAATATTCTCCAGGATAAAAACCATTACACCGAAGGCTGGCCAAGAGAATCGCGAATCACTTATTTCGAGCAAACTTCTAAGTCAATCGAGCAAATCATCCCTGTCCAATATGGATTGGAGGAAGGAAATTTCTTCCACTTCTACGAGGATAGGCAAATTGCTGTGACTGGGGAATACAGGTTTGGTGAGAAAGTCGGTCTATGGACTGAATACTGGGACACAAAAAACACAAAGGCTATTCGGAAGCGAGAGGTTCAATATCAGGAGGAACCTTACACAAAAAATTTCCGCCCTTACATCCGAGCTGAATGGGATGAGGCCGGAAACCTAGTTTACCGGAAAGAGAATTAATCACAACTTTCTAAACTTGAATTGCTGTCCACCTACTGATGCTTCATACATCAATCCTCCTTTTGTGCGGGTAAAAACTGCCACGCCATCCACATATTTGGCATCTGCAGAAGCTCCGGAAGCTGCCGCAACTGCTGAAACCTGGGCGGCCATTTCTACTTTGTTAGCCTTAAATCTTTCGAAGGACTCTTTCTCTTCAAAGAAAACGACTTCGCTGTAAGCTTGTCCTCCGGCCTGCAAACCAACAGTCACCTGAGTCATTTTGGCAAAACCGATCATTTTTCCCTGCTCGAAAGCAACTCCATTTCCCGAAGCCGCTCCGACTCCAAGTCCGCCTTTACCTACATTCGGTAGAATAATGTAACCGTACGAGTCATTGAACAATTTTGCCATACCCGGATCATCCTTTAAAAAATCCGCTTTGGCTGCCTCACTGTCAGAGATAATTTCCTGATCCTTTTTATCCTGAGCCTGGACAATCAACGCAAAAAGAGCTAAAAACAGAGTGAATGTTACCTTTTTCATGATGAATTTGAGTTAGAATTAAATAAGTAAAAATTAATAAAATGCATCTTCAAATTGCTTGAAATTGATGTTTCCTGACCTGTCTTTATACACAGCCACGATGTCAAACCGAATATCCTTATGCCAATCTTTTTCATATATATATTGGTCTGCCGCCTTCACAACCAGCTTTTTCTTGGTTCCGTCCACAAACTCCTCCGCAAAGCCAAAACCAGTTCCGGATCGAAACTTGACTTCTATAAAAACCAATAACCCTTTGACCTTCATGATCAGGTCAATCTCAGCATGCTTGTGACGGTAATTTTTTTCGACAAATTCATATCCTTTCCCCACCAGCCAATCGGCAGCAAGTTGCTCGGCAAGAATTCCGGAATCGTTGTGTTCAGCCATCCTGAATATTTGTTTAATTTTGAAAAATTTTAAAACGGATTGCCCGCCTTTTAGCGATCGAAAAGAATTTCTCCGTAGGGACCTCAGATGAATGAAATTATAAATAAAAGAGTAGAATTCCGAGATCTTGGCCTGATAGATTATCAGCAAGCCTGGGATTATCAGGAGAGTCTTTTCGCGGATACTGTTGCCATCAAGATCAGAAATAGAAATCTGCCCACTTCTGAGCAAAGTCCGACTCCCAATTACCTTCTTTTCGTAGAACACCTTCATGTCTATACCTTGGGGAAAAGCGGAAAACAAGAGAATCTCCTGCTTGACGAATCTGGTCTGAAGGAGAAAAATGCCACTTTTTACAAAATCAATCGTGGCGGCGATATCACGTATCACGGCCCCGGCCAATTGGTAGGCTATCCTATCCTGGATCTCGATAATTTCTTCACAGATATCCATAAATACCTCCGGCTTTTGGAAGAAGCCGTTATTTTAACTTTGGACGAATACGGAATTGAAGCTGGCAGAATTGCCGGTCTGACGGGGGTTTGGCTGGATCCCACCAAACAGGAAAATCCACGTAAAATCTGTGCTCTGGGAGTCAAATCCAGCCGATGGGTAACCATGCATGGATTTGCTTTCAATATCAATTCGGATTTGAATTATTTCGACAACATAATTCCCTGCGGAATAGACGACAAGGCGGTGACTTCATTGCAGAAAGAGCTGGGAAAAGAAATCCCAATGGAAGAGGTAAAGGAAAAAATGAAAAAGCACCTGAGTGCGCTTTTTGAAATGGAATTGATTTAGGATGAAAAAAGACATTGAATTTCACCCGGTAACCGGAGTAAAACTTGCCATTGCAAAAGAGGAAACTCCGTCAGGAACGGAATGGGCTGTGTACATCATCAACCTCAATCTGATCGAGCTGAATACTGTCATGATCACTTCAAAAGGCTATGGAGAACTTGAAGGCGAAAAAAAGCAGACTTCAACACTCCGTCATCTGATCAAAGAACTGGGGGCTCAATGCGTCGCTAAAGTTGAACCTATAGATCCGTCAGTTTTTTCCCTGAACAATGAATTCTGGGTAAGTTATTATATCCTGGATCAGATTTTTGATAAAAAGTTTATATTTACTCCGGGTAGTTTTGACCCGATTTTTATTCGAAATATTCCTGAGCTTGGCTTGGAGGGTATTCTTCACGGCTAAATTCAAGAATATGGCAGACTTTTTAGACCAATTAGGCAGCATCCTTTTTCTAGATATTGAGACTGCCTCAGTTACCGAAAAATTCGAAGATCTCCCTGCTAGACTACAGGAAGAATGGCTTCGGAAAGAAAGACTCATTCAAACTGATCGGGAAGAATTAGCCCCTGGAGAACTGTACTTTGAAAAGGCGGGAATCCATGCAGAATTTGGACAGGTCGTCTGTGTGGGAGTGGGATATTTCCAATGGAAAAAGAAAGAAAAAAAACTCACCTATCGCAGCAAAGTATTCGCTCATGTAGAAGAAAGGGAACTTCTTTTGGAGTTCAGCGCTTTGCTAAGTAAGAAAAAATGGAATCTCTGCGCACACAACGGAAAGGAATTTGACTTTCCCTACCTCTGCAGAAGAATGCTCGTGCAGGGAATTTCACTTCCTGAACCTCTTCAAATTTCCGGTAAAAAGCCCTGGGAAATCCGTCACCTGGACACCATGGAGCTTTGGAAATTTGGCGATTACAAGCATTATACCCGACTGGAACTTTTAGCTTCAGTATTTGGAGTTCCATCTTCAAAAGACGATCTGGATGGCAGTCAGGTCAATGCAACTTTCCACCTCGAAAAAGACATCGAAAAAATCAAAAAATACTGTCTGAGAGACGTGGAAGTCACCGCAAGAGTTTATCTCGCTATGAATCCTCAGCTCGATGAACTGGAAATAGAAGTGGAAAACCAGGAAGATTCACGAAAAGATCACAAAGATTAATGTCCATCAGAGATCATTTCTTTTTACATTGGACATAAGCAACAACCCTCACAAATGGGAAGAAAATCAGATAAAAAAAACAAGAGTAAAAACAAGGGAGGCAACTCCAATGACTCAGCCAATTTGGCAAGACGCATCCTCCAATTTTTAGATGCTCACTATGGAGAAGAATTCAATTCATCCCAAATCATCAAGCGACTTGAAATCCGCGATTCACTCAATAAAGGAGCCGTAGAACCGGTTCTTTTCGAACTGGTAGCAGCCGGATCAATTTCGAGAACTCCGAGAAATTACTTTTCCTCCAATCAGGATCCGGGATATACCGAAGGTGTCGTTGACTACGTCAATCCAAGATTCGCATTTATCAAGCCGTTGGATCCTGCCAAACTAGTTGAGGATGTCCTGATCAAAGAAGCAGATCTCAAGCAGGCACTCGATGGAGACAAAGTCCGGATCATAGTCTATCCTGTCAAAGGAAAGACTGGCAGGCTTGAAGGAAAAGTCCTGGAAATCCTCGAAAGGAATCGGGACGAATTCGTGGGCCGTGTGGAGATTTCTCCAAGGTTCGCTTTCGTAGTTCCCGATTTCAAAAAAATGCACAAGGACATTTTCGTGCATAAAGGCGATTTGATGGGAGCCGAGCACAATGAAAAAGTAATCATCAAACTCACTGAATGGAGAGATGGCGATAAAAATCCAAGCGGAAAAGTAATTCGGGTTCTTGGAAAAGCCGGTCTTCATGAAGTGGAGATTCACTCGATCATGGCTGAATTCGGACTTCCTTTCGAGTATCCAAAAGAACCGGATGCGGAAGCCAATGAGATTTCGGATAAGATCACTGCGAAAGAAATCAAAAGCAGAAAAGACTTCAGAGATGTCACCACATTTACCATTGACCCTGTCGATGCAAAAGATTTTGATGATGCCATCTCATACCGGAAACTTGAAAACGGAAACCTGGAAATAGGTGTCCACATTGCTGATGTGACACATTATGTGCAACCACAAACTGCGCTGGAAAAAGAAGCACTCAACCGAGCGACTTCCGTTTATCTTGTGGATCGCACGATTCCAATGCTTCCGGAGCGACTCAGCAACGGTCTTTGTTCGCTTCGTCCAAACGAGGATAAACTTACTTTCGCCTGCGTATTTGAAGTGGACCGTGAAGCCAATGTGCTCAAGCACTGGATTGGCCGTACGGTAATCCATTCCAACAGACGATTTGCTTACGAGGAAGCCCAGGAAAATATCGACAACCAAGCCGGAGATTATTATCAGGAATTGACCTTGCTCAATACCCTGGCTAAGAAAGTCCGGAAAAGAAGATTCGATCATGGAGCTGTCAATTTTGAGACCGTTGAGGTCAAATTCGATCTGGATGAAAATGGCAAGCCTCTCGGTCTGAAAGTGAAAGAGCGAAAAGACATTCACAAGCTCATCGAAGAATTCATGCTTCTTGCCAACAAGTACGTGGCAGAATTCATTTTCAATAAGGGTAAAGGAAAAGATACTTTTGTCTACCGAATTCACGATTCTCCGGATCTTGAAAAGCTGGAAACTTTCTCTGGTTTCGCCAGACGATTTGGCCATGAAATGTCGATCACCAGCGAGAAAAAAATCTCTCTGGTCCTCAATAAACTCATGGAAGAAATCCAGGGCAAGCCCGAGCAAAACGTACTCGAGCAATTGGCGATTCGCAGCATGGCAAAAGCCAAATACACGACAGAACCAAAAGGTCACTTTGGACTTGCTTTTGCGCACTATACACACTTCACCTCTCCTATCCGAAGGTATCCTGATATGATGGTTCACCGACTGTTGGATCATTACCTCGAAGGAGGAAAATCACCCGATGCAAAAGACTGGGAAGAAAAATGTCTCCATTCATCCGAGCGGGAAAAACGTGCAGCAGATGCAGAGCGAGCCTCTATCAAATACAAGCAGGTGGAATTCATGGCTTTGGCCGAGCAGAAAGATTACGATGGCATCGTAGCCGGCGTCACGGAGTGGGGAGTTTTTGTGGAAATCACCGAAACGAAGTGCGAGGGCATGATTCGCTTGCAGGACATGGATGACGATTACTACGATTTCGACCAGAAAAACATGCGTTTGATTGGGTCGAGAACAAAAAAAATGATCACTTTGGGAGACAAAGTGAAGGTTCGAGTGGTTAAGACCGATATCGACCGAAGAACCATAGATTTGCAATTTGCTGACAATGACGGAAAAAAGTCTCGCCCACGCGCTTTTAGGTAACCTGGAAAATTTCATCCAGGATCAAAAATTTGGAGAATCACCCCGAGAACTATACGAGCCCATCATCTATATCCTGAGCCTGGGAGGCAAGAGAATCCGCCCCCTGCTCAGCGTGATGGCTTATGGACTTTATCAGAATGATCCCGAAAAAATCCTCAGCCAGGCAACGGCTGTTGAGGTTTTTCACAACTTCACCCTGATGCATGACGACATCATGGACCAAGCTCCGCTGAGAAGAGGAAAAGCGACTGTCCATGAAAAGTGGAATCACAACATCGCTATCCTTTCGGGTGACGTGATGATGGTGAAGGCTTATGATTTGCTGCTTCCGACCGAACCGACATTGCTTCCTGAAGTCATCCGCTTATTCAATAAAACTGCTGCTGAAGTTTGCGAAGGTCAGCAGTTTGATATGAATTTTGAAAGCGAAGCTCAGGTAACCGAGGAGGCTTATCTGAATATGATCCGATTGAAAACCGCTGTTTTGCTTGGCTTTGCCTTGCAATTGGGAGGAATTTTAGCTGGAGCAGACCGGAAAGATGTTCAGAAATTGTATGATTTCGGAGTAAATATTGGAGTTGGTTTTCAGCTGAAAGATGACCTTTTAGATGTATTTGCTGATCAGGCCAAATTCGGAAAGCAAGTTGGCGGAGACATCATTTCTAATAAAAAGACATTTCTATTGATCAAAGCATTGGAATCGGCAAAAGGAAAAGATGCTGAGGAACTTCAGTTTTGGCTTTCAAAGAAAGAATTTGACAAGGAAGAAAAAGTAAAAGCCGTCAAGGCTATCTATGAAAAATTGGGGATCAAAACCCTTACCGAGACTAAAATGAGTGGCTATTTTGAAGCAGGATTCAGGCAATTTGAATCCATCTCTTTCAATAATGAGAACTACTTCAATGAGCTTCGGCAAATCACCGAAGACCTGATCCACCGCGAAAAATAAGAAATGAATTTATCGATTACAGTCATTCTGATCATCCTTACGGCCATCACAAGCATTTACGGGTTTAATAATTCTGCATTCCTTGAGAGAAGTTTATTTATCCCTTATCGAATCAAAAAGTACGGGCAGTGGGATCGCTTCATCACTTCGGGATTCATCCATAAGGATTACATTCACCTGCTTTTCAACATGTTCACCTTCTATTTCTTTGGAGGGGTTGTTGAGCAGTTGCTTGCGTACAAGTTTGGATTGATGACGGGAGGAATTCTATTTGTCACATTCTATCTGTTGGCAATTATCATTGCAGACATCCCGACTTATTTGAAGAATCAGGATAGAAGTTACTACAGGGCTTTAGGCGCTTCAGGCGGAACATCCGCTACGGTATTTGCCAGCATCATCATTTTGCCCTTATCTGACATTTGTCTTTTTGGAATCATCTGTCTTCCCGGATTTATCCTGGGAGGTCTTTTTCTGATCTATTCATATTTCAAAGGGAAAAATCAAGACGATTCCATCAATCATGACGCTCACCTGTATGGAGCTATTTTTGGGATTATTTTTATCCTGATTATTTCCCCCGGAAGTGCATTGACTTTCATCGAAGAAATAAAAAGCTACAGACCATTTTAAAAAAAATGTCTCCCGATTCCTCGGGAGACATTTTTTTTACTTTTTCTCTTTCAGTTTCATTCGCATCTCCTCAATGTTGAGAATCTTCGAAATCTGAGTCTGCTCTAGTTTCTTAAACCGAACCAGCTGCTCATCGATTTTGGTGACCAATTCAACCTTCACTTCTTCAGCTTGGTCGGTTGGTTTGTAATCTCCGTTGCCTACCACTGAACTCAAGTGCGCTAGTTTATTATTCAGTCGAATCGGGTAGTTCAAGGGATCCTGACCACTCTTATTTTGAGTCTGGTAAAGTGTCTTCTCTATCTCATCCATTTCTGTCAGGATTGCTTCCAGGTTCTCTGGCTTTGTCTCCAAGCTGTCCATTTCTGATCTGTATTGACGAATCAATTTGATAGTCTGGTGAGTCTCGGTGAGTTTGTCTCTCACTCCCACGAGGAATTTAAACTGAGAAGCAAGTTCTTCCTGAGTAGATTCATATCTCGGATCAGCAAGAACTTTGAAGCTTTGCTCCTGCGCAACTCCATCCAGAGTCATTCGAACTTTATAAGTACCCGGAATCACTTTTGGTCCGCGAAGATTTGCTGACCACATGATCAATCCATCGAAGCCTTCAGCGTTCTCCAATCTCAGGTTCCAGTTGAATTCATTGCTTCCTGACTTCACTTTCAACGTATCGCCATTGAAACCTTTGGTAGAAAAAGTTCTCAAAGCCTGATTTTTCTCATCCAGAAACTCGATTTTCAATTCATCCTTTGGCTTTTCCTTCAGGAAATAATACACCAAAACTCCTCCCGGCCGGTTTGTTCCGGCAGTTGCGCTCATCCTCTTCACACCATCGATGCGATAAGAATCCTGCGGCTTATACAGGTGAAGCGCTTTATTTTCAATTCCGGGTTCCGCCTGATGCAAGACTGTCAAGTCATCAATGATCCAGAAAGATCTGCCCTGAGTTGCTGCAATCAGGTTATTTTCTTTGATGGTCAAATCCGTAATCGGAACGATTGGCAAATTCAACTGCAAAGAATGCCAGGAAGCCCCGTCGTCTTTCGAATAATAAATCGCTGTTTCAGTTCCTGCGTAAAGCATTCCCCTTTTCATAGGATCTGCTCTGACTACCCGGGTGAAATGCTCAGCACCAATTCCTGAAGTGATTTTTGTCCAGGTTTTACCGTAGTCTTTGGTTTTGTATAAGTATGGCTCAAAATTTCCGGACTTGTAACCTGTCGCCGCAAAATACGCTTCTGCGGAATCAAATGGACTTACTTCTATGCTATTGATTTGCAACCATTCAGGCATATCCTTAGGAGTTACATTTTGCCAGCTTGTGCCATTATTCTGAGTCACATGAACCAATCCATCATCAGACCCGGCCCAGATTACTCCTTTTTTCACAGGAGATTCAGCTCCTGTGAAAATTGTCGCATAATATTCTACAGAGGTATTATCCTTCGTGATCGGCCCACCCGAGGGTCCAAGTCTGGTTGAATCATTTCGGGTCAAATCCGGTGAAAATACTTCCCAGCTTTGGCCACCATTATTAGATCTATGAAATTGATTACTGGTGGTGTAAAGCATTTTCGGATCATGAGGAGAAAAGAAAATCGGAAAATTCCATTGGAACCGGTATTTCATATCTTCTGCTCCGTGACCCATTGGGTTGTTTGGGTACACATTTACAGATCTGGAAGTACCGGTTCTATGGTTTTCTCTGGTCAAATAACCACCGTAAGATCCTCCATAAACAATGTCATTATCGAGAGGATCAGGTGCAATCCAACCACTTTCTCCACCGGCTGTTGGCTCCCAGTCATTCTCGGTGATACCATTTCCATCATTTCTGTGTCGGATTCTTATAGTTGAATTATCCTGTTGAGCTCCATATATTCTATAAGGAAAGCTATTGTCCGTGGTAACTCTGTAGAATTGAGAAGTTGGCTGATTCATCATCGACGACCAGGTCGTTCCTCCATCTTCAGAAACCTGGGCTCCTCCATCGTCCGCGATGATCATTCGCTGATTGTTCTTAGGATCGATCCAAAGGTCATGATGGTCTCCATGCGGAGCTTCATAATTCTTGAATGTCTTGCCACCATCTATTGATTTATGGTAGTCAACATTCAGAACGTAGACTATTTCTTCATTTTGAGGATCAGCATAGATTCTGGAATAATACCAGGCACGCTGACGTAAATTTCTGTTATCATTTGATCTGGTCCAGGTTTCTCCGGCATCCAATGAGGTGTAAACTCCACCTTCCTCATTTTCTATTATTGCATATAATCGATTCGAATCCAAAGGAGAAACGGCAATTCCCATGATTCCCAGCAACCCTTTAGGGAAACCTTCTTTCGAAGTCAGATCCTCCCAGGTTTTGCCTCCGTCTGAAGTTTTGTACATTTTGGAACTTGGTCCACCGCTTTCGAGGCTGTAAGGGGTTCGCTTGAGGTCCCATGTAGTTGCATAAAGAACCTCAGGATTTTTAGGATCGATGACCAAATCTACCGCACCCGCTACATCACTTGCGAAAAGTACTTTCTCCCAATTCTTACCTCCATCGGTAGTCTTGAAAACACCTCTGTTTGTATCCGGTTTAAAAATATCTCCCAAAACTGCTGCATAAAGGGTATTGGGATCAGTTGGATGGATGCGAAGCCTTGAAACAAAACGACTTTTATCGAGACCTGCTCTTGACCAAGTTTTGGCTCCATCTACACTTCTCCAGACTCCATAACCAAAGGATACATTTCCCCTGACGGTTTTTTCTCCGCCGCCAGCATAGACCACGCATGTATCACTTTCTGATACAGAGACGGCCCCGATCGATCCGCCGAAGAAACCGTCCGAAACAGACTTCCAGGTTTTCCCCGCATCGAGAGTTTTCCAAACTCCACCGCCAGTTGATGCAAAATAATAAGACTTATCATTTCCTGGCACTCCTGTTACTCCATCTGCACGTCCTCCCCGGTGTGGTCCTATCAGCCTCCATTGGAGTGCATTATAAACAGCAGTATCGGGGACCTGTTGAGCGTGTGAGTTTTCTGAGACTAAGTTTAAACTCAGAAAAATTCCCGCTATCCAAAACAGCAATTGCTTTTTCATAAATAGTAGATTGGTGGTAATTCAAGATAGAAATTAGAGGAACATATCGGAAGTTGAACCGAAAAAATGATTAGTGGTGATTTACTAACTTAGTAAGCAAAAAAAAAAGCTCCTTCGATTGAAGGAGCTTTCTATTGGTGGTGATTTTTAATTTAAGCTTCTACTGCTACTGGAAGAACACTTACATAAGATCTGCCATCAAATTTTTTCTTGAAGGTAACTACACCGTTCCCCAACGCAAAAAGAGTGTGATCTTTTCCTATACCAACATTTTCACCCGGGTGATGTTTGGTACCTCTTTGTCTCACGATGATGTTACCTGCGATTACTTGCTCTCCACCAAACTTCTTCACGCCCAATCTTTTGGATTGTGAATCTCTACCGTTTCTGGAACTACCTACGCCTTTCTTATGTGCCATAGCTTTATTCGTTTATCGTTTTCAAAGAGAAAACTTAGAGTGATATATTTTCGATCAAAACTTTGGTGAAATCTTGTCTGTGACCATTCTTCTTCTTGTAGCCTTTTCTACGCTTCTTTTTGAAGACGATCACTTTATCACCTTTTACATGATCCAGGATTTTCCCGGATACCTTGGCTCCTGCTAATAGAGGAGCTCCTACAGACACAGAGCCGTCAGCTTCCGCCAACAAAACTTGGTCAAATTCCACGGAAGCGCCAGCTTCACCGTCAAGCTTGGGAGCATAGACGTGCTGATCTTTTGTTACTTTGAACTGCTTTCCAGCGATGTTTACAATTGCGTACATGAGTATTTTGAATTCTTAGTCGAAATCGGAGTGCAAATATAGGCAAGAAGAATTAAACAAAAAAGCTGGGTTTAGAAATAATCCGGACGAATTTTAAGTTCTGGACGAGACCACTGGGAATCAGGCATAAAAGTATTCAATTCAACCGGACTTGAGTAATTTATACTGGATGGAATTGAGTGAAGGAATTTGATAAAATACATGTTTACAACTGATAATCAAGTGATTGAGAAAGGATTTCTATCATGAATTTTTCTGACCTTAGGTCAATAGTGTTTTGAATTTTGGTGAAAAAACTTTTTTTAAACTTTCTTAAAAAATATTGAGTGCCTCAAAAATGCCTATTTAGCTAATCTTAAGCTTAATTTAAATTCATATAATCCATTGGATTATAGTATTTTATTGAACACTTGAATTTTGGTCAAAAAACACATTGAAGTGCCTCTTGAAGGGTTTTTTTTGTCAGTTTTGGTTTACATATTTGTTCAAAGGCTGTTCTGAAAAGGCAGCCTTTGCTATCCCCAGCCCAGATTGACTAAATAAACAAAGTGCCTTCAATACCATTAATAGTAAAATAAACGAGAGAGAAAGATGCAGCAAGAACCAATTTTAGTAGAGAACAATAATCGATTTGTATTATTTCCGATTCAGCACAACGATATCTGGCAATATTACAAGAAGGCAGAAGCAAGTTTTTGGACGGCTGAGGAAATTGATTTGAGTCAGGATTTGAGAGATTGGAAAGCACTAAGTGATGGAGAGCGCCATTTTATATCCCACGTTTTAGCCTTCTTCGCGGCAAGTGACGGAATAGTAAACGAAAATCTTGCTGAGCATTTTGTATCAGAAGTTCAATATACCGAAGCTAAGTTTTTCTACGGGTTCCAGATTGCAATGGAAAATATTCACTCAGAGACTTACAGTTTGCTGATTGATACTTATATCAAAGATGCAGTCGAAAGAGATCGTCTGCTAAATGCGATGGAACACATTGAGTGCGTAAAGAAAAAAGCTGACTGGGCATTAAGATGGATCGATAATGGAAACTTCCAGGAAAGATTGATCGCATTTGCAGCAGTAGAAGGTATCTTCTTTTCAGGTTCTTTCTGTTCCATTTTCTGGATGAAGAAAAGAGGTCTGATGCCAGGCCTTACATTTTCGAATGAGTTGATTTCCCGAGACGAAGGATTGCACTGTGACTTTGCTTGTCATTTGTATACCAAGCATGTGGTAAATCCTTTACCGAAGGAAACAGTACGAAAGATCATCATGGATGCTGTAGAGATCGAAAAGGAGTTTGTTACTGACGCACTTCCTGTTCGTTTAATCGGCATGAATGCTGACCTGATGTGTCAATATATTGAGTTTGTGGCTGACAGACTTTTAGATGAGCTTGATTGCGAGAAAGTTTGGAACAGTACCAATCCATTCGATTTTATGGATATGATTTCCCTTCAGGGCAAAACCAACTTCTTTGAAAAACGAGTTGGAGATTATCAAAAGGCAGGAGTAATGAAAACAGGAGATGCTTCTGAATCATCTGCAAGATTCTCAATTGGCGAAGATTTTTAATAACCCATTTTTACCACCATCCCAAACACCACCCGAATATGTTAGTACTCAAAAGAGACGGAAGACGAGAATCTGTAAGATTCGACAAAATCACAGCAAGGATCGAAAACCTCTGTTATGAGTTGGATCCAAAATTTATCCAGCCAATAGAAGTGGCAAAAAAGGTAATTGATGGCCTTTATGATGGAGTTAGTACTACAGAACTGGACAACCTTGCAGCTGAAGTTTGTGCATCACTGACCGTGAAGCATCCTGACTACGCAACCCTGGCTGCCAGAATCGCTATTTCGAATCTCCATAAAACTACGAGTCAGTCTTTCTCAAATACGATGAAAAGACTTTACACGTATGTCAATCCAAAAACTGGAGGAAATGCTTCTTTGATTGATCCGGAGGTGTATGGAATCGTAAAAAAGAATGCAGCAAGACTTGACGAAACTATTGATTATAAAAGAGACTTCGGCTACGATTACTTTGGCTATAAAACTCTGGAGAAGAGTTATCTGATCCGACTGGATGGTAAAGTTGTAGAGAGACCACAGCACATGCTCATGCGCGTTGCAGTGGGTATTCATAAGGAAGACATCGAGTCCGCAATTGAGACGTACAATCTCCTTTCGGAAAAATGGTTTACACACGCCACTCCGACCCTTTTCAACGCAGGCACACCAAAGCCTCAACTTTCGTCATGCTTCTTATTAACAATGAAGGATGACAGCATTGATGGGATTTATGATACGCTAAAGAATTGTGCAAAAATCTCTCAGTCTGCCGGAGGCATTGGACTTTCTATTCACCATGTAAGAGCTAAAGGTTCTTACATCAAAGGAACTAATGGCGTTTCCAATGGAATTGTCCCTATGCTCAGAAACTTTGACATGACAGCTCGCTATGTCGATCAGGGTGGTGGAAAAAGAAAAGGAAGCTTTGCAATCTATCTGGAGCCTTGGCATGCTGATGTGAAGGATTTCTTAGAACTAAAGAGAAACCACGGCAAAGAGGAAATGCGTGCACGAGATCTATTCTACGCTATGTGGATTCCGGATCTTTTCATGAAGCGGGTAGAGCAAAATGAAGATTGGTCACTATTCTGTCCAAATGAAGCTCCTGGACTTTCTGATTGCCATAGCGAGGAATTCGAAAGATTGTACGAAAAATACGAGAAAGAAGGAAGGGCTCGTGAAACCATCAAAGCTCAGGAACTTTGGTTCGAAATCTTGGAATCACAAATCGAGACCGGAACTCCGTACATGCTATACAAGGATGCTGCAAATGGTAAGTCCAACCAGAAAAACCTGGGAACTATCAAGTCCTCCAACCTGTGTACAGAGATCATCGAATATACCGCACCAGATGAAGTAGCTGTTTGTAATTTGGCATCCCTTGCATTGCCAAAATTCATAACAACCGGTCCAGATGGGAAAGTATTTTTTGATCACCAAAAACTTTACGAAATCACCAAAGTTGCTACCAAAAACCTAAATAAGGTCATTGATGTAAACTATTATCCTGTAGAAGAGGCTCGCAAATCCAACTTCCGTCACCGACCAATTGGCTTGGGTGTACAAGGTCTGGCAGATGCGTTCATCATGCTTCGAATGCCATTCGACTCCCCTGAGGCAAAAGGTTTGAATGAGGATATTTTTGAGACGATCTATTACGCCGCTATGGAGACATCCATGGAATTGGCCAAAACTCAAGGAACCTACGAAACTTATGAGGGTTGTCCTGCTTCTCAGGGAATCTTCCAATTTGACATGTGGAATGTTACTCCGAAGTCAAACCGGTATGATTGGGTAAGTTTGAAAGAGAAAGTTAAAAAGTACGGTTTGAGAAACTCATTGCTTGTGGCTCCAATGCCAACAGCATCTACTTCTCAGATCCTGGGCAATAACGAATGCTTTGAACCTTACACTTCCAATATTTACACAAGAAGAACTCTTTCAGGTGAATTTATCATTGTCAATAAGCATTTGATGAAGGATCTGATTGAGTTGGGACTTTGGAATGACTCCATGAGAAACCGACTTATTTCAACCAATGGCTCTGTTCAGAGTGTTCCTGGAATCCCTCAACACATTAAAGATATCTACAAGACCGTTTGGGAAATTTCTCAAAAGATAATCATTGACATGGCTGCTGACCGCGGTGCTTATATCTGCCAGTCTCAGAGTATGAATATCTTCATGCAGGACCCGAACTTCGGGAAACTTACCTCAATGCATTTTTATGCTTGGAAAAAAGGATTGAAAACCGGTATGTACTACCTCAGATCTCAGGCAGCTACAAGTGCTATCAAATTCACTTTAGATAAATCATCTTTTGAGCCAAAAGTCACGAAAGTGAGTGCAGAAGAAGTGGCCAAAGCAGAAAAACAAGATGCTATTGCCTGCTCACTTGATAATCCGGAAGGATGCGACATGTGTGGGAGTTAAAATTTTAGAGTTCGTTAAATGGCAAAAGGCGTTTGAAAGTTTCAAACGCTTTTTTTATACCTAAAAAAATAAATTAAGAAAATGGACAGCGGAAAAATCAAAAACAGAATAAAGGGACTTACTGAGGAATCTCAAGCTCTTTTTGGAATAATGACACCTCAGCACATGATTGAGCACTTAACTATTACGATGAAATTGTCATCATCAAGAATTAAGCTCCCGGATTTTGAACCGACTGAAAAACAACTTTCTCAAAAAAATTTATTACTATTTACTTCTTTAGATTTCCCGAAGGGAATCAGAGCTCCAGGTTCAACCGGTGAATTACCGGATCTAAAAATGAAGGATTTGGCAATTGCCAAAGAAAAGCTGGTAGCCAGCATTGAGGAGTTCAACTCATATTTTCAAAATAACCCTGAAGCAAAAACTGTCCATCCCCGATTCGGAAACTTAAATCATAGCGAGTGGCTACGTTTTCATCAAAAACACTTTGCACATCATTTGGGTCAATTTGGAATTAGCTTTGACTAAGTCCTAATTGGTCTAAACGCAAAAAACCCAGCTTGATTAGAGCCGGGTTTGAATAATGTGGCGGCGACCTACTCTCCCGGGTGTAACCCCAGTACCATCGGTGCTGCAGGGCTTAACTTCTCTGTTCGGGATGGG
>JAKFCO010000029.1:0-39156 GCA_036676605.1 Algoriphagus sp.
AACTGTCTCCGTACCCGGCACTCACTTTCTAATACCCAAATTGATTCTGCGCCGGGTTCAATGGGTTTTTCCTTTTTTTATACCATGGGTTTCACTTCGTTTCACCCATGGCTATTAAGATTATAGGCCTTCAGCCTTTTGATTCTGCGCTGTTCGACATTTGTAATGTCGAACTACATATCGTAGGATTTTCAATCCGACCCGACAACAACCGTCTCCGTCCCCGGCACTCACTTTCTAATACCCAAATGATTCCGGGCCGGGTCCAATTGCCATTTCCTTTTTTATACCATGGGTTTCACTTCGATTCACCCATGGCTATTAAAATTTAAGGCCTTCAGCCTTTTGATTCTGCGCTGTTCGACATTTGCAATGTCGAACGACATATCGTAGGATTTTCAATCCAACCCAACGACAACTGTCTCCGTCACCGGCGATCACTTATTTGTCCCAAATTGACTCCGGGCCGAGTTCAATGAGTTTTTCTCTTTTTTTACCATGGGTTTCACTTCGCTTCACCCACTGCTATTAAAATTTAAGGCCTTCAGCCTTTTGATTCTGCGCTGTTCGACATTTGTAATGTCGAACTACATATCATAGGATTTTCAATCCGACCCAATTACAAACGTCTCCGTACCCGGCATTCACTGTCCAAAAGCCAAATTGATTCCGGGCCGGGTCCAATTGCCATTTCCTTTTTTATACCATGGGTTTCACTTCGCTTCACCCATGGCTATTAAAATTTAAGGCCTTCAGCCTTATTTTATTCAAGCCAGGACGAATGTTCATTCCCCCACTGCTCGATCGCCCCTCGCCTTCAGGAGAGAGCCTGTCCCGAGAATCGGGAGGAGGGGGTGAGGTAGAAATTAGTTCCAACCTTCCCACATCCCGTCTCCGTCCCCGGCACTCACTTTCTAATACCCAAATGATTCCGGGCCGGGTCCAATTGCCATTTCCTTTTTTATACCATGGGTTTCACTTCGCTTCACCCATGGCTATTAAAATTTAAGGCCTTCAGCCTTTTTTGATTCAAGCCAGGACGAATGTTCATTCCCCCACTGCTCCATCGCCTCTCGCCTTCAGGAGAGAGCCTGTCCCGAGAATCGGGAGGAGGGGGTGAGGTAGAAATTAGTTCCAACCTTCCCACATCCCGTCTCCGTACCCGGCATTCACTGTCCAAAAGCTAATTGATTCCGGGCCGGGTCCAATTGCCATTTCCTTTTTTATACCATGGGTTTCACTTCGCTTCACCCATGGCTTTTAAAATTTAAGGCCTTCAGCCTTTTTTTATTCAGCTCCATTAAGATTCGCCCCGATAACCGACAACTTCCAACAGACTGCTTCTTCGTACCTCATCGCAGTGACGTAAAAACCGATAACCGACAACCGATAACCGACAAACTGACAACTTCCAACTTCCACCTACCTCTCTCCTGAATACCCCGCCTATACCCGCACTATACCCCCTATATACCTGCAGGATACTTGGGGTTTTGTCCACAGTTTCCACAGAATCCACAGAATCCATAGATTCTACTATCATTTTGATTTTCAAAGAGCTGCACCCAGATTTGGCCATGTTGAACATCTAAATAAATAATAACATGGCTAAACAATCTGGATATATCAAACTGGAAGGCACCATCGGTGACCTGTCCTTTTACAAAAACCGGAACGGCAACTTTGTCGCCAGGCGAAAAGGTGGAGTTTCAAAAAAACGTCTTCTCACAGATCCCAAATTCCAACGGACCCGGGAAAATATGCAGGAATTTTCCCGGGCCGCAACAGCAGGCAAATTCCTCAAAAATGCCTTTCGGGAAATTGAAATCAAGTCAAATGGTGGCCGCCTGCACAACCGACTTTACTCGGTTGCAATGAAAGTGGTCAAATCAGATCCTGTGAGTGCAAGAGGTGACCGAAAGTTCGAACTTGGAGACATGACCCTGCTTCGGGGATTTGAATTTGCAGAGAATTCCGTTTTGGGTCAGGTTGTGAAAAAGCAGCTCAGCGTTCTGGATGAGGCTGCCTCATTTTCAGTGACGGTGCCTGAATTGGTTCCATCAAAGTACCTGATTTCCCCAAAAGGTTCTACCCACTATCGTTTCTCGCTGATCAGAGCTGCAGTCAATTTTGAGGTAGGATCCTACAATTCAGAGATTGTAACTGTACCTCCATTGCAAATTAATTCCGCTACAGCACCTGAGCTTACGCTCTCTTTGCCAAAACCCGGGATTGCAGGAGAAAAGTATTTCTTCGCTTTGGCGGTGGAGTTTCTTGAACTGGTCAACGGGAACCAATACGATTTGTACGACTTGTCCCAAAACCCGGCAGTAATCCTGTCTGTGGTTTAGGTCATGCATCTCGTTCTTACCCGGGAATATTGGCCAACAGGGACTAACGGATCCCTTAGCCTGGATGGAAAGGAAATTTCTAAAACCATCGAAGCCCCGGCAGCACAGTTTGAACCTTCGCTGTCATGTCTTCGGGAAGGGATTTACCTCCTGAATTGCTTGGCCAACCCCCCAAAAATGGCGTTCGCTCTCTTTAAAGATCGAATTGGCCTCCCTCTGCCGGATTATCCACTGGCAGAATTGAATGCTTCTGTCCAACTGGACGGATCGGTACTGCAACGTAACATCGTCATGGTGTCTGAAATTACAGGGGAGGGTAGAGGACTGCCCTCCTTGGAAAACCTTCAAAAATTGTTTTCCCTCATAGGTCAGATACTCCTAAAGTCAGAAAGAGCTACACTGGAGATAAGGAGCTGTCCAGAACATGCCCTCAACCTGACCTGCCATTGCATAGAATGGATGGACTGATGTTCCAGGCAGTTACGGGAGGAGTCATTGCGCTCCTCCTTTCTATCATCTCCTACTTCCTCAAGCTCCTTATTCAGGATTTCAGGCAGATGAGAATCGAACATTTCCAACTCAAAGAGGCCTTTTCAAAGATCGAAACGGAACAGCTCATGATTCGTGCTATGCTCAATCGAAGCTGGAGTCCACAAAAATCAAAAACAAAGCCCTCCATAGATTAACCTAAACAAAAAACAAAATGAACACACTTGATGAAATAAAATTCCGGGCCAAATCGCCTACGCCGCCCTTCTTTCAGAAACTCAAAAAGATTGGCTTCATCGTCGCGGCAATTGGAACAGCTGTACTTGCTGCTCCCGCTGCAATACCGGAGGTACTCATGATCTGGGCCCAGCATGCGCTCACAGCTGGCACAGTCCTGATCTCGGTCAGCCAGTTGGTAGTAGATGAAAACTACCCGGAGATCAAACCAGTCTCCTAACCCAAAACCCCGAAGGGCTTCCCTTCGGGGTTTTTTTCAATAATAATGATTCTGATGTCTTAGGAGAATTTACCGAAACTACTGTCCTCAAATCAAATGCGCATATAAATAAGATCGAGAGTCCAGAAAAAATCCGCCGTGAAAATCAGTTTCAGGATTTATCCTACCTATCAACTCGAGTTTAGCCTGTTACTTCAGAAACTAAAGTAGAGACGAAATACTACTTTTAAAAATATTATATGATTAATTGAAAGCCAGTCTGTTAAGAATCTGAATTTCAATATTTCATTCAAAATATCCTCAAAATAAAAATCCCTGATTTCATAAGTAACGGAGCGGGCAGTGATTTCCGCAGGAACCTCCCATTTTATTCGCTTTTTAATGATTTTTCAATGGAGCCCCATTGATCTCCCTCTGGTCGATTTGAAAGCAATTGACATCCTTCCGATCTGTGACACAGACCGGGGTGATGGGTCGATTTGAAAACAATTGTCATCCTTCTGATCTGTGACACATACCGGGGCGAGGTTAATCAAGGAAAGATCCTTAAGAATACTCTTTTACAACAATATTTTATCTGTGTATGTACTTCATTTCCAGTGGTCCTATACTTTAAAGATTGTAGTTCAATATCAGGAGCTCTGTTCCGCCCCGCCCCGCCTTGGCGGACAGGCACGGCGGACTGGCACAATTGGGCTGTCGGACAGTGAGGGGTAACTTTTTGTTTTGATGCAGATCCACAGGTTTTATGATCTGATGAGGCAAATTTCTGAGTGTAAAGTCTAATGTCTAATGTTTAAACCAGTAATTTTGCGCCGGATGAAACCTCAGGTTAAAACAGATTTCCTCATCATCGGTTCCGGAATCGCGGGACTGACTTACGCGTTGAAGGTCGCTAATGCAGGAAAAGTAATCCTCATCACGAAATCGAACGCTGACGAATCAAATACTAAGTATGCTCAGGGTGGGATTGCCGCAGTGATGTACAGCCCCGATTCGTATGAGAAACATATTCAGGATACGCTGATTTGTGGTGACGGGCTTTGCAATGAGCAAATTGTACGTATGGTGATCGAAGAATCCACCGCACGTGTGATGGAACTTGCAGCATGGGGTGTACAATTTGATAAAACTCCGGAAGGCGATTATGAACTTGCGAAAGAGGGGGGGCATTCCGAATTCCGTATCCTGCATCACAAAGACATTACAGGTTACGAAATTGAGCACACTTTGCTTAAAAAAGTGCATGAACATCCAAACATCCTAATTTACGATCATCATTTTGCAGTGGACATTATCACGCAACACCATCTTGGTGTCGAAGTGAACAGCCGCACTCCGGATATCAAATGTTTTGGAGCGTATGTTTTCAATACCAAAACAGGTGAAGTGGATACGGTGCTCTCGAAAATCACGCTGATGGCTTCAGGTGGTGCCGGTCATGTTTATGCAACCACCACGAATTCGGTTATTGCAACGGGTGATGGAATCTCCATGGTGTACCGTGCGAAAGGACGCGTGGAAAACATGGAGTTTATGCAATTTCACCCTACATCGTTGTACAATCCCGGTGAACATCCTTCCTTCCTGATTACCGAAGCGATGCGTGGCCACGGCGGAATTTTGCGCACCCAGGATGGAAAAGAATTCATGCACAAATACGATGAGCGGAAATCATTGGCATCACGCGATATTGTTGCAAGAGCTATTGACAACGAGATGAAAATACGCGGAGAAGATTTTGTGTACCTCGACTGTACACATCTTGATCCGGAGAACCTGAAATCACATTTTCCGAATATTTACGAAAAATGCCTTACAATTGACATTGACATTACGAAGCAAATGATTCCTGTTGTTCCTGCGGCGCATTACCTATGTGGAGGAATTGCAGTTGATGACCACGGACGAAGTAGCATCGAAAATCTGTTTGCAGTGGGCGAATGTTCGTGTACAGGTTTGCATGGGGCAAACCGTCTTGCTTCGAATTCACTGCTGGAAGCAATCGTGTACGCACACAAAGCCAGCACCATTTCACCCAAGCAGCTTTCCTGTTCCGATTTTCAGGAAGGAATTCCCGACTGGAACGCGGAAGGAACAGATGTTCCGGAAGAAATGATATTGATCGTACAAAGTTTACGGGAAGTGCAGGCGATCATGAGTAACTATGTGGGTATCGTACGTTCAGATCTGCGCTTGAAGCGTGCAATGGATCGTTTGGAAATTCTTTGGCTGGAGAATGAAGCATTATATAAGAAGATTACCATTTCTCAGACGGTTTGCGAATTGCGTAACATCATTAATGTGGCGTATATCATTATAAAGCATGCGGCGGCGCGGAAGGAAAGCCGCGGGTTGCATTTTACGGTGGATTATCCACCATCTGACCGCCAATAAATCTTCCTGGCTTCATGAATCCGGGTTAAAAGAACCGTTTATCCCATGTTTCGGCTGATGTAAATCTTGTTCTGGCCTTTATTCAGATTAATTACACAACTGCAATTTCTTCCCTCAGGTTTTTGCCCATTTTTCCGGGATTCCTTTCATCCGGATAAACCTCGATCTGCACTTTTGATGTGTGAGTCTTTCTCTCTTTTAGGCTTGTTAAGCCTCATATCATTTTCTCAATGGCCAGAAAGTGTGAAGGTAGCAGGGATTTAGAAAACAGGGGAATGATTTCAATCTGGCAAAGGTACTCCGATCCATCCTTCCGGTAATTGATTATAGTTGCCTCCACAGCTTCCCCCTTTTTGATAACTTCCCGGATTTCCTTTCGGGTTTTCTGGCTTGTCTTTTTTCCCTGCAGAAAAGAAGGTTTTTTATGGAGGGCATAGGTAGGAGAATAGCCGGTCATTGTTTTGAAAACCTGACTGGCCCAGATGATTTTCTGGTCTGAGTCAGTAACAATCAGTGCATCAAACTTTTTTACCAGGATGGGTTCAAAGTCAATAGTCCAATGATATCTGGCGGCAAGTTTTTGAAGATGTTGTACCTCTGCTGCGGTTGGTTTTTTATTGCCCCCTCCTGAGGCGATGTCCCAGCACATCAAAGGATGGCACGTAGCTTTTGATGGGATCAATTTTTGAAGTTGATGTTTCCTTCCTGTTCCCCTGGATGTTTCCAGATACAAATCCAGGGAAAATATATTGTTCAGGTCTCTTGTACGGTTTGCCATGACTTTTTAATCCTTATCAGACTTTTTTTCACAGGGGGATTGCTCTTTCATTTTGTTTAGACAATTGACACAAAGGCATTCGGTAAATTTCTCTGTTAAATACTTAAGCTCCTCATCTGAGAGAAAAACGGAATAACACAGGCAGGATTGGATGGATTCTGCTTTGCATTCAAAAAGGAAGTTACAGAGGGGACAGTATTTTTCTTTGTGGTCTATCATAATCGAAAAGGAGGCCATTCGATACCGAAGGGCCTCCAGGATGGGATATTATAGGGCAAAAACAGATTGGCGAAGTTCTTTTGCGGCAGCGACCATTTCGATCAATGCCTTCTTGGTTTCGTCCCAATGGCGGGTCTTTAAGCCACAATCGGGATTGATCCAAAGCTGTTCTGCAGGAATGACCTCCTTTGCCTTATTGAGCAAATAAACCATTTCCTCCCGCAAAGGCACCCGCGGAGCGTGGATGTCGTACACTCCCGGGCCGATTTCATTGGGGTAATTGAACTCACCAAAAGCATCGAGGAGTTCCATCTGTGAACGCGAACACTCTATCGTGATCACATCGGCATCCATTTCGGCAATGTTTTGGATGATGTCATTAAATTCAGAATAGCACATGTGGGTGTGGATCTGTGTTTCATCCTGCACTCCGCTGGCTGAAATCCTGAATGCTTTGATCGCCCACAGGAGGTAATTTTGCCAATCTGATTTGCGGAGCGGAAGGCCCTCCCGGATGGCAGGCTCATCAATCTGAATGATTTTGATACCTGCTTTTTCCAAATCAAGCACTTCATCGCGTATGGCCAGCGCAATCTGAAATGCGGTTTCTGATCCGGGCTGGTCATCCCGCACAAAAGACCATTGTAAAATGGTCACCGGGCCTGTAAGCATTCCCTTGACCGGAAATGGAGTAAGCGATTGCGCATAGGCTGACCAAAATACGGTCATCGGACTGGGACGTGAGACATCGCCAAAAATGATAGGCGGTTTTACACAACGCGACCCATAACTTTGTACCCATCCGTTTTTTGAAAAGACGTATCCGCTTAACTGTTCACCGAAATATTCAACCATGTCATTTCGCTCAAACTCGCCATGGACAAGCACGTCAAGGCCTATCTCTTCCTGCCAGCGTATTGCTTTTTCCGTCTCTGCTTTGAGGAGAGTATCATATTCAGATTGGGTGAGTTCTCCTTTTTTATACTTGGCCCGCCATGTCCTCACTTCGGCGGTTTGGGGAAAAGAACCAATTGTTGTTGTCGGGAACAAGGGGAGGCGCAGAGCCTGCTTTTGTTTGTCCTTTCTGAAGAAAAATCCGCTTTTTCGGGTTGCCTCTGCATCAGTTATCTCTGCCACGCGCTTTTTAACTGTGGGATTATGAATCAATGAAGAGGTATTTCTGCGTTCAATTGCTTTTTGATTGTGAATATAGGTTGGGGATGAGTGATCACCGGATATGGCGAGTTCTTTCAGCTCAGCTACTTCTTTCAGTTTCTGCTTTGCAAAGGACATCCAGCTTTTGATCTCCGGCAGGAGAATGCCGTCGTTGGTCTCCAGCTCAAGGTCACAGGGTGAATGGATCAGCGAACAGGATGGTGCAATCATTACACGATCCTCTTTTAATGCATCAATAGCCTTTTCGATGTATGAAAGTGATTTCGAGTAGTCGTTGATCCAGATATTCCTGCCATCCACCACGCCTAAAGAGAGGGACATTTTTTCAGGAAGCAAAGCTAATAATTCATCCAGTTGCCGGGGACAGCGGATCATATCGATATGGAGGGCACAGACAGGGAGTGAAGTTGCCAGCTTGACATTGTCCCGTAAGCCTTCAAAGTAGGTGGCCAGAATTGTTTTGAGGTAAGGAAATTCCTTTTTGATCGATGAGTAAACAAATCGGAAGGCATTTTTTTCTTTTTCATTGAGGTCCAATGCGAGAAAGGGTTCATCAAACTGTACCCACTGTACATCTAACTTGTCGAGCTTGCGGAGCAGTTCAAGATATACCGGCAGGAGATTTTTAATAAGGTCGATTCGATCGAAACCCTCTTCTTTTTCTTTTCCAAGCAAGAGGTATGACACAGGACCGATCAATACAGGCTTGGTGATGATGCCCAAGCACTTGGCTTCATAAAACTCATCAATGACCTTTGTGGAGAAAAGGCTGAAAATTTGGTCCTTGTGAAATTCGGGAACGATATAGTGATAGTTGGTGTCAAACCACTTGGTCATTTCCATGGCAGTGATGTCGAGGTCCTCCTTTTGATAACCTCGGGCCATTGCGAAATACAGGTCAAGTTCCGAATGTTTGTTATTCAGGATCACCTCATGGTATCGCTCCGGAATGGCGTTTACCATGAGTGACAGATCGAGTACCTGATCGTAAAACGAAAAATCATTGGAAGGAATCAGGTCCAGGCATTGCTGCTTTTGGAAAAGCCAGTTTTCCTGCCGGATGTTTTTGCCCACTTGGAGTAAGCTTTTTAAGGATGTTTTTCCAGACCAATAATTTTCACTGGCCTTTTTCAATTCTCGTTGGCTACCTATGCGCGGATAGCCGAGGTTGTGCGTAAGCATGCTGCTTCTTTTTATTTGGAACAATAAGTTAAAAGCCCGCTTTTGAGCTACTAAACGTATTGCTTACGAAAAATGAAACAGGCGGAAAAAAACAGACACACCCCTGACATGTGAGGAGCGATAAAATTGTTCAATGCCTGACACAGCTTCAGATCGCGAAAGCAAAGTCATTCCGTTGATGGCAAGTCTCCTGGCTTTCCCTATTACTTTGCTCGCCTTCTCGTCCACTTGTGAGTGGACAATGGCATATTGAACTAAGCGTATCTTGATTGTTTCAAGAAAGGATTACAGTTGCGCGACAGCCCGTGATTTGCACACGGTTCCTTATTAATTCCCTGCTAAGGGAAACCAACAACGGCTTTGAGTGTTTATGAAGTAAAGAACGAACTCCTGACAAATCTACGATAAAAATCCTTTAATGCGGTTTTTTTAACTCAAGTGTCTTAAACCCAAAATATGCATTAGCAAATCTATTACGTCTTGAAACTGCTGCAAAATCATTCACTTCTCGGCCGTTTTCAATTTCACCATAGCATCTCTGTGGTGAAAATTTCGCCGCCGGAAGCGCCACTTCTGGCTATTATTTTTTAGCATAAAAACCAGTCAATTGGCTGGTTTTTATGTTTTTACAGGAGTATCTACATTATTTACGTAGAATTACGAAAATTTCGTAGGAATAATGAAACCGGAATTATACCTTGGTTTCATGAACGAATTATCTCAACACGAAGAGAGTATCATGCGGATCTTTTGGAGAATGGAGCGAGCCTTGGTCAGAGATATCCTGGAGCAACTTCCCGATCCCAAACCGCCTTATACTACGCTGGCTTCTTCCATCAAATTGCTGGAGAAAAAAGGATATCTGGGACATAAAGCATACGGCACGACTAACGAGTATTTTCCGCTGGTAACCCAGGGAGATTACAGCAAAAAGAGCATCAATCGCATGGTGAATCAATTTTTCGAAGGGTCGGTGGGCAATTTCCTTTCATTTATGGTCAAAGAAAAGAACATATCCGACAAGGAAATTCAGGATTTGCAAAAGCTTATTGACGACTACGAAAACTCCGGAAAATGATCAACGAATCCCTGAACTATCTTTGGGAAGGAAGTCTTTGCCTTGCCCTGGCCCTTGTCTTTTACAAGGCTTTTTTAGAGAAACTCACTTTCTTCAACTGGAATCGGGCGATTCTCTTATTCATGCTGATCTCTGCATTGGTGGTGCCTTTGCTTTCCTTTGAATTGGTTTCCGATCAGAATGGAATACAGGAAATTACCCTGCCTGTTTTCTGGGTAGGTGAGCAAATCCAGGAAGAATCCGGATTTTGGATTTGGTCCTATACCTGGCAGGAAACTCTTTTCGGAGTCTATGTTTTGGGATTGGCAGTTGCCTTTGGAAGATTGACTTTGGGATTGATCAAGCCGATTTTCCAACTCCAGATGGTCGATAAATTCTTATATCAGGGGATGAAAATAGCGGTGCATCCAAGTTTCGAACCTGCGTCTTTTTTCAATTATATCCTGCTGCCAAGTTTTGATCCGGAGAGTCCCGATCAGCATCAAATTCTTCTGCATGAGTCGGTTCATGTGGAGAAAAAACATACCTGGGACCTGCTTTTGCTTCAGTTTGCCAAAGGTATTTTCTGGTTCAACCCACTCATTTTTCTCTATGAGCGCTCAGTGCGGGAAGTTCATGAGTTCCAGGCGGATCAGGGTGTGACCAAATCTTATTCTCAAATCGCATATTCCAGGCTCTTGCTTCGGTTGCTGACCAAGCAAAGCAGCTGGCAGTTTGTCAATAGTTTCAACCAATTTCAAACCAAAAAACGCATTATCATGATGACCAAAACCAACTCAAAAACTATCAAAAAAGCCAGGTTCCTGCTGGTATTGCCTCTAATGGCGATGTTTTTATTTGTCTTTTCCTGTGAAATGACTCCGGAATCTGAAATAGAAGGGCCAACTCAGGTGGAAGCTTCAAAAAATATTGTCGGTCCATCCGATATTACCGCAAGAATCAATGATATGGGTAAGGATGGAAATGAAATTTTTGATGTGACTGAAGTTCAACCAAATCCTCCCGGAGGCATGGATGGCTGGAATCAGTATTTAGCAGGAAATCTGAAATATCCTTCTCAAGCGAGGGAAATGGGGATCGAAGGAACCGTTATTCTTGTCTTCGTGATCAATACAGACGGATCCGTTTCTAATGTGGAAATTCTGCGGGGAATCGGTGGAGGTTGTGACGAAGAGGCATTGAGAGTAGTTCAGAACTCTCCGGATTGGAAACCAGCAACACAACAAGGCAAAGTCGTGAATTCAAGAATGAGGCTTCCGATTCGTTTCAAACTAGGTTAATATTTAATTATGGTTTAAATTCATAAAAGCAACAGATTCAGTTCGTTGCTTTTATTGGGAGAAACATCAAATACGCCTGATAAAAAAATATTGTGACTTCTGATCTAGCTAACCCTTTATTAACCAAAAAACATCTTTTATGAAACGATCTAATTCATTTAAATCCCTATTTCTTGTTTTAGTTGGAATCGGTTTTAGCGGTTTCCAGCAGGAAGGTTTCTCCCAAAAAACTTCAAAAGAATTTATTGTAACGGGGAAAGTTAACAATCCTCAAGGTGAAAAGGCGGTCGGTGCTGTAATCCTTGTCAAGGAAACCACCATTGGTACAGTCACCGATACGACTGGCTTTTTTACATTGAAAGTCCCTTCTGACCAAGCTATTCTGGTAATATCGCATTTCAGTACCTCCAAGAGTGCAGAGGTGGCTCTAAATGGAAGTTCAAAAATTGTGGTCAGGTTGGCAGCTAATACTGAAATGCCCAGTTCTATGGGCATATCCAAAAAAGTAAATCAGGTTTTTGACAAAGTGGAAGTATTGCCAAGACCAAAAGAAGGGGACGATGGTTGGAATATTTTTTTGGCGAAGAATATGAAATATCCAGCAAATGACCGGGCTTCGAATATAGAGGGTACAGTCATCGTAGGCTTTGAAGTCCATGAAGATGGGTCCCTCCAAAATATCGAAATTCTCAGAGGCATAGGCGGCGAATGTGATGAAGAAGTAGTCCGAGTGATGGCTGCAGGTCCTGCTTGGCAGCCGGGAATGATTGGTGGTGAAGCTGTGAAAACCAGAATGAGCCTTCCTGTTCGATTTGTTTTGAAAAAAGAAGATGTTACGACTTCTTTCAATCAAATAACTGAGAAAACAATAGCCGACCAATACGGTAAAAATTATCTCGTGGTAATTGGCTACCAGCCGCGAGCTTCACTGCGGTAGTTCAAAATTAAAATGATTTTTTCTTTGGGAAAAAATTAGAAACGCCTTACTCTGATGACTAGACACAACTTAAAGACTATCCAAAATGCAAGGTTACTGCTGATCTTACCTCTTATTGCGATGTTGTTTTTCGTCTTTTCCTGCGAAAGAAAGGAAGAAGGTTCCCAGCGTTTAAGGAATTCGGAGAAAGAAGAAATTGCTCAAGTTCCACTGAAGCAAATTCCTCAACCGCATCCGCCTCTTGTTGATGATTCTCGAAAGATTCCGGAGATTTCAACTGCTGATGATGTGTTTGAAATTGTAGAAAATCCACCGCTGCCTATTGGAGGTGTGGAGGGTTGGAATCAATTCCTGGCTTCCAATATTAGGTATCCTGCTTTGGCACGAGAAATAGGGATTGAAGGAATGGTGGTGGTCGGTATTGTTGTCAACAAAGAAGGTAAAATAACAAACGCAAAAATTCTCAAAGGAATCGGCGGAGGGTGTGACAAAGAAGCATTGAGAGTGATTAATGCATCTCCGGATTGGGAACCTGGTCAACAAGGAGGCAAAGTTGTGAATGTGAGAATGAGACTTCCGATTTACTTAAAATTGGAATCGAAGACAGATTTCAAGCAAGTAGCAAAACCAATCACTTCAACTTAAAAATTTTCAAAATTAAAACTGACTGGATGAAACTAAAATTTTCTACATCCGGTGAAAAAGTGTGCTAAAAATTATCAAAAACTAAACTCCAAAAAACTATGAAAAATCAATCTTTGCCCAAATTCATGCTTGTCATCATGATCATGTTTGCCTATATGGCAATCCCTTCAGAGGTGAAAGCTCAGGAAGTTTATGAAGAAGTCGATGAAATGCCAGTGCCTCCAGGAGGAATGGATGGTTGGATCAAGCATTTGACAGGAAATCTGAAATATCCGCAAGCTGCCAGAGATGGAAAAATTGAAGGAATGGTCTATTTGACTTTTATCGTGAAGGAAGATGGCTCGGTAACTGATGTCGAAATCCTGAAAGGAATCGGTTCAGGTTGTGATGAGGAAGGGAAAAGAGTAGTAGAAATCTCCCCAAAATGGACTCCGGGAAAAATCGGAGGGAAAGCTGTCAATACCCGGATGACCTTGCCGATTAATTTCAAATTGAGCTAAAAGCTAAACCAACTGATAAATCAAAAGCCGCCGGAAAAGTGATTGCAGCGGCTTTTTTAAATTAGATCCAAGAATCAAGAAGATAGAAGATCAGAAATCAGAAATATGAAATCTGAGATCATAAATCCGAATTCAAATCCCCCTCGCCCCCTTTGAAGATGATTTGTATTCAAGTTAGGAAAAGGAAATAAAGGGGGAGTTGCTGCTACATCGGTCATCCATCACCAGTCATCCGACTTTTTTAAATCTTAAATCCGAAATCAAATCCCCCTTGCCCCTCCCGCTATCGGGATGAATACTTTATCTATTCCAAATTAAGAAAAGGAAATAAAGGGGGAGTTACCGCAACATCAGTCATCCATCATCCAACATCGGTCATCCAACACTAAAGAACTACTTAAAAAAATATCTACGATTATGTCGTAATAAAATGATTAAATCGTAGGTTTTTTAGAATTTATCATTTACTTTCATTTATGGAAGATTTGATCCCACAAGAAGAGCAAGCTATGAAGGTGCTTTGGAAGCAGGAGAGAGGTGTGGTCCGTGATGTATTGGACTTGTTGCCCGAACCTAGGCCTCCCTATACGACCTTAGCATCAACCATTAAATCACTGGAAAAAAAGGGCTATTTGGGTCACAAATCCTATGGAAAAACCCATGAATATTTTGTGCTAATCAAGGAAGCTGACTACAAAAAGAAAACATTTAACCGGGTAGTGAAAGACTTTTTTGGAGGATCTGTTGAGAACGTACTTTCTTTCTTGGTCCAAGAAAAGAAGATTTCAGGAAAAGATATTGAAGACCTTCAAAAACTGATAGATCAGTACGAGAAAGGAGGAGAGCAATGAATTTACTATTGAATTATTTCATCGAGAGTACCCTTGCTATGACTTTGGTCTGGTTGGGTTACAAGTTAATTTTAGAAGAGTTGACTTTTTATTCCTGGAACAGATTTTATTTGATTTCCGGGGTGGTACTTGCTTTGATTTTACCTTTTATCTCAATCCCACTGAATTGGACTGATGAGTCAATTCCTATCCAGATTATTGAAACTTTTTCCACAAGTAATTTGGTCAAAGTACCATTTTACCAAGATTCTCAATCTGCCTTTTCTGTGAGTTTTTTAATTCCTTTGATACATTTCTCGGTTTCATTTGTTTTGGCTTGCCGGTTAATTTTTTCACTTTCTACCCTTTCAAAAAAAATAAAAACTGCGCAAAAATTGAATTTTAAAGGAGTAAAACTTGCCATTGACCCAAGTTTTACGGCATCATCTTTTTTTGAATGGATTCTGATTTCTCCGGAGGAGGTTTCTTCACCATCCATTCACCAAATAGTTGAGCATGAATCCGTCCACATTCGAAGTGGACACACCTGGGATTTATTGGCTTTTCAGGTATTGAAAATAGTTTTTTGGACAAATCCGGTGTTATACCTTTTGGAAAAATGTCTCAAAGAAGCCCATGAATATCAGGCCGACGCCAAAGTCATTGAACACATTCCCGTCAATGAATATAGCCGGTTACTGGTACGGTCAATCAGTAACAAAATGACAGATTTCATTCCCAGTTTTAATCAATTTCAAACCAAAAAAAGAATTATTATGATGAACAAAGTAAAATCTTCAGTTGGGGAAAAGGCAAAGTTTCTGGTAACCGTTCCCCTCGTTTTAGTAATGCTGCTTCTTTTTTCATTTCAAACACAAATAAATGAAAATAAGATTGAGGGAATTTGGATAGGTTCTGAATTTAAGTTTGAGAAAACCCAAGGTCCCAACTTAGAAGCTCTGGTAGAAGGAGGACGGTCGCTTCATATCGGCGGAAAACTTTCTTTAAACGAAAACAAAACCTATCAGATTCTTGATCCAACTGGATCGATGAATGGTCAAGGTATTTGGGATTTGGATGGAGAAGTCCTGAGAATGACAGATGAAGGTCAAAATGTAGTTGAATATCAGTTGGTAGAAGTCGATAATTCTACATTAGTAACCAAGCACGAAGTATCTATGGAAACTCCCATGGGAATGGTTGCTGGTACGATCATGTTGACCTATTCCAGGGAATAAAAAAAATTTATTCACATCTACGATTTGATCGTAGATTTTCTCAAGGGTTTAAATTAAAAAAACCGCTGAATTGATGTTCAGCGGCTTTTTATTTTGAAGCAAGAAGCAAGAGGCAAGAAACAAGAACATAAGAGATAGTAGACAAAGAAATTAGAAATCTGAAATCTGAAAATCTTAGATCATAAATCATAAATCTCATCCGCCGGAAGTGTTTCCACTTCTGGCTTTTTTTGATGGTGGCCAAATAAAACCAGCAGGCAAATCCCCCTTGCCCCCTTTGAAGATGATTTGTATTCAAGTTAGGAAAAGGAAATAAAGGGGGAGTTGCTGCTACATCGGTCATCCATCATCAGTCATCCGTCATTTTTAAATCTTATATCCGAAATCAAAAACCTGCCAGCCGCAGGCGGGTCCGAAATTCGATATCAAATCCCCCTAACCCCCTTTGAAGATGATTTGTATTCAAGTTAGGAAAAGGAAATAAAGGGGGAGTTGCTGCTACTTCCCAACTTCCCAACTTCCCACCTCCAAACTTCCAACTTCCCACCTCCAAACCTCCCAACTTCCCGCTTAATTCATCTTGTTTCCAAAGAACACTGCATTCAGAAACAGCTTATTCGTTCCGAACCAGGTTCCGCGGAAATTAGGACTATCGAAGAAATGGATTACACTTCCCTGACCGACAGAAGAAATGACCACGCCAGCACTTTGCTTCATCAGTTCCAGATTTGACTTGGAAATATATCCGCCAAGCAAAGGATTCGCAGTGTATTTCACAGGAGTCAGGTATTTGTTTTCGCTTGGTTTTACGAAGATGTTGGTGTTTCGGTAAACAGGCAGATTCTTGCGCTGATAGCCGTAAGCGATCGGATGAGTCAGGTCGAGTTCAGCCATGTAGATACTTCCGCCAACTTCTTTTGCTCCTTCGAAATCATTTCGGGTTGAGAAAGGCAATGATTTCGGGTCGGTACTTTCTCCTTCTTCCACCGAAGCTTCTTTCGTGATTCCTTTTTGGTTCAGCCAAAGACTCGCATTTTTCATCGAGATCACGGTACCGCCACGGCTTACCCAATCTTTCAGATGAGTTACCACACCTTCGGAAAGTGAATTGTAATTTCCGGAAGGCATGATCAGCGTGTTGTAATCGAATAGATTAACCCGGCTGATTTGCTCGGTATTCACTTTCGTGATTGGCATTCCGAGTTGGCTGTCCATCAGGTACCAGATTTCACCGGCTTCATTTGCCTGGATTCCGGTTCCCAGGATCATCAGAACTTTTGGTTCGGTCACAGCGCCGACAAGGTTGGAACCCAAGTCGATTCCTGCCAGATTCAATCCGGTGGTAGTGGCAAATACTTTCTGATGATTCTTTGCTGCCAAAGTCTGAATCGTGCTTGTTAGTTTTTCAGCATCCAGTTTCTGGAAACCCATAGGAATCATAAGCGTTCCTGCCGGAAAATCCTTTCTGCCATCCTGAGTGTGCGAAGCAAAAGCTCTGTTAATTGCTTCTACATGAATTCCGGCTTTCTGCAATTCGAAAAGCATCTTTGGCGCATAATAATCCGACCAGTCGATCAGGTAAGCATAGGCTTTTCCGTCAGGGAAATCATGAGCCGGAGCAACAACTTCTGTAACCTGATTCCCACCTTTAGTTGAGGCAGATTTTGCAAAAGGCATCCCATATGCATGCGCCATATTCCAGGCAGAAGCATCATAGAATACTGAATCCGCAAATTCCTTCACTTCCTCAAACATGGTGCGGACCATTCTGTATTGAGGCTGTGCAGTCGGAACTACCCAGGATTTTCCTTTTTTGAAAGAATACCCGCCTGCGCTTATATCTAATGGGTTTTCATAAACTCTGATCTGATGATCGAGCAGGAATTGAACAAAAAGCCTATTTCTGCTTTCGTCAAATTCATCTCCGAACACATAGTTTTTCGCAGCATCTTTGGCCCCTTCAGCAACCGCTGTGCTGAAGAATTCTCTCAGATAATCGTGCATGTAAACCCGGTTATCCAAAGCCGCTTCCATCGTAGCCAGTGAACTCGTCACATGGTTTCGGATGGTGAAAGCAAAAGTCAATTCTCCGCGCTGAGTTGCCTGAACATGTCCGCGGCTGCTGGCTTGCTCGAATACCAATCCCAATCCGCCGTGAATATCCGGATAGGTTGATCCATAACCCGGATAGCTGTTGTCAAAGACTTCTTTGGACCAATATAAGCTGCCGATTTTATCGAGGTATTTGGCAAAATAGGTTGCGAAGCGAACGTTGATGTCGTCGTAGTTTTTGCGTGGCACAACCGGATTTTCGCTTCCATAGGGTTTGGTTGGCTCAAAGAAATACGTGCTGTTTGGTCCCATTTCGTGGAAATCCGTCGTCACATTTGGAAGCCAGGTATGATACCAAGCCACTTTCGCCTGAGACTCCGGATGTGCCAATGGCAACCAGTCTCTGTTCAAATCAAACCAATAATGATTGGTTCTTCCTGCCGGCCAGGTTTCATTATGCTCACGATCCAGCGGATCAGCTACCGGAGGCAGGCCTTTATTTGTATTTGCCCAATGGCTGTGGCGATCACGTCCATCCGGGTTGAGAGTTGGGTCAATATGAACCACGGCGTTTGCACGCAGATTTTTTGCCAAATCTGACTGCGAAGCCATCAACCAATAAGCTGTCAGCATCGCTGCCTCGGCGGAGGATGGCTCATTTCCGTGAACTCCATATCCCTGATGGATGATGGAAGGCATGGAAGAAACATCCGGTTTTGGTTGACTCGGATCCGCAAGCTGAAGCTGGGTTTTCCGGATTTCCTCCAGGTTTCCCATGTTGGCAGGGGAGGAAATGGTCAGGATCACTTTCGGTCTCCGCTCGTGGGTGTAGCCGATTGTTTTCAACTCAGCCATTTCGCTGATTGCGTCCAGCTTTTCGAAGTACTTGATGATCAAATCATAACGCGTGTGCCAGTCTCCGATCGGGTAACCCAGAAACTGGGAAGGAGAGGGAATCGCCGGATCAAAAGTTTCTCCAGGGAAATAATATTCCTCCTGGGCAAAGGCGGAAACCGATAAAATCAAACCTAAAAAAAGGCTGAGTAGTGGTTTTTTCATATGATTATAATTTGATTTTTTAAGGCCATATGGAATCTCGCATATTTGATAACATACCTCTGTGAGTCGGATGCATTATGCTTGATTTCATAAGAGCATATTTTCTGAAAATTAAGAAACGAATCGGCCTCTGCAATCAAAAATCCATCAATGGTTTTTTGATTGGGGATTTTTGGGTTAATTTATTGCTTTTAGTTCTTAACCCTAAATAATCTACAGTATGAAATTGAAATTACTACCTCTTGCTTTGACTGGCTTCGCGTTGAGCCTGAGCTCTTTGGCTTTGGCACAACAAACAACTCCTCCGCCATTGCCTCCTCAGGCAACTGAATTTTACACTCCCGTTCCTCCAAAAGTTACAGCCGGAGCACACAATACAAATCCTCCATCGGATGCGATTGTCATTTTTGATGGAACAAGTTTGAATGGATTTGTAAGTGCAAAAGACGGAAGCACCCCGGCTGAATGGTTGGTTGAAAACGGAGAATTGGTCGTGACAAAAGGAAAAGGAGATATCCAGTCCAAACTTCCTTTTGGCGATGCTCAATTCCACGTAGAATGGTCTGCACCAACAACAATCGTCGGTGAAGGTCAGGGAAGAGGAAATTCAGGTTTCTTTTTGATGGGCATTTACGAATTACAAGTTTTGGATAGCTATGAAAGCAAGACCTATACCAACGGTCAGGCAGGAAGTATCTACAAGCAGCATCCTCCTTTGGTCAATGCAACTCGCCCTCCGGGAGAGTGGAATTACTACGATATCATCTTCAAAGCCCCAAGATTTGACAAAAATGGCGTTTTGACTTCCCCTGCAACAGTCACTGTGATGCACAATGGAGTTTTGGTGCAGAACAATGTCATCCTGAAAGGTCCAACCGAATACATCGGAATTCCTAATTACAAAGCGCACGCTGAGCAATTGCCAATCAAACTTCAGGATCACGGCAATCCCGTTAGATTCAGAAATATCTGGGTTAGACCGCTTTGATTTCGGATTTTAGATTTCGGATCTCAGATTTAGAAATCATACATCCCAAATCCTACATCAATTAACCAATAACCAATAACCCAAGAACATGAACTCAAGAAGAAAATTTATACAAAATACCATGCTGATCGGTGCGGGTATGGCAATGCCACAAGTGCTGACAGCTGCGGAATTCGGGACTTTTACCCGAAAAATCGGACCCAACGACCAAATCAATTACGGCCTGATCGGCTGCAGAGGAATGGGCTGGTCCAATATGAACGCCCACCTGAAAATGCCTCAGGTAAACTGCGTGGCTTTGGCAGATGTGGATCAAAGTGTTTTGGATCAGCGAACTGAAGATGTATTCAAACTTCGCGGTACCCGACCAAAGCAATACAAGGATTATAGAAAAATGCTCGAGGATCCGAATATCGATATTGTCATCATCGGAACTCCGGATCATTGGCATTGCCTGAACATGGTGGATGCGGTTTCTGCCGGAAAGCATGTCTATGTAGAAAAGCCAATTGCCAACACCATCGAAGAGTGCCAGATCATGGTAAAAGCTCAGGAGCGCTACGGCAAAGTAGTGCAAGTGGGACAATGGCAGCGTTCGGGTTCCCAGTATGCGGAAGCGATTGATTATGTAAAATCAGGCAAACTCGGCCAGATCCGTCTGGTTAAATGCTGGGCGTACCAGGGTTGGATGAAGCCGGTTCCTGTGGTTCCCAACAGCGCGCCCCCTGCAGGTGTGGACTATGATATGTGGCTCGGCCCGGCTCCGAAAAGAGAATTCAATGCCAACCGTTTTCACTTCAATTTCCGTTGGTTCTGGGATTATGCAGGCGGTTTGATGACGGATTGGGGAGTTCACGAGATCGATATAGCACTCTTTGCGATGGGAGTTTCTGCACCAAAGTCAGTGATGGCTTCCGGTGGAAAATTCGCCTATCCGGACGATGCTTCCGAGACTCCCGACACGCTTCAAACAGTGTATGAATACGAAGGATTTAATATGCTTTGGGAGCATGCCACCGGAATCGATGGCGGTAACTACGGCACAACCGAAGGAATTGCTTTCATCGGAAACAATGCAACGCTAGTAGTTAACAGAGGCGGATGGAGAGTGATTCCTGAGAATGAAACGATCGAGGGCAAAAGAACTCCTAAAGTAGCCGAAGTAGCTTTGATCAAACCAAACGGAAGTGCGCTGGATCTTCATGCGGTCAACTTCGTGGAGGCTGTCACTGCCAATAATCCCAAGCTTCTGAAGTGTGCAATCCAAACGGGATCTATAGCTGCGATCAATGCCCAGATGGGAAATATCGCTTACAAAACCGGTAAGAAAGTTTACTGGGATGCTGCCAAAAATCAATTCACCGACTCAGAAGCCAATCAGCTTATGAAGGCGAATTACCATAATGGATGGCAGATCCCAAAGGTATGATGCTGGATGTCGGGTGACGGATGCTTCGACATGCTCAGCACAAGTGTCGGATGAATTCTATATTCGGAGCATAAAAGCAATCTCATATTAGATACGAAATACGAGAGACGAAATACGAGCCTTCGGAAAGTGGAAATCTAAACAAATACGAAAGAAGAAATAGGAGCCCTTAGGAGAGTAGAAAACTCTTAAGAAATACGATTTACGAGCCCTCCGGAGAAATTTGGGGGGCTTTTTTCATAAAAGTGTACTTTTTCTCCTCTCCTAATTCTATTTTTAGATTTTACTTAAATGCGCCATGTCAAAGAAGAAATCAAAACCTCAAAAAGTTAAGTTCAATCCGATAACTTATTTAAAGACAGGAAGTGCGAGAAAATTAGCTGTTTACGAATGTCTGGTGCCCAAAAACTGGGAAGAGCTCAAGAAGTTTCCGGTGGTTTTTTCCAGGAAGCATGTCAATGGGAATATCACCTTTATTTCGGTTTTGATTGATTTGCTATGTACCGGTGCAAAAGATGTTATGTTTTTTGTGAATGAATCGGAAGAAATTTATAGGACTATTTTGGATCAATATCACGATGAACTTGATCTCGAATTTGAACCTGTTTCCTATGCGCTTCTGCATAATATAATTTTTGAATCAATTGCATATGCAGAAGATTTTGGGATAGCTCCTCATGAGGATTTCAGGTTTGCAGAATTAATTTTGGAAGAGGATAATGACGATTTTCCCAGATTGGAAATACCCCTGGGTCAAGATGGAAAAGCTCTTCTTTTATTGAGTGATGAGGATCCGAGAGCAGATTATTTTGAAGGTCAGATTCATAAATATGGTGTCCCGGGAACATTTGAAGTGATTTGGAATGATTTTGACTTCGATTCGGAAGAAGATTATGATCTTGAATCTTGCATGGACTGGGAAAAAGAGGATTGGGAAGACTTCTTTGAAGAAGGGGATTTTGAATATTTGAACTATGAAATCCAATTGTTGCTATCTATGAAAATCTTAGGATTGAACTACATCAAAATGGAAAAAGAGGATTTTTTTGCTCCCATTATCGAGATTCAAACTACCGATGAACCTATCTCATCCAAGGAATACACGAAGCAACAGATGAGGTATCAATTTGAAGCTTATAAACAACTTGAATCATTTGACTCTTTGAGCAACCTTAAGAAAAAGCAATTACTCGATTATATAGAAGCTGGATTGGTTAAATGGCCGGACAACAAAGTATTGTATCAATACAAATGGCAATATTTTGAATTGGAGGGAGATATTTCCAAATGCATGAAGATTTCTCTGGAAATGAAAGAAAAATTCCCTTCCTATCTATTCTCCCTCACAACTGAAGCCCAAACTTGGATTGAACTTGGAGTAGTGGATCAAATACCATCCGCAATGGGGAATTTCACCAGAATTCAGGAATTTTTGCCTGATAAGAAGGTATTTCATTTATCTGAATTACAGGCATTTTACTCACCTTGGATTTATTATTATTCCAAAAATGGAGAGTTTCCAAAAGCCTATTTTCTGATGAATTTCCTTATTACAGAGGGGTTTCATTTCGATTTTCCATTGCATCAAACTGTTCAAAATGCATTCGATGAGGAGGTAAAGCGTATTTCTGAAGAGTACTTGCAAAGGGTTGAAAAAGGTGAGGTTACAAAAAAAGAATTTTTGAAAATGATAGGGGTTTAATGAATCCAATTCCCCTGAATTCCAATGGTCAAAATTAGGATTAAGTTGAAAAGCCCTCAGGAGAGACTCAGGGGGCTTTTATATTTGAAAGTCGGATACAACTTGAATGTTTTTCAAGACTTTGTGAAAAATTAAATCGCCACAACTAGTTCAGAAAAAGGTTGCAATCGAAATTCTGCGAAAAGTGAAAATCTGTTTATGTCACATCAGGCAAAAATGCCCAGATCAAGTCGGATTCTTTCCGGCTTGACTGAAAATCCATTAAGGCAGAAATTCTTAAACTCTGGTTTTTTCAAAAAGTCTATAAGTTCGAAAGGTCTGATTTCTATTTGTTTGATATCCTGATTCCAGGTCAGACCGGCTATATCCAGTTTGATAAAAGACTTAGCCAAGAGGTGTTTCACAAATCCCATCTCGTATTGGATATCGATTGATTTTTTACTTACCCCGATGATTTCACAAGGAATTTCAGCTTTTGGGGTGACAATCGTAAACTGATTTATTCCTGTGATGCTGATCTTGATATCCTCTTTGGAGTAGTTATCGATCAAAAACTGAATTTCCTTTTCACTAAGGATGAGTTCCATGGTTGTAGTTGATTTTAAAAAAACCTTGGTATCTTTTCCGATTCCGGCCTTAGGTTTATATACGTTTTTGCGGGTGAGGCGAATAGGGAAATTGGGGATTTTTATATAATGTGTGTCTTGGTTTTTTCTAGTTGGATAGAAGACAATCGGTTTGAATGATGCGAAAATGTGACTCCCCCTTTTTTCTCAAAAGGGGTTAGGGGGATTTTTTAATTCAAAACCCAACTTAAATAGGTACAGCGTAATCAAGCGAATACCTTTAATAAATTTTATCCACCATTGACCTAACCTGTTTTTGGCCATACATTTTTTATGAATTGACATGAAAACGGCCAAAAAACAAAATTCAACTTCGATCATTTGTACCATGGGTTTCACCCATGGCTATTAAAATTTGACACCTTCAGTGTCAGTCCTTCTGTTCCAGGGTGGAATTGCAATTAAAATGGGCATTGATTTATTCCTAAACCTTCTAGGAGATTTCGCGCTTTCCGAAAATTATTCGGAAGAAAGTTGCGACTTTGACTTGGTCCTGTTTTTTGGTCTGTGAAAATCAGTGACTTTTTTCCGTGAAAACTTGCCTGCTGCAAGCAAGTCTGCGGGAAATAATTTGATTAAACCTTCGAGGAGATTTCTCTTCCGAAAAAGCGGAATCGAAATGACACCTCAAAGGTTGAGATTCTACCAAACCCAGGTTCCGACTGCACCCGGATTCAGAGTACCGGTGAATGCATTTTCTTTTTCCTTCACGGTAAATGATTGCGCAACATCTGACTCATTCAAGACGATCAAAACCTTCTTTCCGTCAGGTCTCAGAAATGCAACATTTGGTAATCCATCTGCAAGATTGCTGTCGATTCTCAGGGAGTTTGGCTCGACAAACTTGCTTGCGTGAGCGATGATGTAAAAGGCCGGATTCCTTACCACTGAGTCTGCGTCTATTGTCACCGCTCCCAGACAACGATCGCAACCACCGCGGTCGGTATGCGGAGTAAGAGCTGGATTTGAAGTCAGGTTCCATTCCAGAACAGTCTTTGCCCAGTTGCGGCTTGCGCCGATCACCAGGTTTTTGATGTGCCAGGGAAGATCTCCAGCGAGATTTCCGGGAGCACCGATCCATTGCTCGGTGAAGTATAGATTCTTATCCGGATGCGCCTGATGTACTTCCATCAAAGCTTCGATTTTGCCTCCATACAAGTGAAAAGCAGATCCGTCGATATAAGGATTTGCCAATGAGTCATTCAAAACTGCAATCGGATAATCGGGTCTGTCGGCATTGTGATCATAGACGATGATTTTGGTTTTGATTTCCGCATCGCGGAAAGCCGGACCCAGGTTTACTCCGATAAATCTCGCCTGCTGCTCAGGAAGCATCAGCAGGGAAGGGTTGTTTCCGGGATGCAAAGGCTCATTCTGGATTGTCAGGGCATCGATTTTGATGCCTTCTTTCTCCATTTCCTGAATGTATTTTACCAGATATCTGGAATAAGCATCTTCAAACTCAGGCAGTAAAGATCCGCCTCTTGTATCTTTATTATCCTTCATCCAGGCCGGAGGAGACCAGGGAGAGGCCATCAATTTGATATCAGGGTTAATTGCAAGAATTTCCTTCAGGATCGGAATGACGTCGTTTCTGTCCGGTCCCAAGTCAAAGTTCAGAAGTTCGGGATCAGTAGCCAGAGAATCCTCCAGATCATCGTAGGAAAAAGGAGTTTCATTCAGGTCGGAAGCTGCCACACTCAGCCTCAGGTAGGAAATCCCAATCTGACCTTCGCCTTTACCAAAGAGCTCTTTCAATAAGTTTTTTCTGGCGGCCTCACTCATTTGAAGTAAATGGGCTGCACTTCCCTGAGAAAGTGTAAACCCAAAACCATCCATTGTCTGGTAATTTGTTTCCTGATCGATGAGGATTTCAGGGAGTTTTTCTTCACCCGAAATGCTTGGGCTTGGTTGTTTTTGAAGGAGTACTCCGGCAGCAGGATCAGTAAGCCAAAATTCAACAGGAAGCTCTGGTTTTGCGCAAGCAAGGCAGAGGAGCAGGAGAGAGGTGGATAGAAGGTTCTTCATTTTGGGGAAAAGAAAAAGCCCTGGAAATATTTCCAGAGCTCGAAATTCATTTTAAAAATCTCAGAATGCAAGCGCAGCCAAGCCAAATTTTAATGGAGCCAAGAATCAAGAATCAAGAGCCAGGAATCAAGACATAAGATTTAAGATTTAAGACATAAGATTTAAGACATAAGACATAAGACATAAGATTTAAGACATAAGATTTAAGACATAAGATTTAAGATATAAGATTTAAGACTTAAGATTTAAGATATAAGATTTAAGTCTGATGACTAAACACTGAGACTGAACACTGCGAATGTGAACCCACAAAGTGCAAGATAGCTGTTAACTGCGATTGATCACTGCTCACTCACTGTGCTACTGAGACTGACCAACTGAGACTGACCAACTGCGACTGCTCACTGCTACTGAGACTGACCAACTGAGACTGACCAACTGAGACTGACCAACTGCGACTGCTCACTGCTACTGAGACTGACCAACTGCTACTGAGACTGACCAACTGCGACTTCTCACTGCGACTGCGACTGATCACTGCTCAGGACAACCGACAACCGACAACCGACAACCGACAACCGACAACCGACAACCGATTTCATTTCCCGCTTCCAAAGCACTGCACTCCCATGAAATACGGCATGTTGTAAAAGGATTTTTCTCCGTAAACCATCGCACCGCACCCAAGATATTCATGATGGGGATTCAAAATGCTTTTCCTGTGACTGGGAGACTCCATCCAAAGGCGGACGACTTCCCTCGCATAGGAGAGGTAGGTGTGAGGAACGATGACTTCCCGTTTGGCACTTGCATAGGTAAATATTCCGCTTCGCGGTGCATTTACCTTCCGGCCATTTTGATATTGAAGTGCGTTGCTTGAGCTGATATTTTCAGCAATGCTCATGAGATTTAAGCCTTCCAGTTTAAACCTGTCCACGATGGTTTGCTTCCCTTTTACCCTGCTGACATGGGAGTAAAAATTGTAATTCACCATATCACTGGCATGATCTGCTGCCACTTTCTCCATCCTGTCCAGATGCTTGAAAGTCTTTAATCCATACTTGATCCGCTCCTGATTGGTCACGTAAAACATGGCTGCATGGAGAAGAGGTCTGTCCACATTTTTGAAATCGATCGGCTGGTTTATTGCTGGCAATTTCATAAACGCATTGGTGTCATATCGCTTATAGTCCGCGAAAGTCCAGTTTTGAGCGAAACCCGACTGGATTGTAAACAGAAGAAGAAGGATCAGGAAACTTGGTCGCAAGGCAAACAGAGTTTGAGGGGAATTCGGGATTGATTGATCATTAGACGATGAATTCCCCTGATTATTTTATCGGAGCCCGGAGGAAATTTATAATTTTTTGCACAGTGACAATACTGGAAAACGCAGGGTTTTTAATTCTTCGGTCTTCCGTCACTTGTGCTGAGCTCGGTTGCTGAGCTTGTCGAAGTATGTCGAAGCATCGGTCTTCCTCCCGAATAAAGCGGGATTCAGCCATTTACCTAAAGAGAATTCTGCTATTGGTAAGAAAGCGTACATACATATTAATATTTTAATACTTTTCCTCCGGTAGTTTTATAAGGCATTAGAAAAATTATATATTACTGTCAGAATCTTGTTTTTACCCCAAAAGCAATTCTTAATTTTTGATGCCCCATAAAATTTTCGTTTGGATTCCTTTAAATCCTGGAAATCTGATCCTTGGTCAGGTTTCAGGCAATAACCAACCCGATGTGGAACTGGCCATTCTGGTTGGACTTCTTCCGGTCATTCTGGCATTTTCCTTTATTATTTTCGTTATCTATCGCTCCCGACGGGAATCTGATTTCCGCAGGAGAGAGACTGAACTCAAACTCAGCAAGGCAGAAGGGGAGTTGAAGGCTCTCAGAGCCCAGATCAATCCGCATTTCATCTTCAACTGTCTTAATTCGATTCACCATTTTATTCAGGCTCAGGAACCCAAACAAGCCGGGGAGTATTTGATCAAATTTTCTCAATTGATCCGATATGTGCTGGAGAGTTCCGCCAAAAACTGGGTGAGTCTAGAAGAGGAACTGGAAGCAAATAAGAATTATCAGGACCTTGAAAAACTCAGAAGGCAGGAAGATTTTTCATTTGAATTCCGGGTTGAAGAGGGGATTTCGACGAATAATTGCTTTATCCCTCCCATGCTGATCCAGCCATTTCTGGAGAATGCAGTCTGGCATGGGGTCAATGCGAAAGGAACTATTGAGGTACATATTTCCAGAAATGATGCGACTCATCTTAACATTTTAATCTCAGATAATGGAGCAAAAAAAATCGAAAAATCTGAAATTGATCTTTCCAGGATGGTTAAAAAAAGCAGTATGGGATTGCAGCTGATGGAGGAAAAATTCAAAAACCTGAATGAATTGAGGGGCACCCTGGCTTCTTTTGAAATTAATCTGGAAGCAGGAGTCGGAACTCAAGTCAGACTGGTCATACCTTTTGAAGAAGAATGAAATCGAGTATGTCGAAAACGTCAAACAGAGGGATGTCCAAAAATCAATTATAAACAGATGAAAAAGAAATATAGAGTATTAATAGTGGAGGACGAACCTCACGCCCGGGAGAACCTCAAGCGACTGATTTCTCAAGTAAGTGATCTGGAAGTCGTGGGCATGGCTGCAACTGTGGAAGAAGCTGATTCCCTTTCCAAAAGCCTGACCCCGGACCTGGTGTTTTGTGATGTCATGCTTCCCCCGCAAACATCTTTTGACTGGCTGATGAAACTGGACTCAATTCCATTTGAACTCATTTTCATCACTTCATTTGAGGAGTTTGCGGTAAAGGCTTTCCGTCTTTCGGCAATTGACTACCTGATCAAACCTATCTCTACTTCGGGTTTTGAGGAGGCAATGAAGAGGTTCAGAGAGAAAAAAGGAAACTCCAAAGATCAAGTAAATCAATTGCTGAAAAATCTGAAATTACCTACAGAGCGGGCAAAAATCGCTTTGCCAACTATGACAGGATATCTTTTTGTGGAGATCAGAGATATCATTCGCTGCGAATCAGACAATACCTACACGACCTTTTTCACCACAGATAAAAGGAAAATCCTGGTGTCCCGAACGCTGAAGGATGTTGAGCAGATGTTGGAAGATTATCGATTCTTTCGGGTGCATAATTCCCACCTGATCAACCTGGACTTTGTGAGCGAATATTTCAAAGGAGAAGGAGGTCAGGTGAAAATGGCTGATAGTTCCGTCGTGGATGTATCGAGAAGGAGAAAGGAGGAGTTTTTGAATTTGTTGAGGAGGTGAGATCAATGATAAATGACCAATTAACAATTATCAATGGACAATTAACAATGAGCAATGACCAATGAGCAATGGACAATTACCAATTACCAATTACCAATTACCAATGAGCAATGGACAATGAGCAATGAGCAATTAGAAATGGACAAGGTTCAATTACCAATACCCACAAGTCAGAAAAACTTGAGAATTGACCATTGAGCTTGAAAATTGATCATAGTGTTTGATAATTGATAATTGATCATTGAATTTGATAATTGATCATTGAGTTTGATAATTGATCATTGAGTTTGATAATTGATCATTGAGCTTGAAAATTGATCATTGAAAATTTATTTGATATGGAAAAAAAATATGACTTAGAAGAGCGATTGGTTCGATTTGCAGGAGAATGTATCAAGTTCTGTAGTACTCTTGGGAGCAGCTTTGCTGAAAACCATCTGAAGGGTCAATTGATTCGGTCGGCAACAGGGGCTTGTTTAAATTACGGCGAGGCCCAGGGAGCTGAAAGCAAAAAGGATTTTATTCATAAAAACGGGATTGTGTTGAAAGAACTGAAAGAGTCACGATCTACTTTGAAGATTTTGGTTTATTCAGAGTTGGGCGATTCCCTGAGAAGGTCTCAGTTGCTTCAAGAATGCGAAGAGCTTTGCGCGATTTTTGGCAGAATAATTACCAGCGCAAGAAAAAGCCTGGAGCAATGATCGATGGACAATTACCAATGAACAATTCTCAATGAGCAATGACCAATTACCAATGAGCAATGACCGAAGCTCAAGTTGGACTTTACTTGAAAATTGATCATTAAGTTTGAAAATTGATCATTGAGTTTGAAAATTGATCATTGAGTTTGAAAATTGATCATTGAATTTGATAATTGATCATTGATCATTGAGTTTGAAAATTGACCCGCCACAATCGGTTCATACGGAACCGAAATCAAAGTCTTTCTTTCCGAAATCTGGTTTTCTCTAAGAAAAATTAGATAAGGTGTTGATCTTCATTTATGTTTTTGGCAAAAGCAGATGAACAGGGGTGAACATCGGGCTAATCCAAACCGACGAACCAACCGGAAAAGACTTTTGATCAGGGGTGATTAAGCAAAAGATTCGGTCGGTATTTTTTGCGTCGGAATTTTGAATTAAAATATTCTCAAACTTAGATGCAACAATTTACAGTAGAGAACTGAAGTGCAAATTTATGAATCTCCCACTTTTTTAAGGAGAGTTAGTGGAGTTCTTGGAACATATTATATAAATAACTATGCAAATCAGTAAAAACATTAAAATAATAAATTATAAACTTAATATTAAAGAAAATAGATGCATATGGATGTGTTAAAAATTACTGGTCCGATAAATTATACTAAAGCAGGTGAATATCTTAGAAATTTGCCAGAAATAGATAATCTCAATAATCAAAAAAAATATTTTGTAGGGGGTACCTTTTCAATAGATATTATTTGGTTTTGGTTAAATCAAAATAAATTTTCGGGATTGATGTTTTGGTTTGGGTTAGAAAACCCTGGGATTGATCAAAAATACTTTATCGGTTTAGAACCAAAGTTTGACTTTACTTATAAATCAGAAGATATAAATAATTATAAGCCAGAAGCGTATAATATTTTGGTCCCTGGTAATCGGTTTAGTTTTTCATTGCCTCAAAACAGAGATTTTATTAAATTTTTAAAAAACGATAAACAAGAAGCTCATCTTTTGGACGGGTTTGTAGATTCTTCCAAAATGGAAGAATATCGTCAAAACTTTTTGCAAGATGAGGTATATGGCAGCGTTCAAAAATCTGGGCTAGCCTATTTTATTGATCGTGTTGAACTTCAAGATCAAGAAATATCAATGATTTATAAGTTCATTAAGCAAGAAAAAGTGAAATATATTAGATATTATATTGGATATAATGAAAAAGATTTAGATTACGAACTAAGATTAATTTTAATCCCAGTAGATCAAATGGGGAAAAATATAGTGTTAAACAAAAATGCTGTGGAAGATTCAACAACCCTCCTCCAATATTCCTGGCCACCAAACCCAACAGGACAGTGACCCCAGCGCAACTCCAGACTATTTCTTCATTAGCTATTTGGATACCGATACTTTTCGCACTATCCAAGCTAAAAACAGGCGATACTAAGTTTCGTCTGTTTTTTGTTTTTCTTGTATTTGGAGCAATGGTGGATGGTTTCGGCTTAGTGATCCATTATTTTTTACCACGAGAACTCTATTACTACCACGGAATTTTTCAAATCCTTTATCTATGTTTTGAAACCATGTTCTTTGTTTGGCTTTGTTTTTATTTTCTCGAATTCAATAAAAAGAATAAGTGGAGAAATATCCTTTTAATTGGTTTTTCGGGTCTGTTTATTACGGAGTTTGTTTTGAGATTCGTGGTTTCTAGTCCAAACGATTCACTCTCTGCTTTTATCTACTCTTTTTTTCTAGTGACTTCCTCTTTTCTTTCAGCCTTTGCTTTACTTCGGATTGCGGAGAATAAAGGAGAGATTTTAAGATATACTTGGTTTTGGATTCTCTCCGGAATATTCTTCTACAGCCTCGGTAGTTTTTTTGTGGACATCCTTTCCTATACATCGATAGGAGCAAGTATCTGGTCTATCCGTGTTTTTGCCAATATTATCCAGTATGGATTTTTTGTGGTGGGGATACTGAGGATCAAATAGATTCCCCTTTTGAGTACCGAATACTAAGCCAAGTTAACCGTATTCTGTTTTTGAGTGGATTCTAATGTTGAAACTTAATTTCTTTAATAGAAAAATCAGCAAGATTCTTTTCTCCACTATCTATTAAACTAAAAGAATTAATTCTTAGAACAGCTTTCAAATGACTTATTGTAGAGAGAAAATACAAGCCTTATTGCAGGAGACTTCTGCGTAATCAAGGAAAATCTAATTTCAACTTTACATTGTATAGTGTGCCCTAAAATCCAACATCAACCATGTTTACAAAATGCTGGAAGTCAGCTCCAGAAGAAAGATTGTATTGGTTTTGAAATAAGCTTTTATTAATTGGATAAGAATAAATCAACCTTTTATTAAACTTGCCTTTAAATTCACTGTCTTAAAACTAAAGTTCGCTGAACTTTAAAAAATCTACATTATGAAAATTAAAAATTATCAAATCAAAAACTTTTCAATAATTTTTGCTTTTGCAATATCATTATTGGCGATTTCATGCTCTTCTGAAAGTGAGAAAGAAGAAACTATTGATCCGGATTATATTGACTCGGAATATTTACTGCAAAGTGATCTTAATTCAAATAAAAAAAACGATTTAGATTCGCTTTTAATTGAGCTTTCTGATTTTAAGAAAAATTTCAATCCAAATAAATTAGAATTTAACAAAAACTCTTTAATGATTAACCAAAATGAAGGAATTAAGTATGATGCAGTTCATTTAAAAACAGAAATTTCAAAACTTTTCAATACAAATAATTCTCCATGTCAATTACCTGACAAAGTGAGAAAGAAATTAGGTGGGAAAAATTGGGCACCACCTTTCATAGCAAGGTACTTTAATTCTGCTCCTGATTCTGGAACATTAATTGAAGGAGCCTCCGTAAGTTACATATTACATTCCTTAAAAATTCAACAATCCAATGGAGAAACCCGACCTTGGATTCTAGCAGGATCTCCTACTTACAGAAATTTTAGTTTTGAAAACTTTATTTTAGATTTTAACTCTTTTGCATTTACCTTAGACTGTTCAGGCTTCTTAAATACTGCAATCAATGCTTCAGGAATATTGCCTGCTGTGGCTGATTTTGCGACTAGCGCGGAATCGGCTTTGACAACCCAAAATTCAATGTTTGTCGGGGCAGGTGTTTTAGTTTCACCAATTGCTGCGGCATACTATGGAGATCAAGTTGGTGTTACTATGGATACAACACTTCGTCTTCAGATATTGAAAATTGTTGAAAGAATTCCTAATATCCAGTCTACTGATTTATTGATTTTTTCAAATAGTTATGAGGTGATTTGGACATCAAATTCCGGTAGTTCAAGTTTTAATGGAGAAGGAAATTTTAGAGGAACAGCAGGTGGAACTGTAGGTATTGGCAGCATTTCAGGAAATATCAATGCTGGGGGAAAAATAACCCGAGAAAGTAATTTTTCTCAATTTAATACAATTTTTACTAAAAGAAAATTCATACCGGATCTTGTTCCAATTACTCTTACTCAAGTAAAAGCAAAAATTGCTGAGTTGTCTTGAAATTGAAAAATATGGTTCTACCTTAAATAAGTGAAATATATAACTGGTTTTCATCTAAAATACAAATAGCCAATAATTAAGAGGAAGTTTTTATCTGAAAATCAGTTTTGTAAGAAGTCGATTTACTAGGAAGCCAACTTTAACTTGTCAGATCTCTATTAAATTCGTGGAAGAGCAAAAAATATTTATCAAAAAAGTTAAATTTCACAAACCCTTGTTTCTCGTGACATCCTCTTTTCTTTCAGCCTTCGCTTTACTTCGGATTGCAGAGAATAGGGAGGAAATACTAGGGTATGCTTGGTTTTGGATTCTTTCCGGAATATTTTTCTACTGCCTCGGTAGTTTTTTCGTGGACATACTTTCCGATACCTCGATCGAAAAAAGTATTTGGTCTATCCGTGTCTTGGCCAATATTATCCAGCATGGATTTTTTGTGGTGGGGATACTGAGGATCAGGTAGAATCTTTCTGTGCTTCTAACGCCTAATTCTTTATATATCTTACCAAAATCAAAGAGATTCAAGTATTCTATTGAATTTCTGTTTTAATTAAATAAGAGAATTAATAGCTTAGTAAAAATTCAATAAACGTGTCCTAAATCACCGTGAGCCCTATACACGCAATTTTTTTATATCAAATCAAAAGCATGGGCAAATCGGATGTAGTCGTATTGAGATTTTGCTTCGATCTTCACTTTGATATTCCTTCGGTGAGTGGTCGCTGTCATTTCGGAAATAAAAAGAATTTTTGAAATCTCAGGTGAGGAGTGTCCCAAAGCTAAAAGCCCCAACACCTCTTTTTCCCTGGACGAGAGTTTCGAGAAAATGTGAAGGTTTTTGCGCAAAAAGTTATTCTCATCCAAGATTCGTTGAGATTTGGCAGCGATGTGATGTTGGGCATCCACAGGGATCGAAGTTGTCAAAGTCAATACAGGTTTATTTTCTTCGTCTCTCAACAAAATCTTTATACTGCTGAGAAACCAGGCCCATTCTAAATGTGGCATTTGTTTGACTTGCTGAAAAAAACTAACGATTTCATCGTCGTTATTTCTTTCAAGGAGGCCTAGGATTTTGGGAACATAGTCTTTAGCGTCTTCTGAATTAAAAAATTTCTCATGGTATTCTAATCCCATGTCCAGCAATTCTTGAAGACTTACTCCAAGTCCATGAAGTGCCATCTCTGACATATATACGACAGTAGAATCTCGGATATCATGCACGATGATCATGGCTGGAATACTTTTTTCGATAGATTTTACCTCCTCGATTTTCTCATTGATTAATTTTTCTATATGCAACATCGGCCAAATCTCTTCTTTTAAACTCTGTAGCTAAAGTAAGGATTAGTGGATTTATAATTTAAAAACGTTGGGTAATAAAGTGAAGGCTAAAAATCCTAAACCCTCGGATCAGGAAAAATTTTTCAACAAGATTAAAGGCAAAAAAATGTCTCCAAAATTCTTTTAAGGGAGTATAAACCATCTAATTTACCTAGTTCTAGGTATTGCTTCCACTCAGGAATTGGCCAAAATTTGCCCCGGAAACTTTAAGGCATAGAGGAGCCAATTTCCAATGATTTATTCTTTTCCAAATTTCCCATTCATAAAACGGTAGTATGACAACTCCTTGTTCTCATTTGGTTCAAGCTTCAAGTTTTCAAAAATCGCTTTCCAATTCTGGAAATCTTCTAAGCTTAAAAACAACCGTAGGTCATTTCTCCTTCGGGTCGCAAATTCTAAACACCCGCGAGGTAAAAATACAATTGCTTCGTGCTAGAATAAATTTTCAAAAATGGGTCTTCTATCAAACCTTATTCTTAAAAGACTCAGCCGAATTCTTTCTCATTTCTGCCAACTACAATTTCCACCTGTTTCATGTAAGGGTAGGAGATTATTTTTATCTGTAGACAAAAAAATATTTAAAAGTCTAAATACAAGACTTTGATCAAATATTTTTAACTAAAAACCACACTGAAATGAAAAAAACTTTACTCTTATTTCTTATAGCGATTATCCTTCCAGTTTGGGCCTTTGCTCAATTCCCAACTTTTTATCCCACTTATCAGGAAGAATATACCCTTGGAGGCAAAAAAACATTCGAATCCGAAAAACTCAAAGCTGCTACACAGAATTTCTTAACATTAGCTAAAAAAGATTCTTTGTCAATACCTGTTAGTTCGGCACCAGAGATGGCTGTTCTCTTAAAAAGAAAAAATGAAGGAATAGGGCTTGAAATTGACTCGTTAGAGTTAAAAGTAAAATCCTCTTATTCAAATCAGGTTCCTTCTACTGAGGATGTACAAAACGTCGCCAATTGGCTGGAGGACATCCTTAAAAAGAAAACCGAAATCAGTAAAAATAATATTCTAATAGATTATTTTAATTCGATTAATAGTTTTCTTGGAAAACCCGTGATGGCGGCCAGATTTTTTCCTGTAACAAACAGGAATAAAGGCGATTTTTTTTATAATAATGTATCCTCATCTGGTATTTCAACACTTAACAGTTTTGTTATTCAAGCATCTGAAAATGGTGGTGCTGCTAATGCTGAGATCGTAAGTGGACAGATTTCATTTATGAGAGTGTCCTTTTCATCTGTGATACAAGGAGGTGGAGATTCTGCGGATAGCTTGGAAGTGAACACCAAACTTTTTAATGGAGGAGGGATAACTAATCTTCATTTTGAGCTTCCTTTTTTTTATTACAACAGGCAGAATATCCTGTTCTACTCTGCTTTTAAACCAGGATTAGTAGCGGATATTCCGGTGTTCGGGTCAGAGCTAGAAAGGAATGCTTTTTCGGGGTATGCAGATCTAGCCATGGAGTTTTTAACCGAACTAAGAACTGACGGAGGGGAATTCAGCCTTTTTGCCAATTTCAAAGGAAGTTATATTACAGGGACACCGACTTTTTATTCAACCCTAAAGTCCCCTGAAAATATTTTAGAGACACAAAAGTTAGACAAGCCATTTTGGATTTCCCAAGTGTATGTAGGGGTCTCAGTTTCCAGACAGTTTCGAATCACTGCAAACATACCAATAGCAACAACACGACAGATCGAGCTCCCCGATAAAATACAAATCGGTATTCAGGTCATTCCAAACAGCGATAAATAATTAAGATATGAAACACCTACTACTTCTACTTTCAGGACTGCTTTTAAGCATTGCATCTCTTCAAGCCCAAAATCCAGGTGAGCTTGATCTTACTTTTAGTGCAGATGGTGTGAATTTTGGTGAGGGTCCAAATAGTTATGTTTTCAAATCGGCGATTCAATCCGACGGGAAATTAATAATCGGAGGTGATTTTACGATGTACAATGGTATATCCAGAAATAGAATTGCAAGATTAAATACGGATGGTAGCTTGGATACATCGTTTAATCCCGGAACTGGGGCAAACAGTTCAGTTCAAAGCATTGTCCTTCAGCCCGATGGCAAGATTTTGATTGGGGGTCAATTTAACTTTTTTAATGGGGTAAGAAGAAACTATATCGCACGATTAAATGCTGATGGTAGCTTAGATACTAGTTTTAATACAGGTACGGGGGCAAATAATCTCGTCTCATCTATTGCGCTACAGCCGGATGGAAAAATTGTCATTGGCGGCTATTTCACCACTTACAACGGAACTGCAAGAAATCATATAGCCCGATTAAACGCGGATGGAACCTTGGATACTAGTTTTAATCCGGGAACAGGGGCAAATAGTGCCATTTTATCTGTTGCTCTTCAAGTGGACGGAAAAATTTTGATTGCAGGATTTTTTACCTCTATTAACGGTACATCGAGAAATTACATCGCCCGATTAAATGTAAATGGTAGTCTAGATACTTCCTTTAACTCCGAAGCTAGTGCTTATGTCAGTTCTATCGCATTACAGCCGGATGGTAAAATTCTCATTAGTGGAAATTTCACATTTTTCAATGGAGTTGCGCGAAACTATATTGCTCGTTTAAATGCTAATGGAAGTTTGGATACGGGTTTCAATCCAGGAACTGGACCTAACTCAATACCTTCTACAATAGGTATTCAAAATGATGGTAAAATCCTCGTCGGTGGGGGATTCACTTCATTCAATGGAACTGCAAGAGCTTTTATTGTTCGGCTAAATTTCAATGGTAGTTTAGATACAAGTTTTAATTATAATAATGATCCTGTCAACACAATTTCCCTCCAGTCCGATGGAAAAATTTTGATTGGTGGAGGATATTCCATTGATGGTTTATTCGCCAGGTTAAATTCAAACGGTACCTTGGATAGTACTTTTAATCCTAGTACAGGGGCAAATAGCGTTGTTTTTGCAATTACTTCTCAGGAGGATGGGAAAATTATTGCTGGAGGACAATTCACTTCCTATAATGGAATAGCCAGAAATCGAATTGCAAGATTAAATGCGGATGGAAGCTTGGATACTGGCTTTAACCCAGGAATTGGGGCAAATAATACCGTTCGATCTATCGCCCTTCAACCTGACGGAAAAATTCTGATTGTAGGAGATTTTACTTCTTACAATGGTGTAGCAAGAAATCGAATTGCTCGATTAAATGCAGATGGAAGCTTGGATACTGGATTTAATCCGGGAACTGGGACAAACAATCTTCTCTATTCTGTCTCCCTTCAACCTGACGGAAAAATTCTGATTGGGGGATTTTTCAGCTCCTACAACGGAACAGCGAGAAACAATGTCGCTCGATTAAATCCAAATGGCAGCTTGGATACTAGTTTTAATTCGGCAATTGGGGCAAACGATACTGTCTTATCTATCGCGCTCCAACCGGACGGAAAAATCCTAATTGGAGGAGGATTCACCTCTTACAATGGAATATCCAGAAATAGAATTGCTAGACTAAATTCAGATGGAGGTTTGGATACCAACTTTAATCCTGGTTCGGGCGCCAATAGTAACGTTTGGAGTATTCTTATTCAATCCGACCAAACTATTTTGATAAGCGGAAATTTTCTTACCTACAATGGAATATCCAAAACAAATATTGCCAAGTTGAGTCCATTGGGTAGTTTGGACAATTCTTTTAACCCAATATTAAATGGTTTTGTTAGAGATATGTTTCTTGAGCCCGATGGTAAGGTAATATTTGTAGGAGGTTTCACTACTTATAACGGATTATCAAAAAAATTCATTGCCCGAATAAACTCCAATGGAAGCTTAGATACATCCTTTAATCCAATCAACGGGCCAAATGACGCAGTCTGGTGTATAGCCTTTCAAACAGATAAAAAGATTCTTATTGGGGGATTTTTTACTAGTTATGATGATGTAAGCAGAGTTAGAATCGCCCGAATCTACGGGGGAGGGGTAGCGCTAGATGAAGAAGCACCTTCTCCAGATCTCGAACCCCTCGAACCCATCAACGCTCAATGCCAAGTTAACTTCGATGACCTTACTATCCCGACAGCAAACGACCTAGTAGATGGAGTCATTCAAGGAACAACTGATCTGAGTATTTTCCCAATCACCACCCAAGGCAAGACCACCATCACTTGGACTTATACCGATAAGGCTGGAAATAAAAGTACCCAGACTCAGGAAATAATCATAGACGACACTACCGCTCCAGTTCCAACAGTTGAAACCCTAGCCGATGTCATGGGCGAATGTGCTGCAACAGTTACAACTGTTCCAACAGCCTTAGACAACTGCCAAGGAACGATCCAAGGAACAACGACTGATCCTTTGACATACAACACTCAGGGAACTCATACGATCACCTGGATATTTGACGATGGCAACAGTAATACTTCACAGCAAACGCAGACGGTCATTGTAAAAGATGTAACGGCTCCTGTTCCAACAGTTGAAACCCTAGCCGATGTTACTGGCGAATGTGCTGCGACAGTTACAACTGTTCCAACAGCCTTAGACAACTGCAAAGGAACAATCCAAGGAACAACGACTGATCCTTTGACATACAACACACAGGGAACTCATACGATCACCTGGAAATTTGACGACAGCAATGGTAATACTTCTCAGCAAACGCAGACGGTCATCGTAAAAGATGTAACCGCTCCGGTTCCAACAGTTGAAACCCTAGCCGATGTTACTGGCGAATGTGCTGCGACAGTTACAACCGTTCCAACAGCTTTGGACAACTGCCAAGGAACGATCCAAGGAACAACGACTGATCCTTTGACATACAACACTCAGGGAACTCATACGATCACCTGGAAA
>JAKFCO010000030.1:0-8155 GCA_036676605.1 Algoriphagus sp.
GTGCTTCAAGTTTCTACTTACAAGTAATCAATTTCCAAAACTCCCTTTCCTCCGGAGTAATCAACAGCGCTGCTGTATTTCCAATGTTGCGGTTCAAATACCAATCCAGCCTTAGCTAGCGCGCGCGTGTCGCGCGTGCTTCAAGTTTCTACTTACAAGTAATCAATTTCCAAAACTCCCTTTCCTCCAGAGTAATCAACAGCGCTGCTGTATTTCCAATGTTGCGGTTCAAATACCAATCCAGCCTCAACCGGATTCATATGGATATATTCAACTTTTTGAGAAATTACTTCAGGACTCCAAAGTTCTATGGGATGATTACCGGCTTGCCACAATTTACCATTTTTCACATTACTAGACTCAAAAGCTGCTTTTTTGAACATTAATACGAGCCAATCCTTTCTGCTTTCAACAGGATTTTGTTTTACTGCCAATTGAATTCTTTTTGAGGTAAACTCTTTAAACTTTCCAAGAATTAATTCTGGCTTAGATCCCTGCACTCTATGAATCAAGTGAAGATGGCTTGGCATTAGACACCATGCAAAAATCTCCATTCCTAATTGCTTCCTACAATAATCCAGACTTTCAATTACTACCTGAGAATATTCTTCTCTGGTAAAAATATCAATCCAATTAATAATTGGGCAGGTAACGAAATAAAGACCTTCCGGATTTTGAAATTTGTACTTGTGGCTCATGCGAATTGGTTAAAAAGTTTGAGATAAAATTTAAATGCGTCACGCGCCACAGGCGCGCGCCAGCACCTTAAAAACTACCGTCAAGCGTTTTAAAGCAGCCAAAAGGCTACTTGACCAGAATCCCCCCATCAATCGTGTAAGCCGAGCCTGTGATCCAGGAAGCTTCGTCGGAAACCAGAAACAAAGCCAGCGAGGCAATATCTTCCGGCCGGCCAAGTCGCTTCATCAAGGTATTATTGGCAGTTTGCTGAACGATAGTTTCGGGATCATCGAATGCTTTGGCTGAATCCCAAATCAAAGGGGTATCCACCGGACCCGGACAAATTGTATTCACACGGATAGTGGGTCCATAGTCCAGCGCCATCTCTTTCACCAATGCCACCAAAGCTGCTTTGCTTGCACAATACGCTGCATGATTTGGAAAACTTTTGAATGCCGCGATAGAACTATTGGCGAGAATGACTCCCTTTCCGTTTTTCTGCATTTCCGGAATCGCAAACCGGCTCAGGTAAAACACAGAATTCAGATTGGCGCTGATCGTTTCATTCCATTCTTCGAAGGAAATATCCGTCACTGACCCCAAACCCAATTTTCCGGCATTGGTGACGACGATATCCAGCTTTCCAAAATTATGAATCGCCTCACGAACCAGCGTTTCATTCACCGCTATTTGGGAAACATTTCCGGCAATAAATACCGCCTTTCCACCCTGACGAATCAGATTATGTTCCAATTCTTTCCCGCGAATCTCATCGCGACCGCTTAAAATAACGGAAGCTCCTTCTGCCACAAATCGTTCGGCCATGGCTTTTCCCATACCACTCGTCGCCCCTGTTATGATGGCTGTTTTTCCTTGCAATCTCATTTTTAGGATTATTTGAAAATGAATTTTTTTCTTGAAACGGTGACACGCGCCACAGGCGCGCGCCAGCAGATGGCATGTCAATTTACTTCAGCTTCTCATTGTCCTTGTGCCGATTCAAGTCGCGGATATTTTTCTTTTCGAAGTTCTTCTGCATCGCCTCAGTCAGATCCACACCAGTTTGATTTGCCAGACAGATCAGCACCCAAAGCACATCAGCCATCTCATCACCCAGGTCCCGGCCTTTATCAGATTCTTTGAAAGACTGTTCTCCATAAGTTCGGGACATGATGCGCGCCAACTCCCCCACTTCCTCCATCAGGATGGTCATATTGGTAAGTTCATTGAAGTAGCGTACGCCTACAGTTTTGATCCATTGGTCAACCTGGGCTTGGGCCTCAGAGAGGCTGATTTCGGTTTTCATAGTTCGAATACAAAAGGATGTTGAAAATAGAAATTGGACAAAGGGGATGCAACAACAAATTGACTTACTGGTATTTTATCCTCACAGGCAGCGGATACCGGTTATATATTTTTGGACTAATGAATTTAGGCTTAATTCTTATCTTCATTCGCTGGTACCCATCCTAAAACCAATCCTTTATCCTTCTTTCATGAAAAACTCCATTTTTGCTTTCTTCCTTTTGATAATCGCAATTGCCTGCAACACCAAAGATCCTGAAAAACCACTTCCACGAATTGCAATTGCGGGTTTGGCGATCGAATCGAGTACTTTCTCTCCGGCACTGACGCATGAGGAAGCCTTCAAAGCCAGAGTTGACGAGGATGTTTTTACATTTTATCCCTTTTTGACAGCTGATTCGGCGGATCGGAAACGTGCAAACTGGATTCCCACACTTAGAGCGCATGCACTTCCCGGCGGAACAGTAACGAGGGAAGCTTATGAATCTCTCGTCAATCAAACATTGGAACGGCTGAAGGCAAATCTTCCCTATGATGGTCTATTTTTTGACATTCACGGAGCCATGAGTGTGGTGGGTTTGGATGATCCTGAAGGAGATTTTATCATTCGGGTGAGGGAGGTAGTTGGGCCAGAAACGATCATTTCCACTTCCATGGATTTGCACGGGAATGTTTCAATGCGCTTGGCAGAAAACACCGATTTGATTACCTGCTACAGAATGGCACCTCATGAAGATGCGCTGGAATCCAAGAAAAGAGCGGTTGAAAACCTCCTGGATCGATTGGAAAGCGGAAAAGGAAAACCTGCATTCAAAGCATGGATCCCAGTTCCGATCTTGCTTCCCGGGGAAAAGACGAGCACCCGAATCGAACCAGGAAAGAGCTTGTATGCTAAAGTTGAACCTTTCACCAAACAGGAAGGAATCATCGACGCAGCAATCTGGATCGGATACGCCTGGGCGGATGAACCCAGAAATCACGCAGTGGTCATGGTAACAGGTGACGATCAGGAAAAAGTAACTAAGGCTGCGGAAAGTCTGGCTAACAGCTTCTGGGCAGTGAGATCTGAGTTTGAGTTTGTAGCCCCGGTGGCAACTTTAAAAGAAAGTCTCGACATGGCGATTGCCAGCCAAAAGAAGCCGTTCATGATCAGCGATATGGGTGACAATCCTACCGCTGGCGGTGCGGGTGACGTGACCTGGACTTTACATGAGATTCTTGCCCGACCTGAGTTCAAATCTGCAAATGGGCCTTCCTTGATTTATGCCTCCATTCCCGGACCTGAGTTTGTAGAAAAGGCGGTTGCAGCCGGAGTTGGAGGAAAAGTGGAAGGCGAAGCAGGTGCAGCCGTCGACAATCGATTTGCTCCTCCGGTAAAACTTTCAGGCACAGTGGAAGCGATCAAGCATGGCGACAAAGACGCAGAAACTGAAGTGGTAGTGAAGGTAGGTTCTGTCCATGTGATTGTGACCAAAAAGCGAAAGCCTTACCATTTAGAAAGTGACTTCACCAATCTGGGTTTGAATCCCAGAGAGACAGCAATTGTAGTAGTGAAAATCGGGTATCTGGTTCCTGAACTTTACGACATGCGCGGAGACTGGATCATGGCACAGACTCCCGGCGGAGTGGATCAGGATCTCGATCGACTCGGGCACAAGCGAATCATTCGTCCGATGTATCCGCTTGATAAAGACATGAAAGATCCTGATTTGAAAGCAAGACTGGTTCGTTCATCAGATAAGCATTAAGCCAACAAAACCTTCGTCACCTTCAGGAAATCATCTATTTCCTTTTTCGAATTGTAAATATGAGTAGAAACCCGGATGGCATTTACCCCGCCTTCCGGTACTTGTCTGATCCGGAAGCCGGCCTCGGAAAGCTGATTTCCCAATTCCTGAAAGCCTATGTTTTTTGGACGGAAGGATACCAGGGATATTCTGGATTGAGGTTCTGCGGGAGTGAGAATATCGATTTTATCCTTTAACTCCCCCAAACCCTGATAGAGGTATTCATTCAATTCACGGATTCGGGACTCGACTTTGGCCTTACCGATTTTCAGGTGAAAATCCGTCGCGGCAGCAACTCCCACAAAAAGCGAATTGCTTTGGGTGCCGTAATCGTATCGGTGAGCTGACTCGACATAGCCTTCGAAAACCGGAGGATTCTGAGTCATATCCCAACCCGTATCGGTATGTCCGCCAATCTGAATCGCCTGCAATTCATCCAATAATTCCTCCTTCACATAAAGGAATCCCGTACCGCTCGGTCCCAGCATCCACTTATGGTAGCAGCCTGCATAGAAATCACAACCCAATTCCTTCAGGTTCAAATCGAAAGTTCCTGCCCCGTGAGCTCCGTCAATTGCAGTGAAAATATTCTTACTTCGGGCAAATTCTGAGATTTCCTTTATCGGGAAAACCAATCCCGTTGTGCAAGTGACATGCGGAATTCCGATCACTTTTGTTTTCGAAGTAACCAGACTTTTAATCAAATCGAGATTCTTTTCCTGCGTATCCGCCGGATCAAACGTCTTCAAAACGATTCCATGGAGTTTTGCCCGATTCAGCCAGGGAAGTCCGCTGCCGGCATGCTCATGTTTGGTGAGGATGACTTCGTCTCCTGCCTGAAGCGGCAAACCCCAAACCATGATGTTGATCCCTTCGGTGGTGTTATGAGTGAGGCTGAGTTCTGAGGTTTTGATCCCCAGATACGAAGCCAAAACGATACGTTCCGGATCAGAAGATCCATATTCTCCTGAAGTGTTTATTGTATCCAGGGATTTATTTAAAGCATCCAAAACAGGATAGGGTGCCGGACCAAACGTGCCATTATTCAAGTAAACACGATCTTTCGTCAATGGAAATGACTTCCTGAGTTCGGTCCAAAACTCCTCTCCTTTCAGAGAATGATCAATTCTGTCTGTCGTCGAAGCAGATGCTGAATTGATCCCAAACAATGTTGGAACAGCTATTCCCGCGGTTAATTTTTGGAGAAAGGATCGACGACTTTTCATAAGTTTTGGGTCAAGGAAAAAAAATCAAAACCAAACTAATCAACCTGATTCAAAAAACCGACCATTCTAATCTGTTTTTCAAATTCAATTAATTCTATCCTTTGGGGTCTTTTCCCTCTCTCATAAAACAATGGAAGAATGAAATGTTTGTTTGGGTCTCCAAGTTGTCTGAACCTTTGGAAAGTGCGAATAAACTGTCTTAATTGTTTGTCTTCTTACTTTGCAGTTTTATATGAAAAATTCCAATACCAAGTTTTTCAAAATTTTCTTCCTAATAGCTTTTCTAAATTCGGGATTTACGAAAGAAAGCCACGGAGCGGCCTCTGATCAGAAACTCCCAAACATTATTCTTTTATTAGGAGATGATCATGGCTGGGACGAAACCTCCTACAATGGCCATCCTTTTCTGAAAACCCCTGTGTTGGATGAAATGGCAGCTCAAGGACTTAAGATGAATCGATTCTATTCCGCTTCACCTGTCTGTTCACCTACCAGAGGGAGCATTATCACAGGCAGACATCCTAATAGATATGGAACTTTCACTCCGGGTTGGTCCATCCGTCCTGAGGAAATCAGCATTGCTCAACTAATGAAAAATGCCGGGTATGCTACTGCTCATTTCGGTAAATGGCATTTGGGTCCGGTGAAAGCAGAGTCCCCAACCAACCCCGGTGCAATGGGCTTTGATGAATGGCTTTCCCACGATAATTTTTTTGAGATGGACCCTCAACTTTCCAGAAATGGAGGTCCTCCCATAAAATTTGAAGGAGAAGGATCAGAAATCATCGTTAAGGAAGCATTAAAGTTTATAAAAAGGGCTCAGGAAAACGGGAAACCCTTTTTTGTAGTTATTTGGTTTGGCTCCCCCCACGAACCTTATAGCGGATTACCGAAAGATTTGGCCCTGTATGACAATCTGCCTGAGAATTTTGGGAACAAAACAGTTCGGCTCACCTCAAATGAAACAGGCCAGCCGGTAAATCGCCTCCAACGTGATGTTCTGCGTGAGCGATTTGCAGAGATCAGCGCTATGGATAGATCCATTGGTTGGGTGCGGGATTATTTGAAGAAAGAGGGGTTACGAGTAAACACTTTGTTCTGGTATTTTGGGGATAACGGGACTCCTCAAGAAGGAAATGCGACTGTTCCGTTCCGCAAGGAAAAAGGAAGTATATATGAAGGTGGAATCCGTGTTCCAAGTGTACTGGAATGGCCTTCCAGAATTCCAAGCCCAATGGTTAGCGATGTCAATATGGTATCGTCTGATTTATTTCCAACCCTCTCAGCTTTGATAAAGCAACCTCTCCCAGATCGGCCCATCGATGGAATTAATCTTCTCCCTATAATTGACGGATTGGCCGATTCCCGGTCGGAACCTATCAAATTCTGGAATGGGAGACCAAGGATGGAAAAAGGATACAAGCCAAAGCCTTACATAGATCCAAAATTACAGGAAGGGACTACTCCTTTGGCGAAAATACAAGACGGAGTTGCAACCAGAAATTTTAGAAATTTCCATCATCCGGATATTAAGTCTCAGGATTTTGAAGGCCCTCGAGCCATTTTGGATAATCGTTATAAATTGGTTATTCATGAGAATTCCAAAGGTGAAGACTTACGGGAACTTTTCGATGTGAGAGTTGACCCGGGAGAAAAAATCAATCTGATTAACTCTCAGCCAAAATTAGCAGAAGACCTGGAAAAGATTCTTAAACAATGGCAGCAATCAGTCCTGGAAAGCTTGATCGGCAAAGATTATAAATGAAATTGACCACATCTCAAACAAAATTATTTCTCAGGTTATGCATGCGCTGATAATCGAATCTTTCCAATCAACTCCAAGTATCCAAGTTGTCCCGGATCCCAATCCCGCTTCCGACGGAGTGGTAATTGAAGTAAAAGCTACCGGGCTTTGCAGAAGCGATTGGCATGGGTGGATGGGTCACGATGAGGATATTGTACTTCCACATGTTCCCGGACATGAGTTTGCAGGTATTATCTCGTCCATCGGAAAGGATGTGAAAAAATGGAAAATTGGCGATCGGGTTACGGTGCCGTTTGTCTGCGCCTGCGGAACTTGTGGGGAATGTGCTTCCGGAAATCATCAGGTCTGTGATTATCAGTTTCAACCGGGATTTACCCATTGGGGATCTTTTGCTGAGTTTGTAGCAATCGACCGTGCTGATGTGAATCTGGTGGCTATGCCGGACGAAATGGACTTTGCGACAGCTGCAAGTTTGGGTTGCAGATTTGCCACTTCCTTCCGGGCGGTTATTGCTCAGGGGAAAGTTTCCGGCGGCCAATGGATAGCCGTGCACGGTTGCGGTGGAGTTGGACTTTCGGCGATTATGATTGCTTCAGCTTTGGGAGCAAATGTGATTGCAATCGACATTGCTGAAGACAAACTCCAATTCGCGAAATCAATCGGCGCCATAGCCACGGTTAATGCTAAAAATAATCCCCATGTGGTGGAACAAATCCGGGAAATCTCCAAAGGCGGAGTGCATGTGTCATTGGATGCTTTGGGCAGTGCGGTCACCTGCTTCAACTCGGTTGCGAACCTACGGAAAAGGGGAAAGCATATTCAGGTTGGCCTGATGGTAGGAGATCATAAAAACGCGCCAGTCCCGATGAATCTTGTGATCGCCGGAGAACTGGAAATCTATGGAAGTCATGGCATGCAAGCCTATCAGTACGAATTGCTTTTGCAAATGATCCTTGCAGGAAAACTCGCTCCTCAGAAACTAATCGGAAAGCGAATCAGTCTGGAACAAGCGGTAATTGACCTTCCTGCGATGGACACCTTTCATGATTCAGGCTTGACGATTATTGATAGATTTGAGTAATTGGAAAATGGTTTACAGAATTTCCAAATATGTATGTACGCTTTCTTACCAGTAGTAGAATTCTCTTTGGGTAATTGGCTGGAAGACGGAAGACCGAAGAAATCATAAGCCTGCATTTTCCAGTATTTTCACTTGTACAAATAAATTACTGGCAGGATTTCGGATAATCATATATGATTATCCGAAATCCTGCCAGTAGGACCAAAATAGGTTGTTAAAGCAGCGGATAATCGACCACAGAAGACGGTCGACAGTCCACAGCACGTACATTTGGACTTCAAGCCTTGTTTTATTTGGTTAGTGGCAAGAAAGC
>JAKFCO010000031.1:0-4611 GCA_036676605.1 Algoriphagus sp.
TATGCCCTAATAGCAATAGTTGAAGCAGTTTATAAGAGCTTAGAGACAAAAAACCAGTTCAGAGTAAATTCTGGACTGGTTTTAAGAATCTGAAACTTTGAGTTTTTCAGCAGACCCTAATTAGACTGCATGTTTCATGTTTAGCTCTTCCCGTCTTGGGGTTCCACATGCTTTTTGTCCAAGATTGGCGGGTAGATATTTCCTTGGAAATTCCTTCGACAGTAATTCTCATGAATACGTATCGCTCATCCTGGGTTGAGTTTTTAGCAGTTTTGAGGAAAAAGCAAACCGAAGCTTTTTTCTAACATGATTTCTGGGGTCTAAGGGTTCGAAAAGGTTAGGGATTCGAACTTAAAATTCAAGATGTCCGATTTTTGAACATGTTCAGATTTTCCAGAAATCGCGCTGATTTCCAATGGTCTTTTTTTTTTTTTTAAAGACCTACGTCTTGAATGACGCATTTTTTTTAGGGGTTTCTTTGAAAATTTTGGCTTTCCGGAAAAACTCCTTCTATGTACAAGAAATGCGGAAAGTGGGTAAATTATTTACTGGATTTTACTTCAAGAAAGTTGTTTAATTAACTGAAAATAAGTTTGTTAAGAATTCAAATTTTCAATATTTCAATTAAACTTCTCCCAAATAAAAATTCCTGATTTCATAAGAAATGAGGGATTAAAAAACGTTTGATAACTAAACCTGCAGAGAGTGGGGGATTCGAACCCCCGGTACAGTTTAACCCGTACGACAGTTTAGCAAACTGTTGGTTTCAGCCACTCACCCAACTCTCTGAATATTTTAAGGCTTGGTATACTTCAGTTAAACTGACCATTTGCCAGCCCTCCTTATCCAGTCAGAGAACTTCCTGTTTTAAGGCGATGCAAATATAAGTCAATTGATCAGATTTTAGCAAATCAAACCGCAATTGGAAATAAATGACTGGGTTATTTGATCTAAACCACTGGAAATCAAACAACATATTTTTGAAATGATTCAGATTTTTATAAAAATACCCTGTATAGGGTATTTTTTAATATTTGGCAGGCATTACTTTTGGATCTCAAATTGTTTAGAATATGCGAATACAAACTACCAAGTCAATTTTTTTAATCGAAGGAGACGGAGATAAAAAGGGTCGTGTTTTTATAAAGTCTGATTCAAATGATGAGTTACAAAGATTTTTTGGTTCGCTCGAAATTGAAATTTCAGGAAATATTGAATTTCCTTTTCAAGTGAAAGCTTGTAAACAAGAGTTTGCTCACGCCTTGATTTTGATGGTTAAAGAGATAGATTATTCAACTTTTTAAAAGTTGGAATTTACTATCTCATAAAATAAAAAAAAATCCAATTTTTTTTTCAAAGACAGGCTAGTGACGAACAACATTTTTTGATTTTTATTCGACTTTTTATTGTCAATAAAGAATAAAATCCTGAAAAATTGAAATTTTACCAATTTAATTTCAAAGAAGTGCTGTTTTTTTAATTAATATTTTTTAAGGATCTTTAGGGATAAAGCTCATAGGAATAATTACCCTTTAAGAATTTCCTCATGATTAGATCTGAAAATATTGATCATTTAATCCCTGACTTCCTGATGGAGTCAGAGCATTTCTTCCTCGTCCTGCTGGATGTAGAGGGAAATCTTATCAATTCGAATCGTGTCTTTTCTAAGTTAGTAGACAAGGAATCTGATTTGGATTTTCATAAAATAATTGATAAAGATTCCGCCCGCAATTTTTCTGAACTTCTGGAAAAAACCCTGGACTCTCCCAAAGAAGTCCAACATGCTTTATTTAACATAGGTATTGGAAAAACAGATTCTAATCTTCCTGTTTGGTGGGAGTTTTCGGTAATCACCAATTCTGATGGTGATTTGATGGGAATTATAGGAATAGGAGTAGGAATTCAATTTTTAGAGCAAGGAATGCCTTGGGATAACTTGGTCGATGTTCTTCAGTTTGGAAGAATCAAGCTTGCTCCAAACAAGACTTTGGTTGGTTGGGATGAAAAAGTTGCTAACTGCCTCGAACTTTCCTCATCCGAATTGAAAGGTTCCTCTATTTTGGAACAAAGTGTTCTTCCTGCATACCCGGAATTAGAACTAGCTTTCAAACAAATTTCTGAAAATGGAAGGCCGGTTTGCCTGGTTTTGAAGCAACCTGATTCTAATCAGGAATTCGCATCTCTTTTAACAAGGGTTCCGGATGGCTTTCATTTGTTCATTCTCCCTCGCGAAAAAAAGAAAGCGGTAAAAGAACTTATAAAACCATTCACAACTGTTCAATTGGGATCTTTGCAGGGTGCAGTTTGGGTTGTTAATTCAGATTTCAAAATTCTTCAATTGAACCAGGAAGCTAAGAGATTGGGAATTCTTTGGAAAGGAAGAGAGCTGAATGAAGGGTCTAAATTTCATTTTCAACAGCAATCGGAAAGTTTCAGTAAGCTGATTTCAAATTGTAAAAGTGCTTTTTCAGGAAATTCTATAGATTTTGAATTGCAGACCAAGCTTCCCGATCAGGAAATAGGAATGTGGCGTGTAGGCATCAGACCTGTTTATGATAATAATGGAGTTGCTCAGACGATTTTGATCCAGGCATTTGACTTATTTGTTTTGAATCGGCGTCTATTAAATCTCCAAATGGAGAATCAAAACCTAAAAGAGTTGGCGCTGCGACCGTCTCATATTCTTCGTTCTCCTCTTTCGTCTATGCTTGGACTTTTGGATTTGATCGATCAAAAACAACTTGATTCTGAGAACCAGAAATATTTTTCATACCTCAAGCCATTGGCAAAAGAGCTTGACAACGTAATTCGATCCAATGCCAAAAAAATGAGTGCTTTTGATTAAAAAAGCCCTGTCAGGTCCATTTTATGGAGTTTAGCAGGCACACTCGAGCCTCCCAGACTTATTTTTTCAGCAGAGATTAAGACTGTATATCCTTCCGTAAAGGTAATTCCTTCCGTTTGGGAAAGCTGGGCAGGACTCCCCAATAGGACCTTATGCTTCTTTCCGTTGAAAAAATCTTCTCCTGAATAATCCGAAAACAGCCATAGGAAGACTTGAGAGCTTAGTCCTTTGTCTTCATATCCCAACAGACAGAGAGAATTGGAGTTTGTTTCTATTGCAGCGGCAGTGACCAAACCTTCAGTGTTAAAGGATGAAGTCAACATAGCTTGCCTTTTGCCAGGATCCTGACCGAGCGTGTAATGATTTGTTTTTTGATCTGTTTCATTTTTGGTGAAAAGATGGAGTTTGCCATTCCAAAAAATAAACCCTTCACAATTGAAATTGTAGTTCCCGTTATTTTCAGACAAATCCGTCTGATCCGAAAAAGTGAAATCAATCCTTTCCGAATTCACCTCTGCCATGTTTAGCAAGTCTGAGATTTTGATTTTCAAAACATTCACCTCAGTTCTGATTCCAAGATTATTACCAAAATCCCCTATGAACAAATAGGTATCGCTTTGAGCCAAGTCTTCCCAGTCATTATTTTTCATGTTTTTGACTGTTACTGTGCGGATTACTGCTCCTGTTTCCGGATTCAATTCAAAGATTTGATTGGTATTTCCACCGTCATTAATTGAAAAAAGTCGGTTCTGAATCCAGGCAAGTCCTGAAGTTTCATTTTGAGAGGTGGGAAGTTCGGCTAAAGTCAATGGTGAAATAGCCGAGGGCAATCCATTGGAGGCCAGTGGAATAATTGTTTGATTTAATTTAAAACTTGTTTGCTTAAAGGTCTGTACGTCATCTGGCTTTTGAGAAATGTCCAGACTGAAATGACGGTGCTCGAAAGCAACAGATTTCCAGGATTGGCGGAATGAATTCTCACCTTGATTCAGTTCAAAACTGAAAGTCAGGTTTTGGTTTTCCTTGAAATAAAGAAAGTAGAAGCCATTTTCCTCTGAAAACTTTACTGATGGATTTGAAACAAGTGATGGGAAATTGCTAAGGTTTTCTTTGGTGATTGTCATTAATCCAAAATCCGTTTTGGCAGAAATCCGGATGTTTTGGTTCTGTTTTCCCATCTGGATTTGCTCATCAATTACAAGTGGGAGATAGCTTGCAAAGCCCTGATTCGTATCAGAACTGGTGAGGGAATAGGAACCAACCGGTAATTCAACTTCATAGGATTTGCTGAAATCATTCGGATTGACCAGAATTGTTGTTGTTTTTCCGGATTCCAGTTCGGTAAAATTAAGGTTTATGGATTGTTCGAGTTGATGTGTCCAGATATTTTCCGCTGAAATTTTTCCTCCGGGAATCGAAACCGAACCAACCAAATCGATTCCTGTAATTGTGATTTTGCCATAGCCTGAAGCAGGATTTTCCTTTTTTTCACAAGAAAAAATCAGGATAACAAGCCAAAAAAGTAAATTGAAGAGAGTTTTGTTTTTCATACAGAAGAAGAAATCATGCAAAAGTATCTATTTGAGTTCATGTTTTTAAAACGGTTTCATATTGATTTTTGACCAACCAATTCGAATTCTTTTAACCCGGACTATGCATTAGAATTCGTTACGAGGGTTCAAACTGCAAGAAAATCAGTCACTTTGGAGAACGAGGCGTAGCACCGCTACGGTGAGATCGAAAAGTGAAGCGAAGCGACTGATTTT
>JAKFCO010000032.1:0-2322 GCA_036676605.1 Algoriphagus sp.
TTTCCCCCGAAGGGCGTCGAACTCTATTTTTCATCCAAAAACCCTTGAAAAATACCCAATATTGGGTATTTCCGGGGCTGATTCAAGTGCCTATCTTTGTGAAAAGCGGGGGCTTAAGCAACACTTTTCACCGATTTGATTCTTTAAAAAGAAGTCCTTTTTGATTATGGTTTACTATTTATTAATAGGTGTGGCATTCGCTGCACCTTTTTCTTTTTTCGGGAATCCCGTACAGCTGTCGGGAGAAATCCTATCCTTCCAGGTTCAACTCCCCGCTAAGAGTAGAATAGTGGCCTAAGCGTAGTCCCGACAGCTGTACGGGAGCATCTACGCTTTTCTATTTTTTCAAGGATTTGAAATCCAATCCTTCAGAGTTGTCTTCACCAATTCCTGATTTCTTTTTCCTCTTTCTGGTTTGTGCTTTGTCCACTCTCTTTTCTTTTTTTGAAAAATCACTACCTTTAACCAACCCCAAAATAAATGTCCAAAGCCAATATCTTTCTTCTCGCATTATCACTCCTAGTTTCGCTATCCTGTAAGCCTGAAGAGCAATGGGAAGCACTCTTCAATGAAAAAGACCTTACCGGATGGGATACCTATATAGGGCCGGCATGGGTGGCCACCACCGACTCCAGTATGGGGAGGTCTGATAGCCCCATTGGATTAAACATCGATCCCCAAAGTGTATTCAGCTTGGTAGATGTGGATGGAAAACCAGCTATCCGGATTTCCGGTGAACAATGGGGAGGCTTATCCACTACGCAGGATTTCAGCAATTACCACCTCAGCCTTCAATTTAAATGGGGCGAAGCGAAACACAAACCCCGTGACAAAAACAAGAGAGACAGTGGGCTACTATACCATGCCGGGGGTGCACACGGGGCGGATGGTGGTTTTTGGATGCGTTCACAGGAGTTGCAGGTGCAGGAAGGTGATTGTGGCGATTATTGGGGTGTGGCTGGCGGAATCATGGACATACCGGCAAAGAAGACCGATGAATTCTATGTCTATGATCCTGAAGCAGAAAAATTGATATTCAGTGACTCGAGTGCGGTGGGGAGGCGCTGTATAAAATACCCTGATGCCGAAAATCCGACCGGTGAATGGAATACCTTGGAACTTTATTGCTTTGGAGACACAGCTGTGCACGTGGTGAACAATAAGGTTGTCATGGTACTTTACAATTCACGCTACTTGTCTGAAACAGGTGAGTTGCCTCTAAAAAGCGGTAAAATCCAAATTCAGTCCGAAGGGGCTGAGATTTTCTACAGAGATATCAAAGTCAAAAAGATATCGGAGTTGCCTATTGATCTTTGAAAAGAGGAGCAATAATAAAAGAGGGTTCTGATAATAAACTTACAAGCCTATTTCAGAACCAGACTCTGTACCCATGCTTCTGCTTCAGGCTCACTTTCGAAAATCTGATAAGGAACAGGTTGCTTTTGGAATGAAAAAATCACTTTTAAGAGGGCTCGAACGGCTGCATTGGGGATAATGTAAGCAGTCCCCGCGCAAAAATTTATCATCAGTTCCTTATTTTTCCTGAGCCAATCAGCCTGCATTTTTTGATGTGAAAGTGAGGGTATGCCCGCGTTTGAAGCATCGAAAATTATAGCCAATGACTTGCTGAACCGATAACAGGCTTTAGTTTGGGCCAAATAAGTTTGAAAGTTGTGGTCAGTGCTTTTATTGCCTGTAAAACGAATCCAAACAATCGGGAATCCAGATTCGTCAATGATTGCGTAAGGTTCCATGTATGTTGAAACCCCACCTCGGCGTAGTCTATTGCCATTCATCTTTGAAGTTCAAGAGGGCGCTGGGTGTAATCCCGTACTGTTGTCGGGAGTAATTACACCTTTCTATTTTTTGGATCCCGTACAGTTGTCCGGAGTAATTCCATTTACCAATAAGTTCAACCCCGTTCGGGGTTGGCACCATCTTACACTATATTCTCTTTTACCCCCGGTTTTACCGGGGGCTATTCATGGTTCGACGGCTTCACCGTCTGAAATCCCATGATGATTCATTGCCAAATTTAAGACCCCGAACGGGGTCCAACCTCTCAATACCTGTGCGCCGTGGCGTAGCCATGGGTGAAACCCGTGGATAAAAGAATCCCACGGACATCTGGATCCCAACCCCGAAGCGGGTTGAACTTTTCTTCCAAACCAAAAACCCACCTAGGTGTAAATAGGCATTTGACTCGTCCTAAAAAAAGTTTACAGGTTAATTTCTAAATCCTGATTGACTGTTTGACCATTACTTTCCCCCGAAGGGCGTCGAACTCTATTTTTCATCCAAAAACCCTTGAAAAATACCCAA
>JAKFCO010000033.1:0-4268 GCA_036676605.1 Algoriphagus sp.
TGGCCTCGATAAATCTATACGTGCGCTTCTGGCCGATTGGTGTCCATCTTGAAGGATTGTAATCAACCCATTGCAGCCGTTCGCTAACGACTGCAACTGGCCGATTTCTGCCCATCGCGACAGGCAGAAATCGGCCAGAAGCGGTCATTCAGATGTGTCTATGGAACCCGGGGCGATTCAGACTGCTTCTGGAGGAGGACCAAACGGCGCCAACGATGCTTTTCCTGTCACCTTGTGTTCAAAGTGGTTGGACATAGCCTCTGCAAAAATTTTGACTACGACTTGCGGGTCAAAACCTGCCTGGTGCTGGAAAAGCACGGCATCATGCATTGGCACTTTTAGCTCGACTCGTGGATCGCCGCTCATCGCAATTAAAGCCTTTTTAAAAATAAGTGATGCGGTACCTTGGACTTGCTGGCTGATTGAAGATCTCTTCTCCTTTTCACTTAGAGCTCCCTTTCGCTCTCGCTTGATGTGGTTGCCAAGAGCGGTTCCAATTTTGCCCTCTGTTTCAAACTGGGTATAAACTCTGGATTTCCAATCTTCAAATTCGGAAAATTGCTTAAAAAAAACTTTTGCATGTTGTCTGTCCGCGCCGTACCCGTACGCCGCATCAATTAAGTCACGATGCCTCATTCCATACGCGTAAGATAGGAATAGTCGTTTCGCTTCTTTTCGCTTTGTTACATCCCGGAAAATAGAGTCAGCCGCTATTTCATAGAGATCACCTTCCGCATAAAGTTTCGTAAGTAATGGGTCGCCGGATAGCGCGGCCATTATTCCGGCCTCGTACTGATCGTAATCGACGTAGGAGAAGAGTTTTCCTTCATCTGGAATGAGTATGTCTCGGTGCTGCTTAGCAAGATTTTGCAATGATGGGTCTTTGAAGTATATGCGCGAGGTAATCGAGCCGAATGAATCTACTATTGGGAAGATTTTTTTCTGGCTGAGCGGTATTGCCGCCAATACCATCCTGGATTTTTGAATTTTTCTTAGATTGAGTAAGTCGTCAGCATATTCGTCCTGCATTGGGACGAAATTGAGTACGTAATCTACATTTACACCAGAAAAATCAAAGCCGCGAGGCTCTAAATATTCCACGATATCTTCATCCGATGGGACCTCTAGAGGAACACTGTATTTGGACGAAAAATGCTTTAGGGCCATGTAAAAATCGAATTCTATTTTATCCTTGTGGCCCCTGAGCACTTCCGTGTTTATATTTATTCCAGCCGCAGCAGAACCTATCAGGTAGCGCGCAACAGGCTGTTCTACTTGGATTAGTCTGTCCCATTCCTGCTCGTGTTTTGCTTCAGTTTCAATTTGGGTAGAATACGATACGAGAGCATCGGCAAACACGGAAAGAGTTTCTTCGCAGATTTCTTCTTTCCTGTTAAATATCGCGAGATATTTTTGTATGGTCTCTTTAGCTACAAGGCTTTGAAGCGAATTGGTGATGTCTATCTTTTCTTTTTTTTCTCTCTCGGATCTCTTTCCGGAGATGGAAATTCTTAGTTCTTCGACGTCTGTAATTAGTTTTGGCAGTCTTCCAGTTAGTCTGAAAAGTATTGGAGCTATAAGCCAGTAGTCATGGCAAACCAGCTCTTCTGTTTGAGAGGAAATGTCTTCAGCAGATGCCTCTTTCAGAACTTTGTCAGACCAAAGAAAAAATCTGTCTTTTCCTTGGTCCGTGTAATCCCTGATGAAAATGAGAGCCTTTTTAGTCATATGGGCTTATCTCTTCGTATAGTTCCATTGGGCTTCTTGATTCACGTTCTGTAAGAGGGCGTCCGTCTTTGAAATGAGATCTTGCTCGGGTGGCAGTACCTTTTATCTTTGTTTTTAACTGTGATATTAATGGGCGTAAGTCTTCTTTGCCAAATTCGCTAGTGGCAAGCAAAAAATTTCTTTGGTGGTAAAAAGGCCATGTACTTTTGAATTGCGGGATGACTGGAATTAATGCAGCGCTTTCATCAACGCAGCGGAGGTATATGAAGATCGCGGATGCCTCTGCTTGAAGAACGTCCGTCTGTATTTTGGCGGATGCGTACTGAAGAATTTTTTCACTTTTATAGCTGTTCTTTGCGAGTAATAACCAAAGATGAAAATTTTGCCAGGAGTGAATGGATTTCTCATCATCCATCAAGTATTGAGTGATTTTTTCGTGATCATCTTCTGTCAAGTTTAGGGCTGAAAGAAGGCGGCAGTATTGGTCTGTAGAGGCCGCGTGCTCTTCTAAAGTTTCTATCATTAGCAGTTTAAGATCGCCTGAAATCTCTGTATGGATATCAAAGATCTTCGCTTCGCTTAGTTGAATTAGACGGTTCACTGCAAATCGAAACTGTCGTGACTGAGTTTGTTTGTTGTCTATGCAGTCTTTCAGCAATTGATATATGTACTTTGCCGATCGAGCTATAACTCTCCTGCTTCTGGAGCGCCACATGCTGTCGATTGTAAGTGTTCTATCGTCGGTAGTCGGAAAGTTTTCGGCGATTTCGGAGTCTGGAGTATCCTTTGTAAGGATCGCGGTTTTTCCTGAATTAATATTCATTCCGAGTTTCCGAAGCTGATTTATTAAATCTGTGAGCGCTTTTTTGGCTGTTCGCGGTGAAGAGCAAATTATCCTGATGTCATCCACATACCGATAGTAGTCGTATCCCAAAGCCACCATGTTCTGGTCAACTGAGTTGAGTACTACGTTGGCAATGAAGGATGAGGCATCTCTATTTTGAGGGAGGCCATGTCTCTCATTGTATCCCCATCTTGCCAGAAGCGTACATAGCGTATGTATTGCATTTCGAATTAAGGTCTTTTCAGGTCCTGATGCATTCACTTGTTCAAGCATCGTTTCGAACGATGCACTTATGGCCGTTAGGGAAATGTTCTCGAAATAGTTAATCAGGTCGGTAACTAGCAGCGACTGGTCGTTAGAAAGTGCTGTTTTCGTTACGCCTTCGAAGGTTTTCCATAAGTCGATTCGGCTTTTGAATATGTATTTCTCGGACGCTCGCTTTTTGTTATACCGATGACCTAGCACTCGATGGGATAATAGTGGATCATAAAATGGCATCAAATAAGAGCAAATAGCTTGATATATGAAGCGATCATAGAAGTCCGTTTCTAATGAATAACGAATTCCTAGCCCTTTTTTTGGGATGTCGTACGCCTGTCTTTCACAGCCTAAGTAACGCCCATTTTCTTCAAGTAAGAGAGACTTTAACGTGTCGTGCAGTTGTGACTTATTAGAAAATAAGTCTTGGTGTTGTAGTACGTCAATGAACCAGTCGTCGCGCATATCTTGGTTTAAGTGTTGTAATACTGCGTCGATGTTAATTGGAAATGCTAATAGCTCAAGGGGGTCTTTACTATCTAAGGTTATAAGCTTTTTGGAGGTTGATTCTTTGAATAGGGTGCTTAGTTTTTTCCGAAATATATTATCTTTAAGTAGTGCTTTGTTGTTTTGTATCTCTGACAACAATAAGTCTAACGTAAGATGAAGTGGATCGCTTTCACAGGTGGCGGGGATTTCGCCGCTGTTTTCGGAAGCAATTTCTGTTTCCATACTTCAATCCTTGATAGTTGTGGTAGCGCAGCCAAATCACCCATCTATATTGCTATTTTTTCATGCCGCGAATTAGATCTTTCGTTGATGCTTGCGACGATGCGTAAAAATGCTGCGAGATAGCGTTTATCCGAATCTCCCGGCGAAGTCTACTTGGTAGCATGTCCGCTGGCGTATTGCCATAGGAATAGAAAGAAACATTCAGGCTAAAATTTTCTGTCAAATCGTGGGTCCTCCGTCGTAGTGACACCCGGCTGTCGTCGGGAGTGTGGCACGCGATGGCGTTTGTCACCGTCTGATCTGAATCGCTACTGATTTTATAGATACGTTGAAGGTCAGCTATTGGCCGATTGCTGACTGTCACGAGGGGCAGCAATCGACCCAGCCGCTTGCAGATCATCCCCGGGCCGTTCACGCTCATACTTGATCCATAGCCTCGGTCATCCCCCGATCCTCACCCAGGAACCCGCCACTCTGATGGTGCCACAGTCGTGCATAGATGCCGTTCTTAGCGAGCAATTCGGTGTGGGTGCCCTGTTCGATGATGCGTCCATCGTCCATGACAATAAGTCGATCCATTGCTGCAATCGTGGACAGCCGATGGGCGATGGCGATTACGGTTTTTCCCTCCATCATTTCATCGAGGCTTTCCTGAATGGCCACTTCGACTTCCGAATCCAGCGCGCTGGTAGCCTCGTCAAGTAGC
>JAKFCO010000034.1:0-3295 GCA_036676605.1 Algoriphagus sp.
GTCACCAGTTAGGCGAAACATCAGGTACATGGCCTCGGCGTTTCCTTTGGCTGCTTCTTTTTCAGCAGCATCTAAGGCCATTTTTCTCCATTCAGTTGGTTCTTTTCGACCTTCGGGACAGTTTTTCATAACAACGCAAAGATCGTTGTTATTTTCGGAAAGCCGGATCATTGAATATATATCGCCTTGAAGTGCAGAAGCTTCATAAGCGCTCTGTGCCTCAGGTGTAATATACCTTTTCTTTTTTCGCAGCGCTTCGCCCAGATAATACTGGGCTTCATGATCCCCTGCTTGGGCTGCTAATTCCAGGAATGGCACTGCCGAGGCAGCTTTGAATTGATTATAAAGTGTGATGCCTTGCGCTTTGGCTGAATTCAAGTCCGAAGTAAGCTGAGCGTAAACCTCGGAAGATATTCCGAACGCAAAAAGGGCTGCGAAAAAATACACTCTCATTTGTTAACTCATAGCTTGTCGGGGAAGAAGGATAGTGGTGGGTGAGATTCTTTCCATTCCTTAGAGAGTATTTTTGCTTTCTCTATTTGAGCGGGAGTCATCTTGGCGGAAATATCAGGAAGTACATAGTTAACATAGTCGGGCATTCCGCCGCCACCATCTAACTCAAGCAGAAGGTGAAGTAATGCATAGGACTTGATCGGGTCGTAGGTGTATCCAAACTCAGATGATTCTTTTCCTAAGTTTGATGCATATCCAAAAATTGCAGTCGCGTATCCAGTTTCTGCCGCTTTTTTGTTCCAGAGTCTAAACCCTTGCATGTCTTTCTTTTCCGCTAGGATTGCTCCGTATTCCAACATGCCTTGAGGGTAACCTCCTTCTGCGGAAGATTTCATTAAGCGTTCAACAACCTCTTCCCGATTCGATGGTAGTAGAAAAAAGCCCCGCCCTTCACGATAGCTTACCCCTAAAAAGTATTGCGCAAATGCATACCCATTTTCGGCGGATTTTTCCAGCCATTTATCATCGCCGGTAACTATAAACATTAGGTACATGGCTTCTGCGTTTCCTTTCGCAGCTTCTACGCTCGCGGCATCTAAAGCCATTTTTCCCCAATCGCCTGGCTCCTTTCGACCTTTTGGACAGTTGGTCATCGCTACGCAGAGATCATTCTTCTCTCCAGCAAGCCTTATCATCGAGTATATGTCGCCTTGGAGGGCCGATGCTTCATAAGCGCTCTGCGCTTCAGAAGTCATATATTTTTTGTTTTTTCGAATGGCTTCGCCTAGGTAGTATTGTGCTTCGTGATCACCCGCTTGGGCCGCTAGCTGAAGGAATGTCAATGCAGAAATTGCTTTGAATTGGTTGTATAGTTTAATGCCCTGGGTCTTAGCAGATTGCTGGGTGGCAGAAAGCTTCGTTTCTAATAATTTGTTTTTCTCTTTCAGAAACGGCTCTTGTGGTTTGATCACCTGTTGTTGAATAGTAATTTGTCCGGAGCTGGCCTCTGAGAAAACACTGATTGCAACGCAAGCCACAAATAGAAAAATCTTCATTAAGTCGCTTTTTTTCATAATTTATCAGGAAAAAAGGAAAGTGGAGGATGGCTGGATTTCCAGGCCTCCGAAAACTTTTTAGCTTCTTTTATTTGCTCAGGTGACATTCTTTTTGCGATTTCGGGTAGCACGTCCTCAACATTTCGTCGAACATGACCACCACCGTCAAGTTCATAAAGGAGAGAAAGTAGAGCGTATGATTTAACGAGGTCTAATTTGAATCCATAATTTGATGGATCCTCTCCCAAATAGGAGCCATATCCAAACACTCCCTCAACATATCCGGAGGCAGCAGCTTTTTCATTCCAGAGTCTGAAACTTTCAAGATCCTTTTTTTCAATTGAAACTGCAGCTAACCCCATCATGCCAGGTGGATAGCCACCTTCTGCAGAAGCTTTCATCCAGAGTTCCACAGCATCTAATCGATTTGCAGGGAGTAGAAAAAAACCGCCGCCTTCTTGATATTTTGTGGCTAAGCGAAACTGCGCGAGAGAAAATCCATTTTGTGCCGATTTTTCAAGCCATTTGTCATCGCCGGATATCTCATACATTAGGTACATTGACTCCGCATTTCCACGCCCGGCTTCTAAGCTTGCAGATTTTTTAGCTAAATCCATCCATTCTTTGGCCGCTTTTTTTCCTTGAGGGCAGTTATTCATTGCAATGCATAAGTCATCAGTCGCTTGACCAAGCCTTATCATTGAATAGATATTGCCTAGAGCCGCAGAGTCTTCGTAAGCTTTTTGCGCCTCAGCATTCATATAACGATTATTTTTTCTTATGGCTTCGCCTAAATAATACATAGCCTCATCATCTCCACCTTCAGCTGCAAGCTTTAGGTAGGTGACTGCAGAAATCGCTTTGTATTGATTATAAAGTTCTATTCCCTTTTCTTTTGCTTCTTTCTGCTCTGGAGAAGGCGCGGCGCTGGTCGCTGTGCTTAATAAGTAAAGCAGCAGAAAAAATGGGAAAAATTTCATTGTGTTTAATGATTTCAATTGGTTTTCCCCTCGGGGCCAATGTGCTTTATTGCGGATGAAGGTATGTAGCTATTTTCACGAATCACAATTTTGCAAGAGCCATCGATGCGCTCACCTAATAAAGATACGTTTCTTTTATAACGCGCGCGTGCGGTAACTCCCGTTGGCTCGGTGTAACCCAGTACCGGCTCGCTCATAAATGTATCAAGTTTGCTTCGGTTTTCGCAGTATTTTTGCCCCGCATCAACGGGCTCCACACCAAATTTATTCATGCAAGAACAGGCTGCTTCAAATTGTTTTTGAGCTTCGCTTAATGTGCCTTTTTCTTTGGCATTTGTGGTGATGTAATCAATTATTATCTCGATGGCCCGCTGCTGTATTAAATACGATTTTTGTTTGGTGTAATTCTGTTTTTCCGCTGTGTCGGGCTTAGTCGAAACGATGGAGAAATCGTCAGGCTCAGATATTAATGTCATCAATATGGGGCCAAGGGCAGTTGGTGTCGCTTCCACAACCCATTTTTTTAATTCGTCTGGATTTTGATATTCTACAATCGTATGGGCAATAGCTCCTCCCTTACCAGCGCTGGTCATTGCTTCATAGAGATTCATGATGGCGTTTATTCCCATCATGTAGACCATTGTGACATCTAACCCGATTGCACCCAGCGCATTCAGAGTAGACGCTTGCTCAGCGGCCTCCGGAGTAATCCAGCTAATAGAAGCTCCCTTGGCTTTATACAACTCACGCCGATAAATATTGATGAGTTCTACAACCGCCTCGTAACCCACCTCAAACTTGAAACTG
>JAKFCO010000035.1:0-2991 GCA_036676605.1 Algoriphagus sp.
GCCGCCGAGTGCTTAAGGTCGAGCTACCTTTGCTGGCCCGGTGCCAGCTTCCGCGTCTGCCGTTACCAAAAGGATGTTTGGTATGCGTTGCCCATCACCCGAATGGCCCAGGCTTGCCATAGCGGCGCCCTGCCATGCCGCCCCGCTTCGTCGCCGCGCACTGCGCTCGATGCACGCCAGCGGCAAGCTGACCAGACAGCACTTATCCACAGCGTATCGGTTGCGGGAAAACATGCGACCAGGCGATTACCCACTGCTGGCTGCCGTTACAGGTAATAGCTTGAACTGTGAGGCTTTTACGTTATGGGTCGTTGGCGGGCGGGTGGACTTATCTGGAATGTTGGGTTATTCAATAACGAAAAATTTCGTTTAATTACTGTTAGGCAATTAATATGCTGGATTTATTTACAAATCGAAGCTCAAAAGGGGATTTCGTACAAAATGGCATAAATTCAAGCGTACGAGATGGTATGGATATTTTTATCGCATCGGCATTCTTTACCGAATTTGATGTGATAAACATACTTCTTGAGAAGAATTGTCATATACGAATTGTTGTTAGGTTAGGGTTCCCGACTTCACCTCATGCTCTAGAAAAGCTGCTAAACAATAAGAATATTGAGGCGAGATATTACACAAGCCATTCGTTCCATCCAAAAATGTATATTTTCGGCGACAAATCAGTATTGATTGGTTCGGCTAATCTAACTAAGTCCGCCATACAAACCAATCAAGAGATCATGATTAGTTTACCATCTCATGATTTGAGGTTTGATGAGTTGACAGTTTTGTTCTCTGAATACTGGGATGAGGCCGAGGTTCTAAGTGAGGATTCTATTGCGTCATATAAAACCATATACAACAAATTTAAAAATACCTCGGAGTTGGTGACCAAGCTAGATCATGAAGTAATTGCGACTTTGGGTGACAAGAACTTTTCAAATGTGAATAGAGGAAAGAAAAAAACCACCAAAAAATCTATTTTTCTCGATACGTACCGAAAGTCATATCAGGAATCAGTGTCAGCTTATAGGAAAATCGAAGAACAATATTCTTTAAAGTCACGAAAGGTCAGTGAAGATGATATACCTCTTCGGTTAGAGATAGATTCGTTTTTTAGTTTTGTAAGAGATTGTCATGCCATTCAAGAAACATGGAAGCAACAGCCAATCGGGTGGAATGATGCCAAAAAGTTAATTCTTAACTCGCTTATTGATGAGTGGCTGGATACAGAATGGAAACATTTCGAAGAGCGAATAATTCCGGTAAATTACCCCTTAATTAGTCGTGTATTCAATAGCCCTGAAACGATTAATTCATCTTCGAAAGAAGAAATAGTAGAAGCGCTATGCGTACTACACTCATTTCACGATAGACTTCGGTTTTATAAAGGCGGCTTAGAAACTCTTAAGTCCGAATTTATAGCCTCAAATGAAATCCAAAATATAAAGAAAACACTAGCACATCTTCTTTATGGTAAAGGAGAAGTCGTATCACGGATGTCAGATTGTTTATTTGACGACAGCTATAAATTGAATGAGTTCGGACAAGCAAATATTCAAGAGCTTATTGGTTGGATAAATAGGGAAAACTTACCCGTAATTAATGGCCGAACCACCAAGGTTTTAAGATTTTTAGGCTTTGATATTCGGCAATTGTAATGCCTAACAAGGCTCTGCTAAGGAAAATTTACTCGCTGTCGCTCCTAAATTTCCGCAGAGCACGACGTTAGGCGTCCGATAGAGGAAAGGTAAAACTTGATCGATATTTTAAAAACTATTCCGATTAGCATATGGTCAGTCGCATTAGGCTCTCTCATTGCTTTCTCTGGTGTTTTGATTTCAAACTGGAACAACACGCGACGTCTTAAAATTCAACTAAGGCATGACGCGAAAATTAAGGCGATCGATCGGAAGGCTACGCTAAGGAGGGACGTATACCTAACGGCAGTAGAAGAGCTAGTAAAAGCAAATAGTTATCTTGGCACTCTTACCCAAGTTGATCCTATAAACACAAATCTAGCTGAGCCACTTCAGCAATTTTTTGCTACCGCAGCTAAGTTAGCTCTGGTGGCAGAGGAGGAAACAGGGAAGGCACTTAATGAATTAGTCATTTCATATAGCGGCCTTATTTTTAAATTGATGATCAAATTATCCCCAATCAGCGATTCAAAAATAGATCTTAACTTAGCTAATTCACAATATGACGAAGAGCAAGCGGAGATAAAAAGAATTCTGGCCGCAATGACCAAACAAAACGAGTCAGGAAGACCAGACAATAATGTATTTGATGCATTGAGCAATTCTTTTGACCACCATAAAAAGAGATCCGATGAATTGGCTAACAAAAGAAATGAATGTTGGGATAAAATTAATAAATATACAAAAGAGCTTGCTATATATTTGGCACACGAAATGAAGAATATCGCATTGCTTCAAGTTCCGGTCATGGTAGGAATCCGTAAAGAGCTGGATATCGACACCGATGCTGAGGGCTATAGAAAACTGGTTCAGTCAAATGCTGAAAAGATTTCAAAACAACTAGATGAATTGTTGGTCTCATTGGAAAATTCGCCAGCCTAAACAAGAGGTAATAAGGGACAGACGACGAATATCCTGATCTCGTCCACTCTTCTGGCGTCATTTCATGGAAAAGGAGTTTCCATATGCCGCGTCGAGCGCGTGTGCTGTTGCCGGGAGTCCCGTTGCACCTGATTCAACGGGGGAACAATCATTCAGCCTGTTTCTTTGCTAAGGAAGATCACCTGTTCTATCTGGCAAGTAATGGGTGTCCCCTATCAACTCAAGGCAATCGCCGAGGCGCCGGGCAGCTGAGCGAAACGCAATAGCGCCGCCGCATCTGGCTCAACAGGAAAACCGCTCAGCCAGATTCTGCGCTTTGAAATGCTCGACCAGGCAATCCACAAAGGCGCGGGTTTTCGCCGGCAGCAAGGTATGCGCGGAGAAGTACACCGCTATATGCCCCGCGTCC
>JAKFCO010000036.1:0-33214 GCA_036676605.1 Algoriphagus sp.
TAACTCCACAGATTCAAACAGATCTGAGTAAATCAGTGACTTTTTCGGTGATTATCTCTGGGAAATACTTTCGAAAAGGTGATTTGAAAACCTCCAAACACTGACTCATGATTTCCCACAGATTTGCACGGATAACTCCTCAGATTCAAACAGATCTGTGAAAATCAGTGACTTTTTCTGTGATTATCTGTGGGAAATACTTTCGAAAAAGTGATTCAAAAACCTCCAAACACTGACTCATGATTTCCCACAGATCTGCACGGATAACTCCTCAGATTCAAACAGATCTGTGAAAATCTCTGACTTTTTCGGTGAGTATCCGTGGGAAATACTTTCGAAAGAATGATTTAAAAACCTCCAAACACTGACTCATGATTTCCCACAGGTCTGAACGGATAACTCCACAGATTCAAACAGATCTGTGAAAATCAGTGACTTTTTCTGTGATTATCTGTGGGAACTACTTTCTGGAAAGTGATTCAAAAACCTCCAAATACTGATCCGTCACATGCTCCCAGTTATACTTCCGGGTTAAACCCGATCGGGCTGTCAATCGAAATTCTTCCATTTTTTCAGGCGCTGCCTCGGCCTTTTCAATAATCGATTTCACTGATTCCGCTGTCTTCTCAAAGAACCATCCATGCTTTCCATTTTGCAGCATTTCCTGGCTAAATGGAGTATTCAAAGCCAGAATCGCACATCCGTACCCAAGCGCTTTTAGCATCGCCGGATTTGTCCCGCCAAACTCATGCCCATGGAAATAGGCAAAGCTATGGGAATATAACGCCGCTAATTCATTCGGATCGGTCACATATCCAGTGAAAAGCAATCTCTCATCTTTGATGTTCATCAATCGATTCGCCCATTTATCCTCAAAAGGCACATCCCCCAAAATCACCAGTTTTCTCTTTGAATCTGACTTCAAAAATCCTTCGATAATCAGGTCCGCATTGTTATCAGGAACCAACCTCGCCACTATCAAATAGTAAGAATGAGATTTTAAATTCCACCTTTCAATTGGCTTTGAATCTACCGATTCCCGCGGATTTGCTCCGTAGGCAATCACTTTGGAATCAGCATTGAAAAGCTCCAGATACACTCTTCGCATCTCATCCGAATCGTTGATCAACTGGTCATAAAACTTGGTTGCAAGTTTCGATGCCCAGAAAAAATACCTGGAACCAAGACCTTTCCACTTCGGACGAAGCCACTCCAGACCATCCACATTGATGGCTGTTGGTTTCCCAAAGATCTTCGAAATCAGCCCAAAAGGACCATTTCCGCTATTTACCACAAAAATTACATCGGCATCTGAGAAACAGGCATGGATCATTGAAAAGAACGTATGAGTGACCTGAGTCAGGCTCTTTGACTCAATCGCCGGAGTATAAATACACTCAATCCCATTCACAAATCTGGGGCGGTCTGCAAAAAGAGCGCGGTGATTATAAACGCGTACCTGCACACCTCTTTCAACAAGACGCTCACCAAGCTCCTTGATCATCGTATCATACCCGCCGTAGACGTAGGGATAGCCCTTTGCTCCCATGATGGCCACTTTCAGTTTCTTCTCAGATGCTGCCATAAATGGGTTTTAATTTTTTCTTCGAACGCTTCCAAACTGTATTCTGTCAAGACCCGAGCTCTTCCTGCTTTTCCCATTTCCAATCTCATGGCTTCATTTTCAATCAAGTTACTCAAAGCCTGAATGCCTTTATCCACATCGCCAATCGGGATCAGAAATCCGGTTTCTCCATCCAGAACCATTTCGCTTGCACCTCCGGATCGGGTTGCCACGACGGGAATACCGGATGCCATTGCCTCCAGAATCACGGTAGGAAATGAATCCGGAAGAATTGAAGGCAATACAAAAATATCAGTAGCTGCCAGGACTTTTGGAATATCTGTTCTAAATCCTAAATCACTGACTTTTTCCTCCAAACTATTTGCTTTAATCGCCATCCTAATCTCATCCTGAATGTGCTCATATCCCGGAAATGGGTCACCCACCAACACGAAATGGCATTGTGGATAAGTCTTGGAAATTCTGCTTGCCATTTCCAAAAAGAACGACTGTCCTTTGCCGGGATTAATGCGACCGATCATGGTGATGATCAACTTATCCACAGGAAGTCCAAGCTCAGATTTGGCATTTGGATAGGCTTTCAAAAACTCATCATAGGGAATCCCATTGTGGATAACTTTCGGTTTAGCCAACTTTAATTTGGATTTCCAATGGCTTGAAACTGCCTCAGAAACCACAATTGGCCTTGGAGTACTGCTATCAATCATCTTTGAAAGCAGTTTCACCAAAGGTATCGGGCCTGGCAAAATCTCATGGATATGCCAAATATGAGGAAGGTTATTTCTCTTCGCCCAATATGCTCCCACTATAACTGCAAGGGTATTTGAATAAACAAGTTCAAATTTGAATTCGGAATGAAGTTCATCCAGAAATCGATAAGCTTTCAGGTTTTTACTCAGTCTGTTAAGCAAACCTGCCGGATTGACATATTTCCTGCGGAGAATTCCCAGATTTTGAATTCTGACAATAAAACCTTCCGCTTTCAATTCCTCGGCCAAAGGTCCCGGCCCAGGTAATAAAACTATCGGAGTCAGTCCGGTTTTTTTATAAATTCTGATGACTTCCAAGAGAATTTTGGAAGACCCATATAGGTCTGAAGAACTGCTAAGAAAAAGGACTTTCAATGGTAATGAATTAACTCCTTTGTAGAATAATTTTATGAAACCCATCAATAAATTTCTTGGGAGAAAAGTCCTCGCTGCGCTCAGATCCCTTTCGAATAAGATCATCCCGAAGGCCTTTCCCCTGGCTCAAAAGTATCATTTTTTTAGCCAAATCCTGTTGATCACCTGTTTTGGAAGCCAATCCTGCTCCTCCGGCTACTTCCAGCAAAGCAGGCTGATCAGAATGGATTACCGGCAATCCGTATCCCATCGCTTCTACAATTGGAATTCCGAAGCCTTCATTTTCCGAAGGAAACACGTAGGCAAAAGCTCCTCCGTAAAGGGCTTTGACTTGCGAATCACTCAGGTATCCGGGCAAAATTACTTTGCCTTCCAGGCCAAGGGTTTTCACCAATTCCTCCACGATCGGGAAGTCATTCATCTGCTTACTTTGGCCGGGACCACCCACTAAGACAAGTTGAAAATCAGATCCGGTTTCCTTCAAAAAATCAGCATAGGCTTTCACTAAAAGTGGAAGATTTTTACGCTTATCAAAGGTTCCAATATGAAGAAAATATGATTTATCCTTCAAGCCTGATTCCTGTAAAAACCCACAATCACGACGATCTTCCAGAGTTTTTGGACTTTGGTAGATTACCGAAACCGGGAAATCCCCCCCCAGATGCTCCAACAATGCTTGTTTGGAATACTCAGTTGTGGTGATGATTTGAGTCCGTTCTTTCAGCCCTTTTTTGATCAGATTCAAAAAGTAAGTCCTCCACCATTTCGGATAATTCTTCGGCATTTGCCAGAAAAAAGCATCGTGAATTACCGTCAATCTTCGACAGGGCAATGACGCTGCCGGCGAAACGAAATCAGGGCAAATCAGGACATCCGGCTGGTGTTTTTTGACCAGATCGGGCAGATGAAACTCTTTCCAACGGAAATAATCCATGTGGTAATTCAATCGCTGGATTTTCGATTGGGGATTTTTGAACGTTTGATCAGCAGCTTGCTGATCAGGATCATGGGTAAATATCCACTCGACATCAGGATGAGGATACGCAACGGCAGCTTTTGCAAGCTCCATCATGTATGTCTTGATACCTGAAGTGGCGACATTGAGGTATTGGAGGTCGAGTAGGACTTTCAAAAGCGAAGAATTTTCAATGAGAAGTATGTATTTGGAGATTTCACTTTTTTATTCCTTTCAATAGCTCTTTAATCTTGGCTGAGGAAATGTTCCCTCTTTCAGATTTATCATAAATCGATAATAAGAACACTGTTTCTTCAAAAAGGAAAACGTGGGTAATTACTCTTGCCCCACCTGATTTGCCTTTACCCTTTGAAGAAATTGATACTCTAATTTTGAGACAATTATTTACTATCGGAGTGCCAAGAGTTGGGTTTTCTTCTAACTCTGATCCCAATCTTTCGAGCTCATTTTTTAGAGAGGGATATTTTTTGATTAGTCTTTTGGCCTCCCTTTGAAAAAAATCAAGTACAATGACCTTATAACCCATTTAAAAATTCACTTAACTCTTTCCCTTTTCTCTTTCCTTCATTCATTTCATTTAATTCTTCCACCGCTTCTTTTAAGCCTTCATAAAAATCCTCATTATCATTTGATAGGGGTTTTGCTTTTACAAAACTGAAATTCTTCAAAACCTCCATAAAAAAGGATACTTTATCTTCCGGAATATCTAGTAGTATTTTCATGATTTAGAATTGGCAGGGTTTAATCCAAGTGATTTAAAACCAGAACTTTTCAAAGATACGGTTAATCTGCTAAACTCATTTACACTGTAGCCCACCATCCACCAGGATATCCAGGATACATAGGTATATATTTCTACATTGGCAGTGAACATTGGAAGCAGCAACCCCACCTTGACAGTACCAGCCACAAAGGCAATTCTTGCAACATTTAGACTATTTGAAAATCTAAAGACGAAAATCGATTCTCGAATCCCGGAAACCAGCATACCGATATAAAGTAACATACCCAGCCAGCCTAGCTGCACACCATAGATCAGAAACTGGTTTTCACCGCCCACCCGTAGATCGTCTGTCACACTTCCAAAATTTCCACTCATCGCGAGTCCTATTCCCTGGGGATTGCTGATCATAGAATCGAAGGCAAGTGCCCACTGCACTACATGTCCCACACTCGAAGTATCCGCCAATTTTAAGGTGTCAATCACATAAAAGTATAAATCCTCCGATGCAAAGAATAGGACATATACTGCAAAAGCTAAAAAACACAGGAATCCAAAGCCTATAAGTTTGAATAGCCTAAAAACCAAAGCAATAAACAAAAGCATAACAAAAAAGGCAGCAAATGAAGCTCTCGACGAAGCAAAAACAAGACTACTAATGCTACAAAACATAATCAGTGCATATTTCCATTGGACTTGCTTATCAGAGGTAAGAAACCAAATCAAACCAGCTGCAAAACCCATCAATACAGAACTGGCGAGTTCGAGGGGATTAGAAAAAAAACTGGCAAACCGCTTCATTGCATTCGTAGATTCAAAAGTCCAAGTCAGTCCGTAATTTCCATCGGGCTCAATATCACTGAGGTGAAGATTAAAAAAAGCATACCCTGTAAACTGCTGAAGATGCGTATCCAGAATATAACTTTCCACCACATTAACCATAAAAGCAGCTATGGCTATGACAAAAATAATTTGAAAAACCCAGTTAAGTTCTAACTCAGCAAACTTGGTATTTCTCCCCAGAAAATAAATGAGGCCAGGAATTATCATCCCCTTGAAATACAGAACTTTGTTTACAAAACTGGCTTCACCAATCGGGAGAATGAGAAATACCGTGGTCAAACCTAGAAAGGCCATCATCAGCCAGTCGGTGGTCTGAAGGCGAAATGAATAATCAAATGGTCGCTTTTGGAAAATAACGAAAGCAAATACAGCGATTAATACAATCAACTCTTTAAATGACTGAAATAACAAAACTGCCTCGGGAGACCGCGTGACCAAGTAAACAAGGCTCAGACTGGTAATATATATCGGAAGATATATAAGCAGGAAGAAAATAAAATAACCCCACTTGCCCTTGAAAACAATCTGATTCAATGTGCTGAAGAAAGCTATGCCCACTCCAAAAGCTATAATGATAAAAGCGATCAGTGTCATTGACGAGTAGGTTATATAGGTTTGGACAGGCCTTCAATAATCCCCCGCAAAACTGATTTCAACTTTTTGAACCTGAATCTCCCGGTAAAATATACTGCCCATGCTGAGAACCTTAACAGATGATAGGTGATAGCAGCAATTTTCCACAATCCCTTTACTTGCTGACGAACCAGGAAGAATTGATTTCTAACATGAAAATAGAAAACGCGAGGACTCAGCATCCCCTCAGCGTGTTCTTTTTTTGAAGAGCCTCCAGCTACGTGATAAATAGTAGCTTTTTCAGCCAAGGCAATTTCATATCCTTTATCCCTACATCTCAAAGACCATTCAACATCTTCAAAATAGGCGAAATACTGCTCATTGAGCATTCCGACTTGCTCTAAAGCCTGTCGGGTAATCAGCAGGCAGCAGCCTGTAGCCCAGTCAAGCGGTTTCTTTTGGACTACATAGTCTTTCAACAACACCCTATCTCCTAAGGTTATAGCTCTTCCAAGTGATGGAATCCACTTTCCACCTGCACTCCAGATCTTGTTCGGTTCATCCATAAATACGATCATGGACTGAACAACACCAAGCTTTGGATTAAGGGCAAACTCCCCAAGCATCAAGGTCAAAAAATCGGGATTCACTTCCGTGTCATTGTTCAGCAATAGGACAAAATCGAAGTCTCTTTCCAGCGCCCATTTTATTCCTAAGTTATTACCTCCCGAAAAGCCCAAGTTGGTATCAGAGAACAAGAATGTACAACTATTTTGAAACTCATCAAATAGCATCTTGCCGGAGCCATCCGTAGAGCCATTATCTATGACGATGATTTGAAAATCTTTATTCAAGCAATGGGAAAGGCTAATCAGACAGGATCTGGTATAATCGTAAGACCCCCAATTGACAATTAGGATGGCAGTTGAATATTTGATTTCCATTTCTCAAAAATACAAATGTATTTTACATGTCTAATATCTAATCCGAGAACCGGGATATTCTTCAGCTTAAAAAAGATGGTTCTACCCTTAGGTTAGTGGAATATATACTTTATGGTAATCCAAAAATAAATAGATTAACATTCAAGAGGGTGTTTTGGACTGGAATTCAAGGTTATATGAAATCGATTTATCGGGTGGCCAAACTTCTCCGGTCAGATCTCCATTAAATTCGTGGTAGAACCAAAAAGATAGTAGTTTATAGATGCTTTCTTCAGACTGACTAGCGTCAGCAAAGAAAGATTGAAACCAACTGAATCATTCAATAAAACCTAACCGTGGGAAAGAAAAATCAGCTTAACCTTGTATTCCTATCAGCATCTGACCCCCTTGACAGGAAGTCATGGTCAGGAATCTATTCTTTCATGCTCAATGAACTTATAAATAATTTTGAACATGTGGAAGTGATAGGACCTATTGCCAGTCCCTATTTTTTAAGAATTTGGCTTAGTGGAATAGCGGGATTACATAGGATAGTATTCAACAAAAAATACGACAAACTACGATCCAAAACACTGAGCACTTACTACTCCTGCATCATTAGTAACAGGTTAAAAACGTTGAATATTGACGTAATTTTTGCACCAGCCGGATCCACAGAAATTGCTTTTTTGGACACTTCAATTCCAATCTGCTATTATTCTGATTCTTCATTTGCTCAGATTAGCAGCTATTACGAAGATTACAAAGGTATCTCGGAATGGTCAAAGCGTGAATCAAACCAAATAGAAAAGAAGGCAATTGAAAGGGCCTCAGCTTGCGTTTATTCCTCGGCGTGGGCAGCAGATTTCGTCTGCGACTATTACCATAAACCAAAAAATGAGGTTTTTATAGTGAAGTTTGGAGCGAATATAATTCCGACAAAAAGAATTGAACCTAGGGATAAAAGTCAAGCTGCGGAGTTTAACATTCTCTTCCTTGGTGTTGATTGGAAGAGAAAGGGTGGTGCAAAAGTGTTGGCTGTGTTTAATTCACTACGAGAAAAAGGCTATACCGTGTCACTGACCATCTGCGGTTGCAATCCGGATATCGCAGATGAGAATATCACTGTTATTCCGTTTATAGATAAGAATAAAGCTGAAGGTCAACAGTTGCTTGAAAGCATACTAATACAAACACACATTATGCTGTTGCCCACGGAAGCGGACTGTACCCCGATAGTACTTAATGAGGCAGCAGCTTTTGGTATTCCAGTCATTGTTACTGATACAGGAGGAATATCCAGCCAAGTAGAGCATGGTGTTACCGGTTTTTTAACTGGAAATACAGAAGACTTTCTTCATTATTCAGAGCTTTTGATTAATGATACTACCCTTTATCAGCAAATGTCTGAAAATGCGCTGAGAAAATATCAGAATGAACTGAACTGGACAAAATGGGGAGAGGAAATAAAAACAATAATTCAAAATCTGGCGTCGCAATCCAGCTAATTTAATCTACCTTTTTTGAGTGATGTATCCTTAGTATTGTACAAGTAACAGTAGTAAATATCTCACTTAATATAAGTGCCATACACAATCCTGTAGTGCCATAAATTGAGGCAAGTAAGCTCGTCGTTGCGATCATAAAGACACAATTGATAGCGGAGGATTTGATGAGTGTTTGTTGAAGATTCTTTGTCAGAAAAAACATCATATTGTAGATATTGACAGAGGACAAAAACGGTATGAAGCACAATATTTTCAAATATAAGATAGAGTCCTCTAAATGGGTTTTGGCCAGAAATTTGACGATTTCTGGAGCGAAAATGTAAGTACTTAATGAAATCAGTCCACTCACAATCATGGCAACAAGGGAAATTTTGAGCAGGAATTGATTGTACTTCTCTTTTTGATGAATAAAAAGATGGGAAGCTTTTGGAAAGGTGGCGGAAAGAACCAGAGAGGGGAAAAACCTTAGTGTAATAATAACTTTCTCGACTAAACCATACATGCCCAGTTGGGCAGATCCCTCATAAAAGCTCAAAATGATAATTCCTCCGCTCACAGTGATGTGCGAGATCAAATTATAGAAAAACAGCTTAGTGTTTTCCCTGATAGACGTAAAAAGCTGAGAAATCTTTAATCTCTCAAGTTTTACATTTATCCGATACACTACAAAGACTACTAACCCGAGATTAAATGCCAGGGCCGTAGATCCCCATATAAAATTGACATACTTAGATTTTTCAGGGACATCAATAAAGAAAACGATGGCGATCAAATAACAAAATTTACTCAGAACATTGATGGCACTGGCAATTCTTGTTTTTTCAATCCCTTGAAAGAACCAAACAAGCTGTGTCGCTTCTGAAAACAATATAATGGTAGAGAAGAGTAGGATAATCCTGTATCCCTCAAAAGCACCGGTAAATTGGATGATCAAAAATAAACCCAGCGCCAAAAGTCCTGCAATAGTGAGTTTACTATACAAAACCGAGGAAAAGTGCTCCGAGAGCTTAGTTATATTGTTTCGATGGATAGCAGCTTCTCTAGGACCACTGAAATTGTAGCCAAAACCTACCACAATATTCAACGAAGTTATCACCGAAAGGGCCAAATTGACTAGCCCAAATTGATCAACGCCGATATGCTGTATTATCAGTGGGACCGAAATAATGGAAATCAAAACATTTGTGCCCTGAATTAGCGCCAAATAGAGGAAATTTTGAACTGAAATATTTCGAATGAAACCTCTAAGCGAGAAATGCTGCTTAATTTTTTCTAGCATTATTGCCTATTTTTTAGCTTTCCTGCACGTATTTCTGGTACAATCGGCGGAAATAAAGGGCAAAAATAGTCAGAAGTCCTACAATCACCGCCCCCAGGACCATTCCCTTGACCAGGCGGATTTCGGTTCGGTCCAAAGGCAACCTGGGCGAGTCGATGATCTGTATCAATGGAGAATTATTGCGATGACTAACTTTGGCAATTTCAAGATTCTTCACGATTTCCCCATAGACAGCCCCCGTTGCCTGCACGTCAACCTGACGCTTGCGGCTTTCGACCATAGCTGAAGTCCGGATCGGATTCGCATTGGGAACACGATCCGTAGAACTCGCATAGGCACCTATACTTTCATCCAATAAAGCCCGGACACTGTCGGCCTGAGATTGCAGAATTGCCAGATTTTCTCCGGTTTTTTTGGTTTTGGTTTCATGGTAAAATGCATTGACCTTTTCTACCAATCGCTCATTGAAAGCTTTTGCAAAAAGCTCGTCTTTCGAAGAAATCATCACCTGAATAATGGTGAGTTTTCGGTCTGGTTTCTCCACTGCCAATTGCCTTTCACGAATCAATTTGGCCACTTCTTTGACCACCGAATCCTGCGAAACACTGAAGCTTTCCCTAGCAATGGAAAAATCCATCGAGGAGATGTCAACCTTATTTTCCCACTTTTTATCTAATTCTTCGAAAGCCACAAATCGATCGATCAGCAGTTGATTTTCGTCGAAAGGACTCAGCAAAGCGTCTCCCATCATCCGATCAGATCGATAGAGTTCCATGATATTGTCTCCCTGAAATAATCCGCTTGTACTTCCGAGCGAACCTAAATTCACACCTACCAAAGATGCCAAACCGGACATATTTCCCATTCCTCCGGCATCGCCTTCCTCGAGAACAAATGAAGTCTGAGCATGAAAAACAGGTTTTTTAAAGATGGAAACCAAGGCTCCCAATCCCATTCCTATAATACTCGCCAGAATCAAAAGCTTCCATTGGGAAATGAAAAAACTCAGCCATTCCCGAAGATCTTGGAAGACCTCCTTGAGCGTAAACTGATTATCAGAAAAATGCTTTGGTCCCGTCATTGTGAGTTGAGTTGTGAGATGACCAGGACTAAAGTTGCCAGGGCTGTCGTCACGCCAACCAAGTCACCTAATCTCAGCGGAACTTTTGGTCCTTTGGTCGGAACGATCACCTCAGCCCCGGGCTCCACATTCGGGAAGTTTCTGATTCCCAAAATGCTTTTTGTTTTGTTGACGGCTCCATTTGAATAGACTACGTAGGTCTGCTTGCGATTGGCTCTTCTTTCAAAACCTCCTGCCCCATTGATATAATGCTTAAGCGATCGGCCGGATTCATATCGAATCGTGGTCGGGTAAACTACATTGCCACGCATGCGAACCGTCTGAAGTAATTTCGGAACTGAAAGAATATCTCCTTCCTCGATGATCAGATCTTCCTCCGAACCCGGATTTTTCAGGATATCTTCCAGATTGATCGCTACCGCTTCATTTTGCTTGATTTTAACACTAAAGCCGGGAGTCCCCGATGCAATTTCATCAAGCGATTCTTTTTTCGTTTGTGCCAAAAGCGTGTCCACCGGAGAAACTGTCATCGGCAAATCTTTGAACAAACGCTGTAATAATTCCTCCTGAGCTTCGGAATTATTCGGATTAGTTGCAAGTTTTTGCTTCAGCTCTTCCAGGTTTCGCTGTCTGCGGATTTGCTCGGATTCGGTGTTGAAAAATTCTGTTCGGCGGATCAAAGTTGCACCCTTAGCATAAGCAAACTGATTTAAGCCACCGGCCCGGTTGACCAAATCGGAAATTCTTTCTCCACTGCTTTGGATGGCAAAAATCCCGGGGGAATTGACCTGGCCATCAACAGACACCAATCGCTGCATGGTGAAGTTTGCTCTTTTACGCACAATCACCTGATCAAAAGGCATCAAAACTTGCGAATTCTCATTGAAGGAAAGATCTCCGTTGATCTGCGCCGGAATGATATCGGAAAGTGTACCCATATCAGAATCTTCCAGTCTTCGGGCGATTTCAACGTCTTTGATATTGGCAGATTCCTGAAGCCCTCCCGCCATGACGAGGAGTTCTTCCACTTTCATGGATTCTGAATATGGATAAGCTCCCGGATTTTTCACTTCACCCAAAACCTGAACATAGCGCTCATTTTGAATGTCGTAAATGCTTGCAATCCGAATGACATCCTCTCGCTTCAATAAGATATCAGGAGCTGATCCATCCAAAACCGCCTTCAAATTCACCTGAATCATCTCAGTACTCAGGTCTTCTTTATTCCGGAGAATACTTGCCTGGGCTGTATGAGCATCGCCTCGCAAGCCTTCTGCATTTTTAATCAATTGTGACAAGGTCAGGCCATCTGTCAAGGCAAAAGTCCCTTCCCGGTAGACGGCACCTTTGATCTGAACCCGATTCGAATATCTGTTTAAGATCCGGCCAACGGTGATTTCATCACCGCCTTTCAGAATGAAAAGGTTGAATTGGTTTTGGTACACATCGGAGACAGAACGCTGATTTCCAGTAATTCTGGATATCGCCACTCTGTCTTTAAATGCCTCATCCGTAAAGCCTCCCGCATATTGGATCAAATCCTCAAACGTATCATCCTCCAGTACTTCGAAACTCATCTGACGCTTCACTTCTCCCTTGATCTTTACTCTGGATTTGAACGGCTGAATCTGGATCACATCCTGATCCTGAAGCTGCATGTCCAGATCAGCGGTGCCTTTGATCAGCAAATCATAGACATCGATTTCGGCAATTAGTTTATTATTCCTGATGAGTCTTACTGCACGCATGGTACCACTTTCATTGGGTCCGCCCGCTGCGTAAAGTGCGTTGAAAACTGTAGAAAATGCGCTGAGGGTGAAAGTTCCCGGTAATCTGACTTCTCCCAGAATATTGACTTTGATCGTCCGTACATTGCCCAAAGTCACCTGAAGAAAAGTGGAAGGGTTGCTGCCTGAAAGTCCGGGATAATAACGTGAAACCCGGTTTTTGATGATTCCTGTAGCTTCCTCTATACTTTTTCCGGAAACGGAAACGGGACCGATATTATCCAGCAAAACAAATCCATCAGGATTGACAGTCGCTTCGTAGTATTGCTCAGATTCACCATAAATATCCACATAGACCACGTCGCCAGGTCCGAGGATATAGCTTTTGGGAGTCGCCTGATTTAAGCTTGGCTCGAAACTGAGCCTTCGATCTTTTTGATAAAAAAGTGAAGTTCCAAAGATCTCTTCACCAGTTTTGCTGAGTTCAGGAACTGATTGAGGATCATACAATCCTTGGGTAATCGTATTGAAATCAGTTTGCTGACGGGGTTCGCGCTTGGAGGCGGTAGTGGCCCGACTCACTCCGGTTCCTGTTCCATCCAGACTTTCAATTCTGTTTTTCAACTTGACCACTTCCGAAGCGGGCATTCCTCTCAATTGCGCCATTTGAAGAAAATCTTCCGTGCTCAGCCCGGCTTCTGTTGCCCGGCTTACGAGTTCTTTGACTTGTTCGTCGGTCAATTCGTCAACTTTCAGTTGAGTCAGGTCGGTGGTTACTTGAGAAAAAGCTTGCGGAACAGCCAATCCAAGAAAGGCCAGCAAGGTGAAAAAATACCAGAATCTTTTATTTAAAATCATGTTGAAAAGGCAGTAATCCGATCAACCCGGGTGAATGTCGAACAAATATGGAGATTAAAAATCCGTCAATTTCTTATTTCTACCAAATATAGTTCCAAAAACCTGCTTGGCTCAAGCCATTTACTCCGTACAATTCCTGCAAATCTCAATCTGAGTACGATCATTAAGGAGTTGAGCCCGAAAATTTTGATACCCCAAAGAGGTCCAAATGGATGAAAGAGAATGGGATTTCAATTCTCCCATCACGTTCGAGGCATCCTTGTCAAAGCAGCAAGGCACCACTTTTCCATCCCAGGTGACTACCGCACCCTGCCACATTCTCCAGCATTTATTTTCGATTTTCTTCTTCAGTTTCCACTTCCCGTTTCCGGCAGGAATATATCTCGAATAGCCAAGGTCTGAGGGAATCAGGTCTGACCCGTTTTCGAACTCATAAATCTGGGCGGTTTTCAACTGAAGTTCGTCCACTTGCATTTCTTCCGCCCAGGTTTTCAAAGCAGGAAGTTGATGTTCATTTTGTCCAGTCACCAGAAATTGGAGCACTACCCGCGGAAAGTTTTGCTTCGCTTTCTTTCTCTCAGATAAAAGCAATTTGATCCCTTCCTGCACCTTTTCGAGGCTTCCTCCGATCCTGTATTGCTCGTAAACTTCCTGCGTGATTCCATCCATGGACACGATCAATTGCTGCAGCCCGCTTTTCAAAACTGCATCAACATGCTTTTCCTGAAGATAATGGGCATTAGTCGAGGTGGATGTGAAAATCCCTTTTGAATTGGCATATTCGACCATTTCCAGAAACCGGGGATTAAGGAAAGGTTCTCCCTGAAAGTAAAGATGAAGCCAGGTAAGATGACCTTTGACCTGATCGATGACCTTTTCGAAAAGTTGATCCTGAAGCATTCCTGTCGGCCGGGTGAAAGACCGCAAACCAGACGGGCACTCCGGACAGCGGAGGTTGCAACTCGTGGTTGGCTCGATGGAAAGTGCGGTGGGTTTTCCCCAGATCATCGGTTTTCCCCAAATTCTGCTGAGTTGAAAAGAGGCCGATAAAAGCAACAGGTTTGTGACTTTTTCAAAAGTCAGGGTTTTAAAAAATGCCAGCGCGGTGATCCTACTGTTTTTCACAGGAGCAAGTACGAGAATGCCGGGAAAAGATGCAAAGTCAGATCCGGTGGAAATAATTACTCATCACTTACTAAATCCCATTTCTCATTCGTTTCCTTACTTTTGCAACGAAATAAAAAACTCCATGAAACTCAGCCGAATTTCATTTATCCTTCCGGTTCTGCTTTTTGCTTTTTCCTGCGGAAAAAAAACCGAGACCTGCGAACTCGATTCTGAAATTCTGAAAACGGATTTGAATCTGGAAATCATCAGAGGCGAGGATGAGTTTTTCAAAGCGAAAACTCAGCAGGATTTCCTGTTTCTTCTGGAGAAGCATCCTGAGTTTGCCAAAATCTATTTACAAGAGGAACTCTATGCTGCTCCTGATTCCCTGGCGGCGGAATTATTGGCCATCCATCAGGACTCATCGATGCGAGTGCTTTATGATTCGGTGAAGGTAGAATACCCGAACATTTCTGAACTTGAAAAAGAACTGGAAAATGCCTTTAAATACATAAAACATTATTTCCCGGAATTCAAGGTCCCGAAAGTTTACACGTTTGTCTCCGGGTTCAATTCGGATTTGGTAGTCACCGAAGAACTCATCGTGATAGGTTTGGATTATTTTCTTCCTGCAACTCACAAATTTCAGCCTGATCTCGCCCGATACATGGCCGACCGATATGAGCGACCGTACATCGTCCCTATGATCGTGACGGCGATTTCCTCAAGATACAATGAGATCAATCCGCAGGACAATACCCTGCTGGCGGAGATGATTTATTATGGCAAAGCCTACCACTTCACCAAGGCGATTTTGCCATGTATTTCCGATCAATACATCATTGGATACACTCCAAAAGAGATTTCAGACAGCTTCGAAAATGAGGAATTGATATGGGCGCATTTTGTGGAGAATGAGTTGCTATACGAAACCAACCCTTTTGAAATCCGCAAATACATCGGCGAGGCTCCGTTTACAGATGCGATCAGCACCAATGCTCCGGGTCGACTCGGAAGATGGCTGGGCTGGAATATCGTGGACGATTATCAGTTCAATGAAAACGTGGATCTGCCAACGCTGATGGCCAATAAAGATGCCGAGCAGATTTTCAGGCAGTCAGGATATAGACCACGTCCTGCGAACCAGTAGGATTCTTTCCCGGATCAATTACTTCCTTCAGTCTGGTCACAGCATGCTCCTTGGAAAAATACTTTTCTGCCAAAGTGCGGGAGTTTTGTTGCATTTGATGAAGAGCCTTAGGATCTGATTCCAATCTTTCCAGCTCCTCAAAAGCGCTTTCCATTTTTCCGGGAAGACAGGAAAATCCTAATCCGTATTGGTTCACGAGCTGGAAAACCCAGCCTTTGTGATTGACCAAAATCGCTTTCCCGGCGGCCAACCCATCAAAAAATTTATTCGGGCTATTGGTTTTCAATACTGGAAGATGGGCAAAAGAAATCCAGGCAAAATCCGCCAGACCCAGGACTTCATTCACTTTCTCTTTGGAGCCAAAAGGTATAAATCGGACATTTTTCAGGTTTTTCTGAGCGGCCAGATCTTTGAGTTTTTGCTCATGACTGCCCGAACCCATGATCAGAAATTGCCAGGTTTTTTGGCGATTCTGAGCTGTTTCAGCCAACTCCAACAATTCCCCGACAGCATTCACCTTTCCCAAAGCGCCCGTGTAGGCAATCGTCAAGTTGGATTTCAGGTCGTATTTGTGGAGCAGGTTTTCATCTTTATCCTGCGGAAAGAAACAATTCAAATCTGAGAAATTCGGAATCAGGCTTATGGCCCGATCCGGCGCAACTTTCCGAAGGTGGTCAGCAATCCCCGGCGAAAGCGCGACCAGACTCAGCGCATTTCGATAAATCCTGGCTTCGAGAGAGATCAAATACTTTTTCAAAAGCGGATTTCGAATCGCACCCACCTGAATCGGAGCCTCCGGCCATAGATCTCTGACTTCGAAAATATAAGGCAAGGCCAGCTTTCGCTTTGCCCAAAGCCCGATTAATCCAGTCGTCAAAGGAGTGGAAGAAATGTAAAGTATATCAGGTCTGCCAAGCTTGGGAAGCAGTTTTTTGGTTTGTTTCACAAAGCTCAAAAACGAGCTGACTCTCTTCAAAAAGCCAAATTTCTGATCGTAGCCAACGGGCAGATAATGCACTTTGATTCCGTCAATCCGCCGCTGATCGTAGTATTTCTGATTTCCTCCGGTGATCAATTCCACATCAAAGCCCGCATCCGCCAACCCTTTTGCAAGATGGTAAGAGCGTACAGCCCCTCCTTCCTCCGGAGTTTTGAAATATTGATGGATGTAGATGATTCTCATAACTCACGCAATTTCACCCATTCTGCCAAAAGAAACAGGTTATAAATTGTCAAAAAATGAGTTTTCACTGCAGCTTCAGGATTCTTTGCCATAGCCCGCATATGTTCCGGAAAATGCGATCCATGAATTTGCTCAAAAGCCCGGGTCGAACTGAAAACGCGTTTGGAAAACTCTCCCTTTTCGCCCAGCCATTCGGCTAGCGGAAGCCCAAAACCAAACTTTTTGCGCTGAGAAATCCAGCCAAGGTCAAGCTCATTCAGGCACGCTTTGATCCAGACTTTTCCCCGGAGAACTGCCGGGTCTTCAATTATTTCCCAATAATTCAGCATCGGCACATCGAGGAATGGAGCGCGACCCTCCACTCCATGAGCCATGAGCGCATTGTCATGGATTTTCAACACGTCCTGCACCAGATATACCTGCCGATCAAATCCCAACCCTCTTTTGTAGTCCGGTAAAAGGGGATTAAAAACCCGCTCATAATCCCCGGCAAGATCCTCCCCGGGATTCTCAAGCCCTGAGAAATTCAGGAAAGTTTTATTTGAGTTTGGATGGATACCCAAGAAGAACTTCTTCCATTCCCTACCCAAGGGTAATTTTTCAAGAATGGGACTCCATTTGAGCAAAAATTCTTTTTGCCCGAGATATCGGAAATAGGCCTCGTGACGCTGATATCCGCCCCAGAGTTCATCCGCTCCGGCGCCGGAAATCAGGACTTTGACATCGGCCTTTGCCTCTTTGGCAATCATCCAACTCAGAAAACCCGCTGAGTCTCCAATTGGCTGATCCACGGATTTCAGATACTCTTCCCAATTTTCCCAAAAGACCTTCTGATCAATATCTATTAGTCGATGGTCAGCCGGAAATTTCTCCACAAATCGCGAAGCAGAATTTCCGTCGGCGTACTTGGATCGGTATTTTTTCTCCACCCGGATCGTATAAGCAGGCAGTGATCTCCCTGTCTCGCGATACCAAAGGGCATAGAGCAAACTGCTATCTGCTCCGCCGCTAAGCAACATTCCTACCGGTACATCCGCGTGAAATTGCCTGGAAACAGCCTCCAGAAGTAATCCTTTAAACTCCTTTTGGCCGATATTTTCTTCCTTAGGTTTAGCGGAAGGGATATTATCCCATCTGAAAGAGGAATGCTGCTGAATCTTACTGTATCGGGAAGGCTTCCACTCTTTGATTTTTTTGAAAAAAGTCTTTCCCTGAAGCGGAGTTCTCAAGACAAAATAATGCTCCAGCTGATCCCAATCCGTCCTGGATTTTAGTAATTCAGCCATCCCCCGAGTTTCCGAAGACAACATTAACGAGTGTTGATTTTGGGAATAATAAAGCGGTTTTTCTCCACTTCTGTCCCGGGCGACCAGAACTGATCTGTCCGAAAGATTTATATAAATCAGGGCAAACATTCCCTGTAATTTTTCCAGGCCTTTGACTCCGAAGATCTTGATCCAATGCAGCAAAACCTCCGTGTCCGACTGGGTAATGAAATTCACGCCTATTTTCGTGAGGAGACTTCGCAGCGCCTGGTAATTGTAAATTTCACCGTTCCAGATGAGGAGCGACTGACCATCAGGTGACCAATATGGCTGATCTGCTTCCGATCCGGGATGGAGGATTTTCAGGCGATTTACTCCAATCCAAAGTCCCGGCCATGGCGAGTAGACAGCTTCCTGATCCGGACCTCTGTGCCGGCTTTGGTCCACCAGCTTCCGGATTGATTCCTCATTGGCACCTTGCCCCCAAATCAAATGAATTCCGCACATCAGATTTCGGTTTCGTCTTTGACCGGTTTCCCGTGATGCTTCTCAAAATACTTGCACAAATGGCTAATCGGGCACTCCTCGCACTTCGGTCTGCGCGCCACACAAATATATCGTCCATGCAAAATCAGCCAGTGATGTGCGATGTGAACATATTTTTTTGGAATATGTTTGATCAGCTGCTTTTCAACCTCCAGGGGAGTTTTGGCAGTAAGAGGCACCAGTCCCAGTCTCCGGGAAACCCGGAAAACGTGCGTATCCACCGCCATATTAGGCTGACTCCAGATTACAGAAGTTATCACATTCGCAGTTTTGCGACCCACCCCGGGAATCTTGGTAAGCTCGTCCACGGTCTGAGGAATCTCTCCGCCAAATTTTTCAACCAGTATTTTGCCCAATCCCAGAAGGTGCTTGGTTTTGTTGCTGGGAAAAGAAACGGAGCGGATATAGGGAAAAAGCTCGTCGAAATTCGAAGCTGCCAAATGCGCAGGAGTCGGAAAATCCCGGAACAAAGCCGGAGTCACCATATTGATTCTCTTGTCGGTGCATTGAGCAGAAAGGACTACCGCCACCAAAAGCTGAAAAGGATTTTCATATTTCAATTCTGTCTCGGCGACAGGCATGTGTTCGGAAAAGTATTTGATAATAGCTTCGTACCGCTGTTTTTTGAGCATGATGGAAAATGGACTGTTTGGGATTTTGAAGATAAGGAAATTGAAAAATTAAGAGATTGAAAAATTGAAAAATCAGGTAATTGGCTTTTGCTTTTTTAAAAACCCATAGTCTTACTAAAATAAGGTATGATACAACATGTCCCGGCCTGATATAATTTCTCCGGGAATCAATTTTCGCTATCTTCATTCTTTGCCAAAATCCCTAAAAATGAAGTCTTTCCTCTCCTTTCTAATCTTATTATTTGCCTTGAATTCATCCTCTTTTTCTCAAAATCGTCCCCGCGAACTCGGTGTTCCCTTTGGAATCCTTTCCACCGGAAATCTCAATTCCATCACCGATGTACCGGGAGTAAAAGTTGCCCATCTCACCAAAATCGAAGGTGAATCCATCCGAACCGGCGTCACTGCAATTTTACCGCATGGAGGAAATCTTTTCCAGCAGAAAGTTCCGGCAGCGATTTTCGTGGGAAATGGTTTTGGAAAACTCGCAGGAGTGACGCAGGTACAGGAACTCGGAAATCTGGAAAGCCCGATCGTTCTGACCAATACGCTCAGCGTCGCAGCTGGAATCGAAGGAATTGTTCGCTACTCCATTTCTCAGCCAGGAAATGAGCAAATGCAGTCGGTCAATGCGGTAGTCGGAGAAACGAACGATGGCTACTTGAATGACATTCGGGGAATGAATATTTCCCCTGACGAAGTAATCCAAACGATCCAAAATGCAGAATCAGGAGCTGTAATTGAGGGAAATGTCGGAGCAGGAACCGGCACGGTTTGCTTTGGCTGGAAAGGTGGAATCGGAACTTCCTCCCGAAAACTTCCTGAAAGCCTTGGCGGATATACGGTTGGGGTACTGGTCCAGACCAACTTCGGCGGAAACCTCCAAATCGCTGGTGTACCGGTCGGTGAGAAACTCGGAAAATATCCTTTCAAAGATGCCCTGGAAAAATCAGACGGGAGTTGCATGATCGTGGTGGCAACGGACGCTCCTATTTTGGAGCGAAATCTGGAGCGCCTGGCACAGCGGGCTATGATGGGTCTGGCTAAAACCGGAGGCATCGCTTCCAACGGTTCCGGGGATTATGTAATTGCTTTTTCCACTGCGGAAGGAATTCGAATCCCTCACAATCAATCAGCTTTGGCACTTCAAAAAGCTGAATTTCTTCAAAATGATGACATGACTTCCCTCTTTCTTGCCGTGATCGAAGCCACCGAAGAGGCGATCATTAATTCACTTTTCGCAGCAGAAACGATGAAAGGCAAAGACGGAAGAGTGGTGGAGGAATTGCCTGTGGAAAAAGTGATGGAGTGGATAAAGGAAAAATAAATATGATTATCCGCTACTTTGCCAGCAGGGCTAAAATAGAGGTTTGAGCAGCGGATAATCGACCACGCTTGTCCGCCGTGGCGGAGCCGCTACATTTGGACTTCAGACCTTGTTTCATTTGGTTAGGGGCAAGAAAGTTGATCATCATAAAAATAAAGTCCCCGATGAAAAACGCAAAATCCAATCTGCTTTTAATCCTGATTTCCTATTTGGCATTTATCAGCCTGGGTTTGCCGGATGGATTGCTTGGGATTTCATGGCCTTTTATCAGTGAGAGACATGGAGTTCCGCTGGATTCTCTGGGCATTCTGCTCATCAGCTTTGTTGCCGGATATCTCACGACCAGCACTACCAGTGGCAAAATCATTTCGCTGATTCCATTGGGATTGGTTTTGACGATCAGTTGCGCCGGCACTGGTCTGAGTTTGCTGGGATTCGCCTTTTCCAATCATTGGTTTCTGGTCATCCTTGCTTCTTTTTTCCTGGGATCAGGCGGAGGCGCTATCGATACCTCGATCAATATTTTTGCAGCTTCGAGATTTAGTGCCAGCGTGGTCAACTGGCTGCATGCTTTCTATGGCATCGGAGCGACTTCAGGGCCATTTATTATTACCTGGCTCCTGAGTCGGGATCAGGAATGGTCGCAGGGTTATATTCTGGTTGGGGCAATTCAGATCTCATTGGCCCTGATTTTCCTCTTTACGCTTCCGTATTGGAAAGTCTCCGGACATACCGAGGAGCCACAGCCGAACGGTTCATTTAAGGAAGCCTTGAGGTTACCGCTTGTCTGGATAAATCCTCTGATTTTCTTTATCTACGTAGGATTGGAAGCCGGAGTGGGTCAATGGATTTTCACAATCCTCACCGAATCAAGGGGAATCCGCGCTGAGCAGGCGGGACTTTGGACGAGTGCTTATTGGGGAAGTTTGACAGCAGGGAGGATCATTTTTGGAATTTTACTTACCCGACTTCCAGTCCATGGTGTTTTGGTTACAGCTTTTTCAGGAGTCATTTTCGGATCATTTTTCCTGGTTTCGGATTTCAGCCCCTTTTTAAGCCTGACAGGAATTATCCTGATTGGGCTTGCCAATGCACCCATTTTTCCATGTTTGATTTCGATCACACCCACACAGGTTGGAGAAAATCACTCCGCCCATGTGATTGGATTTCAGCTCTCAGCTTCTATGATCGGAGGAGCCTTATTGCCGGCATTCTCAGGACTGCTGACCGATTTCTTTGGCTGGGAAGTGATCCCTTTAACCTATCTTGTTGAGGCAGTTCTTCTATTGATTCTGTATTTGATTTCCTCCGGAAAATACAGTACCATGAAGACCAAAAAATCCTTTGAATCTTCAATCCTGCCTTAACTCCGGAAAAAGGATAATTCATTCGGAGAAAAATCTCAAACCTAAATTCCCAACCTATGAATCACTTTTCACCTTCAAATTCAGTCTGGGCAATCCTAATCCTTACATGCTTTTTGATAGCATGTAATTCCGGAAAATCAGTTACCCGCGAAGAGAAAGCTACTTTTTCCGATGAAAAATATTCCGGTGGCCCACAAACGATCCCGGGTAAAATTCAGTTGGAGTATTACAACCTCGGAGGTGAAGGAGTGGCTTACCACGATACAGATTCGATCAATTCCGGAAGCGGGAGGCTAAATCCTGCTGATGGCAGCTATCTGAATGAGTTCAGAATCAAGGAGGCTGTTGATATTTCTTACACCAAATCAAGAGATATCGACAACCACGAATTCAACCTGGTGAAACCTGAAATGGATCAATTGTATGTGGGATGGACTGAGCCGGGAGAGTGGATTATTTACACTGTAGACGTACAAACTCCCGGGACTTACCAAATCGGATTGATGTACACTTCAAATGCAGGAGGGCATATTTCACTTTCGATAAACGGAAAAGACAAAACAGGCCCCATGGAAATCACAACGACTAACGATCCAAAAGATCAGATTGCCTGGAGACAATGGCATCACTGGAATTATTCTGATTCGATCGGAACGATCAAGCTTAAAAAAGGAATCCAACAACTTACGCTACACACTCTCCGAGTTGGCAGCATGAATTATGATTATCTGAGTTTTGAATTGGTTGAAAGTGATCTCCCTTGAAGGTCAAGATACTTAGGAGGGATCTGAATATTAAAGCATTTTAAACCCCCGTAAATGGAATTAAAGAACCTTGTATTTCTAATCTTAACCCTGATTCCGGGAATGTTTTCTCATTCTTTTGGTCAGGCAAATCCATCTGTCAAAGGGCCTGAAACCATTTACACCGTAAATGGACTTGTTTCTTCGGGGGGAATTAAACTTGCACTGACCCACGAGCATGTAATGTCAAATTTTGGGGCGGAAATCAACTTAGCCGGAGATTACGATGAAGCCGCACTTTTCACCCAAGTCGTCCCGTATCTGATCCGGCTGAAGTCAAAGGGCGTTCAAACCATTTTTGATTGTACAGCAAACTATTTTGGAAGAAGAGCAGACCTTTTGCAAAAAATCTCTGATTCCACGGGAATTCAAATAGTCACAAATACCGGAATCTATGGTGCAGCAAAAGATCTTTACGTTCCCGATTTTGCCTACACCTCAACTGTTGAGGAAATTGCCGGCACATGGATTCGGGAATTCGAAAATGGAATTGATGGAACAGACATCAAACCCGGATTTGTGAAGCTTGCATTTGATGAAGGAAGTCCTTCGGAAATTGACCTGAAGCTTTTTAAAGCGGGAATTCTAACTCATTTAGCAACGGGATTAACCCTGGCAGTACATACCGGTAACAATCCGGAAGCTGCAGAGGCTCAAATGAAATTACTTGCGGGATACGGCGTCAGCAATGAGGCCTGGGTTTGGAGCCACGCAAATTTCATTAAGGAAGTGGAAGTATTATTGGCAGCCGCTGAGAAAGGAGCTTGGATTTCACTCGATGGTGTGAATTCCTCCAATACGATCGAATACATAGAAAAGCTTTCACTTTTTAAATCGAAGAACCTCCTTCACAAAGTGCTGCTTTCTCACGATGGAAATGGATATCCAAGAGGTGGAGAGATAAGGCAATTCGATGCAATTTTTACCGATTTGATACCGGCTATGCTGGACAAAGGATTTACTCAGTCAGAAATTGATCAGATACTGATTAATAATCCAAAAGAAGCATTTGAGATCCGAGTAAGAAAATCTTCCCGGGGAATCTTAAATTAATAGAGAACCAATCCAGAAAATTCTAACAAACCTTACCCGGACGGATAATATTGACTTGGATTAAAAAACAGGCTATAAAATCAATGACCCCGAAACCTGGTTTTAGGCTACAGGGTCATTGATTATTTGGAGTCCAACCAGAGCTACTGTCGTCTTTTGACCGTCATCCCTGGCCGATTTTCCGCTGATACAATATTTGTTTACACACTACTGTAACACTTCGGAAAATCCTATTTCATTTCTTACAGGACACCACAGCACTGATTTTTGTCAGGAAATCGCCTTTTTTGGATGAATGGCTTCGGGCTCTCTGGAAAATCAATCAGATTTCGCCGTACTTTAACATATCCAAATCATTGCCGATTGTTCAGAAATATCAGCCCAATGGAAACCCAGAAAAATCTTACCTCATTCCTTTATCAAATCCTCGAAAATTCATCTGAAAAAACCGCATTGGATTGGTTGAATCTTCAGGCAGAAAAAATTCATTCGGAAGGTTATCCGACCAAGTTTTTCCTTGCGTTTAGCCAAGCTTCAAGATATTTCAAAAAACTCCCGATAAGTCTTTCAGAGGATCAAAAGCAAAAAGCTTCAGAACTCGTTGCAGGTTTTGATCCGTCTCATTGGGACTTACTTCAGACCGCGCGAACTATCCTCTTGCTCCAGTTTCCGCAGGAAAAAACGGCTTGGTTTAAGGCCATTAATCAGCTTTTTGAAACCTCTGATATGAATGAGCATCAGGCGTTGTTTGCAGCTTTGCCTCTGATGCCATTTCAGGAAGATTTGATTCCGAGAGCAATTGATGGTCTTCGAATGAACATCTCAACTATCTTCGATGCGATCGCTTTGAATAACCCGTTTCCGGCGAAATATTTCCCGGAAAACAACTGGAATCAAATGGTGATCAAAGCGATTTTCCTGCAAAGACCTCTCTATAGAATCCAAGGCATTGCCGAAAGGAATAACCTTGCTTTGGCTAAAATAGCCAGTGATTTGGCTCATGAAAGATGGGCCGCGGGCAGACAAGTGATGCCGGAACAATGGAAATATGTGGTCCCTTACCTGGAAACATTCTTTGCCGACATCAAAAAAACACTTCAATTTGATGACCCTCTTCAGATAAAAGCAGCGCTTTTGGCATGTCATGAAAGTGACTATGCCCCGGCAAAAGAGCTATTGAAAAGCTATCCCGCTATCACATCAGAAATAGAAAAGGGTTTGATCACATGGGATAGAATCGGTAGGGAATATGAAATCTCAAAAGACTAAAATCTAAAAAAACATTCTCTTTAATATCACCAAAGCTTAAATAATAATCCAAAACCAATATTCTCACCGGTAATCAGGAAAGCATCAGATGCTTTACATTTCCCGGTTAGGCTCAACTTAAACTCACAGAAATATGGAAATGTACATAGATCCACATATTCACGTCGTATCGCGAACTACCGATGACTACGAGGCCATGCGCAAAGCAGGTATTGTTGCGGTAATCGAGCCTGCTTTTTGGTTGGGTCAGCCAAGGACGGAAGTGGGAAGTTTCAAAGATTACTTCAGCACGCTGGTTGGATGGGAGAGATTCCGGGCGAGCCAGTTCGGGATTGTTCACTACTGTACCATGGGACTGAATTCGAAAGAAGCCAACAATGTGGCATTGGCTGAGCAAGTGATGGAATTATTGCCTCTTTATGTTGGTAAAGAAGGTGTGGTTGCAATCGGTGAAATCGGCTATGATGATCAAACTGAGGCAGAAGATCGATTTTACAGGCTTCAATTGGAACTGGCAAAAGAAGTAAACCTGCCCGTACTTATCCACACTCCGCATCGTGATAAAAAGAAAGGCACAACCCGAAGTATGGATGTGAGCGAAGAGCATGGACTGGATCCGAAAATGGTCATTGTCGATCATAACAATGAGGAGACTGTAAAGGAAGTTTTGGACAGAGGATATTGGGCAGGATTTACCATTTATCCACACACCAAAATGGGCAGTGAAAGAATGGCGGAAATCGTAAAGCAATACGGACCTGAGCGGATTATCGTCAATTCGGCTGCGGATTGGGGGATTTCTGATCCTTTGGCGGTGCCAAAAACTGCCGCTTTGATGCGTAAAATGGGCATACCTGAGGAGCATGTAAGATTGACAACCTATCAGAATGCCCTGACTGCCTTTAGTCAAAGCGGACAAATGGATGAGCAGGATTGGTTAAATCCAAGACCGATCGATCAGACACGAAAATTAGGTGGAAGTACAGTCCTTCGCGGCGGTCAGACTCCCCGGGTTGAAGGAAATTCTGAAACCGTAGAAAATTAATTAATGGTTTCTTCCCGATTGTTTGCACATCTTCAGCTTACCCGCCCCGCCAATGTTATCACAGCGATAGCAGATATCTGGGCGGGTTTTGCTATTGCAGGAGCCTGGGATGATATGTTTTTGGATGCTGCTTTGGGCAGCGGGACATTTTGGACCAATCTGGTCTGGCTTTCTTTGAGTACCATCGGATTGTATGCCGGAGGGGTTGCGTTCAATGATGTGTTTGATGCAGAGCTTGACGCAGTAGAAAGACCGGAAAGACCAATTCCAAGCGGAAGAGCAAGCGGAAGCAGTGCTGCCTGGATGGCCTTTTTGCTTTTGGTGATGGGAGTGGTCGCAGCGGCGCAAGTGAGTTGGATCAGTGCAGGAATCGCATTGGCCGTTGCAGTTTTAGCGGTTCTCTATGACTATTGGGGAAAGCATCAGTTCTTCCTCGGACCAATCAATATGGGCCTTTGTCGCTCTGGAAATTTGCTTTTGGGAATAAGTGTTTCACCAGTGGTTTTGGAGGAATACGCCTTGATAGGCTTGATTCCCCTGGTTTATGTGGCGGCAATCACAATGATCAGCCGGGGTGAAGTTCACGGGAAAAACAAAAAAGCACTTTTCGGAGGCTTTGGAATGTATGTTCTGATCATTCTTGCGATTTTGGGTTTGGCGTATGTCAAAAGCCCGGGATTCTGGCAAGTGATCCCATTTTTGGGATTATTGAGCTACATGATTTTCCCGCCATTGCTGAAAGCTATTAAATTTCAGGAGCCAAAACTGATCGGAAAATCGGTGAAAGCGGCGGTTATTTCTCTGATAATTGTGAATGCCTCGATTGCTTCAGCATTTTCGGGTTGGCCCATTGGAATCATCGTTTTGTTGCTTCTTCCTATTTCTCTTTGGCTGGCGAAAAAATTTGCCGTAACCTGAGCCGGAAATAAACTATTCCTTCGCTGTTTTTGTCTATTTAACAGTTTTCTTTACCCGAAATAATTGATCAATTGAGTATGAATACTATCATCGAGCAGACATTTGCTGTTCCCTATCGTTACCAGGTCTGTTTTTCCGAAGGGATTTTTGATCCAAAGAATACCCTATTGGTGGATTTGCTGGCGAAGGATCGAAAGCCTAAAGTATTTTTTGTGATCGATAGCGGCGTTTCTGATACTCATCCAACTCTGATTTCGGACATTGAAGCGTATGCAGCGGCTCATTCAGAAGCCTTTTCACTTTGCGCACTTCCTTTGGTAGTGCCCGGAGGAGAAACCTGCAAAAATGATCTGTCCGTTTACCAGCAAATCGTAGAGGCCACGAATTTATTTGGCATCGACAGGCATTCATACATAGCAGCGATCGGTGGCGGAGCTGTGCTTGATATGGTTGGTTTTGCTGCCGCAATCTCGCATCGGGGCATTCGTCTGATCAGAATTCCAACCACTGTTTTGTCCCAAAACGATTCCGCTGTCGGAGTAAAAAACAGTATTAACGCCTTTGGCAAAAAGAACTTTCTTGGCACATTCACTCCGCCATATGCTGTGCTGAATGATTTCAATTTTCTCAAAACTCTGGACGATCGGGATTGGAGATCCGGAATAGCCGAAGCAATAAAAGTAGCTTTGATCAAAGATTTGAGTTTTTTTACCTGGATGGAGGAGCATGCTGTGGCAATGGCAAATCGCGAGATGGAACCCATGAAAACTCAGATTATCCGATGTGCACAAATGCACCTGGATCATATTGCAGGCAAAGATCCGTTTGAGTTTGGCTCGTCCAGACCTCTGGATTTCGGGCATTGGGCAGCACACAAACTAGAGCACTTGAGCAAATATCGGATTCGTCACGGAGAAGCTGTTGCGATCGGAATTGCGCTGGACTCTACGTATTCTTTCCTTCAAGGGAGGATTTCTCAGGCAGATTTGATGAGAATAATCGGTTTGATTAAGACGCTGGGGTTTGACCTTTTTGCTCCGGAACTCGCAGGCGAAAGCTTGGTGAAAGGCCTGAAGGAATTTCAGGAACACCTGGGCGGACAATTGACAATTATGCTTTTAGAAAAACTTGGAAAAGGAGTGGAAGTGCATGAAATGGATCATGAACTTGTCTTCAAAGCAGTAGAAATTCTGAAGAATTTTCAGCAAAAAAAGAATCTTATCAGTACCTGATTTTAACCAAAAAGTATCTAGGAATGGAAATTAAAGGTTTTCACCTCAGCTATTGCAGCAATATTCACCCGGGAGAAAGCTGGGATGCAACATTTCAAAACCTTAAAATTTACATTCCCGAGGTGAGGAACCGATTGAAGCATAAAGGTCCGTTTGGAATCGGATTGAGGCTTTCGCATGAAGCGAGTCTGGTTCTTGAAAGGCCTGAAAAACTGGCAAAATTTCAATCCTGGCTTGCTAAAGAAAATGCCTATGTATTTACGATGAACTGTTTCCCTTACGGGGATTTTCACAGACAAATCGTAAAAGAGAAAGTTCATTTCCCTGATTGGACGACCGTTGAGCGGAGAGATTATACCATTCGTTCTTTTCGGATTTTATCAAAAATCCTGCCTGCTGGCATGGAAGGCGGGATTTCCACTTCCCCGATTTCATATCGACATTGGTTCACCACAAAGGATGAACTGAATTCCGCGATGGAAATTGCTACTAAGCATTTGCTGGAAGTGGTGCTGGAATTAATTCAGATTAAGAAAGAAACAGGGAAAAACCTTCACCTGGACGTTGAGCCCGAACCGGATGGAATTTTGGAAAATTCCGAGGAAATGATCTGGCTTTACACCGATTGGTTGCTGCCAAAAGGAAAGAGTTTTCTGGCGGAAAAACTTGGAATCTCAGCTGAAGAAGCTGAAACAGCAATTAAAAATCATATTCAGGTTTGCTACGATGTCTGCCATTTTGCGATTGTATATGAAAAGCCGGCTGAGACTTTTGCCAAATTCAAAGCCCATGGAATTCAGATTGGCAAGATCCAAATCAGTGCAGCACTGAAACTCTTTATCCCAATAGAAGCAACAAAAAGAGCCACACTAAGACGCAGTCTTCAGCCTTTCGCAGAGTCCACCTATTTGCACCAAGTCGTGGGAAGGGATAGTAACGGGGTATTAAATATGTATCCGGACTTGCCTGTCGCGCTTGAGAAAATTACCGAAGCGGAAGAAGAAGAATGGAGAATCCATTTCCATGTTCCGGTCTTCCTGGACAATTACGGGACTTTTTCGTCAACCCAGTCGGACATTTTAACTGTCCTCAAGGAGATAATACTAAATCCCTCCATCACTCAACATCTTGAGGTAGAAACCTACACCTGGGAGGTTTTGCCGGAAGACACCAAGTTGAGTTTGGGGGAATCGATTTCCCGTGAACTGGGCTGGGTGATTACTAATTTAGATTGAAATGAAAAAGACGGTTGTCCTGGATGTAGTTGCGCTTTCTCCCCGGGTGATCGGAGAACATACGCCTTTTCTGAAAAAATGGATTGAGAAAGGAAAGCGTGCAGTCGTGGAACCCGTTTTGCCGGCTGTGACCTGCTCGGCGCAATCTGTTTATCTGACAGGAAAGTGGCCTTCGGAAAATGGTATCGTAGGTAATGGCTGGTACTTCAAAGATGAATGCGAGATCAAATTCTGGAGGCAATCCAATCATTTGGTTCAATCGCCAAAAGTCTGGGATGTACTCAAAGCTGAAAACTCTGAGTTCACCGTTGCAAATATGTTTTGGTGGTACAATATGTACTCAAGCGTGGATTATGCGGTGACACCAAGACCGCTTTATCCGTCCGATGGCCGCAAGCTTCCGGATATTCATAGTCAGCCGATGGAGTTGAGAGATCGACTTCAAAAGGAATTGGGGCAGTTTCCGCTATTTTCCTTTTGGGGGCCAAACGCAAATATCGAATCAAGTAAATGGATCGCCGAGGCTTCCAAGAAAGTGGACGAATGGTACAATCCCACACTCAATCTGATCTATTTGCCTCATTTGGACTATGCGCTCCAGAAGTTTGGGATTGACTTCGATAAAATTGGAGTTGAGTTGCATGCGATCGATAAGCTCTGCGAGGATCTTATTGGCTACTTCGAAAAGCAGGGAACGCAGGTGATTTTGGTTTCAGAATACGCGATCACTTCGGTGAATCATCCTATCCATATCAACCGAATGCTGAGAAAAGCGGGGATGATTCAGGTGAAAGACGAACTCGGTTTGGAGACGCTTGATGCCGGGACTTCCAAGGCTTTTGCCGTTGTGGATCACCAATTGGCACATGTCTATGTAAATGATAGATCCGAGCTGGCCAAAGTCAAATCTCTACTGGAGAAAACTCCCGGAATTGAACTGGTGCTGGATGAGGAAGGAAAAAAGCGATACCATCTCGATCATGATCGCGCAGGAGACCTGGTTGTAGTTGCGGATAAAAACTCTTGGTTTACTTATTATTTCTGGCTGGACGATGCCAAGGCACCGGACTATGCCAGATGTGTGGATATTCACCGAAAGCCGGGTTATGATCCTGTGGAGATGTTTTTGGATCCGAAAATCAAGTTTCCGATGGTGACCGTCGGTTCAAAAGTGCTGAAGAAAAAGCTTGGGTTCCGCTATCTGATGGATGTGATTCCCTTGGATGCTACTCTGGTGAAAGGTGCACATGGACGGATCAGCGAATCTGATCTGGATAAACCTGTTTTTGTAACTCAGGATATTTCACTTCTTGAATCTGAAAAAATCCAACCGACAAGTGTATTTGATCTGATCATCAGGTCCGTAAATCGTTAAAAAGAGCAAAAAATCAAAGGTATCCTTTTTTCTTAGTTTTATTTAACTTCCTTCGTAGTAAACTTATTTTCTATGAAGAAGCTGATTCTGATTCTTTTAGCTCCCTTGATTTTTTCCTGCGGTGGAAATTCATCTGAAAATTCTGGTCAGGCGAATGTATTGGATGATTTTTCATTTACCGTGGATACGTTAGTGGTTGATCCTGGAGGGGAAATTATTAATTTGGCTTCAGGCATGCGTCTGGCGGATTTTTCTGCAGACAAGAAGAAGCTCTATCTTTTTAATGATGTTGACCAAAGCCTCGCGATAGTGGACATGGAGGGGCTAAAACTGGTGGACAAGATCCAGTTTGAACTCGAAGGCCCTAATGGAACAGGTCGGTACCTCAACAAAATTCAGATTCTTTCCGGAAACCGGATGGTTACCAACAGTTTTCAGGGAAATGCCATTTTCAATTTTCAGGGGATCAAGGAAGAAAGCATAAAGCTTGTAGCGGAAAATATTGACAGCCTTTCTAAGGATGAGGAGCCCAATGCCTGGTATGGTTTGATGCTAAGCAAGGACGAGAAAAAGCTCTTTTCCCTTCCGGGAAATTTTTTTGGGGGTGGCCGGGACCTCCTAGTGGCTGATTTTCCCAGCCAAAAAGGGAAGTTGATCAATATTCCAGCGATGGATATTGCGGCAAATCTCCGGGTAATCCTGAAAAGTAAGGACATGATGAGCGTATCCGTTCAGGAGGTCTTTGTTCAGGAATTCAATGGGAAAATTATCATAAGCAATACTGCTTCCAGTGACATTTATCGATATGATATTTCTCAAGACTCGCTTCAGTTGAAAACTTATCAGCATAGCCTTGTGCCCAATGGGAAGGACGTGAGTGTAAGAAGTGAGGTGACTACTCAAGTAGAGTTTGAAGCCGAAATGGCCAAAATCAACGAGCAGATTGGGTTTGAGCGTTTTTTTGAAGATCCTAAAACCAAACGGTATTACCGATTTGGGAAAATCAACCTTCCCAAACCAACTACTGATGCAGAGCAAAAGGCGGAAGTTTTTTTATTCGCTTATGACGAAGATTTCAACCTGATCGGTGAAACCAAAGTGGAAGAACTGACAAATGCTCCGGGAATTAATCTGGTCAAGGACGGAAATTTTTGGTCCTATGTCAATGTGGACGATGAACTGGGCTTTGCGGTGATGGATTTTAACTTTTAATAAACTATGAAAAAACTACTTTACCCTCTCCTGCTATCTTTGATTTTTTCCTGTGGAGGAAAATCTGCTGAAAATGCCGAATCAGGCAATGTCTTGGAAAATTTGACTTTTTCGGCGGATACGATAGTGATAGATGCGGGGAAAGAAGTTATAGCCCTTCCTTGGGGTATGGGCCCTTTAGCCTTAACAGAGGATAAAAGTACCTTATTCATGTTTGAGATACCCCAACATAAACTCTTGGAGGTAGATTTAAACCAAGTTTCCCTCGTTCGAAAAACTGATTTTGAAAAGGAAGGCCCTAATGGAATTGGGGATTATGCAATGCAGATTCAAGTTGGACCGCAAAGGAGGTTATTCCTAAATGCTGGTAGTGCAACTGGCAAATTTTCGGCTGATGGCCGCTTGATTGAAGACCTTAGAATATCCCCAGATGGAATCGATCCAGAATTGGTGACTAATTACAGAAACCTATACTCGACAGCTCTAGTTGATTTTGAGAAAAATCGTGTTTTCACAGTTCCCTCTACCGATAGATCGGGGCACTTTGAACTGCTCATTATCGATCCATCCACCAAATCCTTGAGAATGGAATCCATGCCAAACTTGAATTCCGTTCTCGAGTACAGACCCACCTATATGAGTGAGTCCATGATTGATTTTCTGGCTGTCATGTGGTATATGAAGATGGAGAATAGGCAATTGTTGATCTCTTCCGGTTCAATGAGCGGATTTTACAGATTGGATTTTGATACGGACGAGTTTGAGTTTGTCGAAGTAATCCATCCCAATTTCCCCACTTACATGGATTTTAAGGTTAACAATTCCCCCACAGATTTAGCCGAATTTTTGGAGTCCAAGCAGAAAATTAATGAGCACTTGAATTATATGGATTTCATGTGGGACGATTCCCGGCAAATGTACTTTCGATTAGGAAAGAAGACATTTATTAATCCTGCTCAAAAAGATCAGGTGCCACGGTATGAAATCTTCCTTTTTGCCTATGATTCTGATTTTAAAGTTTTGGGACAAACAAAGATTATTGGCTTAAATCAACTTCCCCAAAGCGGTTTCTTCAAAGACGGCAAGCTTTGGTCTTATGTCAATATTAATGACGAATTAGGCTTTTCCATTATGAACCTTAAATTTTAGAATTATGAAAAAGACACTTGTATTGTTTCTAATTCCCCTGATTTTCTCTTGCAGTGGATCTGACAGCGAAAACTGGGAAAGTTTTGAAGTCAGCATAGACACGGTTTTTGTCGATGCGGGGGACGAACTGATTTTCCACCAAATAGGG
>JAKFCO010000037.1:0-30657 GCA_036676605.1 Algoriphagus sp.
ACTATGCCCTAATAGCAATAGTTGAAGCAGTTTATAAGAGCTTAGAGACAAAAAACCAGTTCAGAGTAAATTCTGGACTGGTTTTAAGAATCTGAAACTTTGAGTTTTTCAGCAGACCCTAATCTAAATTGACATAAATCAAAAAAAAAGCACCTTGCGGGGTGCTTTTTTTTTTGATTGTTTTAGAATCGAAAGATTAAGCAACTCTTTCAGTCTGGGAGAAAAAGAAATTGCCTTCAAGAGCAGCATTTTCGTCAGAGTCAGAACCGTGAACAGCGTTAGCTTCGATAGACTTAGCGAAGATCTTACGGATAGTTCCTTCCGCTGCATTTGCCGGGTTGGTAGCACCGATCAAAGTTCTGAAATCTTCTACAGCATTATTTTTTTCCAATATCACTGCAACGATAGGTCCTGATGACATATATGCACACAGATCAGCGTAGAAAGGTCTTTCTTTATGAACTTCATAGAATTTACCGGCAAGCTGAAGAGTCAGTTGGGTAGCTTTCATGGCCACGATTTTGAAGCCTGCTTCTTCGATCATTTTCAAAATGGCTCCTGTGTTTCCTGCTTCGAAAGAATCAGGCTTAATCATGGTAAATGTTCTGTTTGTTGCCATGTGTTTTAGTTTTTACATTGGTTAAATCGGGTGCAAAATTAGGAGTTTTTGAATCATTCTCCGAGGAATCCCGTTATTTATGCGTTATGCTCTTCATAATCAGGAAAGTGAGTATGTTGGGATTTGTCAAAAATTTACTGACCTTTGCGGGCTACTAGAGCCAAAGTGCAGTTGATTCTATAAAATGGAAGCATTAGCCTCATTTAAGAGAGAGATTTCATCACCCAAGAAAATATTCATTACCACACATGTCAAGCCTGATGCAGATGCATTGGGATCTTCTCTTGGTTTGGCTAATTACCTGATCAAAAAAGGACATGATGTAGCAGTGGTCACGCCATCTGATTATCCTTCTTTCCTCGACTGGATGAAAGGAACGGATCATGTACTGGACTTTTCTAATCCTGAGCATATTCCTTTGGCTACCTTAAAGCTTGAGCAGGCAGATTTGATTTTTTGCCTTGATTTCTCTGTTCTCGACCGGGTCAATGAACTTGGTGAAATGATCAGAAAGTCAGAAGCCTTCATCGTCAACATTGACCATCATCAGGATCCTGAAGATTTTGCTGACTATCTCGTCTGGAGTACCAAAGCTGCAGCGACTTGTGAACTTGTTTACGAGTTGATTGTTGATTTGGGAGATAAGGACCTGATAGATAAGGATATCGCAGAGTGTCTGTATGCTGGCATTATGACAGATACCGGAGGTTTCCGTCATCCCAATACGACCAAAAATGTGCACCTGGTCGTTGCAGAATTGATCGATTTAGGGGCAAACAGCTCTCAGATTGCAAATTGGATCTATGATTCCAATTCTGTAAACCGATTGAAATTTATTGGTTTCGCGATCAGTCGCAGGCTGGTAGTAAGGGAAGATTTGCAGATGGCCTATTTTGCTATCAGCAAAAAAGATCTTAAAAAATATCAAAGCCAAACCGGGGACACAGAAGGTTTGGTCAATTATGCTTTATCTTTGGACGGAATCAAGCTTGCGGCCTTGTTTTCGGAGCGTGAGGACGGAGTTAAAATTTCCTTCAGATCATCAACAGAAGTCGCTGTTAATAAATTTGCTGCTACCTATTTCAATGGAGGAGGGCATAAGAATGCCGCCGGAGGCAAATCAATGTTAACCCTGAAAGAAACAGTAGAGAGATTTGAAACACTCGTAGAACAAAACCAGGAAGAGTTGTTTCAAAATGATCAAATAACCGCTCACTGATTACTTTCGCATTGATCCGAATAACTTGAAAAATCACTTAACCTTTATGAAAAACCAAAAAAGCCTTTTGGCAATCCTTGTTCTCATGTTGGGAGCAAGCATCATGTCCTCTTGTCAGAAGAAGACCAAAGTCACTGAAAAAGACGGAATCGAATACACTTACATTAAAGAAGGAAGCGAAACAGCACCTAATGGAAGCTTTTTGCTTTACAATCTTGAAATCACAACAGGTACAGATTCTGTGATTTATTCTACTGCTGAGCAGCCATTTCCTGGCTATCTGATGGCAAACGATTCTCTTCCTCCAACAAACGGAATGGATGAGATTTTCCTTACCCTGAGAAAAGGCGATAGCATTCAATTCGAATCTACTGCGAAAGTAATTTTCGGTGCCAATTTTCCTCCATTCATGAAGGAAGAAGACATCGTAAAAGTGAAGTTGGGTGCCTTCGAAATCATGGATCAGGCTGCAATTGAAGCTTTCTTCAACCAGACTATGGAAGTTGAAGACAAGAAAAGAGCAGAAAGAGCTGTTGAATTAGTTGCTGCAGAAGGCAAAACCATCGAAGCTTACATTCAGGAAAAAGGGCTTACTGCTTCTAAAACTGAAAGCGGATTATACTACGTAATCGAGCAGGAAGGAACCGGAGAAGCAACTACTCCAGGTACTACCATGTATGTGAACTATGCTGGTTACTTGTTAGATGGTACTTTGTTTGATACTTCAATGCCTGATGTCGCAAAAGCAAATAACATTTTCGATGCTCAAAGAGCCTACGAAGCGCTTCCGGTAAATGTCGGAATGGGCCAGGTAATCCCGGGATGGGACGAAGGGTTGATGTTGTTGAAAAAAGGATCCAAAGGCAAATTCATCATTCCATCTCCACTTGGATATGGAGAAAATGGTGCCGGAGCGATGATTCCACCAAACTCGATTTTGGTTTTTGACGTAGAAGTGACAGATGTTCAGAAATAAGATCTGAGCACTCTTTGATCAACTACTTTAAAATATTATACCCCATGAAAATTAAACCATCGTTCCTCTTTGCTCTCATGCTAGCCTCAGTCGGTTTGGTTTCCTGTATCGATGAGAATGAAACAGATGAAGTAATCCTTGCACGGGACAAGGAAGCGATTGCAGACTATCTGGTGGAGAATACATTGGTCAGCGTCCAGGAATTCGAAGATCCGATATCCGGTATCAGGATTATTTGGCAGGAGGTTTCTAAAAGTGGGATAAAAGTGCAAGATGGTGATACTCTGAAAGTTGATTATACCGGAAAACTTCTTTCTAATAAAGTATTTGATACTTCGATTGAATCTATTGCAAAAACCGCCGGGATTTTCGCAACCGGACGAGCCTACATACCTTTGAAATTTCCATTGGGAAGAGGTTTGTTGATTCCTGGTTTTGAATATGGAGTAGCTCAGATGGAAAAAGGTGATAAAGCAACTGTTTTAATCCCTTCTATTTTCGGGTACGGAAATAATTCCAGCGGAGACATTCCTGCTCATTCTCCTCTAGTTTTCGAACTGAATCTCATTGATGTCAAAGATGGACCTCAGCAGTAAAATGGGAATGAAAAAATTAAGTCTCGGATTAGTATTGTTGGGTTTTGCTCTGACGAGTTGTGAACCGAGCAACCCATTCAATACAGGGCCGGTATATGACACTGAAGCAAACCTTGCCATAGATCGGGTCAAAATTGATGAATTTCTGGCTACAGCTGAGATTGATAGTTTGTATAGAATCCATGACCCTAGCGGCGTAGTGGTGATCGTGCAGAAAGAGGGAAGCGGAAGCAGACCAACCAGCGGAAGTATTGTTTACACGGATTATACCGGTTACCTCATGGAGACGGGATCAGTTTTTGATACCAGCATTGAGTCGGTCGCTCGCGACAATGATATCTATCTTGAAGGAAACAAGTATGTTACTTTCAGTTTTCTTGTAGGAGGAGGAAACGTAATTACGGGTTGGGATATTGGATTCCGCAGATTGAGACCAGGCAGCAAGGCAAAAATTGTTATTCCTTCGCCATATGGATACAGAGATCAGGATAACAACGACCGCATTCCGCCAAACTCGATTTTGGTTTTTGATGTAAGTTTCAGAGGAATCGATTAAGAATAGAAAGGGGAGCTCAGGCCCCCTTTTTACTTTTTAAAACTTGGGAAAATAGAGGGAACTTTTTGCTGATACTCCCGGTAATCTTCGCCAAAAAGCGCCATCAGATTTCGCTCTTCATAGTAAATTCCAAAAGGCAAATAAACCAGCAAGCATAAAAGATGGATTCCGGATGTTATTGTGCCTGCTACCAGGAAATATCCCAGAAAAATCAGAATCAATCCGAAATAAAGAGGATGACGCATCCGGACATACCAGCCGGTTGTGATCAGCCTTTCGCCCTTATTTGAGAGATGGTCCGGATTGATTCCGATGAAAGATGAAATGGAAATTTCCCTGCTTGCCTTAATTGCAATGATGGTTCCTAATGCAGCCTTCATATAACCAACGTAAGTAAGAAAAGGAGTATTTGGAAATAGAATTTGATTTGGAATAAAAAGTGATTGAATTACTATGCCCAGAAATAAGGAGGTGGATAAAAAAGTATAAAAAAGACGATACCATTTATAAGCCTTTCCCAGTTTCACCTCCAGAATTCTTTTTAACTTCGAAGCAGCCAGTATGCTGTGGAGACTGTAGAAGATTGCCCAACTCAGGGCCAATACTATATAATCCATGGATTGTCTTGATTCCCCGATATAACCTAATTTTTATGAAAATCGGAATTATCCGAGAAGGAAAAAACCCGCCTGATAAAAGAACCCCATTTACTCCGGACCGGTTGAAAGAGCTGACCCGTCAATTCGCCGACAGGTTGAGTTTTTATGTGGAATCCAGCCCTTTCAGGTGCTACACAGATGAGGAATATCTTGAAGCGGGGATTGAAGTCGTAGAGGATATTTCTGACTGCGATATGCTTTTTGGTGTGAAAGAAGTCCCTGTCACCCAACTCATTCCTGAGAAGACGTACTTTTTCTTCTCTCACACCATTAAAAAGCAACCCAGAAACAGGACCCTTCTCCAGGCTATTTTGGAGAAGAACATCCGGCTGATCGATTACGAAGTGCTAAAAGATGAATCAGGCAATCGGGTGGTGGCTTTTGGAAGATGGGCGGGCATCGTAGGAGCATACAATGCACTCTGGACCTACGGAAAAAAAACAGCTCTTTTTGATATTAAAAGGGCGTATGAATGTTTCGCCCGGGAAGAATTGAATCTTGAGCTCAAGAAAGTTCAGCTTCCACCGGTCAAAATTGTGGTAGTTGGAGCTGGAAGAGTTGGTGGAGGAGTCCTTGAAATCCTGAATAAGTTGGAAATCAGGCAAGTTTCAACCCATGAGTTTCTCCATTATTATTTTGAAGAACCCGTTTTTGTCTTACTTCATACGGATGATTATAACAGGCGAAAATCTGATGGTGGGTTTGACAAAGCAGAATTTTATGCGAATCCAGAGCTATATGAAAGCAATTTCCTGAAATTTGCGGAGGCAGGAGAAATCATGATCTCTGCGGCTTATTGGGATCCGGCTGCACCCAGGTTATTTGAATTAAAGGATCTTGCTGATGAGGATTTTTCTTTATCAGTCATCGCTGATGTGACATGTGACATCGATGGTTCTGTCCCGACTACCATTCGAGCTTCCACCATCCCGGATCCGGTTTACGATATTGACAGATCGACCGGCAAAGAGATTTCGGCATTTGGCAGTCAAACGAGCATATCGGTGATGGCAATCGATAACCTACCCTGCGAACTGCCAAGAGAAGCAAGCATGGAGTTTTGTGGGCAGCTTGAAAAATGGGTCATTCCGGCTTTATTGGAAGAGAATGCTCCGATTTTGGAGCGTGCCACTATTGCCCGGGATGGTGATCTTACGTTGGAGTTTATGCATTTAACAGACTACGTCTACCCTCATGAATAATTTCAATCGATTTTTGGAGTCCACCCTTCTTCGGCCTACCATGACGGGAGAAGAGGTTGACGTTTTAATAAGAGATGCCATCGATGAGCAGTTTATCGGGGTATGTATTCCTCCTTTTTGGGTGAAAAAAGTGAAAAGAGAATTGGGCGAAGAGGATATTCAGGTAGTTACTGTCATTGGATTCCCTTTCGGCTACCAGGACACTGCGAGCAAAGTCTTTGAGACCAAAGAGTCGATCAGACAAGGCGCAGATGAATTGGATCTTGTTTGGTCCCAGACAGCTTTCCATTCGGGAATGAATTGGCCGAAAATTGAAATCGCTCAGATTGCAAAAATTTGCCATGAAGAGGAACGAATTCTGAAAGTAATTATCGAAACAGCCTATTTGAGTCCGGAGCAAATCCGCGAGGCTTGTGTGATTTGTCAGGATGCAGGAGCGGATTTTGTCAAGACCTCTACCGGTTACGCTCCAAAAGGTGCTCAGATTGAAGACATTCTGCTTATGAGAAAAACGCTTCCTTCGCAGATAGGAATCAAAGCCAGTGGAGGAATCAAGACGCTCGATTTTGCTTTGGAACTAATAAAGGCCGGAGCGGATCGTATCGGAACCAGTTCTGCGAAAGCACTGATGAATGACTGGAGAAAAGCCCGATCCTAATCTTTGTTGAAATAGATCAGGAAAAAAGGAATAATGAAGAAAGTTAACAGGATGTAGGCAAAACCGACTATCCGATTCTGAACGGATTTTTGCCCCATGAAAAGTGCGATTCTGACCGGCATATTTCTAACCACTGGAAATGGCATAAAAATCAGGGCACCAATCAAATTGAAGAAAAAGTGGACTAAGGCGAGCGCTATGGCTGCTTCTGTTTTATAGATTGCTGCAATGGCAGCTGTTATCGTGGTTCCGATATTTGCCCCGATGATAAACGGAAACGATTTTCTTAAAGACACTTTACCTTCTGCTACCAGAGGAACCACCAATGAAGTGGTCACTGAACTTGACTGAACAGCACCTGTGAAGACGGTTCCGTAAAGGAAAGCCAGAAAGGGATTTTTGAAAATGTATTTATTGAAATCACTGAAACTCCCCATTTCAAAAGATTTAAAAACTGAGGTTGACAGGAGTTTTATTGCAAGGAATACCAAAAAAACAGACACGATCATCGTCACAAATGGGACATCAACTGTGTTGTTGATCCATTCAGAAAGTGGCCGGGTAATTATCCTATGATACTCCATAGGTTCGGAATAAGAATCATCCGACGCGAAGATTTGGGCTGCTTTTTGGGCTAATCTTGAAAGAAACTTGAAATACAATTCAAGTGGAAGAAGGATGATTACAGATAGAATGTTGAAGATATCATGAACGATTCCTGCTGATAATGCTCGCTTGAATTCTTTCTTTCTCATGATATAGGAAAAAGAAACCAAAGTTGAAGTCAGGGTAGTCCCAATATTTGCTCCCATTACAAGGGGTACAGCCTGTTCCAAAGAGAGATTGCCAGCAGCCACAATTGCTACAGCGCTTGAGGTAACGGTGGAGCTGCTTTGAAGTAACGCTGTTAATAATATTCCGATGAATAAGCTAACGAAAGGGTTTTTGGTGGCCTGAAGAATATCCTTTGCTACAGAATTATTCAGTTGACTCATCGACACGGTAAGCATGTCAATTGCAAAAATGAATAGAAAGAGTGCCAAAAGCATGAGTATGTAACTCTTTGCTTTGCTCATCTTACTATTTTCTTCTTCCAATCGTTCCATTCTGAGCTATGAAATAGCAATGATTTTTAAGGGATTTGGGTCTGACATCCAAAATGGGAGAACTCTGATCAAGCTACAGAGAATCCAAATTTTTAGTAGATTTAGAGGCAAAAGTTGATTTTTTTTTGCGAAATGCAAGTAAAAAAATTAGTCTTGGGAGTATGATTCGGGTTTGCTTAACAATTTGATAACATGCATACCGAATATACTTCTATAATTTTGCCGAATAATTAAAAAGCCTAAATATGGCCAAGAAACCCATAGATCAGAATATCAACCAAGAGGTCTTAACAAATAAGACTTATTCCATTTTTGATTTTACCAAAAAGGAAAGACCTTTTTTGATTGTTATCTGTGTCCTTGTCTCTATAGCGGGTTTGATTACTCCCTACACCTACGTCGCTATGTGGTTTGGATTTGGTTTGGCTGCCTATTCTGCCATTGCAAACGACAGTATTCAGACGATCGGTACATTCATCGCTTCCAATCAATCCAAAAAATGGTATTGGTTATGGTTATTCATGGGTCTGATTTGGTTGGGAACAATTTTTTATAGCTGGATGTACTTCAATGGAGATGTAACGTATGAGCGCCTAAGTGTTCCAGGCCTGGAGAAAGCTCCTGAGAGTTTTGTTTTTCTCCAATTAGGAGCACCAATTGTTTTATTGATTCTTACCAGGCTTAGAATGCCTGTTTCCACCACGTTCTTATTGCTCAATGTATTCACATACAAGGCGGGAACAATCGTGGAAGTAATGTTCAAAAGCTTCGTAGGTTACCTTTTGGCTTTTGTAATTGCGATTTTGGTTTGGTTTGTTTTGGAGCGTTTTGTCAAAAACTATTTGAAAGGAAAAGCCAAACCGTACTGGATGTATTTGCAGTGGTTAACTTCCGGTATCCTTTGGTCAGTATGGATTATGCAGGATGCTGCTAATATTGCTGTTTTCCTTCCTCGACAACTTAATGCTATTGAGTTTTCCGTCTACGCAGGATTTGTATTCCTGGGGCTTGGGTTTCTGTTCTATCTGAAAGGAGATAAAATCCAAAGTATTATTAATGAAAAGACAGATGTAACCGATGTCCGGGCTGCAACCATCGTGGATTTTGTGTACGCTATCATTCTCTTCTATTTCAAAATGTACAATAATGTTCCTATGAGTACCACTTGGGTATTTATTGGATTATTGGCAGGAAGAGAAGTTGCCATCGCTTTAGGAAAAAGTGCTAAACCTAAAAAGAGAGGAGAATGGGTTTTTAGAGCATTTAATTTGGCGGGAAAAGACATTGTAAAAGCACTTATTGGTCTGATCGTTTCCCTGTTTCTTGCTATTATCATTAACAAAGGAGTCAGACAAGAAATTTTTGACCTATTTTAATTGAGTTAATCTCATTGGAAATTTTCACCCACGAGTATTTCATGAACGAGGCCTTTAAACAGGCCAAAGTCGCCTTCGAAGAAGGAGAAATACCCGTGGGTGCTGTCATTGTATCCAAAAATCGGATCATTGCTAAAGGCTACAATCAAACGGAAAAGCTGACTGATGTGACTGCCCATGCAGAGATGATCGCGATCACTTCTGCAGCGAATTATCTGGGCGCAAAATATTTGCCGGATTGCAGGCTTTATGTGACGCTCGAACCATGCGTAATGTGTGCCGGAGCATTATTTTGGTCACAAATCGGAGAGATATATTTTGGTGCTACAGATCCTAAGAGAGGATTTCATTTGTCTGCACCTAATTCCCTGCACCCCAAAACGAAGGTTTTTTCGGGAATGATGGCTGTAGAATCTGAGCAGCTTTTGCAGGAATTTTTTAAAAAATTGAGAAAATAGAACCAATTTTAAGTCTAAAGAACCTTTTCCGGCTGGCCTTGGTTGGGTAGTCAGATTCTTTATTTGATTTCATCTAATCTTCAACCCTTAAATTTTAATACAATGGCTTTCGAACTCCCATCATTACCCTACGCAACTACTGCACTTGAACCACACATTGATGCCAGAACTATGGAAATCCACCATGGTAAACACCACAATGCGTATGTGACGAATCTGAATGCCGCCATCGCAGGAACAGACCTTGAAGGCAAATCTCTGGAGGAACTAATGAAAGTTGCCGGAAAAAATACCGCTGTAAGAAATAACGGCGGAGGCCACTACAATCACAGTCTTTTTTGGCAAATCCTTTCTCCAAATGGCGGAGGAGCTCCTACTGGTGAATTAGCAGCAGCTATCGATGCCAAATTCGGTTCATTTGATGCCTTTAAAGAAACATTCAACAAAGCAGGTATGACCAGATTTGGTTCAGGTTGGGCTTGGCTTTGTATAGACACTAAAAAAGAGCTTTGTGTATGCTCTTCTCCAAATCAGGATAATCCATTGATGGATGTTTCCGAGTGTCCAGGAACACCAATCCTTGGACTGGACGTTTGGGAGCATGCCTACTACCTTCATTACCAAAACAGAAGAGCTGATTATGTTGCTGCTTTCTGGAATCTGGTGAATTGGGAAGAGGTAAGTAAGCGCTACGCTGCTGCCAAATAAGCTCCTCTAAAATCATTATTAATCCCCGGACAGAAACGTTCGGGGATTTTTTTGTCCAAAAAACGAACGAAAAAACTGTACGGTTTCGTAACACCATTTTTTGAATTTTAAAGTAAAAACCTGCTTTTTAGCCTTTTTAGGCATATTATGTCTCTTGGCATTTCATTTTCATAGAGGGTAGTATCAATAAACAAAGTCGATTGAATAATGAAAACTACCAACTTTATTTTTCTTACCCTTTTTATCTACCTCCTTGGGATTAGCAACCTTGCTGCTAAAGAAATCTCTAGGATTTCTGGTAAAGTCATGGACCAAAAAGGTCAGGCAGTGGCTTATGCAAATGTGGCACTAATCGCAGTTGAAGGTGCCGGACTCGTTGACGGAGCAGTTTCGGATGAGGAAGGTAATTTCCTGATCGAGTCAGTCAAATCCTCAAGCGTCAAGCTTGTTATTTCGTCAATAGGATTTAAGCAATTTGAATCAGAGTCTTTCGAGCTCACTCCTGGTTTGGAAAAAAACATGGGAAACCTGACTATCGAAGACGAGATGACTGGACTCGAAGAAGTGACTGTAAAAGCCACACGACCTGAGATCATCATCGAGGCTGACAAGACCATCGTGAATGTGGAAGGAACCGTGATGGCTGAAGGGTCCAATGCATTTGATGTAATTGGTCGCTCACCTGGCGTCTATGTGGATCAGGATGGAAATATCATCTTAAACGGCCGAACTGGTGTGACAGTGATGATCAATGACCGCCCTACTTACATGAGTGCGCTTGATCTTTCCAACTTCCTTCGTTCGATGCCTGCCGAAAATATCAAGAGCATCGAGGTAATCAATAATCCATCCTCAAGATTTGATGCGGAAGGATCCGCTGGCGTGATCAATATCAGATTGAAGAAAAATACCGTAGATGGTATGTTTGGCAATGTGCAGCTTGGCGGACAATACAATGGACTTTGGGCGCCGATCAGTGGGATTTCATTGAATGTGAAAAAAGGGAAATGGTCTACCAATGCCAATCTGAACTATAACCACTATGCCAACGTCAATCAACTTGAAATAGAGCGAAATTTTACATTTGAGGATGGGACATCAAACTTCAACCAGGAATCGGAAATCAGCCAGCGCAATAAAAACTTGTTTTTCAATGGTTCGGCCAATTATGAAATCAATGAAAACCAAAACATTGGATTGAATATCCAAGCTTCTGACAACCTCAATTCAAGCATCAATAATTCAATGACCGATATTACCTCTTCCGGGACAAATGATATCAGTTACCTGGATTCATATAATGATGGTTTTGGCGGGAGTAACCGTTTATTCGCCAATCTTCACTACGATGCCAAACTGGATACTATTGGTACCAAAATCACTTCAGACGTGGATTTCACCAGAATGAATTCAGACAGTGAATCATTGTTGAGCAACCAATATTGGACAGGAAATAATCAGGAAAATCTTACGAATGACAGAATCCTTACACAGAACGATATGTTTTATACCATCTTCACGGCGAAAGTGGATTTCGTGAAACCTCTTGGAAAAGGCAGAACCTTGGAAACAGGAGTGAAAGGATCCTGGGTGGAATCTGACAACAATCTGGACCTGAGCAAATCAGTTGAAGACGGTCCATTTGAAGAGCAACCAGGCAGTAACAGATTCATTTATAATGAAAATGTATTGGCTGCTTATGCTTCCTATAAAGGAAATTTTTCAGAAAAACTTTCCTTCCAGGCAGGTTTGAGAGGTGAATACTCAGACATTTCCGGGAACTCAGTGACTTTGGAAAAGTTGAATACTCAGCAATACTTCAACCTTTTCCCAAGTGCATTCCTGCAGCATAAAGTGAGCGATAACTATCAAATCGTCTATAACATCAATCGCCGAATCACACGTCCAAACTACCGATTGCTCAATCCTTTCATCTATTACATTGACCCATTGACTGCTGAGACGGGAAATCCGAACCTGAAACCTCAGTATTCGAACAACATCGAAATGAACCATGTGGTAAAAGGAAACTATCAGTTTAGCCTGACCTATTCGGAGACGGAAGATGCATTTAATCAGGTTTTTATCCAGGACCAGGAAGATAAAACAACTGTTACTTATACCGATAACTTTGATAAGACCAGAAACGTAAATTTCCGCGCTATCGCTCCTCTTCAGATTCGAGAATGGTGGAGTACTTCCAATATGGTTCAGGTCACCTACAACAGGTTCAAGTCTCAGATCGGAGATGATTACCTGGACAATGCCCGGACTTCTTATATGTTGAGAACTCAGCATAATTTGAATCTTCCGAAAGGATTCAAACTAGAACTGATTGGAATGTACCTCGGGCCTCAGATCTGGGGACAGGGGATGATTGATGGCTTTGGCTGGGTAGATGCCGGTATTACCAAGTCCATTATGAAGGATAAATTGACCATTGCGGTAAATGGTACCGACCTTTTCAGAACTCAGGTAATCTACGCAGACATAAAATTTGCAGATATCGATACCAATTTCAGACAATACAGAAGTAATCAGGGAGTGAGATTTACTGTGAAATACAATTTTTCCAAAGGAGAAAGCTTCCGCGTGAAAAGTAATTCAGGAAGTTCTGAAGAAAGAAACCGATTGGATTGATCTGAAATCAAAAAAACCAAGAGCAATAAAATAATTAGAAAGCCGGAATCAGTTTCCGGCTTTCTCTTTTAGATAGGGATAGAAAAGGAGATATTTCAGAATGAAGTTTTTGGATCTCCATACCCATCAAATCAAAAGTGAAAATGGAATTTTTAGCCTAACCCCTGAATTTGAAATTCCGGACTCGGGCTATTTTTCAGCAGGATTACATCCCTGGTTTTTGAAAGTAAATTGGCAGGAAAGTTTTGAACAGATCAGGGAAATAGTCAAAAACCCCAGGTGTCTGGCAATTGGTGAATCCGGGTTTGATCGGTTAAAAGGGCCAGAAATTTTTATCCAAAAAGCTGCCTTCCAATCTCAGGCAGAATTAGCTTCAACCATTGGGATTCCTTTGATCTTACACTGCGTCAAAGGACATGGCCTTTTGCTGGAGTTTTTGAAAAGCTCGAAAAATCTGCCTAATATAATCTGGCATGGGTTTAATCAAAACCCCAGGTTGGCCATCCAATTACTCGACTTTCCTGTTTCTTTTTCATTTGGAAAAGCACTTTTGATTCCGGATTCTAATGCCGCAAACTGGCTCAAGTCTTGCCCTTTGGATCGGATCTTCCTGGATACAGACGATTCGGGTTTGGAAATTTATTCGATTTATCAGGCAGCATCCCTACTTTTGCAGCGCTCCATGGAGGACCTTGGCAATCCTGTGAAGGAAAACTGGAATCGAATATCAAACAGAAAAATTGCATGAATGAGTTTACCTGGCTTAGCCGGACAGAATTAATCACCGGTCGGGCAGGACTGGAAAGGCTTGCCAAAAAGCATGTCCTTATCGTTGGACTTGGTGGCGTCGGCTCTTTCGCAGCGGAGTTTATTGGCAGATCAGGCGTGGGTGAGATGACAATCATTGACGGCGATTTGGTGGATATCACCAATGTCAATCGGCAACTTCCCGCTACTCAAAAAAACATTGGTCAGTCAAAAGCAGAATGGATGGAAGAGCGATTGCTTTCGATCAATCCAAATCTGAAAATTCATACGATCAAACAATTTCTTCGCCCCGAGGCGATGACTTCCTTGCTTCAGGAAAATGAGTATGATTACGTCGTGGATTGCATCGATAGCTTTACACCAAAGCTCCATTTGATCGACGGAGCAATTAAGAGAGGGTTTCCATTGGTAAGTTCTATGGGAGCAGGAGGAAAAATAGACCCGATGCAGATTCGTGTAGTGGATATCTCAGAAACCTTCGAGTGCAAACTGGCTCATTACGTCAGAAAAAACCTGAGTGCCCGGGGAATAAATGGAGATTTCAAAGCAGTTTTTTCCACTGAAAAAGTTTTAAAAGAAAGTTTGATAATGACGGACGGGACGAACTTCAAGAAGTCAGCCTACGGAACTATGTCCTTCCTTCCGGCAGCTTTCGGATGTTCTTGTGCCGCTACCGTTATCAATGATTTGCTAGATTCTTGACTACTTGAAGTGATACAGGAAGATTAGAACGCCGGTGAAAGCAGGTTTTTTTTGGTCCTTGATTTCCAATTTGACTTCAACTTCTGCCTTTACCGTTCCGCGTAGATTTGCGATATTTTTCAGTTTGGCTACCAATCGAACCTGATCAGTGACCAAAACCGGATGAGAAAACCGAAGCGATTCAATCCCATAATTGATCATCATTTTCAGGTTTTGAACTTCCACGATTTGCTCCCAAAGATGAGGTACGATACTAAGGGTCAGATAGCCGTGAGCAATTGTATTTCCAAAAGTACCTTCATTTTTAGCCCGCTCCGGATTGGTGTGGATCCACTGGTGATCGTGCGTAGCCTCAGCAAAAAGATTTATTTGATTTTGCGTGATTTGAAAACAGGCAGATGCACCGAGATCTTGTCCGTTATATTTTTCAAAATCTTCAAAACTTCCAATGATGATAGGGCCCATTAATCTTTATTTTTGGTAAAAGTCCAAAATAGGGGGTTTTCATTGGGATTTACAAATCTTTTCCGGAGGCATATACCGTTACCAAAATGAATAAGTCATCAATTCGGGCTGAAAAAAAAATTTCAAAGAAAAATTAGTTAATTGTAAAACTAAGGCTCTATTTTAGTGTTTCAGATCAAATTTTGAAACTATGATTCAGCTGGTTTTAAGCCTTCTTTTCTTCAGCAATTTTCAGGATACAACTTTAGTCAAAAAAGAAATACCGGTCTATTCGACCTTACAGGAAAAGCAGTTTCTGACAGTATCGTCCGATTACGAGGTTTTGCATAGAATTGAAAGGGAAATGCTGATTTTTTCACCCGATGGCCTGGGGCATGGCTATACTTCCCTGTTCTATGACAACCTGAACGAAGTCATAAGTTTTGAAGCTGAAGTAACTGATCCGAAAACAGGAAAGGTAATTCAGAAAGCAAAAATCAGGGATATGACAGACGCGGCAATTTATTCTTCCTCATCCGTTTTTGACGACAACAGACATAAGTACTTCGAAATTAAAAGTGGGATTTTTCCTGTTAAAGTCAGGATTGTTTCTGAAACGAAATCGAAGACTAATTTTCACTTTCGCGATTGGGTTCCGGTACGCCGATACAATCAAAAAGTAGTTGAATCAATACTGGAAGTCTCTTTCCCTACTTCCATTGGCATGCGCTACAAAGAACTAAATCTCTTGGGGGAAAGGTCTTCTGCTGATTTGGCAGGGACATCAAAAATTATCTGGATAGAGAAAGATTTACCCGTACAATCCACCTCCCTGAAAGATGAGGACGATCATAAATTATTATTGGCTCCCATTGGATTTGCATTAGAAAACTATGTCGGTAAAATGGAAGATTGGTCCGGACTTGCTTCCTGGCAATATGAACTAAATAAAGGAAGAAATGAATTGCCGGAAGAGTTCAAGTCAAAAATCCGATCGATGGTAATGGATGTTGATTCTCCCTATGAAAAAATAAAAGTCCTCTATAGTTATCTGCAAAAGAACTATCGATACGTTAGCATCCAGCTTGGAATCGGTGGATGGCAAACAATGAAAGCGGATAAAGTAGTCGATTATTCCTACGGCGATTGCAAAGCTCTGACCACCTTAATGCAAGCCATGCTTGAAACAGTCGGAATTCCTTCCAACTATACGCTGGTTTTTGCAGGAGTCGATGTGGATGATATTGAGACTGATTTGCCTTCCAACCAATTCAATCATGTCATTCTTCAAATACCAATGAATGAAAATCCGATTTGGCTGGAGTGTACTTCAAATTTATTGCCGGCTGGATATCTTGGCGACTTTACAAAAAACCGACATGTACTCGTGACAAATGCAGATGGCGGATTTCTGACCAAAACACCCGGTTATTTTGAGGCGGACTGGAATCACATCTCCACTTCAAACTTGATTACAATAGATGATGCTAGCAATGCCACTATTGTTTCACAACAAGTGATGAAAGGGAATTTTGCCGAGCCGCTTATGTATGTTAAACAAGGAATGGATTCAAGGGAGCAAAAAGAGTTTTTTCACAAAAACTCATCGGTGAGCGGATTGATTATTGAAAGTTTGGATTTGGAGATTTCAGCACAAGATTCTGTTCCTACAGCAGATGTAAGCTATGAAGGATTCATACAAAAATTTGTTCAATCAACTACCAAACGGGTAATTCTTAAACCGTTTTTGGAAAAAATTTCAGCTGAAAAGTTGAGAAACAATTCGCTTTTTCAAACAGATGAGTTTCGAATAGTTTTATCAGAACTATGGCTACCGGAACAGGAATTGAAAGATCTGAACTGGGAAGAAAATGGAATCAAACTATCAATTTCCAATATAATGGAAGGCAATGAACTGGTCGTTACCCGAAAGATAGAAGCAACTTTATCTGATGAAATGGATGAAGATTCTAAAACAGAACTTATAAAGCAGATCAATTCCAAAGGCACAAAAAATTATTATTTCTCCAAATTGATTACTTCCCAATCTAAATAAAGCATGAAAAAATATGTTGTTTTTTTTCTCTTAGCGAATACTTTTTCTTCAAGCCTTCAAGCTCAAAAAGTGAAAATGGGGGAATTTACCTCAGAAGAAATTTCAATGACCGAAGTATCGTTTGAACCGGATGCTGCCGCGGTGGTACTTTGGGAAGAAGGAGATTCCAAGTTTCTGAGCGGATTAATAGAAACGACTTATCTGTTTAGAAAAAAAATCCTTAAAGAGGCGGGCAAATCTGAAGCTGATGTGCGAATTCCATACTATGTGGGAGATTCATACACCGAAGAAATCAGTGGAATAAAAGCCCAGATCACCAATTTTGAAAACGGAGAACCCTCCACTCTTAAATTGGAGAAGGAAAATTTCTACGATGTGGACCTTGGAAATGGCTGGAAAGAATTTAGAATTTCATTTCCGAATGCGCAAGTGGGTTCCATCATTGAATATTCTTACCGGAAATCTGACAAAAACATTACGTTTTTAGACGGGTGGACTTTTCAAAATTCAATCCCAACACTAGGCAGTCAATATCAAATCATCCTGATTCCGCAGCTTCAATACAAAATGATTGGTCAAGGGAATAAATATTTGACCACGGCTGAAAAAGTGGAAGCACATGGAGTATATAGTTGGACTTTGAGGAATCTATATTCTTTAAAAGCAGAGCCTTTCATGGAAAATTATGGAGATTATAAAGAACGTGTCGAGTTTCAGCTTGAACGATATCAGAGAGCAGGTTCAACATCCGGACCAGAATGGGAAGATGTAATTGGAACTTGGGAAGAGTTGGGAGATGATATATTGGATGAATATGTACTTAAAGGATTTTACAGGACAAATCCAATTGAAAAAGAATTTTTAGATATCGATTTGAATGGCGCTACCCAAAAAGAGCAAGCGGAAAAGGCGTATTATTTTGTAAGAGATAATTATACTATTTCCGATGAAAGTGGTTATTGGCCAGATAAATCTCTATCCCAATTTTTGAAATCAAAATCAGGAACCTCTTTAGAATTGAATCTTGCTTTGATGGGCATTTTGAAGTCTCTGGGAATTTCTTGCAATCCGGTTTTGATCGGAAGTAAAGGAAGTGGAAGAAGCGATTTGGTACCGATTCCTTTTTTAAATCAATTTGATGGGATTTTATTGATGGCTACGATTGATGGTAAATCTCAAGTTTTGGATTTAGAGGACCGGTTAGCTCCCTATGGGTATATCGGAGTGCATAAGCACGTAAAAGCAGGGTTACTTCTTGAAGAGGAAAAAAGCAGGCTAATTCCCATTGAAATCAAACATACTTCCAACACCATTTTCTTCACAGAGGTAAGCTTAAATGACAACAACGACCTGGTTATGAAAAGTATTTTGAGAACTTATTTTTACCAAGGTTTGAACATGATACACAAAACCCGGGCTTTGAACGATCAGAACGAGGAGCTCACAAAATTATTTACTGACAAGGAAGGAATGACATTTACTAATGTGGAGGTAGCAGACGAGCTCCTTCAAAAGAATTTTGTGTCCACTAAGTTTGATTTAACTATGGAAGGAGCGGGTAATGAAGATTTACTTTTATTCAACCCGCTTAAGTTTTCAAATTTTTCAACCAATCCCTTTACCCAGGAATACAGAATATACCCTGTTGATTTTGGTTATCCATATAATGAAGTCTACAATGCAAATATTAAGATTCCCGAAGGATATGAATTGGATGATTATCCTGTTGCAATCAGGATAACGATCGAGGGAAATGCGGTGAGTTTTATTTACACTCCAGAGATAATTGGTGATAATCTAAAAGTCACTGCAAAACTTGAAGTCAAGATTCCGATCATCGAGGCCCATAAATATGGAGACTTAAAGTTTTTCATGGAATCCGTCGCTTCCAAGTTGAGTGAACCTGTGATACTTAAGAAAATTGAAAGACAATAAGTTTTAGGGGCCATTAGGTCCCTTTTTTTTTGAAAATTTGTGAAATAAGAATCCTATGTCCGCATACCTCCATGGCTTTATTCCCGAAGAACAGCAACGCCTGATCGATCAGGCAGGGATCTTAGGTTCTTTAATTTATCCAAGAATAGATTTTTCTGATTGTAATCACCTTCTGGAAATAGGGAGCGGTGTTGGAGCGCAGACAGCGGTTTTGCTGAAGCTTTTTCCTGATTTGCATATCACCTGTGTGGATTATTCGGAATCTCAACTGGAAATTGCCCGCAAAAATCTGGAGCATTACTCAAGTCGGGTTAGCTTTATTTGTCAGGATGCAAGGCAACTGGAATTACCAGGGAAATATGATTCCGTTTTTATCTGTTGGGCTTTGGAACATATTTCTGACTCTATCAAGGTATTGAAAAGGATGGGAAAATTCTTGCATCCAAATGCTAAAATCCGGATAACGGAGGTTTTCAATTCGAGCTTTTACTTTTTTCCGGTGCTCCCCGGATTGAAGCGGTATTATGACGCGTACAATGAACTTCAGATTAGTTTGGGAGGAGATCCTGATGTCGGGGCAAAGCTTGGAAATATGTTGAATGAGTCGGGATACACAGAAATTGAGCTTTTCCATGGGGGATTTCATTTGGATCAAACAAACCCGGGCGAACTCAACAAAATCATTACTTATTGGAAAGGGCTGATGAAAAGTGGTGCAAACTCCATGATTCAAGCCGGGGTAATTTCTGAAAAGGAAGTGCCAATGATGGAAAATGACTTGGATCAGATCTCCAAAGATAAAAATGCCGTTTTTTTCTACCAATTTGTGCAAGCAAAAGCGACTCTTTAAACCCTATTTATGAAGCTAGTTCGTACGATTTGGAGAATTATCTGGAAGACCACCATGTGGTTTTTTATTATTTCCATTGGCCTTACTATTATCTATCGGTTTGTGCCTGTTCCCATTACACCTTTGATGGTGATTCGATTGGTGGAGCAGACTTTTGATCCCGAAAAGAAGGTTCGATTGTACAAAGATTGGGTTCCAATGTCTGAGATCTCCAGACATGCGCCTCAGGCTGTATTTGCAGCAGAGGATCAGAAATTTCTGACTCATAAAGGCTTTGATTTTGAAGCAATGGAGAAAGCCTGGGTAAACAATAAAAAAGGCAAGCGGATCAAGGGAGCAAGTACCATTACTCAACAGACCGTGAAGAATGTATTTCTTTGGCCCGGCAGAAGTTATCTCCGAAAAGGGTTGGAGGCTTACTTCACCGTCTTGGTAGAATTGCTGTGGTCTAAAGAGAGAATCATGGAAGTCTACCTCAATGTAATCGAAATGGGAGATGGGATTTATGGAATTGAGGCAGCGGCCCAGGCTTATTATAACAAACCTGCATCGAAACTCAACAGAAATCAAGCAGCAATGATAGCAGCTGTATTGCCTAATCCAATCCGATGGACACCAGCCAAGCCAACTGGATATATCCGGGGAAGACAGTCCTGGATCATGCGACAAATGAACAATCTGGAGCCATTGGGCTTTGGGGTCTGATTGTCAGGATTATTGGATTTTCATCGTTAAAATTTAACTTTTTTAAGGATTTTCCCGAAAAGAGAGTCTGTATTTTCATGAGTCAATTTTTAATGACTTTTGTCAGTGTACTGAAAGCTGAAAACCAAATTTTCTTTCAAATTTGACTCGAGACAAGGACTTTTTTGGATTAAAAATTTATAAAATCCGATGAAAAAAATTTCATTAAAATCTTCATTTTTAGCCTGCATTCGATGATTATAAAATGCAAGATTTTTTTATCCACATTTTCAATTATTTATCCACATTTTCAAAAAATCCCTATTTATAGTGTTGGAAATCAACATGTTATAGCAAAATAATAAAAGCAGATTTGTGGATAATCCAAGCTAACTTGAAAAAATGAATTAAAAAATGTCTGTTCAAAAGTGGATAATAAGGACTTGCTTAGAAAATAAAAAAGCGATGTTTTATTGAGATTGAGGTGGATTTTTTGGAATTTAAGAGAGGATAAGTGCAAGTAACTATGCGAAAGACCACTAAAAGGCATGCAACACGCGACAAATATACCGGCCTTTGCGCTTCTGCAGGAATTTTAAATCGTTGCGACTATGCGCCGTAGCGAGTGATCTTTTGTCCTCTTTGTGGTTTAAAAAAGAAATCTCCTTGCCCCCTTAGGACCTTTCTCTTCGAAAAAGTGGAAATAAGTTTCCATTTTCTCCAGGTAAAACCCATTGGAAGTTATTCGTTTGATCAAAATCGCCTCCATCATCCTGGTGCTAAACCTGGTCAAACTGCCGGGATGGCACTGCTGCTGTGTCTGAGCTTTTCAGCATGGAAGGAGTTGAAACGCCTGCTCAAGAATGGCATAGAGCTAATCCAGGCGATCTTGAAATCAAAAAACCAGTCCAAATGCCAATCTGGACTGGTTTTAATACATTGAAATGTCTTGGTTTTTCAGCAGACCCTATTTTATCCGTAAATCTCATTCAGAATATGCGCTAATCTCACGCTTGCTGCAATCATTCTTTCTTCAGCTACGCTGTAATGATTATACATGTAGCCGTAGCTAAGCTTCTTGTTTTCCGGCAGGTCATAGACTTTCGGTCTCACATCTACTGCTTCCTTCAACCAGTCTTGCATGGTCGCTCTTTGATAGGTTGCTTTCAATTCGGGGGTCAATCTTCTGAAAAGTTCATCTCCGATTTCGGTGTAACTCATACCCTGCCGATCGATCATTCCGCTGTCCCAAAGTGCATGAAGATTTGTCGGTTGACCAAAGAACTCTATTTTCACATCGTTTCCGCCTCGATCATCTCCGGTACCCACATGAAGCGGCTGATGAATATCCTCCACCATGTGGATAAGCATTTTCAATAATTCAGCTTCCTTTTTTGGATCCAGGTTTCCGGCTTTCAGTTCTGCTTTGATTCTTTGAATCGACTCAAAAGCATCTCCGGTCTTTTCCTGAGTAGAAGGATCATATTCTCCGTTTTTACTATTCAGATAATGCCAGGAATTGGCAAAATCATAAGCCCGATCAGACCTGATATCATCCATCCAGGTTCCGCTTCTGGCCATCGAAACAGGATAAAGAATCCTTTCAACCTTCTTTCTGGCGGATTTTTTCATTTGCTGCTCTGCCATATAGCCAATCAGGAAATGTCCCAACTGTCCCCAGGCAAAAGCCTGTGAAACGAACATGGAAAAGAAAAGGGTAATGATGAGCTTTTTTCTGGTTGTCATGATGGTAAGCTAAAAGCCGAAAATAGTAGAAAGGGATTGAAACCGGATTAATCCAGGATTAAGCTTTTTGCAATTCAGAAACCGCAAGCCAAGCCATCAATCCGGCACCAATCTCAAGAGCATCTTCATCAATGTCAAAAGTTGGTGTGTGAACTCCGGAGATAATTCCCTTCGCTTCATTTCTGGTTCCCAATCTATAAAAACAACCATCCACGATTTGGGAATAAAAGGCGAAATCCTCTGCAGCCATCCAGATATCCAGATCCAGCACATTCTCTTCGCCAAGGTAATCTTGAGCGGCTTGTTTTGCGCGAGCCGTCATTTCGGGTTCATTTTTCAGAAACGGATAGCCTTTTCTGATTTCGAAATCAAGTTCCCCTCCCATTCCTTCCACGATTCCGCGAGCGATTTGAAGCATTTTCTCGTGAGCTTTTGCTCTCCAGGGTTCGTCAAGAGTTCTGAAAGTACCCTGAATTTTCACTTCATTCGGGATCACATTTGTTGCTCCCAAAGCTTCCACTCTTCCGAAAGAAAGCACGGAAGGAATCTTTGGGCTTGCTGCTCTGCTCACAACTTGCTGCAGCGCAACAATCAAATGGGCGGCGATCAAAACCGGATCGATCAGAGTTTCCGGCATTGCGCCATGTCCGCCTTTTCCTTTGACCGTGATGTATAATTCATCAGCACTTGCCATGTAGATTCCGGGACGGAAACCAACTTTCCCCACGGGAATCAAAGGCATCACATGCTGACCAATAATTCCGGAAGGAGCCGGATTTTCCAACACTTTATCCCGGATCATCAACGAAGCTCCGCCTGGTGCCACTTCCTCTCCCGGCTGAAAAATAAGCTTAATCGTTCCTTCGAACTGATCTTTGATTTCGTTTAGGATTTTGGCAGCTCCTAAAAGCGATGCCGTATGCGCGTCATGACCACAGGCATGCATGACGCCGGGGTTTTGCGATTTGTAGGAAACATCATTTGCCTCAATAATCGGCAAAGCGTCCATATCTGCACGAAGGGCGAGGGTATTTTTTCCGGGATTTCTGCCTTCAATTAACGCAGCCCAGCCAGTATCCGCCTTGCTTTCAATCTTGGTAACTCCGATTTCCAGCAGTCTTTCTTTGACAAAAGCCGCTGTTTTATACTCGTGAAAAGAAAGCTCCGGATTTGCGTGAAGATGACGTCTGGTTTGGATTACTTCTTCTTTGTAGGCTTTCGCCAGGGATTTAATTTTTTCCTTCAGCATTATTGTCTATCACTTGAGGGGCTACGTATTCCTTGCGTTGAAATCTGTCCTGTATGATTCTGGCCGAAGGAAACTGAGTTTTAATCAATGAGAAATTCTTTTGCGCTTCGAATTTATACGCGTATCGACCCACTTTTACCAAATATCTCGGCTCCTGATATTGCATGTCTGCTGCCAGATCCGGAAAATACTGGAACATTTCATCGCGGGTATTGAAAGCCTTATTCCTGTCAATTCCGGAATAAACCAAAACTGTATAGCCGCTGAAATAGATTTCAGACTTGTTTTTTTCAATCAACCGTTGCTGCACAATCTCCAACTCATCATCTACAGCAGTCGCTGATTCGATGCTCGCCAATTCAGAGGTTTGGGATTCAATCTTCCTGAAGTCGGGATATTGTGGCAAAGATGACGTGAGATCTTCCTGATAGGAGGTATAGGCAGAATTCCCCCCACTTGCGGTTTTGCATCCGAAGAGGATAAGTAAAATTCCTAAAATCCAAAATGATCTCATATCAGCTTAGTTTTCGATGATCACACACTTTCCATCAAGGATATCCTGCTCCACACTTTTGTATTTCATATCCATCTTTGTTGATCCATTCGGATATTGAACGCTGACTTTATCATTTCGACCATAAACTTTTTCAGATTTACGGGGAGCCACTACCTGCGGGGCCGGTCTTCCGGCAGATGCTGCGACGGCTTTGTTTGCGCCGGGATTAAGTGTACTTCCTGCTTCAGCTTTTGAAGTCTGAAGTTTTGGTTCAGCAGTTCTTTGAGCTTGGGCTGCAGCCACCTGACCTGGATCTTGTTTTGGCAAATCTGCCCGGGTCAAGAACGATACCACGTCCTCGTTTAGTTTACCGATGAAGCGCTTGAACATTTGATATGCTTCAAACTTGTAAATCAAAAGCGGATCTTTTTGCTCGTAAACGGCGTTTTGAACCGATTGCTTCAGGTCGTCCATATCTCGAAGATGCTCTTTCCAGTTTTGATCAATGATCGCAAGAGTCACATTTTTCTCAATCGCTCTCACCAATTCTCTCCCTTCCGTCCGAATCATTGACTCCAGATTCACGGTCACGCCGATTTGTTTTAACCCATCAGAAATTGGAACCATGATGTCTTTCACTGTAGCACCCCTTTCTTCCTGTACTCTTTTGAAAATCGGAAGCGCTGTATTTATCATGATCTCATTCTTCTTCTGATAGCTTTCAAAAGCTATCGAATAAAGCTCCTGAGTCAGTTTTCCGGCATCTTTAGATTTCAACTCTCCTTCGGAAATATTAAAATCTACTCCAAGTGAGGTGAAGATATTCATCCTGAGGGTTTCAACGTCGTCCCCGGTGGATTTGCCCATTTCGATGGCGCTTTCGCAGACATCGAAGAGAATATTCATAATGTCAAGCTCCAGTCTTTCTCCTTTAAGTGCATTTCTACGGCGCTTGTAAACAACCTCACGCTGTGAGTTCATCACGTCATCGTACTCCAAAAGTCTCTTTCTGGTGCCAAAGTTGTTTTCTTCCACTTTCTTCTGAGCTCGCTCAATAGACTTGGTGATCATACTGTGCTGAATCACTTCACCTTCTTCAAGACCCATTCGGTCCATCAGTTTGGCGATACGCTCTGATCCAAACAATCGCATCAAGCTGTCTTCCAATGAAACGAAGAACTGAGAAGAACCTACGTCTCCCTGACGACCTGATCGGCCACGGAGCTGTCTGTCCACACGTCTTGATTCGTGACGCTCGGTACCGATGATGGCCAAACCTCCGGCCGCTTTTGATTCCGGAGATAATTTGATATCCGTACCACGTCCCGCCATGTTGGTAGCGATGGTAACGTTTCCGGATTGACCTGCTATCGCTACAATTTCAGCTTCACGTGCGTGTTGCTTCGCATTCAAAACCTGGTGAGGAATCTTCTTCAGGGTCAGCATTCGGCTGAGTACTTCCGATATTTCCACGGAGGTAGTTCCGACCAGAACCGGTCTTCCCTGCGCTACCAATTCATTGATTTCGTCGGTTACGGCATTGAATTTCTCACGAACAGTTTTGTAAACTTTATCCTCACGATCCTTTCGGATAATTGGTCTGTTGGTTGGGATCACTACCACATCCAACTTGTAGATTTCCCAGAATTCTCCGGCTTCAGTTTCCGCCGTACCGGTCATACCAGCCAGTTTATGGTACATTCTGAAGTAGTTCTGAAGGGTAATAGTGGCGTAAGTTTGTGTGGCGTCTTCCACCTTCACATTTTCCTTTGCCTCGATAGCCTGGTGCAGTCCGTCGGAATAGCGTCTTCCTTCCATCACACGACCTGTCTGCTCATCGACAATCTTCACTTTGCCGTCCACGAGGATATATTCCGTATCCTTCTCAAACATGCAATATGCCTTGAGCAATTGGTTTACGGTATGGATTCGTTGCGCTTTTACCCCGTAATCTTTGATCGCTTCTTCTTTGCGAATCAGTTTTTCAGTTTCATCGACTCCGGTTTCTTTTTCCAAATCCGCAATGAGAATACCGATATCAGGCAAGATGAAGAAGCTTGGATCTTCATTTTTTGTCGTCATGGTCTCAATACCACGATCAGTCAGATCAACCACATTGGTTTTCTCATCAATGGTAAAAAGTAGCGGTTCATCCGCCTCAGGCATATTTTTCTTATTATCCTGGAGGTAGAAGTTCTCTGTTTTCTGAAGAATTACCCGGATTCCAGGCTCAGAGAGGTATTTGATTGTAGGCTTATATTTCGGCATCCCGCGGAAAGCACGGAATAACGCAAGTCCGCCTTCTTTTTCATTTCCATCGGCAATCAATTTCTTGGCAGAAGATAAAAATCCCTGCACCAATTTACGCTGCTCATCAACCAATGCGGAAACACGAGGTTTCATCTGGTCAAACTCATGAACATCGCCTCTTGGCACCGGACCTGAAATGATCAAAGGTGTTCTGGCATCATCAATCAACACGGAGTCAACTTCATCGACCATCGCGAAGTGATGCTTTCCTTGTACCAAATCGCCACCATCCCGCGCCATGTTGTCTCTGAGGTAGTCAAAACCAAATTCGTTATTGGTACCGTAGACAATATCGCAAGCGTATGCTTTCTTTCTTCCGGCAGAATTCGGAGAATATTTATCGATACAATCCACGCTCAATCCGTGGAATTCAAAAATTGGCGCATTCCATTCGGAGTCACGCTTTGCCAGGTAATCGTTGACAGTGACGATATGAACGCCACGACCAGCCAATGCATTCAGGTAGGCAGGCAAAGTAGAAACCAATGTTTTTCCTTCACCAGTAGCCATTTCGGCGATTTTTCCTTTGTGGAGAACCATACCACCGATCAGCTGCACATCGTAATGGACCATATCCCAGATTACTTCTGCACCGGCTGCTAACCAGCGATTATGCCAAATGGCAGTTTCTCCCTGGATTTCAACATTCTTCTTGGTCACCGCCAATTCGCGGTCTCTCATCGTGGCGACCACTTCCAGTTTCCCGTTTTCTTTGAATCGGCGTGCAGTTTCTTTTACCACTGCAAAAGCCTGCGGCATGACCTCATCTAAAACTTTTTCCAAAGATTGATCACGCTCTTTTTCAAGTTGATCTACCTGATTGAAAAGCTGATCTTTTTCCTGAATCGCCTGAGCCGGAAGAGTCTCAACCTGAGCTTTGATTTCACTAATTTTCTGATCAATTGCTGTCAATTGACTATTGATGATTCCTTTGATTTCCTGAGTTTTTGCTCTCAATTGGTCATCGCTAAGGTTTTTCAATCCTGCGAAGGCATCATTGGTCTCTTTTACTCTCGGAAGTAATTCTTTAATATCTCTGTCGGACTTGGTGCCAAATACCTTGGCTAGTCCTTTTGCAATAAAATCTAACATGTCAGCTTTATATGATTCTCGAATCGGGCTTTAAAATTAAGCCCTTTTTGTTACAATTGATTAAATTCTGAGCCTTGACTCCTTATTAAAGGCATTCTCAGATTTTAATTTTTCCCGAAAAAACCTGTTCCGCCGGACCGATCAACCAAATATCCCGAAAGCTTCCATCCGGGTTTGAAGTAAATCTTACCGTTAATTTGCCTCCAAGGGTATTTATTTTGATCGTTGCTTTTTCTTTATTTTTTGCAAAAGCCAAAGCTGCTGCTGTGACACCTGTTCCGCAAGAAAGGGTTTCATCTTCAACGCCACGTTCATAAGTGCGGACGAAAATCTCATCCTCGCCCATTGGCTGTACAAAATTGACATTTGTGCCTCCGGGAAGATAGTGTGATTCGTATCGGATGCTTTTTCCCTGCTCAAAAACCGGATAATCCTTCACATCCTTCACAAATCGGATATGGTGCGGTGAACCTGTATTGAGAAAATAGTCACCGCTTTTGGACTGGATTTCCTTCACATCGCCCATCAGAAGCTCAACCTGATCTTTGGAAATCACCGCTTCATGTGCTCCGTCAATTGCCAGGAAATGAGTCTTTTCTTTAATTATTCCAAGAAAGGCAGAGAATGCAACCGCACATCGGGCTCCGTTGCCACACATGCTTTGGCTACCGTCGGCATTGAAATAGATCATTTCGAAATCGAAATCCGCATGATCCCGAATCAGAATCAAGCCATCTGCACCAATCCCGAATTTTCGGTCACAAAGCTGGCTTACCAAGGCAAGATCTTTAGAGTTGAATGCTTCCATTCGATCATCGATCATGACAAAGTCATTTCCCGTTCCCTGATATTTGTAGAAAGTCATTTCCATGGATTCAAATTGTGCTTCGGGAAGGACAAAAAGCTGTCCAAGCCAAAACCTCTCGACAAACTTAATCAACTTGTCAGAAAATCAGACTTATTGTCTGATCCTCAATTCCAAATTCGTCAGATAATGACTATTTTGAGAAACTAAATTACATTTTCTATGGTCCTACTTTTGTGTAACCAAATGACATTATGAAAGAGAACAAATCAAACATAAGCCGGCGCGCCTTCATTTCTCACTCTGCAAAAGCAGGTCTGGTAGCCGGGCTGATAGGTACCTCTATTTCGGAACTATTGGCAAAAGGGGTGGAAATTCCTTCTGATTTTCCCTATGTAACAGGATTTTCTCAGACTCCATTAACATATGGATATTCTGCACTCGAGCCCCATATCGATGCGCGGACCATGGAAATCCACTACACCAAGCATGCGGCTGCTTATGCTGCCAACTTGAATGATGCTACCAAAGAAGAGAGAGTGGATACCTCCAAACCTTTGGAAAATGTCCTCGCTAACATTTCAACGTATTCTGTGAAAATGCGGAACAATGGAGGGGGGCATTACAACCATGAACTTTTCTGGAGCATCATGGGGCCAAACACCGGAGGAAAGCCGGAAGGCAAATTGATGGAAGCAATCCAGTCTTCTTTTGGAAGCTATGAGGCATTTGTAACACAGTTTGAAAATGCAGCAAAATCTCGCTTTGGTTCAGGCTGGGCGTGGCTGCTTGTACAAACCGGCGGCAAATTGACCATAAGCTCCACGCCTAATCAGGACAATCCACTGATGGACGTAGCTGAGGTAAAAGGCACTCCGGTTCTGGGATTGGATGTCTGGGAGCATGCTTATTACCTGAATTATCAAAACCAAAGAGCGGATTATGTGAGCGCATTTTGGAATATTGTAAACTGGAAAGCAGTAGCTGATCGGTTCGAAAAAGCACATTAACCAATAAAAAATCGAGTTTTTGAAAATATTGGGGGCTTCGGCTCCTCTTTATTTCGAAAGAATTAGAATTTGCCAAGAATCCTGAGAGGTTTGATTTGGTTTTAATCTTTAACAACTAACTTTTAGATTTTATCCAAATTTTGGCATTTGGCATTCTCCTTGACTTTTCCACGGGGTAACTAAACAATTTACCTTATGAAAAAATACTTAAATCGATTTTCAATTCTTGCTTTTCTTCTTCCCCTAAGTATGTGGATGAGCTCCTGTACTGATGATGAAGATCAGGTCATCACAGATCCCCAAACTCAGGCAAGACTGAGTGCTACTGCTACAGAGTCTTCTACTACGAGTGAAAATAATTCACGGATAATTGTCAGTGGGTTTTCTGTCACCCAATTTACCGCAGGTACCCAAAATGTAGAAATGAAATTCTACTCCAAAACTGACCTTTTGGCTGGAATCAGTCTTGGTAACCTGAAATTAAAATCTAATCTGAATGCGGAACTTCAAACCTCGTCTTCATCCAAAAAATCCAGTGTGTTGATCTCTTCCGGTGAGTCACGGTTTAGTGTCATTGGAGAAGGAAACACACCCGAGGGTAATTACACCGAAGCGACGTTCAAACTCTACAAAAACACGGAGGTCAGTGCCAATGACCCCATGTACCGCAAATCTTTGCTGATCACGGGTGAGGTAAACGGTAAACTGACACAATTCTGGACAGAAAGTGAGAAAACCATCCGTGCAGTCTCAGAATCTTCCGCAGGTGTACAGGTGGAAAACAATACAGAATTGGTGTTGGTGTTTGAGATGGACAAACTCTTTGGCGGAATCGATCTCAGAACTGCTGTGGATGCTAACGGTGATGGCAGAATCGAAATCGGCCCAAACAGCCCGGACGGAAATACAGATATTTTTACTAAAATCGAAAGTAACATGGAATCGGCTGTCACTTTGAAAAAGCGCTAAGTCAAGCTTAGTGAAATAAATGAAAAAGACCGGAAATTCCGGTCTTTTTCATTTATTTCAGGCTTTCAAATTTTCAATTTCGCCATGCAAGATCCTAAGTCCCTAACCTCAGTCGCTCTTTTCCACGAAACTTTCAAACACCCGGTACTTCCTACACCGACTATCCCCGATCAGACTCGTTGTGACCTGAGGGTTGCGCTTTTGGCTGAGGAACTGAAAGAATTGCAGGAAGGAATCGAAAACAAAGACATCGTCGAAATCGCTGATGCGCTCTGTGATCTGCAATACGTGCTATCGGGAGCAATTTTAGAATTTGGTTTGGGAGAAAAATTCAAAACTCTTTTCGACGAAGTACAGCGCTCTAATATGAGCAAGGCCTGTAAAAGCATTGAAGAAGCAAAGGCAACGGTAATACATTACAAATTGAAAGGCACACCTTGTTTTTACGAACAAGAAGGCGATGTATATCTGGTTTTCCGGGAAGGAGATCGTAAGACGCTGAAATCGGTTGGATATTCTCCGGCTAATTTGGAGGGGATAATTAAAAAGTAATTGGTATAATCCATTGTAAACCCCGCTTTGAGTTAATCAAATCGGGGTTTTACTTTTTAAACAAAAAAGCCCCGCATCACTGCGAGGCCTTAAGTACCAGGAACGGGAATCGAACCCGTACGAGATTGCTCTCACAAGATTTTAAGTCTTGCGTGTCTACCTGTTCCACCATCCCGGCTTCACTTGGACATTTCCAAGCTACAATTGCCCTAAACA
>JAKFCO010000038.1:0-2958 GCA_036676605.1 Algoriphagus sp.
CCAACTCCAAGTTACTCCGTGAAACAACACTTAAAACTTCGTGAAGTGTGTCGCGGAGTTTCACAGAGGAAATAGTTACACAGACCTGCTTGCCGCAGGCAGGGTTCAGCTAAGTTCCACAGAGGAAATATTTACACGGAGTTTTGATGAGTAAACACGGAATTTCACAGAGTTTTGGATTAAAAATTAACTCTGTGAAACAATCCACGATAAGGTTATTAGTAAATTTTACTCCGTGATACTCAGTGTCCAACTCAGAGTAACCCTGCCCGGCTGGCAGGTCCGTGTAACCATAATAAAATAGAACTTAAAAATTTTACTCCGTGAGACTCTGTTCCTTACTCCGAGCAACCCTGCCTGCTGGCAGGTCCGTGAAACATTACCAAAATCTCCGTGATACTCAGTGTCCACCTCCGAGTAACTCCGTGAAACTTTGAAACAAAAACCAATGAAAACAGCACTCATAACAGGAATTACAGGCCAGGACGGCGCATACCTTGCCGAACTACTTTTAGAAAAAGGCTATAAAGTTCATGGCATCAAGCGCAGATCTTCCCTGATCAACACTGATCGAATCGATCATCTTTACCAGGATCCACATGAGGAAGATCCCCGGTTGGTACTTCACTATGGAGATATGACTGATTCCATGAACCTGACCAAGATTATTCAGGAGACTCAGCCGGATGAGATTTACAATCTGGCAGCAATGTCCCATGTGAAAGTGAGCTTTGATATTCCTGAATACACTGCGAATGCGGACGGAATCGGAACGCTGAGAATATTGGAGGCAGTAAGACTTCTCGGAATGGAGAAGAAAACGAGAATCTACCAGGCTTCTACTTCTGAATTATACGGATTGGTGCAGGCTGTTCCACAGTCAGAAACCACTCCTTTTTATCCCCGCTCTCCTTATGCTGTTGCCAAGATGTACGCATACTGGATCACGGTGAATTACAGAGAAGCTTATGATATGTTTGCCTGCAACGGTATCCTGTTCAATCATGAATCTCCGCTGAGAGGGGAGACCTTCGTAACCCGCAAGATTACCCGGGCAGTTTCCAAGATTGCCTTAGGACTTCAAAAAGACCTTTACATGGGTAACCTGGATTCCAAGCGGGATTGGGGGCATGCCAAAGATTATGTAAAGGCCATGTGGCTGATCCTTCAGCAGGACAAACCGGAAGATTATGTGATCGCAACAGGAGTCACCACCAAAGTTCGTGACTTTATCAATATGGCCTTTTCCCATATCGGCTTCACCCTCCGATGGGAAGGAGAAGGAGTCGACGAAGTAGGAATACTGGATAGCGTGAACGAGGAAAAATATGAATCCTCGACAGGCCAATCTCCTAATCTCTCAATCTCTAATCTCTTGAACCAGGAACTGGTTCGCGTCGATCCCCGCTATTTCCGCCCAACCGAAGTCGATCTCCTGATCGGTGACCCAACCAAATCCAATACAAAACTCGGCTGGAAACCGAAGTACGACCTTCCTGCCCTGGTAGAGGATATGATGGTTTCTGATTTGGTTTTGTTTCGTAAGGAAAAAGAACTTCTGGAAAATGGTCATCAGGTATTAAGGCAAGCGGAGTAGTTTTGGAACCGGTAAATGTTAAAACGTTAACCGGAAAAAATGGTAAACGTTAAATGTTAAAGCGGTAAACGGTAAATGTTAAAACGGTAACCGTTAACCGTTAAACGAAGTCAAACGTATGATTAGCGTCTTTAACGCTTAACGACTTAACACTTAACGTCTTCACCTCTAACAGATCGCTTCGTTCCCTGCCTACCGGACAGGCAGGCTCGCGATGACGATTGTCCTTAACGTTTAACGTCCTTAACGCTTAACGAACTTAACGCTTAACGATTACCCAAAAACAGATCGCTTCGTTCCTCGCGATGACGGTGGCCTTAACGTTTAACGTCCTTAACGACTTAACGCTTAACATCCTTAACGACTTAACGTAGACTTGCTTCAGTAGATTGGACAGTATGTTAGAGTTTGTTAACTTCAAGGAATATGAAAAATCTCAACTCAACTATACAAGCATCTGATTTTTCCCCACACTTATTTTGGGATGTGGATATTGAGAATATAGATCTTAATCGATCAAGAAAGCTGATCGTTGAACGAGTTTTGGAGTATGGACAAATGGAGGATTGGAAAAAACTTCAAGAAGCTTATGGTTTGGAGGAAATAAAAAGATTGGCTTTAACGATCAGGTCTTTGGACGAAGTTACCCTGTCATTTCTTTGTACGCTGTTTGATTTGAAAAAAACGGACTTTAGATGTTATACACACAAACAGTCAAGGTACTGAAGCAGGCGGAGTAAAGCTCCCGGTAATCGGTAAATGTTAAAACGTTAACCGTTAACCGTTAACCGTTAAACGAAGTCAAACGTACGCTTAACGTCCTGAACGCTTACCGTCTTCACGGCCAACAGATCGCTTCGTTCCTCGCGATGACGGTGAAAGTCTGTCAACTGTCAACTGACAACTGATAACCGACAACCGACAACCGACAACCGATAAGAAACAGATCGCTTCGTTTGGCGCGATGACATGGAACGGTAAAACGTTAATCGTTAAACGTAGTCAAACATACGCTTAACGTCCTTAACGCTTACCGTCTTCACCGCCAACAGATCGCTTCGTTCCCTGCCTACCGGACAGGCAGGCTCGCGATGACGGTGGCAACTCCCCCTTCATTTCGAATTCAACCTTGAAAAAGAAAAGATATTCAAAGGGGGCAAGGGGGATTTGATTTCGGATATATGATTTCGGATATATGATTTGGGATGTCGGATTTATGATTTCAGATTTAAGATTTAAGATTTAAGATTTAAGATTTGGGAAAAGGGACTAGTGATTAGGAAAAAGGGATTAGAGACCGGAGAAGCGGCAACTCCCCCTTAGTTTCGAATAGTTAAAGTATGAAGTCAGAAGTATGAAAA
>JAKFCO010000039.1:0-1539 GCA_036676605.1 Algoriphagus sp.
CAGGAAGCTGATTCCTGACAAAGAAATGCGTCTTTTCTTCGCAGGTATGATCATTATCGCTGCAAACGCAGGTGGTGCCTGGTCTCCAATCGGCGATGTGACCACTACCATGCTTTGGATTGGTGGTCAAATATCTGCCGGAGCCATCATCAAGAACGTGTTTTTACCAAGTTTGGTCACGATGATAATTCCATTGCTTTATTTGAGTTTCACTTTGAAAGGTACTTTGGGAGATTTCAAGGAATCGTCAAAAGCCGCTAAACCAGCTGTCGGATCGGGAAATTTAATGTTGCTCCTTGGTGTAGGTGTTTTGATCTCTGTTCCGATTTTCAAAACCACCACTCACCTGCCTCCCTACATGGGCATGTTGTTAGGTTTGGGTGTTCTTTGGATCGTATCTGAACTGATCAATCCTAATCTGGATGAAGCTGAAAGAAAGCATTACACCGCTGGTCATGCACTCACAAAAATTGACATGCCAAGCGTTTTGTTCTTCCTCGGTATTTTATTAGCTGTAGGCTCGCTTCAGTCCATGGGGACACTTTCCAACTTTGCGGAATACCTCAATACCGCCATTGGAGATAACAGAATCATCATCACCCTGATCGGTGTGCTTTCAGCTATTGTTGACAACGTTCCTTTAGTTGCTGCAAGTATGGGTATGTACAGCATGGATATGTATCCAATGGACGATTTCATTTGGGAATATTTGGCTTATTGTGCCGGTACAGGAGGAAGTATCCTTGTGATTGGTTCAGCAGCCGGTGTAGCTGCCATGGGTATGGAAAAGATCGAATTCGGATGGTATCTGAAGAAGATTTCTTTACTGGCATTAATGGGTTATTTAGGGGGTGCACTTGTTTACCTATTCATGCACGGAGCTATTTAAATAAAAAATTATATCTGAAGAAAGAGGCTCCAATATGGAGCCTCTTTCTTTATTTTCTCTCCTTCCTAATTGCTTCGAAAGGCTATGACTTCCGAATTTCTAAGGCAGCTTTCCAGATTTATTTACCTATCCCGATATCAACAGCGCGCAAAATTTTTGAATCTCAACAACACCAGGCAAAAAGATTTGGACAATACTTTTGAACTCTAACCCGGCTGAAACTGACCTCTCCAAAATTCCTGTAAAGGAAGTTTATCAAAGATTTCGTAAAATTATTTTGGAAAAATATAATTTGGAAAAAGACAGTAGTCACAGTACATCCATTCTCCTTGGCTTTTACTCTATTCATAAAAAATTCATTATTCTGAATACCGCCAAAATTCTTAATGGCTGAATAGGAAAATTATCAGAAAGAAGGTAGAATCGCGCTTCAATTTAGAATCCGAGTTTTTCAAACCTAAACTTAAACCAAAAAACAAATATTAAAGATGGAGTTTGTAATTATTCTAGTCTTTGTAGTCGGATACCTGGCGATAGCCCTCGAGCATCCGATAAAAATCAACAAGACGGCATCAGCTTTAGTTACTGCCGTTGTCTGTTGGACGATTTTCACTGTTTCGGATGCACCGGAAACCCTCTTGAATAGTACC
>JAKFCO010000040.1:0-102552 GCA_036676605.1 Algoriphagus sp.
GTGCGGTGCACGCCTTTTGGAGGTCTTTGACATATTTCCTTGCACTTGTACCTCTTTAAATTCTTAAAAATCCAGCTCTTATCCCAAAAAAAGCGATTTTTATATTTTAACAGCAGGCCCTAGTTTAGAATTGAAACAATCATGAAAGGGGACAATTGACCCATAGCCATGAAAGTGCAGTAAATCAGTTCGAAAAATCCGTGGTATTCTATGCCTTTTTCTGTGTTAATCTGTGGGAACTTTCTACAGACTTTCAGAAAAAAAGCCTCATTCTGAATCAGAATAAGGCTTTTTTTATGTTCAAAATATTGGTTTATCGCATATTCTTGTAGGCATTGATCAAGCCATTTGTGGAACCGTCGTGGCTTGTAACGTCTTCGTTTCCTTTCAATTCCGGAAGAATGCCGTTTGCAAGAACTTTGCCCAGCTCCACTCCCCATTGGTCGAAACTAAAGATATTCCAAATGGATCCCTGTGCAAAGATTTTATGCTCATACATCGCCACCAACATTCCCAAAGTATATGGTGTGATCTTCTTCACCAGAATAGAATTGGTTGGTCTGTTACCTTCAAAAACACGATGAGGAGCGATTTTATCAATTTCTTCTGCTGACTTTCCAGCTTTTGCCATTTCAGCTTTCACTTCATCCAGTGGTTTCCCTTTCATCAATGCCTCAGTTTGAGCGAAGAAATTGGAAAGTAACTTTTGATGGTGATCGCCGATCGGATTATGAGATAGAACCGGAGCAATAAAATCGCAGGGAATCAAATGTGTTCCCTGGTGAATCAGCTGGTAAAATGCATGCTGACCATTTGTACCCGGTTCACCCCAGATAATCGGTCCCGTTGTATAATTCACTTTCTCACCTGATCGGCTCACATATTTTCCATTGCTTTCCATATTTCCCTGCTGAAAATAGGCAGCAAATCGATGCAAATACTGATCGTATGGCAGAATTGCTTCTGAACTGGCCCCAAGGAAATTAGTGTTCCAAATGCCAATCAGCGCCAACAGAACTGGAATGTTCCTGTCAAACATAGAATTGCGGAAATGGCGGTCCATCGCATGAGCTCCTGAGAGAAATTCCTCGTAATGCTTGAATCCAATCGAACAGGCAATCGGTAATCCGATGGCGGACCAGATGGAATACCTTCCTCCTACCCAATCCCAAAACTCAAACATGTTTGCAGTATCGATTCCGAAAGCTTCAACCGCCTTTGCATTGGTCGAAAGCGCCACGAAGTGTTTTGCAATAGCTGCTTCGTCGCGGGCCTGATCCATAAACCACTTTCTGGCTGTATGCGCATTCGTCATCGTCTCCTGAGTCGTGAAAGTCTTGGAAGCAATGAAGAAAAGCGTTGTCTCAGGATCAACTTTTCGAAGCGTCTCAGCGATATGAGTGCCATCCACATTGGATACAAAGAAGATTTCTAAATCCGGACTTTGATAAGGCTTGAGCGCCTCCGAAACCATCACAGGCCCGAGATCACTTCCTCCGATTCCAATATTGACAAGGGATTTGATCGGCTTACCTGTGTATCCCAACCATAGCCCCGAATGCACTTTGTCAGCGAAGCCTTTCATTTGCGCCAGCACACCATTGATATCGGGCATTACATCCTTTCCATCTACGTACACCGCGAAATTACTTCGGTTTCTCAAAGCCGAATGAAGCACTGCCCTGCCTTCAGTCTCATTGATCGCAACGCCGCCAAACATGGACTCAATCGCTACATGAAGTTCAGTCTCACGAGCCAGGTCCAGGAGAGCGTCTAAAATCTCGTTATTGACACGGTTTTTTGAATAATCAACCAGTACATCTTCCAGTTGGACGCTATATCTGTCAAAGCGCTCACGCTCGTCAAAAAGTGAAATGATTTGAAGGTCTTTATATTTCTCCGCAAGTACTTTGAGTCTGGCCCAGGCGGGAGTTTGAGTCGGATTAATAGCGTTCATTTGTTCAGGTTATTAAATAGGATTGAGCGACAAAAATAAGATTAATCCGCATGGATAAAAGAAAAGCATGAATCTACCTTTATCCCATTCAATAAATAGAACTTTAGAAAAGTACTTTTTCTGCAGAAGTCTCAAAAACTAATTTCTCATTTGTATCTTGGGGGAAACAAGCAATCCCTGTGACCACTTTTTTGAAAAAGATAAGCTTCCTGTTTCTCCTCCTGATTTTGAGTTTGGATTTTATTGCAGCTCAGACTCAGCAACGGGTCATCACTCCGTTGAACAAACATTTTTTCCAGGCTAATCCTCTTGACAGCTCAAATCACACGTATACCCAAATCTATTCTCCGGTAACTAAAAGCACAAAAATCTACGCTAAATCTAACCGATTGGTGAAATCCATAGAAGACAGCATTAACCCAGAAGGGGGATTTAATCAGCGGACCATTAATCGATATGACAGCTTAGGGGAATTGAGTTCAAAAACCATCAAAAACCTGGATGCTAATAACATGATTACTTATTATATAGAATCTGATACAATTCGGGGAGAGGTTTTGAGTCAAGGCAATTCTCAATTAACAATCACCAGATCTATCGAATCAAAACCTTATCCAAGTACGTGGAATGATTTTGAACCTCGACCCAAGGTTCCTAAGGAAGAATGGTATAAATTTTTGGGCACCAATCTGAATTATCCTGCTCAATCTAATAGGCCAAGACAAACAGGTACGGTTTACATCGCCCTACTGATCGATCAGGATGGCCAAGTTTTGGAAAAAGAATTGGCTAACCCGGAAAATGTGCCTAAAATCCTCGCTCGAGAGGCTATGCGTGTCATCAACCTCTACCAGGGAGGCTTTTTTTCCGCCCTTAACACTGACACACAACATTCAATTCAATGGGCTTATATTCCAATCCGATTTTCCCTCGGGGGTGAAACTACTCCCTGTGGCAATGCAGAATTCGATCTCCAAGGAATTAGGTGATTGCTTTTTCTACCACATACTCAAAAAATAAAAAGCCGATCAATTTCGAATTGATCGGCTTTTTAAAAATTTAAATAATTCTTAGTTATCCTTTTTTGCTTCAGCTTTTGCTTGTCGCTTGAAGCCTTTATTAAATGGCCAGGTGTATTCCAGCGCCTTCATCCCCTCGTTGAGATTGTAAGTTGCAGAATCTGTGTTCACCATCGTGCTTTTCAAATTAGAGGCAAACTCAGGATCATTCAGCAGCATTCCCATTGTATTATCTTTCGAGTTGAATTTTTCTGCAATTACTTCCAGTTTTTGAGTCAGCTCCTGCGAATTGGCAGCAGTAGCCTTCAAACTTTCCATTGTCTCTTTCAAATCCCCCAACATCACTGTGTCCGTCGCCAAGTCGTTGAATAGATTGCCTTTTTGGTTCATTTTGCCAGTGAAGGTGTTCAAATCAGTCAGCATTCTGTTGCTGCTGATGGATGCACGATTCAGATTTGAAATAATAGATCTGAAACTTTCTGCCAAAAGCGAATCCGTCATTACTGCGCCTACAATGCCTTCACCTGCAGCTAATTTGGAAGTCAGGACTTTCAGATCGTTTGTAATCTGAACAAGGTTCTCATTATTGACCTGCAGTGTTTCCATCATTTTGTCGGTATCAAGCGGCATCACGGATTCCAGGCGATCGCCATCTTGTACAGCCGGTGCCAAAGTGGTACCGCCATAGATCACGATGATCTTATTTCCAATCAAACCATCCGAACTGATCGTAGCTTTGGAGTCTTTCCGGATGAAGTCCACGACTTCTTTCTCCACGTTCATCTCAATTTCTACCTGAGAATCCCCGTAGAAATTGATCTTTCGAACTGTTCCGATTTTAACACCTGAAAACCAGACATTATTACCGGTCTGCAAACCTCCGATGTCATCAAAAACAGCCTTCAGCTGAATCGTTTTGACGAATTTTTTCTGTTGGCCTCCCAAAGTCAAAACCCCGACCACCAAAATGGCAATACCGAGGAAGACAAAAATGCCTACTATAACGGATCTTTTATTTTCACCTCTCATGACTCAATAAAATTATAATCGTAAAATGATTTGACGCGCTCATCTTTTGCACGTGCAAAGACTTCATCAAAGGTTCCAAATGCCCTAAACTGACCATCCAATAAGACAGCCATTCGATCTCCTGTTACTTTAGCACAGGCAAGATCGTGGGTAATGATAATGGAGGAAGTATTAAACTGCTCCCTGACCTGAATGATCAAGTTATTAATCTCCATACAGGTTATTGGATCCAAACCTGCAGTAGGTTCATCGTACAGCATGATTTCAGGATTCAAAATCAAGGTCCTTGCAATACCGATTCTTTTTTTCTGACCTCCGGAAAGCTCAGAAGGCATTTGATTAATTGATTGAGGCAAACCTACGCTGTCCAGCAATCCTTCAATCTTCTTGGTTATTTCTAATTTAGTCAAGTTTTTCACATTCCTTACCAAGGGAAACTCCATGTTTTCACGCACAGTCATACTATCGTATAATGCTGATGCCTGAAAAGAAAAACCGATTTTGAGCCTCAGAGCATTGAGCTCTTTCTTATTCAGCGTTGATACTTCCTGACCAAATATCTTCATACTGCCTTCATCCTGTTTCAAAAGGCCGACCATGATTTTAATCAACACCGACTTCCCAGAACCAGACTTACCCAGCACTACCAGGTTTTCGCCCTTATACAAATCAAGATCAACTCCCTGGAGAACTTCCAGATCTCCGAAAGCTTTTTTAAGACCTCTTATTTCAACTACAGTTTCTTCCATGTCTATGCTGATCGGATTGCGTTGACGATTTGAAGTACCAAAAGCTCTTCAATAAATATTAAGAACATCGAGATAACAACCGCTGAGTTTGCTGCTTTACCGACGCCTTCAGTTCCTTTGGAGGAATTGTATCCCTTGTAACAGCCAACAATCCCTATCGTAAAACCGAAAAGAATGGACTTGAATACTGAAGAAGTAATATCGAGGAATGTGATAGATTCAAAAACCTGAACAAAAAAGGTCGATAAACTCACCATTTCATTTTTGTTCACACTTAGGAAAGATCCCATCAAGGCTACGAAATCAGTGTACATCACCAACAAAGGGATCATGAAAGTTGTCGCTAAAACTCTGGATACCACCAGAAATTTGAATGGGTTGGTTGCCGAAACTTCCATTGCGTCGATTTGCTCAGTTACTTTCATGGAACCTATCTCAGCACCAATACTAGAACCAACCTTGCCCGCAGCAATAAGGGCTGTCACTAAGGGACCCATTGCACGAACTACCGCAATGGATATCAGGGAGGGAAGCCAGGATGCAGCACCAAATTCCGTAAGGGATGGTCTGGACTGATTGGTAAATACAATTCCCACAATAAACCCTGTAAGAGAAATAAGCGGGAGAGATTCCACACCAATTCTGTAACACTGATTAATGACCTCCTTAAATTCATAAGGGGGAAAGAAGACCTCTTGAAAAAACCTCTTGAAAAAAATCCAAGCGTTTGCCAGTCCGGTAAAAAATTTGTCAAATTTCTTTGAAAGTATGGGCCTTTTATCGTCTGCTTTCTCAGCCATAAGATTTTTCCGAAAGACCGAAATTAATTAAATTATTCAAATCAAGACCTGAAATTAGTCAAACCCCAAGGATTTCCTGAAGGTCGGTATCACTGATTGGTTTCTCGTAGATGGCTTGAATCAATCCATCTTTTTTAACTCGTTGTTTATCCTCTGAACTTACAGATCCGGAAACTAAAATTATCCTGGACTCAATCGCATTCTTCTTCAATAGTTCGACTAAATCCCAACCACTCATCTCTGGCAAATTCAAGTCCAGAAACATAAGATCCACCTGATTTACCTTTAGAAAATCGACGGCTTCGGATGGTGTCGATTTGAAGAAAAGCTCCAGGTCAGGAAACAAAAAACCAAGCCTTTTTCGAAATAAAAAGTGCTGGATTTTATCATCATCGAGAACGAGTATTTTTTGAATTCTAAGTTGGGGCATATAAATTTCCTATTCTGTGAATACCGAAAAGCAGGTGAAACGCTCGATTTAATGTACGCATAAAACCGCGTCTTCGGATCTGTCTCCATTGGACAAATTTTTAGTTAAAATGCCCGTAATCCAAACTCATTGAATCATTTTTATAGGAATTTGAATTAAGGCATCGTTTTTCAAAAGCATCAAAAATTAACCTTTTTTTGAATATTTAGTCAAGTCTAATCTTTTTAGCCCGAGCAAATTAAGTTGTGGCTAAATCGATTTTAAGACGCATAAATTCAACTACTTACAATAAATTGAATAAAGTAATTAATTAAATTTGATTTCATATTTTTTTAAAAAATCTGAAATCAAATTTATTCCTCAAAAAGAACACGACCTGATCCTATTTCTGAAAGAACTTCTCTCTCCCCTACCCCAATCTCCTTTCTTCAATGAGTTTTACAGCCGGAGATTTTTAGAAGAATTCTTAGATTGAAACCTAAATTCAGATTGAAATTGAGGTTATACTTTCAGATACCACTGGAGGGATTATTTATCCAAGCTCGCTGAAAAACGGATCAGAAAATTAAGACAATTACCTGCTTTAAAACTTCCGGAAAATGGAAAATTAAAACGCCCGGATTCAATGTTTTCATGCTTCAGGTTTTTCGTAAATTCGGTTCGATTGGACGAATTATTTCCGGTATCTTCCAAGAGGAAACTTTCACACTCCGTTTCCCTCATTCCCCAATTTGGGAACAAAGATTCCAGCCAAATTCTGATTCAAAACAAGAGTTTCACCTTACCAATTCCCCTCAATGAAAAAGCTAATTCTGGGTCTCACCTTTATTTTTTCAGCTGTCAGTTTGAGCCTTGCTCAGGAAAACTACGATGAAGCCCTTGCCAAAAAACTTGGAGCCGATGAGTATGGAATGAAGAAATATGTCATCGCCTTCCTTTATCGTGGTGACCGGGTGAGCGATTATTCCGAAGCCGAACGCGCCGAAATCCAGAAAGGTCACATGGCCAATATCATCAAACTTGCCGAGGAAGGAAAGATGGTTTTAGCAGGACCATTTTTTGGAAATGAAGAACTGAGAGGCTTATTCTTTTTCTCAGTCGAAAGTCTTGAAGAAGCCAAAGTCCTGACAGAATCTGACCCCGCCGTGAAAGCCGGAGTATTGAAAATGGACCTGAAAGAATGGTATGGATCAGCAGCTTTGGGAATAATAGTGGAGATGAGTGAGAAGATCGCTAAGAAGAATTTTTAGAAATGAGGCTTGATTTTCCTAAAACAAACCATTAGTTATTATTGATCCAGGCGTAAACTTCACAACACCATAACCTTACTCCGGAATATTATTCGTACTTTTGCACCTCAATTAGGAAAAAAATGTTGAATATCCGGAATATCGCGATTATCGCACACGTTGACCACGGCAAAACTACGCTGGTGGACAAAATCATTCATGCTTCTCAAATCTTCAGAGAGAATCAGCAGTTTCAGGACCTGATTCTGGACAGCAACGATTTGGAGCGTGAAAGAGGAATTACAATCCTTTCCAAGAACGTATCTGTCCGCTACAAGGACGCTAAAATCAATATTATTGACACTCCTGGTCACGCCGATTTCGGCGGTGAAGTGGAGCGGGTTTTGAAGATGGCTGATGGTGTGATCTTGCTTGTGGATGCTTTCGAAGGCCCTATGCCTCAAACCCGATTTGTATTGGGTAAAGCATTAGCACTTGGTCTTACTCCAATTGTTGTTGTAAATAAAGTAGATAAAGAGAACTGTCGTCCTGACGAAGTTCATGAGTCAGTTTTTGACTTGATGTTCAATTTGGACGCTACTGAAGAGCAATTGAATTTCTTCACATTGTACGGTTCTGCAAAGCAAAACTGGATGGGTCCTGATTGGAAAAACCCAACAGATAATATTTTTCCTCTTTTGGATGCTGTTTTGGAGCATATCCCAGCACCTAAAATTGATGAAGGAACTCTTCAAATGCAAATCACCTCATTGGATTACTCCAATTTCGTAGGACGTATTGCAATCGGTCGTGTGAAAAGAGGAACAATCACTGAGGGCCAACAAATTGCGCTTTGCAAGGCTGACGGTTCTATCAAGAAGATGAAGGTTAAAGAATTGCAAGTTTTTGAAGGTCTTGGAAGAGTAAAAGTTTCTGAAGTAATGGCAGGCGATATTTGCGCTGTGATGGGAATTGAAGATTTTGAAATCGGAGACACTATTGCAAATGCTGATAATCCGGAGCCACTTCCAAGAATCTCGATCGATGAGCCTACCATGAACATGCTCTTCACGATCAACAACTCTCCTTTCTTCGGTAAAGAAGGGAAATTCGTGACTTCACGTCACCTAAGAGACAGACTTTTCAAGGAAACAGAGAAAAACCTGGCCATGAAAGTAGAGAACACAGATAGTGAAGACAAATTCCTTGTCTATGGACGTGGTATCCTTCACTTGTCTATTCTGATCGAAACAATGAGAAGAGAAGGCTACGAACTTCAGGTTGGTCAGCCACAAGTAATCTTCAAGGAAATCGAGGGAGTGAAATGTGAGCCAATCGAATTGCTTGTAGTAGACGTACCTCAGGAAACTGCCGGTAAAGTAATCGAACTTGCGACTCAGCGAAAAGGTGAATTGACCATCATGGAGCCAAAAGGTGATCTTCAGCATTTGGAGTTCAGAATTCCTTCAAGAGGTTTGATCGGTTTGAGAAACAACGTGTTGACTGCCACTCAGGGTGAAGCTATCATGAACCATAGATTTTCTGAGTATGAGCCTTTCAAAGGAACTATCCCCGGAAGAATCAACGGCTCTCTAATCGCAATGGAAGGCGGACCATGTACTGCTTATGCTATCGATAAGCTTCAGGACAGAGGTTCTTTCTTCGTAGATCCGGGAGATGATTTGTACGCAGGTCAGGTTGTAGGTGAGCATTCACGTGACAATGACATCGTAGTAAACATCCAAAAAGGCAAGAAACTGACCAACATGAGAGCTTCAGGTACTGACGATAACGTAAGAATCACACCTGCTAAGAAGTTTTCTTTGGAAGAAGCGATGGAATACATCCAGAAAGATGAATACCTTGAAATCACTCCTAAATCCATCCGTATGAGAAAAATCTACCTGGATGAGAACGAAAGAGGAAGAATGGCTAAGAAAGATTCTTAATCAAGAATTTTAAATAATAGAACCAAAAAAAATCCCTCAGACGAAAGTTTGAGGGATTTTTCTTTTACCACAAGTGATGAACTTCTGGTTTTATGTATTGCTCATAGATTCTGACAGCTTCCTGCATTTGATGCGGACTCAAAGGTGGCAATTGTGAAGCCCTGACATTTGCATTCAATTGGTCCGAATTGGATGCACCCGGAATGACGGTGCTTACTTGCTTAAACATCAAAATCCATCTCAATGCCTGGGCTGCCAGGTCATGATTGTCTGCAAAGTCGGATTTCAATTCCTCAATCGCAGGAAATGCTCTTTCCAGAGGAACACCAGAAAAAGTTTCTCCTTTGTCAAAGGCCTTTCCATCCCTGTTGAAGTTACGGTGATCATCATTTCCGAAGGTTGTTTGGGGAGTGATTTTCCCGGATAAAAGTCCGCTGGCCAAAGGAACCCGGATAATCAAGCCGACATTATTTATAGCCGCAAGATTGAAAAGCATCTCGGAGGGTCTTTGCCTGAAAAGATTGAAAATAATCTGAACCGTCGAGACGATGTCATACTTCATCGCAGTCATCGCTTCGTTGATCCCTTCCACGCTCACGCCCATTGCTGCAATTTTACCTTCAGTTTTCATATCTTCGAAAAGTCGAAAAATCTCATCCCGCTGGAAAACCTGAGTTGGCGGGCAATGCAATTGAATCAAGTCCAGCCGATCGAGCCCTGTATTTCTCAAACTATCCTCCACGAATCGACGGAGCTTGTCTGTGGTATATCCTTCATTTACGTGAGGTTGAATCCTCCGTCCGCACTTGGTAGCCACGTAGATCTTTTCGGATCGTTCGCGCACAGCTTTCCCAACTGCAGCTTCACTCAATCCTCCATCGTACACATCAGCTGTGTCGACAAAATTGATCCCCTGTTCAAAAGCAGAATGAAGTAGCTCATCTGCTCGCTTGGGATCAAAGGGCCTGCCCCATCCCCCGCCTACTTGCCATGTTCCAAGACTTATTTCGGATACTTTCCATCCGGTTTTTCCTAAAATTCTGAAATTCATATTTCTAACCTGATACTGTTTTTTGGGTAATCGATTTATAATCTTAGTTATAGACTAATTCTTGTGCCAAGTTATTTTCTTGCACATTCTAAGAAAGCCGAAAATTTTCGATGGTCTATAAATCATTTTAAACCTTTGATCACAATATTCCCTGTACCATCCGGGCGACAAGGATATTGGAAATCGTTTTTTGATTTTTTGGGATTATAAATGGTCTCATAAAAGTCATCCAGGAACTTAATCGTGTATTTAACAGACTTTTCATCAAGCAATTTGCTGTCTGAATACAAAGAATAAATCGCCTCTTTTTGAGAATTAAATTCCGAAAAAGTCTTTTCAAAATATTCCATATCCTCAATGCAATATCCGCGGTACCTCCGATCGGTCACATATTTTAATAATAATTCAGGTGCCGGCTTAGCGTAAGGAGCCGCTACAATTCCTGAGTGATCAAAATCATAAGGCACGGCGATTGGATTTTCCTTCTCAGGTGAGCTCATTAGCTTGATATTCTGCCTGTATTGAATAGACCAATCTGTATTTCCTATCAGGTATTGAAAAACTGCCATCCTATGAAAATCTTCTGACTCTATTTTTTCGGGACGGATCAGTTCCTTATCCAAAGATGTCATTTGGTTCCGTTGCGCCATTTGCTCTTCTTCCTCAATCAGAAAGCAAAAAAGCGGATCATATTGCTTTGCTTTTTCCGATCGGTCTTCGATAATTAATCTAACCAACCGGACATTAAAGCTTCTTTCTGTCAGGAGATTATACAACTTATACACATAAAACTCCCTGAGTACATACTTCTCTCCCTGACAAGGCATCACGAGTTTGAGCTTATCCAGATCGCGGAAAACCGTGTTTTCAGTATCATCCTTCGAGAAATTGAGCAAAAGCGGAGGATAATCACAGATATTCATTTCTCTCCTGAAATGCCCTCTTGTCCTGACTCTCAAAGGCACGGAAATTTGTTTTCCTGAGCTATCTGCAATGCCCATCGAAAAATCAAAATATTGAGGTTCACCTTTCGTATTTTTGAAAAGCTTGTTAAAATCCCCTTTCAGATTGATCTCCAAAATCTCGTCTGAATCAAAGAGCCCCTGTTTTTGTCCAAGACAGAGTTGGGACCAAAACATGATAGCGATCAATGGAAACAGTCCTTTGATCAATGTCTTTCCTTTGTTCATCTATTCATGTTTTATATCCAGGCAGCTCAAAAACCTTCAATTAAAGGGCTTAGACAGATTTAAGTTACCTAAAAAAAATGCATGCATCATCTGAATTATCTAAAAGCGATATAAATTTTTATCTTTAAAATCTGATTCAAAAAATCCTCCTGAACCCAGTTGTTTTACAAAAACGGAGTAGTTCTTTACCCCAATCTCAAACCCTACAAACTATGAAATCAAGAAGACAATTTATAAAAGCTATGGGCGTGGCGGGTGCCACTGCTATCTTACCTATTACCTCAATCGCATCTGAAATGGCAAAGCAAAAAATGATTCACCAAGTTTATTTCTGGCTTCACGATCCGGCCAACACACAAGAATTCCTGACTGAAGCTGTCCCAATGCTGGGCCGCTGCAAAACTGTCGCTAAATTTATTGCGGGTACGCCGGCACCAACGGCAGACAGAGAAGTGGTAGACCATAGTTTCCAGGTTTCTTGTACCATCTTTTTTGATAGCCTGGAAGATCAGGACGTCTACCAGTCAGATCCGCTTCACCTGGAGTTTATAGAGAAATATTCCAAAATGTGGAAAACTGTAAAAGTGTACGACATTTCTATTTAAGGTAAACCCTGGCCGGGCAACTCCTCGTAAATACCTGAAATACATAATATTCTGACATGAAAAATGTGAAGTGGATAATTGGGCTGGTGTTGGTTGGATTTTGGGCGTGCGAACCCAAGGAAGATCCCTCACCAACTCCTCAGGCGGATTTGGTGAAGGAAGCAATTTACACCACCATGAAAGAATGGTATTATTGGAATCAGGAACTTCCGGCAAGTGTGGATGTAACCAAATTTGGCACCAATGATGATTTTCTCAGCGGGATTGTCTTCAAGCCTCTTGACCGGTTTTCTTATTTAACCACCACTGAGGCTTTCAACAATTCATTCGTGGGTAGAAATGCCGGACATGGTTTTGGGTTCGCTTTCGACGCAGAGGAAAGACTTTACCTCACCTTTGTTTTTGATGAATCTCCTGCCGGAAAGGACGGTTGGAAAAGAGGATGGGAAATCACCCAAATCAATGGAAAGCCGATTGCTGAATACAAGACCTCCACAGGGTCTTACGATTTCAAATTGGGTACAACTGATCCCGGGGTCACCAATACATTCACCTTCAAACTTCCTGACGGAACCAACACTACCCGGACAAATGTGAAAGCTGAATATCAGTCAAACTCAGTCCTTCACCAGGATGTTTTCGAATTACCGGGAAAGAAAGTCGGGTATTGGGCATATCAAAGCTTCAAAGCAACGGCTGGTTTGACCCCGACAAAAAGCAGTGAAGTGCAAAGCTCTATGGAATATTTCCAGTCTCAGGGAATCAATGAACTGATTATTGATCTGCGATACAATGGAGGCGGATCTGTGGCGGTGGCTGAACAAATTTGCAATTACCTGATTCAGTCTTCGAATACCAATAAGTTGATGTACACCAACAAGTTGAATTCCATTAAGACTAGTCAAAACAGCTCTAAAAACTTCGGAAAAATCGGTTCTTTGAACTTGGGTCGAATTATCTTCATTACCTCCCGAGGCTCTGCATCTGCATCGGAATTGGTGATCAATAATCTGGATCCATACTTGGATTTGGTTCTGATCGGAGATAATACGTATGGAAAACCAGTCGGTTCTTTCCCGCTTTCCAGCTACAACAGAACGTTGAAAGACAATAATGTTGAGTTGGTTCCGATCACATTTGCGACAGCAAATTCCGCAGGAAAAGCGGAATATTTCGATGGATTTCCTGCAGACTTTCAGGTAGGAGATTCACCTCAAGTTACCTGGGGTGATAAAAGAGATTTAAGACTTGCGGCAGCACTCCAATACCTTCAAAACGGAACTGTCAGCGGAAGAATGCTCAATACTTATTACCGGCCCAAATGGGAAATGATTGATGCATTTAAAGGATTGCAACAGGAATTTCCAGCCTACTAAAGCAAAAAAGCCCGGTTTAAAACCGGGCTTTTTTGTTATTTTTTATGCCTGTCGATCAGGACTTGCATGACTTCGTCAAGCTCGTAGCCTTTGGCCTCCAGCAAGATCAAATAGTGAAAAAGAAGATCTGCAGCTTCACCCAAAAAAAGTTCCTTGTTATCGTCTTTTGCCTCGATCACAATCTCCACAGCTTCCTCCCCTACTTTCTGAGCAATCTTATTGATGCCTTTGGCAAAAAGCGATGCGGTGTATGATTTTTCCGAAGGATTGTTCTTTCGGTCCTTGATAATAGCCCGAAGCTGATCTATAAACCCTGTCTTGGAATCGTTGAACTCGTCGAAGCAAGTGTCAGCACCTGTATGACAAACAGGACCCTTAGGATTGGCTTTGATCAGGAAAGCATCACCATCGCAATCGACCAGAATACTCACCAATTCCAGAAAATTCCCGGAAGTCTCACCTTTGGTCCAAAGCCTGTTTTTGCTTCGGCTGAAGAAAGTTACCATCCCGGTTTCTTTGGTTTTTTCCAAAGCTTCCTCATTCATGTAACCTTGCATCAGGATTTTTCCGGTCAAAGCGTCCTGCACAATTGCAGGAACCAAGCCGTTCATTTTATTAAAGTCGACATTCATTTTTTAAGTTTTCTAAAGTCTTTGAACAGAAATATTATTGAAATACCGTTGAAATAATGCCCGATAAATCGGACTGAAATATATAGAAATAGGTTTGATGCTGCTTATTTCACCCTGACTTGTCAGGGTTTATTTCCATTGTATTTCAACCGTATTTCTACTACTTTCTAACTGAAATTCCCTCTCTAATTAGGTAATCTTTCAACTCCGGAATTTGAATTTCTTTAAAGTGAAAAATACTCGCTGCCAACGCTGCATCTGCTTTCCCAAAGGTAAACACATCTTTGAAATGAGCCATATTTCCTGCTCCGCCCGAGGCAATAACCGGAATGCTCAACATCGAAGAAATCTCCGCTGTAATCTCATTGGCAAAGCCGGTTTTCATCCCGTCATGATCCATGGAAGTGAGCAAAATCTCCCCTGCTCCCCGATCGCAAACTTCCTTTGCCCATGCTTGGGTTCGGAGCAAAGTTGGCTTTCGGCCTCCATGTGTATGCACAAAATCAAGTCCGTCAACTTCTCTCGTATCAATCGCCACCACGATACATTGGGAGCCAAACTCAGCGGCCATTTCTTCGATGATTTTGGGATTTTGAACTGCAGCAGAATTGATTGAAATTTTATCCGCGCCGGCATTCAGCAGGAATTTAACATCCTCGATGGTAGAAATCCCGCCACCCACTGTAAATGGAATATTGATTGCCTTGGCCACTTTGGTGACCAATTCAACTAAGGTCTTACGCTTATCTACGGTCGCTGTGATATCCAAAAAGACGAGTTCGTCAGCACCTTCATCGGAGTAGATTTTCGCCAGCTCCACCGGATCACCGGCATCGCGAAGCTGCACAAAATTCACCCCTTTGACCGTGCGGCCATCTTTGATATCAAGGCAGGGGATGATTCTCTTAGTCAGCATAATTTGGTTTTCAAAACTTCTTTATTCATCATTCGGTGTTCGATGTTCTTTATTAATTGGAATATGGGGTTGGAAAACTGGGTTGGAAGGTGGCAAAGTTGTAAAGTTGAAAAACCGCAAAGTTGTGAGTTGTTAGCTCTTACTTTTGGCGATCTCACCAGTTAATTTCTTTGTTCTTGTCTGAGGCATTAATTCTTGTGTCTTGATACTTATGTCTAATGTCTTGCTTCTTGTGTCTAATGTCTTGCGTCTTATCCAAAGCTTGCCAATTCCTCCAGCGTCACTCTGCCTTCGTAATAAGCCTTGCCTACGATTGCTCCATAGACTCCGGATTTTTCAAGTTCTTCCAAATCCCGGACACTGGAAACTCCGCCGCTTGCGATCAGTTTGACTCCCGGTATTTCCTTCATGATTTCTATATACAGATCAATTGAAGGTCCCTGAAGCAAACCATCTTTGGCCACATCGGTACAGATCACATAGCTGATTCCTTTCTCAAAATAGCTTTTGATAAAAGGAATCAAATCCACTCCGGTTGTCTCTTCCCAGCCTCCGACAGCTATTTTTCTGTCTTTGGCGTCAGCTCCGAGGATGATCTTTTCAGCCCCGAACTTCTGTATCCAGGAGTCAAATAAAACCGGATTTTTCACCGCAACGCTTCCTCCGGTCACTTGCCTGGCTCCTAGGAAAAATGCTTTCTCGAGTTCCTCATCTGCCTGAATTCCTCCACCGAAATCCACCAGCAAACTTGTATTCGCACAAATCCGTTCCAAAACATCCGCATTCACGATCTTTTTAGCTTTGGCACCATCAAGATCGACCAAATGCAATCTGCGAATTCCCGCTCCTTCAAATCGCTTTGCCATTTCGAGCGGGTCATCGTGATATTCCTTTTTGCTGCTGTAATCGCCCTGACTGAGTCGGACGCATTTGCCTCCGATGAGGTCTATGGCGGGGATGATATGCATTTGGTAAGACTTTAGACGCAAGACTTAAGATACTAGACTTGCTGATTTGTAGAGTTGAGGATCAATTTAGCGTCACTCCCCCTTTAAAAGGGGGTTAGGGGGATTTTATTTGATTGAAAGGAAATTCCCCAACAACTTCTCCCCGACCGTGCTACTTTTCTCCGGGTGAGCCTGTATCGCCCAGAAATTATCACGATGTAAAATTGCTGAGAAATCATGGATATAATGCGTGGTGGCAATCGTAAACTCACTCAATTCTGCATAAAAGCTATGCACGTAATACACGAATGGATTCGCGGGAAGCTCTTTTAGCAAAGGATCAGCAGTCAGATTCTCCAACTCATTCCAACCCACGTGCGGCACTTTGAATTCCTGAGAATTCTCGGGGATGAAGCGTTTCACTTTCACCGGAAAAACTCCCAAACATTCGGTATCATTTTCCTCGGTATGCTCACATAGCAATTGTAAACCCAGACAAACACCCAGAAATGGCTGTTTTAATTCCTTGATCAACGAATCCAGTTTTCTGGCTTTCAGGTAAGTCATCGCCGTACTGGCTTCTCCCTGACCGGGAAAAATGACTTTGTCTGCAGCCCGGATTTTGGCCGGATCGTCTGTGAGTTCGGCATCCGCACCCAATCGCTCCAGCGCATAAAGCACTGACTGGACATTGCCTGAGTTGTATTTGATGACTGCTATTTTCATTTGTCTAGTATTAAGACTTTAGACATAAGACAATAGACTAAAATAGCGTCTTTCTTATGTCTATTGTCTAGCATCTTGCGTCTTTTTTGACAACATCTCCTCCAGCACAGCCTCGATTTCAGGTAGTGACTCAAAGAGTTGCTCGTAGCTTTCGATCACAAAATATTTATCCTGAAAGTGATCTTTCCAGTATTCCTGATTCATAATCCGGCGGACATCATACGAATAATGGGCAGGTTCATCAGAAAGACTAAACTTCGTCTCTCCCGCTGAACTCAAAATCCCAGCCCCGTAGATCTTCAGTTCACCGTCCTCTTTGATCAGTCCAAACTCGATCGTAAACCAATAAATCCGGCTCAACAACTGGATCGCCCAGGGATTATCAATATGTTTAAGTGCTATTCCGGAAAGCTCCTCCAGAAAGTCCACATAATGCTGATTGGTCAGCAATGGCATGTGGGCAAAGACATCATGAAACATATCCGGCTCCTCCAGATAATTGAGTTGCTCCATTTTCCTCAGCCAGGTGGAAGAGGGAAAACGCCTGTTGTTCAGCAAGCCAAAAAACAAATCATCGTCGATCAATCCGGGTACAACATGCACCGCCCATCCAGTCGTTTTGGCCAGAACTTCGTTCAGCTCTTCGAAATTGGCAATCTTATCCGCAGAAAACTTAACTGCCTCCACTCCTTCCAAATAAGCTTTTGAGGCTGCTTTGGGAAGATTTGGCATTTGCCTTTCAAAAAGAATCTTCCAAACATTGAAATCTTCCTTTGTGTAGGCTTCGTACTCCTGCTTCAACTCTTTTAATCTCGGGTCACTGAAGACCCAATTTTTAGGTTTATCAGTCATTGTATACTTGGGTTTATGGTATTCCAATGTTGTTCTTCTTCTCCAGAAGCAGAACTGTAATCTATTTGGCAGGTAAATGCTGCTTTCGGAAAAGCAGCATAACCAGCTTAATTTAAAACCAAAAAAGGCCTAAACCGGAACGGAATAGGCCTCAATATTTTTTATCCAAAAACCAAAGTCATTCCTATTCCTCAGCTGAGGAGATGATAAGAAAGATGCACGTAGGTTCTTGGTGTTGGGTTCATGGCGTGAATTTAAGCAGGTAATCGGCTTGACACAAACTTATTTTACAGCAACTCGAAAGTTTTTCAAGAAATACGTTTCCTTTAAAAAATTCCACCTACAAAAGGTCATTATATCAGGACAGGTTTTCCGAATTCTTCATAAATCTTTTGCTGACCCTTTGGAGAAACAAGTCCATTTGGGATGGGAAGTCCACTTTTCTGAATCCAGCGGGACAACGTACGGGCAGAAACTCCATACTCTTGTGCAATTTCCTGACGTGATTTGGCTTTTTGAGTCATTCAAATAAAAAGTATAATTTCAACTACAAAATATATTTACGATAAGACTAACTAAAGAATCTGAAAAACACAAAGAAAATTCTGAGAAATCTACTCCATACTAAAAAATTCATGATGAATCCGGCTGAAATAGCGCGACAATAGGCTTCAACAAGGATAATTTGTCCGATTTTGTCCGATTTTGTCCGATTTTTAAAATTTTATATCCACTATTTTTAAGGAAACAATATTTTTAAATGGAAAAGGTTAATTCTTTAAAATTTTCTTTCATAAATCAACCTTCGATCTATCTAAATCGAATTAGCCTAGTTTGTTTCCTCTCGGCTGTTACTATTCTGGCATTCTTCCCTACTTTCTTCAACAGTTTTCAGCTGGCTTGGGATGATACCTGGCAGGTGCTTGAAAATCCTTTGATCCATGATTATTCCCTAAGAGCGATATTTTTCCACTTCACCCATTTTTGGCAAGGCCAATACTCTCCTGTCAACTCGCTTTTTTACCTGTTGATAAATCTGGTTTTTGGGATGAATGCCACCGCTTTTCATACTGCGTGCCTGTTGATCCACCTAATTAATTCCTGGCTGGTCTTTAGCATTTCTATTCGCGTGATTTCGAAATTTTTACCAACCATTGACAATTCCAAAATTCAAGGTTATGCGTTTTTAACAGCTTTGCTTTTTGCTATACATCCTCTGCAGGTAGAATCCGTAGCTTGGATCAGTGCTTCCAAAATTATCCTCTATGGGTTGTTTACCCTGTCCACCATCTGGGCTTATTTGAGGTACATTCAGAACAAAAAACCTATCTGGTTAATAGTTACTGCCTTGGCTTATGTTTTTGGATTTGCCTCAAAGGAACAGGCAATCATACTTCCACTGAATTTGCTGCTTATAGATTTTGCATGGGGCAGGTTTACAGGAATAAAATGGAAACAACTCCTTTCCTCCCGGGTTATCCTTGAAAAAATCCCATTTTTCTTGTTGGCTTTAGCCTACCTTTATTTTACTTGGGTCAACAGCCCCGGAGGGATTCAACAAGAATCTGACTATCCTTTATATCAAAGAATTGTCTTTGCTTTTTATAGCTTGGTGGAATATGTTTTCCGGTTTTTGGCTCCTGCCAAACTGTACTTCTTCCATCCCTATCCGATTTCACCTGGAGAAACACTTCCGCTGTTCTATTGGGGATATCTTCCTCTGGCGGGTATCATCGGGTATTTTGTTTGGAATCAGTATAGAAATGGAAATCCCATCGTCCTATTCAGCTTTTTGTTTTTCCTGGTCAATTTGGTTTTGGTCCTTCACATTATTCCCCTACCCCGACCGGTCATCACGGCCGACCGCTACATGTATCTCAGTGTGATTGGACTGGCTTGGGTATTGGTTGGCTTGGGACAAAGCTGGATTACTTCGGTCAAGTCTAAAAACTTGAATACCATCATTCTTGGGGGCTTGGTTTGGATGATATTTTTGGGAATTCAGACAACTCTAAGAACCTCAGAATGGAAAGACAGCGAATCCACCAAATCCAATGTAATCCAACTCATCGAGAAAAAACGTGAGGCAGAAGAAACTGATCCACTCTTTAACCTGATAGAGCATGAATGACTTTTTGATATCCGTGATCGTCCCCTGCTACAATGAGGCCGAAAATATTCCGGTTTTGGTCAAACGGCTCCAACATACTTTAGCTGCCTATTCCTTTGAAATCATCTTGGTCAATGACGGAAGCATTGACACCACCCAGCAGGAACTGGAACTGGCTTCCGCTCAGGACAGCAGGGTTTCTTATCTGAGTTTTTCGAGAAACTTCGGACATCAAGCAGCCCTCAAAGCCGGGATAGACCATGCCCAAGGCGACTGTATCGTGACCTTGGATGCGGATATGCAAAAACCACCTGAGATTATTCCTGAAATGGTCGCCTTGTGGCAAAAAGGAAATGAAATAGTAACCGCAGTCAGTAAAAATGAAGGACAGCCAACCCTGTTTAAGCGATGGACCTCGACTGCTTATTACCGGATGTTAACTTGGCTTGCCGAGCATCCAATCTTACAACATGGTGCGGATTTTAGGCTGTTCGACCGGAAAGTAGCATCCATTATCCGGAGCATCCAAAGTCAGAATCTGTATCTGAGAGGAATATTCGCTTGGGCAGGCTATACCCAAGCCACCATTTACTATCAGGAGGAAAAGAGATTGGCTGGAACAACAAAGTATAGCTTGGGTAAAATGATGAACCTGGCAAGTAATGGCATCACTTCTCTTAGTATCAAGCCACTGCGAATGGCCTTGGCTATGGGGATAGGCTTCGCTTTTTTGGCCATTTTATATGGAATTTACGCAATCACCATAGTTTTCCTGGGAATGACCGTACCGGGGTGGGCATCACTCGTCGCAAGCATTGTTTTTCTCTCCAGTATCCAATTGATTGTGCTCGGAGTGATCGGAGAATATATCGGAAAAATATACCGGGAAGTGAGTCAGCGACCGGCGTATCTGATATCCAAAACCCATCCAAATCTAATTGCCACCAACCAAGATGGAATAAAGCAATTTCAACTTCAGATAGAAAGGAGGAAGGCCATGAACTAGCCAAAGAACCATTTTTTGATCCATTAACCCAATAAAATGATCAAAACGTCATGGGGAACGAAATAACCCAAATTCAAAAAAACAATCACTTTTAAAAACTAAAATCATGAAGTCATTTATCAAAAAAATCGCAAAACCAATTGCCATTGGGGTATTCTTTATGGCGCTGTTCTTTAATGTAAAGGTGAGCTTGCAGAATCCGTTTGTAAGGATGGATAATGCGGCTTTGGCCCAAAGTTCTTCAGATACCGGTGGATCAGTAAAATGTTACAGTATTTTACAAGGAACTGAGGGTCAATCGGTAGCTTGTTCCCCTTGCAATTTAGCAACAGGAATACCGCCTTGGTATCATTTTGGCGGCACTTGTACTCCATCCTAATACATATTTGTTCCCCTGATTCAAAAAAGAATTAGGGGGACTAATCAAAATAAATTATGATATCCTTAATATCCAGAAAATGAGACTAAGAATCTTAATTCTTATCCTATTTGTGATTACTTTTTCTAAATGTAATTATAAAAATACACCTAGTTTTATGGGGAAAATTCCTAATGAAATTAAATTCATCAGTACTTACAATTTAGAAGGAGAAAAGTTTTTAGATGAACTAATAGGAGTAGACAACCTTCATGTTTTTGATAGTATCATGTTTTTATCTACACCTTCAAAAGACTCTATTTTTCAAATAATTTCAATTAATTCACGAAAAAAAATAACGAATTTGGTCAAAAAAGGAGATGGTCCTAATGAACTGAATCAAGCCTTAAAACCATTGAGTTTCGCAAAAAAAAATAATGAATTATTAATTTCATTCTATTCCAAAGCCAGACTTGGTATTTTTTACCTAAATCTATCCAAAACAATAAATCATAAGAGTACAATTTTTCAGGACACAATCAATCTTGAAAAGGTTTCTGAAATATACAGAGCACATCAAATAACTGATTCAGAGGTATTTATCGATAATTTAGATTTCATGAATATAAATCAGATTTATTCAATTTATAATGTTGAAAAAAATGAAATAATCCATTCTGACACTGCTATTATTTCAAATCTTCAAAGTCAAGGCGATATATATATGATGGCCACTTGCACCATTTTCAATAAAGAGTTAAAAAAATATGCGAGTGGAATGATTTTTCAAGATCAAGTCAATATTTATGATCTAAATAGTCCAAAAAAATCGCTTGCAATCAGTTCAAACAAAAATATTTCTTCTTTAGTAGAAAACTCTCAAACAATCATGCCTTTGAAAAAGGAATATTATGTTGACATTAGAGAGGGTCAGTCTAAAATATTTGCACTATACGCCAATCAAACTAGAAAAGACTGGGCGACTGGAGATAAACCTGCTGAAATTCATGTAATTGACTGGGATGGAAAACCTATTTGCAAACTTACAACAAAGGAAAAACTACTTCACTTTGATATTGACAAAGAAAATAATCAACTCTACGGATTAACAGAAAAGCAAGAAGTTATTAAATATGATCTCGACCAAATCCCAGAATTAGCCAATTAATTATAAAGTTAAAGAGGTCATTTTTGCAGGAATTCAACATAGCCAAAAAGCCAGTAATTAAACTGGCTTAAATGCTTAGCTATAACAACTCAAATCCCTTCCGCATCGCAAAGCTTTGTCTGATCCAGGATGCTAGTCTTGCACTTTGTGCAAAATCAAGTGTCTGCTGTCCGTCTGAATATGCTTTATCCGGAACTTCGTGAGATTCGTAAATGATTCCATCCGCTCCAGACATCACACCTGCGAGGGACATTTGTGGGACGTATTCACGAATTCCGATTCCGTGAGACGGATCAACGATCACCGGCAAATGGGATTTTGCTTTCAAAATCGGATTACAAATTATATAGTGGATCTTACTGTCCATAAAACCATTAACGGGAAGGGGGAGGGAAAACCTACCCCTTTCATTTAATTCACGTTTAAAACTTATCATCAATGAAATCAACTCACTTTTCAATGAAACATTCCCACTTTATCCTACTGCTATATATTTCTATATTTTTTATTTCCTGCAAACCATCCCCCAAAAAAGATATTGAATTTAATCCCGAAAAATTAGCATCATATTATTTAGTATCCGAAAAATCAGATAATTCCAACATCATAAATCCAAGGAGACTATTCAGTAAAGACAGCTTTCTTATTGTCATCGAAGACTATCGAATGCCTCCAGACCTACCATTAATTCATATCTTTAGAAAAGCCCCTTTAACTTACTTTAATTCCAAAGGAAAAATTGGATTTGGCCCATTTGAAGCAGCTTCAGTGGAGGTCTATAATCCCTGGCAATCTGACAGCACATTCGTAATGTACAGTGGCATGGAAAGAAAATATATAGAATACAATATATATGACAGTTCCAGGCTTGGTATCAGGGAATTTAAAATACCTGACTCTGAAACTCCACTAGGATCTCTATTTTTTTCACCAGATTCAATTTTTATCGGAATACCCACATACGATAAGAATAAGTTTCTGGAAGTCAATCTTCAAGGCAAGAAAATCAATGGTTATGGTGAATGGGAGCAAATAGATGGAAAAAAAGAGATGTCTTATTTTCATCATTTTAATTTGAATAATGGTTGGTTTAAAACAGATGATGACTTCACGTTGTTCGTCAATGCTTCCATATTTAGGGATAGACTAGAAATTTTCAATATAAAAACCAAAGAAATAAAAACCATTGACGGCCCGTCTGGAGAGCTACCTGAATTTAACTTCTATGAAGCCAGTATGCCTTTAGACATTCCCATATCAAACCCTTATAGATATCGTGATGTGTATATTTCTAACAAAAGGATTTATGCCTTGTACGGAGGGTTAAATGAAGCCCATTTTAAGGAAACAAGTGAATTGGCAATGAAAATATTTGTTTTTACCCGGAAAGGGGAACCACTCTTCAAGTTTGACCTAGACAGATCCATCCGTTCGTTGGTTGTCGATGAAAGACTTAACAAAATTTACGGATTGACTACAGATGAAAATCCAGGCATCGCCGTATTTGAAATTCCATCCGAGGTTTTCCAAATTGAAAAAAAGTAAATAAACTAAGAATGTTCAGGTGCGTACTTAAATCAATATTTTATCCTCCCCTACTCTGCAAAGTCTTTTATTTTTCAGTCTGGAAATTCAAAAAGACGATGTGGCTGAAATTTTTATTCCCTACTTGTATAATACGCCCTTTTCAGGTCTTGACGTTGACCAAGGTATACTGGAATCCATAACCAAATCTTAGAAGGGTTAAACCCTTCTAAGATTTCCAAGTTCATCACAACAACTCAAACCCCCTTCGCATCGCAAAGCTCTCTCTTATCCAAGCGGCCAATCTAGCACTTTGTGCAAAATCAAGTGTCTGCTGTCCGTCCGAATAGGCTTTCTCCGGAATCTCATGAGATTCATAGATGATTCCGTCAGCACCGGACATTACACCGGCGAGTGACATTTGAGGAACGTATTCACGAATTCCGATTCCATGAGACGGATCCACAATCACCGGCAAATGGGATTTTGCTTTCAAAATTGGAATTGCATTGAGATCAAGCGTATTTCTGCTTGCCCGCTCGTATGTTCTGATTCCTCTTTCGCAGAGAATTAGTTTTTCATTTCCTCCGGAAAAAACATACTCCGCAGACTGAAGCAATTCTTCGATCGTACCGGAGATTCCCCGCTTGATCATGACAGCTTTGTCCACTTTTCCCAATTCATCGAGCAGGTTAAAGTTTTGAGTATTTCTGGCTCCCACCTGATAAATATCGACGTATGGATACATCTCCCCGATCTGAGAAACCTGCATCACCTCAGTTACGATTTTGATTCCGGCTTCGCTGGCGATTTCATACCAAAGTTTCAGTCCGTCTATCCCCAAACCTCTGAAAGCGTACGGGCTGCTTCGGGGTTTGAATACTCCACCACGCATCATTTTGATGCCATTTTCTACGCAATGATTGACAACAGAACGGATCTGCTCTTCGGACTCGATGGAGCAAGGACCGGTGATGATTGCCATCTCCCCGTCTTTGATTTGAACTCCATCACCCAAATCCACAGCCGTTGGCTTTGCTTTCCACTTTTTGGAGACGAGTTTGTATTCATCAGAGACAATATGAATGTCAATGATCCCGTCCATTTGGCCGATTTTTCGGATGTCAAACTCATTTTTTCCGATCCCGATCAGGTAGTCTCCCAATTGGGTTTTTACCTGAGTGGTTTTATAGCCAAGACCATTGACCTGTGAGATCAACTTTTCTTTTTGTCCTTCGGAAATATCGGGTTGAAGCTGGATAATCATTTTTTATGTACGAATTAAGATTTTTGATTTACGAGAGCTACGTTTTGTTAAATCCTTGTTATTAAGAAAATCTTTCAGGTAAAGAAGTCTTTTAATCCAACAAAATGTGGTTTTAAAATCCCCCCTGCCCCCTTTAAAAGGGGGAGTTTGCTTAACGTGTACTTTTTACCTAATCCTCAAGATTTAACGCTGAACAAATAACTTTTAACTAATAACTGATTGAAGGTATTCCTGGATTTCATCACTCAGGTTTTTTGCCTCTTTGATTTTCTTGATGAAAGCCGATCCGATGATCGCCCCATTGCTATACCTGGATACCGTGCTGAAAGTTTCTGAATCAGAAATCCCAAATCCAATCAGGCGTGGATTCTTCAGATTCATTGCTTTCACCCGCTCGAAATATTCGATTTGCTCTTCGCTGATTCCTGTTCTCGCACCGGTAATGCTATGCGCAGAAACCATGTAGATGAATCCGTCTGAATTGGAGTCTATCTCTCTGATCCGGTTCTCGCTCGTTTGAGGCGAAATCAGAAAGGTATTGACCAGACCGTACTTGTCGAAGAGTGGCTTGAATTCATCCAAATATTGCTGCATCGGAAGATCCGGAAGGATCAGTCCATCGATGCCAATTTCCTGACATTTCTTGCAGAATTCCTCCATTCCGTACTGGATGATTGGATTCAAATAACCCATCAGCACAACCGGAATACGGATTTTAGCTCTGAAACCAACCAACTGAGAGAAGAGTTTTTTGAGGCTCATTCCATTTTCCAGTGCAATCATATTGCTATCCTGAATGGTGGGTCCGTCTGCGATCGGGTCGGAATAGGGAACGCCAATCTCGATAATATCTGCTCCACCAGCCTGAATCGCTTCCATGATCGGAAGTGTATCTTCAAGATTTGGGAAACCCGCAGTGAAATAGATCGAGAGAACTCGCTCTTTTTTATGGTTGAATAAGTAGTGTATTCGGTTCATAATGTTGGATGTTTGATGACCGATGACCGAAGTTGGAGTGCGCGATGTTTGAATTCATCCGTCATCCAGCATCCGTCATCTAACTTTTTAATAACCTCCCCACTTTATATAGGTGTCCAAATCCTTGTCTCCTCTTCCGGAAAGGTTGATTACAATCACATCATCGCTTTTGTATTCGATCATTTGCAAAGCATGAATCGCATGCGCAGTTTCGATCGCAGGAATGATTCCCTCCATCCGGCTAAGTTCAATTCCCGCCTTCATCGCATCTTCATCCTCAACAGCAACAAATTCTGCACGACCAATGTCAAACAAATGCGCGTGAACAGGACCGATTCCAGGATAGTCCAAACCTGCAGAAATCGAATGTGGTTCGATGACTTGTCCATCTGCAGTTTGCATCAGAAGAGTCTTTGAACCGTGCAAAATTCCCGGTGTACCCAAAACAGTTGTGGCGGCTGATTTCCCGGAGTTCACTCCCAAACCTGCAGCTTCTGCTGCAATCAATCGCACTGAAGGCTCATCATAATAATGATAAAAAGCTCCGGCGGCATTTGAACCTCCACCGACACAAGCAATGATCAAATCAGGATTTTCACGGCCTTCTTTTTCTTTAAGCTGCCATTTCATTTCCTGCGAAATCACAGACTGAAATCTGGCAACCATCTCAGGATACGGATGCGGGCCTACTACTGATCCAATGATATAATGCGTATCCACCGGATTGTTGATCCACTGACGCATCGCTTCGTTGGTGGCATCTTTCAGGGTCTGAGAACCTGAAGTTGCAGGAACTACTTTGGCACCTAGGATTTTCATCCGCTCCACATTCGGACGCTGACGCTGAATGTCAACAGAACCCATGTAGATCGTACAATCCATTCCCATCAATGCACAAACAGTTGCCGTGGCTACTCCATGCTGTCCTGCGCCGGTTTCTGCGATGATTCGCTTTTTACCAAGCTTTTTGGCGAGGATAATCTGCCCGACGGTATTGTTGATTTTGTGAGCGCCGGTATGGCAAAGGTCTTCCCGCTTGAGGTAGATTTTTGCTTTATGTTTTTCAGAAAGTCGGGAAGCAAAATACAAAGGAGTGGGTCTGCCCACGAAGTCTCTGAGCAAGCTTTGAAATTCCTGCTGAAATTCCGGCGAAGCCACAATTGATTCGTAGTTATTTCTCAATTCCTCGATGTTCGGGTGCAGCATCTCGGGGATATATGCCCCGCCAAACTTCCCGTAAAAGCCCTTTTCGTCTACTCTGATCATGAGTATTATTGGTTAATAGTTATTGGGTTCTTGAGATAAAATTCAGTCTTTGGCCGTTAGAGCACAGTCTGCTTTGAAAGGATTTTGAGCACTTATTCCAAATTCACTCATCTTCCAAAATTTTATTTCAATATCCTTTTTTTAAATTTTTTCAGTTTTTCAATGTTTTTCAGCCCGGGAGCATCTTCAAATCGGGAGTTCAAATCCACACCCTGAAGTTGAGGCAGCTTATCAGCCAAAGCCAAAATCCCATCGACACTCTCTTCATCCAATCCTCCGCTTAATAAGAAGCCTTTGTCGAAGGGATAAGTTTCCAAAACCTTCCAATCAAACTTTTGACCCGAACCACCATGAACTGAAGTTGCTGTGTCAAAGAGGAATTTGTTCACAAAAGGAAGGTAACCTTTCAGACTTTGCCAATCTATTTGCTCTCTCACCGAAATAACTTTCCAAATCTCCGCTGAAGTCTTTTTACTCAATGACTCGACAAAGTCGGGAGTTTCCTGACCATGCAATTGAACGGCTGAAAGGTCAAAATCCCGGATTCTTTTCAGGATCTGATCTTCCTCTTCATTGACGAAAACCCCTACTTTTTTGACCGGAAATCCTGCGATCTGATTTGCTGATTGATCCGAAACAAACCGTGGAGATTTGGGATAAAAAATCAATCCCATCCAATCCGGCTTCACCTGATCAATCAACTCCCGGATATTCTCCGGATCTCTCATTCCGCAGACTTTGATCTCCATCAGACTTTGTTCAGCTCAGCTTCTTCAGCCAGCAATTTTCTATATTCCTTGATGAAATTATAGGCAGCCTGCTCCGGGCGACCGGATTTCATGAAGTTTTCCCCAATCAAAAACCCGTCAAATCCTGCCTTTTTCAAGGAGACAAGTGTTCTTGGGTCGGAAATTCCACTCTCAGATATTTTCACAAATGAGGAAGGAATCCGGTCAACCAAACTCAAGGAAATGTCCAAAGAAACTTCAAAGGTCTTCAGGTTTCGGTTGTTTACCCCAACCAAATCCACTTGATCACAAAGTGTTCTTTCCAGTTCCTCGCCGTCATGCACTTCGAGCAATACTTCGAGTCCCAGGCTTTTCGCAAAAGATGCCAAAGATTTCAATTTCGCAGGTTCCAAAGCTGCTGCAATCAACAGAATACAATCAGCGCCGATGGATTTTGCCTCGATGATTTGGTATTCGTCCACCACAAAGTCTTTCCTGAGAATAGGGCAGAAATTGAATTTTCGGGCGATTTTGAGATCCTCGTTACTTCCTCCGAAATATTCCTTGTCAGTCAGGATGGAAAGAGCCGAAGCTCCGGCCTGCATGTAACCGATGCTCACGGTTTCGACAGAGGCAGTTGCATTGATAATTCCTTTTGAAGGTGATTTTCTTTTGAATTCGGCGATAATTCCTGATTTCTCAGGATTCGTCACGTACTTTTTCATCGAAACCACTTTACCATCGAAATGGGCACTTCGCTCAAGCAATTTCACCGGCACCAGACTGCTTCTTTCTGCCACTTCCTTGTACTTGTCTGCGATGATTTTTTCTAAAATATTCATAAGAATGATTATGCTAACGATACTGTTGTTTTGGGATTGACTAAACCGTCGAATACTTGCAATGCTTTTCCGCTAAGCAATACTTCCTCTGCTATTGCGACTGCTTCCGGGAAGCTCAAGCCTTCTCTTGCTGTCACCAAAGCCGCTGCAGCATTTGCCAGTACAACAGAATTTTGGGACAAAGTGCCTTTCCCTTTTAAAATACTTTCAAAGATTTTTGCAGATTCTTCCACGGTCTCTCCTCCCAAAATTGATTCGGGAGAAAGCTGAGGCAGTCCGAGATTTTCGGGATGCAATACTTTCTCTCCCACGTTTGAGATGATTTTGAATGGGCCGGTAAGAGAAATCTCATCGTAACCGTCCAACGCATGTAAAATCGAAAATCTGCCTTCCATTTCCTGATACAAATAGCCATACAATCGTGCTAGTTCCAGACTAAAAACTCCCACCAATTGTTTCTTTGGGAAACTTGGATTTACCATCGGTCCCAGCATGTTGAAGAAAGTCTTTACTCCAAGTTCTTTCCGGATCGGAGCAACATTTTTCATTGCCGGGTGAAAAAGAGGAGCGTGAAGGAAGCAAATACCAGCCTCGTCCAAGCCTCTTCGAATCTGACCTATTTCATTTGTAAACTGATATCCGAAATAAGCCATCAAATTGGATGATCCGCAGATCGACGAAACACCTGTATTTCCATGCTTAGCTACATTTTGACCGGCTCCGGCTACCACGAAAGAGGCAAGAGTAGAGATATTGAAGGTGTCTTTTCCATCTCCTCCTGTTCCGCAAAGGTCCATTGCATCGTATTCGGAGATTTCGACCGGAATACACAATTCCAGCATCGCTTCTCTGAATCCGCCAAGTTCCTCCACTGTGATGGATCTCATCAGGTAAACGGTCATAAAAGCCGCGATCTGACTGGTATTGTAGGAGCCAGTTGCCAGGTTTTTCAGGACTTCCCTTGCCTGTTCCTGAGTTAAAGTGCGATGCTCTATTAATTGATTGAGAATATCTTTCATGTGATTTTGAATGAATTGGTGGTCGATTGGATTAATTCTCCAACCAGTTTTTCATGATTTGAACACCGTTTTCGGTCAGGATGCTTTCCGGGTGAAACTGCACACCTCGCACATCATATTTCTTATGCCTAACAGCCATGATTTGATTATCGGGGGTACGTGCAATGATCTCCAGATCTGGCGAAAGCGTGGATTCATTGATCACCCAGGAGTGATATCTGCCTATCTTAAAGGTATCCGGCACATCTTTGAAAAGCAAATCCTGCTCGACCTTTACCGTAGAAGCGACTCCATGCAATACTTCTGAAAGATTAATCAGATCTCCTCCGAAAGCTTCGCCGATTGCCTGATGTCCCAGACAAACTCCAAGGATTGATTTGGATGCCGAATACCTTTTCAGCATTTCGGGCATAATACCGGCTTCTGAAGGAACTCCCGGTCCCGGGGAAAGCAGAATCTTGTCGTATTGATCCACATCATCCAGACTGATTTTATCATTCCGGAAAATATCCATTTGATCTCCGTACCCCAATTGGCGAATGATATACACCAGGTTGTAGGTGAAGGAATCGTAATTGTCAAGGACTAGTATTTTCATGTTGAGGTTGGGCTAGGTTTAAGAGTTGCAAGGTGGTAAAGTTGGAAAATTGGTCATGTTTAAGAGTTGCAAGGTGATAAAGTTGCAAAGTGGTAAGGTTTTCCAGACTCGATCATTTTCTTCATTATCTATTCTTGGATTTTGGTTAAGTTAGAAACTAATTAAGTTTTCAGTAGTCAACCATTTTTCTAAAATTTATGATTCAATCCTTTTTGTTTTTCAAATAAGTAATCAAAGCCTTAATCTGTCTTGAAAGGACAATTAATTCATCTTTCAACCTCATATATTCTTCTTTAGGAACCCGATTCACTTCTACCAGAAGCGCCAATTGGCTCCTTAATTCTCCTGCTGAGCCTTTCGCATATCCCAAGAATTTAATGAACTGAACTCTGCTATTGTATTCAAATCCTTCTGCAATATTATTCGAAATTGAAACAGCTGAACCGATTAACTGATCTCTGGATTTGTAATCGTTTTTCAATGGAGCCTGATCGGCCAAATGGTAAATCTTAACACCAATTCCGATTGCCTTTTGCCAAATCTGTAACTCCTCAAAGCTGTTAACCATCATAGATATTATTCTTTAAGACATAGATAACCATCACTTTATAGATCAATAATTGAGGTCCCAAAACTTTACAACTTTGCAACCTTCCCACATTGAAACTGTATCCTTAATTTTCCAATTTTAGTCTAGCAATTTTTCAACTTAAATCCCTTCAGCCGTAATCAGCGCAACTCTCAGCGCCTCCAACTTATTGGCAACTTCCTGCAATTCCGAAGGAATGGAAGACTTGGCCACTACTCCGGCACCGGCCTGGAATCGAAGTTGGTTGTTTTCGGAAACGAAGGATCGAATCAGAATGGCGTGGTTGAAATCCCCATTGAATCCCAAATAGCCAATCGCACCTCCATAAAACTGTCTCGAAACGTTTTCAAGTTCATCGATCAGTTCCATTGCCCTATATTTCGGAGCACCGGAAAGTGTCCCTGCCGGAAAAGTATCAGCTACCAATTGCAGAGGGTTGGCTCCCTTTGGAAGTTCTCCGGTCACTTTGGAAACCAGGTGAATCACATGAGAGTAATATTGGATTTCTTTGAAAACCTCCACATTCACCATCACCGATGAGCGGGATAGGTCGTTTCTGGCAAGATCCACCAGCATTACATGCTCTGAGTTTTCCTTTGGGTCATCATAGAGTTTCCGGGCGAGTTCTGCATCATCGAGGTCATTTCCGGTCCTTCGGAAAGTGCCGGCAATTGGATAGATCGTCGCTTTGTTATTTTTCACCACAATCTGGGCTTCCGGCGAACTTCCGAAAACTTTGAATGAGCCATAATCAAAATAAAAGAGATAGGGGGAAGGATTCACCGAGCGAAGCGCGCGGTAAACGTTGAATTCGTCGCCTTTGAATTGAGTCGTAAATCGTCTTGAAAGTACAATCTGGAAAACGTCACCCCGGAAACAATGCTCGCGTCCTTGGTTTAGAATTGCTAAAAATTCCTCATCCGAGTAATTGGAAAACTCTTCTCCGAGTTTCTTGAATGAGTAAGCAGGAATATTCTTGTTGTTGAGCAGAATTTCAATCTCATCCATGAATTCCGACTTTTCCGCTCCCTCCACCAGATTTTCGAAAAGGTGCAGCTCATTTTTATAATGATCCACTACAATGATATTCTGGTAAACAGAATACTGCAGCATTGGCACTTCATTCGGATTTGTATTTTGAAGTTTGATGTCTTCAAAATAGGAAACCGTATCGTACTGGATATATCCAAAAAGACCATTTGAGCTGAATTTGAATTGGTCTGGAAGCGTTTCAAACTTATTACCAAAAGCCCGGAGGCTATCTACCAGATTCTGCTCTTTGTTGACATCATAGATAATGGTCTCTCCGAAAGGCAACTTCTCTTCCACCACTCCGGCGTTGAAAATGAAAGTTGCCAGCGGATTGAAGCATATATAAGAGTAGCTGTTTTCCTGACCGTGATAGTCGGAACTTTCCAGCAAGATTGGATTTGCAAAGCGATCACGGATTTGCAGGTAAATACTCACCGGAGTTATGGTATCGGCCAATCGCTTTCTGTAATTCGTAAGGATTGGAAATTTCACTTTGGTCATTTGGAGTCAATTTTATTCATGAAAAAAGGCTTACCGGAAATTCCAGTAAGCCTTTATACTATGTTGATGCGCAAAATTCAGGCAACGGCTTTCTGATCTTTCCCTTGAGAAGAGTTAGAATGCCACCACCAAAACTTATTTGCGTTTGTTTTCATAAGAATGAGCGCAAATTTAGAAAGGGATTGGAATTAGCAAAACTTCTTTTCAAAATTTTCAGCTTATTTTTGAAAAAATATTAAAATACGGCTCATGGCTAAAGCAATTTCACAGTATTTCAAGCGAGTTTTTGACGATTATCAGGTTTTGGTTCAGGTCAATCCGGATGACTTTTCGGGAATAGAACTGATAGTCCACCCTGACGAAAAAATCGAAAAAACGATCATGGAGTTTGATGAGGAGATTTTTGAGGATTTGGCAGAAGATGAATTCAAACCTTGTGGAGCGCTCGAGTTCCAACTTCATTTGTCTAAGACCAAGGATTGACACTTTTGAAATCGGCTCGAATAAATTATTTGGCTGATTCTCTGACTAATGCAACCTGATATGTTGGGGAATCGCGTCAATGATTGCATTGAGTAAATTTTGCCGTATCTTTGTGGCTAGCGGCACGACCAGCTCCTGCTGAATCCCCCAGGTCCGGAAGGAAGCAAGGGTAAGCAGTCGTAGCGGTGCGATGCCGCTTCTTTTTTTGCCCATTTTTTCCAGCAAAGGCATATATACAGTCCCCAAATCCTGAATTATCTTCTAACTTTGTCAACAGGCTTTGATTACCTTGAAGCCGAACTTGACATTATTTCAGAATTCGAAAACCATTAAATCCTAACAAAAACATATGAAATTCTTTATCGATACAGCCAATCTGGCTGAAATCCGCGAAGCCTACGATTTGGGAATATTAGACGGTGTCACCACAAATCCATCATTGATGGCAAAAGAAGGAATCACCGGCGACACCAATGTACATGCCCATTATAAGACAATCTGTGATATCATAGATGATAAAGTAAGTGCTGAGGTGATTGCAACTGATTTCGCAGGCATGATCCGTGAAGGGAAAGAATTAGCGAAAATCGATGATAAAATCGTAGTGAAAATCCCAATGATCAAAGAGGGTATAAAGGCTATTAAGTATTTCCACAGCGAAGGAATCCGCACCAATTGTACATTGATTTTCTCTGCTGGCCAGGCACTATTGGCAGCGAAGGCTGGTGCATCATACGTTTCTCCTTTCATCGGAAGATTGGATGATATTTCTTATGACGGCATGGAACTGATCGCTCAAATCGTTCATATTTATCAAAACTACGGTTTCCAAACAGAGGTTTTAGCAGCTTCTGTGAGACATTCAATGCACCTGATCAAGTGCGCTGAGGCTGGTGCAGACGTGGTGACATGTCCGCTCAAAGTAATTACAGGATTGCTCAACCATCCGTTGACGACCTCAGGATTGGCTACGTTTTTGGCAGACCATGCCAAGGCAGCCGGAAAATAAAAAGACAAAGACCGGCAATGCCGGTCTTTTTTTTAATTTACACCTATGTACATCATCAAAGTAAAGGGCAAGGCAAAAATTCCCGATTACATTCAGATCCGGGACGAGAATTTCGTGCTGGTTGCCTATTTCCGGGCGGACAGGCCAATGAAAAACGTTGAAAAATTTGGACTTGAAGGCAAGGAAGAAGCGCTTGCCGCGTTGATTTCAGGCTTGCCCTTTGGAAAACTTCAAAAACTAGAACTATAAAATGGATTTCAGTACAAAGCCTGTACTTCAGGTGAATCAAGCGACGATTTTCCAGGGAATCGATCCTGTTTTAACCAATGTGAATTTTTCGGTTGAGCAACACGAATTCGTGTTTTTGATCGGTCGGACCGGAAGCGGCAAGAGTTCATTGCTCAAAACCCTCTATGCTGATCTTCCCTTGAAAAGCGGAGTGGTGGAAATAGCCGGATTCAATCTAACCACGATCAAAACAAAGGAAGTACCCTATCTCAGGAGAAAAATCGGGATCATTTTTCAGGATTTCCAACTTTTTAGTGACCGCTCTGTAGCTGAGAATCTTGCTTTCGTCATGAAAGCAACAGGCTGGACAGACATGGAGAAAATCAAAGACAGAATGGCTGAAGTACTTCTTTTGGTCGGACTGAATAATGCCTCCGGCAAAATGCCTCACCAACTTTCCGGAGGAGAACAGCAGCGAGTGGTAATCGCGAGAGCTTTATTGAATAATCCTTCTATCCTGCTTGCAGATGAACCTACGGGAAACCTTGATCCGGATGTGGCTGATGGTATTTTCAGGCTTTTCCAGGAAATCAATAAAAAAGGAACTGCAATCCTGATGGCTACTCACAATCACGAACTGCTTCGAAAGTATCCTTATCGGGTTCTTAAATGCGAAAACGGGCAATTGCTGGATAGTCAGACACACGATGTTTCCTACGGTTCCACGTTCTAAGACCAGAATTATTCCCTGTAGAATCAAACAAGCCCGGAATCTTTGCGTTTTTAGATTCTGAATACTATTCCTAATGAAATCAACCCTAATTTCAAGATTCGTACTTCTATCTCTTTTCACTGTTGCTCTTTGGAGTTGCCAGGAGGAAGAAGATACCTTACCATCTGTAGATCCCACTTCAAATGCAGCGGCCAATCGTTGGATTCTGGATTTAATGAGTGAGGTTTATTATTGGCTGGATGATTTGGGAACTCCGATCGATGAGACCTCAGATCCGGAGGATTATTTCGAAGCTTTACTTAATCGCCCAATTGACAGATTTTCGGTCATTTATCCTGATTATGAGGAATTGATCAATGCCCTTAGCGGAATCTCTCTGGAAGCTGGTTATGAATTTATTCTTTTTAAAGAAAGTGCAACAAGTGACAATGTAATTGCTGAAATCAGCTACATTAAAAATAATAGTCCTGCGTCGGCAGCCGGATTGAGACGTGGCGATGTGATCCAAAAAATCAATGGTACTCAAATGACCGTTGCCAATTATCGGGATATCCTTGGACAAACCGATCAGCAACACACCATTTCATACATCCGATTCAATGAAGAGGCAAATGGGTTTGTAGCCCAGCCTGATCTTTCACTTGCCCCTGTTCAACTATCCGAGAATCCAAATTTCCTGGATTCTATTTACACAATCGAAAATCAAAAGATAGGCTATGTGGTATACCATTTCTTTGCACCTGGATCTGGTGAAGGAAGCACTTCCTACGATGATGAAATGGATGCGATCTTCGCAAACTTCAAAGCAAATGACATCGACCACCTGATCGTAGATTTCCGATATAACAGCGGCGGCTATGTATCTTCTGCTGTAAATCTTGCCAGTCTGATCGCTCCGGGAGTTAGCCAGTCTCAAGTTTTTTCGAAGACCAGGTACAATGCCTTGGTGATACAGGAAATACCTGAATTGAAAAACCAGCAAACTTCCTTCAAATCTAAAACCCAGAATCTTGGAAATACCCTTACGGGAAGTAAGGTTTACATTCTGACTTCCAGCAGGACTGCCTCAGCTTCTGAACTCATTATTAATGGCTTGAAACCTTACATGAATGTATTCCTGATCGGTGATCAGACCACAGGAAAAAATGTCGGTTCGATCGCATTCGAAGACGAAAAAAATCCTCAAAACAAATATGGATTGCTTCCAATCGTATCCCAAAGCTTTAACAGCCTGGATCAATCTGATTATTCCACAGGATTTACTCCAAATATTACTCTAAAAGAATCTTCAGAAAGACTTCGTCCACTGGGTGATGTAAATGAACTCTTGCTTCGCACTGCCCTCTCAGAAATCACCGGAATACCGCCTTCAGGCAGATTCCAAAAACTCGATAGGCTGGACATCGGCAGTACGATCGATTTAAAAATCAGATCCGGGAAAATGATAGAAACAATGGATTTTAAGTAAAAATCTAAAGTCCCGAAATCAGTGCAGGATTTTTTTGATGTTTTAGGTAGGAATTAAGAGTGAATTTACCGAAATTAATAGAGCATTAAAGCTCATTACCAATTAATTAGATCATATTTCATTCATTTCTTCAAAACACAACGGCGCTATGAAGAATCAAAGAAGTCTTCTTAAAGCACCTGCACTTTATGCAGGATTGATGATGGGAGCGTTTGCATTCTCCTGTCAGCAGCAGGATGAAAATCCAATGGCTCAAGACACTTTGGAGTATTTCGGATATCAGAATGGCGATATTATTCCCGGAAAATACATCGTCACTCTTCACTCCAGTGGACTGAATTTTCGAAAAGATCTTTCCTATGAGTCTGCTCAGGCTGCCATGCGAAAATCAAGTATTTCTATTCTTTCTAAATACAGAATCGCGGAAGAAAATCTCGATTTCGTCTATGGCAGTACTATCGAAGGATTCTCTGTCGAATTGAGCGGAGATCAACTTGAAGCGCTTTCTAAAGATCCTTCTGTTAAATTAATTGAGCCGGATCGCGTGATAGCATTAGCCCCGCCCAATGGTAAACCCGGAGGTGGCGGATCCACAGGTCAAACTATCCCTTGGGGAATTACAAGGGTTGGAGGTGGTCAAACTTATACTGGGACAGGTGTAGCTTACATTATTGATACAGGTATTGAGGACTCCCATCCTGATTTAAATGTTGACCCTTCACTAGGCTTTAATTCATTTACTAAAGGAAGAGACAGAGACTTGTTGATTGATGGACATGGACATGGCACGCACGTAGCAGGAACTGTGGCAGCTATCAATAATTCCATAGGTGTAGTTGGAGTCGCTGCAGGAGCAACTGTCGTTCCGGTCAAGGTTTTAAGCACCAGCGGTTCAGGTTCCTATTCCGGAGTAATTGCCGGTGTTGACTTCGTGGCGGCAAATGGAAAAAATGGCGACGTTGCAAACATGAGTTTGGGCGGACCAGTTTCAGGTGCCTTGGATGCCGCAGTAGTTGCCTTAGGTAACAAAGGAATAAAAGTAGCCCTGGCTGCTGGAAATGAAGATGATGATGCTAATAATCATTCTCCGGCAAGAGCTAATGGCCCGAATATCTATACCGTATCCGCTGTGAATTCGAGTGATATTTTTGCTTCTTTCTCAAACTATGGCAATCCTCCAGTCGATTTTGCAGCTCCTGGGGTAAGTGTGCTTTCTACTTATAAAGGGGGAGGATATACCACTTTTAGCGGAACTTCCATGTCTTCTCCCCATGTATGTGGAATTCTATTGACAGGAAAACCCAGAAGTGGTGGGACCGCCATAGATGATCCGGATGGGAATCCTGATCCTATTGCGATCAAATAGACCAATCCACGTATTGCTTTTGGTTTTCCTTTTTAATCCTTAATACCGACAGAATTCAACAAAAAAACCGACCTTTTATTCAGGTCGGTTTTTTCTATTTAAGACTTACTTAAGAGATCCTTAAATCGCTTTTTTCAGATTTTCTTTCGCCAATTCAAATGTCGGCTCCAGCTTTAAAGCTTCCTCAAATGCAGTTTTTGCTTCTGCTTTCGATCCTTGCTCCAGGTAAATCATGCCTTTCAGATTCAAGGCTGCTGCCTTCATATCAACTTGCTGGGTTTCAGTTGCAGATTTTGGGAATCCTATCTTTTCCTCAGGCTTGGCATTTTTCACAAGCATATTTACTGAATTCAAAGCCTCAGGAAAACGCTTCAAAGAGAATTGGATGAATGCTGATTTGTAAAGGCTGAAATTGTCTCCGGTCAGTAAATATAAACTTTCGAAATGTGGCAATGCCCTGTCCAATGCTCCAACCTGCTCAAGGGAATAAGCTGCGATTTCCAAGGCGGTAGTGTTGTTTCCATTTCCACCTTCGATGATATCCAAAGCAACTAAAGCCGCAGATGTGGATTGATTCAGTTCGAAATAAAGGCTGGCAAGTAACTCAGCATATCGAATGTTTGTAGGATTGCGAAGTAGCAAGTCGTACAACTTGACCTTTGCAACATCAAAATCATTGTATCGAATAGCTAGCTGATAAGCTGCCTGATCAGACAAGTCGAGGGCCATACTCGTTTTGGGATCAAGTTTGGCCAACGAATCAAGATTTTGGGAATAGAGAGGGCTGGCACAAATGACCAGGAGCAGCATGAGAATTACGCGCTTCATTAGACGATTTAATTAATTTATGTTATGATTTAGAGGGTTTGCTTGCTGTCAAGAGACCTTTGGAACGGGCAATCTCCAGCATTAACTCACGAGCCTGTTCAGGATTATTGTGAATTTTGCCCTCCAATATAGCTTCTTTAATTTCTTCTTTAATCTCTCCGATAATTTTTGAAGGGGGAATTCCAAAGGTTTCCATTATTTCTTCCCCGGAAATTGGGGGTTGGAAATTCCTCATTTGGTCTTTTTCTTCCACTTCTTTCAGCTTTTGATCTACTTTATCAAAGTTTTGAAGGTAGCGTTTCACTTTACTGTTGTTTTTGGATGTCACATCCGCTCTGCAGAGTTTCATCAGATCATCGATATCATCTCCTGCATCAAAAAGCAACCTGCGCAAGGCAGAGTCCGTCACTTCATCTTTTACCAGAGCAATCGGTCTCAGGTGTAAACGAACCAGGTTTTGCACATATTTCATGCGCTCATCCATCGGAAGTTTCATCCTTCGGAAAATCTCCGGAACCATCCTCGCTCCTTTGTCTTCGTGCCCATGAAAAGTCCATCCCACTTTCTGATTGAACCTTTTGGTAGCAGGCTTGGCTATGTCGTGCAAGATTGCGGCCCAGCGCAGCCAAAGGTTGTCACTTAGCAGACATACATTATCCAGGACTTGCAGCGTATGATAGAAATTATCCTTGTGGGATTTATCATCTACCGAATCCACTCCCTGCAAATCCACCATTTCCGGAAAAAACTGATGAAGCAGCTTTCCTGCGAAAAGCAATTTGAAACCATAAGATGGCTTCGGAGTCATAATGATTTTATTCAGTTCATCGATAATTCGTTCTGCGGAAATGATTTTTAGCCTGTCAGCATTTTCCGAAAGCGCAAAAAAAGTATCTGCGTCAATGTCAAAATTGAGTTGCGCGGCAAATCTTACCGCCCGCAACATTCTCAGAGGATCATCCGAAAAGGTAATATTTGGCTCAAGAGGAGTACGAATCAGCTTTCGCTTGATGTCTTTCTGCCCATCGAATGGATCCAGTAAATCACCATAATTTGACGCATTCAGAGAAATTGCCATGGCATTGATTGTGAAATCCCTCCGCTCCAAATCCTCTTCAAGTGTTCCGTTTTCTACAATCGGCTTGCGGGAATCCGAGCGGTATGACTCTTTTCTGGCTCCGACAAACTCCAGCTCGTATTCATCCAGTTTGAGCATGGCGGTGCCAAAATTCTTGAAAACTGAAAGGGGAACGTGGTAATCATATTGTCTGGCCACTTCTTGAGCAAGCTCAATCCCGCTCCCGACGCATGTGAAATCAATATCTTTACTATGTCTGTTCAGGACAAGATCGCGGGCATATCCTCCCACGACATAGGTTTCTAACCCAAGTTTGGCGGCAGCTTTTGCCACTTTGCCAAAAACTTCGTGCTGGTCCAGATGGGATTTGAAATTCATCCTTTCAAAATTTTGATATCGCCCTCCGGCCCCAGATAAATTTCTTTTGTTCCTGGGCTATAGAGTGGAAAAAGCAGATCAGTGGTGTGGGTTGAGTTATCAAGAGATTCCAGTTTTACCAGAACCGGAGAATTGATCTGGAAAAGAAGTTTATTCCAATTAGGCTCACGAATCAGGGAAAACTTAAGAACCCCTTCTTCCATCGGTCCGCTTTCGATAAGCTTGCTTGCCGGACTATGATAGATTGTTGGTTTACTGGCGAATTCTACCACATCAAGTGAAACCTCTGAAAATTGTCCGCATATGGATCGTATCTGAAACAAATCAAAAAGCAGGTAAATCCAATTATTGCCAAACTCAGGCTGCCAAAGTTCCGGTTTCATCAGGGTCAGCGTTTTCCCGTTGCCCTCCCTAATTCGGAGTACGCCTTTTTGCTTTATTTCTTGTACTAACTGGAAATGGTCCAAAGTCTCTTTTTTTTTTCACAAAAATAATCAGATTATCGAGAGCTGACAGCTTTGGCACAAAAGCAAAAAAACCTCCCTGGCTAAAAGGAGGTTTTCCGGCACTCAATATAAACTGGTTTAGTCTTCTTATTGAGATAATTTTCTGTTTAGGAAAAAGCTTGCAACAAGTCCAATTCCGCCAAAGATGAAAATAGAAGCGGGAAATGCTACATCTTCTTCCATTCCTCCCTGCCCAAGCATTGCACCTACTAAAACACCAACCCCAATGCCAATAGCCAATAAGGCCAGGTTTAATATTAATTCGCCGGAGCTTAATTTCTTGCCGGAATTAAAAAGTTTTGCATCCGCACCTTTTTCAATCAGGGCAAGTCTTTCTTTGTTTCTCGTACTTAAAAAGACGAACACGATCCCGAAAATACTGGAGAAAACAATCAGGGTAATTAAAATGTCTGAAGCCATAATAAAGTTGTTTAGGTTTTTTCTTCTTGGATGCAGATCGGTTGGTGAAAGGTTACAACTCAGTAAAAAAAAATATTTTGTAACTTCTTTTAAACTTTTTGCATCCAATACAAAAATGCGCTTTCTGGAAGACCTTTATTATATAGAGAACACGCTAAAAGGCGATATGAATGCTTTTGGACTTCTGATCCAAAAGCATGAAAAATATGCCTATACGCTAGCTCTTCGCATAGTGAAGAATCCTGAAGAAGCTGAGGAGGTAGCTCAGGATGCTTTTATGAAAGTCTATCATTCCTTGAAGACCTTCGAGAAAAAATCTAAATTCACGACCTGGCTTTATAAGATAATCTACAATGAAGCATTAGGAAGACTTCGAAAATCGAAGAGAGACAATGTTCAGTTGGAAGAAATTCCTGAATCTGAAGAATATCAGGTTGATTTCTTGGATGGCTTGAGTTCATTGCACCTTGAGGAGAGAAGCCAGCTCATCCGAAAAGCGTTGGACAGCCTAAAGCCATCGGAATCTGCTGTACTTACTTTGTTTTATTTAGAAGAGCAAACGATAAAAGAGATTGAGGAGATCACGGAGTTCAGTGAGTCGCATGTGAAAATCCTACTGCATAGAGGGAGAAAACACATGCTGGGAAGTTTGAAGAAAATATCGAATCAAGAATTAATCAACCTGTTATGAGAAATTTTGAGCTGGATGAAAAAGATCCTTTGAAAGTTTGGATCCGCGAATCGGGAGCCGAAAGCCCAAGTTCAGGTTTTCAAATGAATATATTAAATAAGCTTTCCACTCAGACTTCGTCCAAACCATACGAGCCTGTTATTTCAAGTTTTGGATTGAAAATAATCGGAGGCCTTCTTGCAGCCTTTTTTATAAGTGTCTTGTTATTTGTGCCTGCTTCTGAGTCCAGCCTCAGTTTTTGGAATCAACTACCGGAATTTACTTTACCATGGGTAAATCTTTCTTTACCTGCTTTATTTATCCCGAAAATTGAACTTGGACTCGTTTTTAATATCTCGGTTTTAATTTTCAGTTTGATGGCATTTTGTGTAGCCATTCTGGCGACCAGGAAATGGCGATATCAATAAAATAAAAAAGACAGCTTGAAGGCTGTCTTTTTTATTTTAGGAGAAGGTTAAAAATTAACCTCTTAACCAGTTAATAAAAGTCTGGTATCCAACTCCAATTTCTCTTGCAAAAGCAGCTTTGGTTTTCTTACCAGCAGCTTCTACTTTCTGCCATTCTTCCACAATCTTGCTTTTCTCAGACTCAGAAAATGATCTTCTTTTTGATCCTTTTGCAGCGGCAGCAGCACCTGCACCACTAATCAAAGAGATCAATTCATTCAATTCATTTAAGAATCTACCGTCGTTCAAATGCAAACCCGCAGCTTCAAGTTTCTTGATAACAGCATCTTTTGGGTTTACAGGTGTCACTGCAAGTCCTTTAGCTGCTGCCTCATGTAAATCAACTCTTTTACCATCAGCAGTTACATAAATAAAGCCGTCACTTTTCTTAAGGTCAGCTATAGCTTCTTTGATTAAATCTCTCATTTTTGCAATCAGTTAATATTAGTATTTGATAAACTGAATGCAATATATAGAAATATTAAAAATGATAAGAAAAATCATTCTCAAAAAATCTAAGAATCCACAAAATAATAACCGAATCAGCGATTATTAATTTAGTGAATAATTTTTAACCCAACTTTCAATTAGGTTTTTTGAAGCACAATTCTTAAGTATTGTATTGAAATAATGCTTTTCAAGTGTTCTATCCAAAAATGATGTTTGATAACAATTTACATCTACTTCAAGCATCAATTTTTCTAATAATTGATCAAAACTAGAAAAAACAGGAGCATAATTGACTCCAATTTCTTTAAACTGAACATCTCCATTATCAAAATCGAATCCATTCTCAGGTGATTGAACATAAGAATACTTTAGTATCCCGTTTTGTTCCAGTTTAAAAAGTAAGATCGAATCATCCCCACATTTAAGAATCGCAATTTCTTCGGGATACTCGTTCGTTTTGATATCCTCGCAAAGTGACTCCATCAGAAAAAGCACAAAAGTTTTCCATGTTTCCTGAATTGAAATTGACAAATCATGTTCTTCATTGAAAGAATAATCAGAATAAATAATCCTGGTTTTAATTTTTGCGTCTTTGCAGTGGCTCGAAAGTTCAAACCAATTATCATCCGGGAGATTTAACACGGGCCAGTAGCAAACCAACTTTTTATGATTGATAACCACCGCTTCAAATAATTCTCCATAGACAGTATTAGTCACCGTGGCATCTTCCTCAAAAAGTTTCCAATCAATTTTTAAAAACAATTCTGTCGGATCCAGAAAATAAATTTCCCGGGATTTATCAAAGAATTGATTCCTTTTAATGTGAAATTGATCAATCAAAATAATTTCCCTTTGATACTTTTCCATAGTTCTGTTCAATTAGTTCTTATTACACTTTTTACATTTACCCGGTAAAACTTCAAGCTCTCATATTCAGCGATCTTCAGAATATTTTCAAACAAATCGCCCTTTTTAATCAACTATTAATCAACGCTCCTCATTCAATCTTTCAATACTTAAAACTAGAGCTATTAAATATTGATTCAAATTAATTGACACATATTGTCGTTATATAGTTTCCGGGATTCAAAGTCAACTCTGGATAAAAACTGGCTATTCAATAAAAACTCACCTGCGAATCAGGAATTTTCCCTAATTTTGAGTCCCATAAGAGCCCAACCAAAATCACCCCTGCCTCATTTCTTATGGCCTCATCCACCAAGTACATCTTTATCACCGGAGGCGTTACCTCCTCTCTCGGAAAAGGCATCATTGCTGCTTCATTAGGCAAATTGCTCCAGTCCAGAGGGATAACTGTAACCATCCAAAAATTTGATCCTTATCTGAACATCGATCCGGGAACTCTCAATCCATATGAGCATGGGGAGTGCTATGTGACTGACGACGGAGCCGAAACTGATCTGGATCTTGGCCACTACGAACGGTTTCTGAATGTACCTACCTCGCAAAGCAACAACATCACAACCGGAAGAATTTATAACAACGTCATTACCAAGGAAAGAAAAGGAGAATTTCTGGGCAAAACAGTTCAGGTAATCCCTCACATCACTGACGAGATTAAATCCAATTTTTATAAGCTGGGCCAGGAAGGAAAGTACGATGTGATTATCACTGAGATTGGTGGTTGTGTCGGAGATATCGAATCACTTCCATTTATTGAAGCTGTGAGACAAGCTCGCTGGGATTTGGGTCCAAGTAATTTTTTATCCATTCACCTGACGCTCATCCCTTATTTGAAGGCTGCAAAAGAACTCAAGACAAAGCCAACCCAACACTCTGTAAAGCAATTATTGGAAGCCGGTATTCAGCCTGATATCCTGGTATGCCGCACAGAATATCATCTTCCTGCGGAAGTGAAAAAGAAACTTGCTCTTTTCTGCAACGTGCAAATCAATAATGTGATTGAGGCCATGGACGCGGACTCGATTTATGATGTGCCCCTTTTGATGAAAAAGGAAAAGCTGGATGAGCGGGTAATGACCAAGTTGAAGCTCACTTCCAAGATTCCGCTTGACCTGGAGAGCTGGAAAGATTTCCTCGGAAAGCTGAAAAACCCAACTCAGGAAGTCACAATCGGCTTAATCGGTAAGTATGTTTCGCTACCGGATTCTTACAAATCAATCATCGAATCATTTACCCATGCCGGAGCATCAATCGAGTGCCAGGTCAATCTTAAGCTGATTTCTTCCGAGGATATTAATTCCGACAATTTCCAGGCAAAGCTTGAAGAACTGGATGGAATCCTTGTTGCTCCGGGATTTGGAGAGCGAGGATTTGAGGGGAAAATCGAAACTGTCCGATACGCACGGGAAAACAAAGTTCCTTTCTTTGGGATTTGTTTGGGTATGCAGGTGGCCGTTATCGAATTTGCAAGAAATGTTCTGGGAATCGCAGATGCCAATAGCACTGAAATGGACCCGATGACAAGCAATCCTGTCATTGCCCTGATGGAAGAGCAAAAGAAAGTTGACCAAATGGGCGGAACTATGCGACTTGGTTCGTATGCTTGCGACCTAAAAAAATCAAGTAAAGCTTTTGCTGCCTACGGAAAGCAAAAAATCCACGAAAGACATCGACACAGATATGAATTCAACAATGACTATCTGGAGCAAATCGAAAGCAAAGGAATGATCGCAACCGGCAAAAACCCGGAAACCGGACTGGTGGAAATCATGGAAATCAAAAGCCATCCCTGGTTTGTGGGAGTTCAATTCCACCCTGAGTATAAAAGTACCGTATTGAATCCTCAACCGCTTTTTGTGAATTTCATTCAGGCGGCATTAGATAATAAAAAAATAAAATAAGCATTCATTTACCGGGAGCTCGTTTCCGGGTTTAAGATTTAATTTATGGACAAAAATCAAGCGACGGGTTTGATTCTTTTCGCAGCAGTAATCCTGGTCTACTCAATCTTTTTTGCGAGTAGCCCGGAAATACCTGCAGTTGAAACAGAAACAGTTGCCCAAACTGAAACAGTTCAGGAAGCTCAAACTTCTTCGAATCAGCAGGTTTTGGCTGGCAACGATAGTACCCTGGATGCGAGTCGAATTGAAAAATTTGGAGTATTGGCAAACCTGACCCAAGGAAATGAAGAGGAAATCATGTTGGAAAACGACCTGATTCAGGTCAAAATCTCAACAAAAGGAGCTCAGATCAAGCAAGTTATTCTGAAAGAATACAAGAGCTGGACGATGGAGCCTTTGATTCTTTTCAATGAGGAAACTTCAAAAATAGCTTTTTCACTGGAAAGTCAAAAAGGGACTCTGAACCTGGAAGACCTTTATTTCCAATCTGAGATTTCAAACTCTGAAAACGAAGAAGGCATCAAAATTCAAACGCTGACACTCAAAGCAGGAACTGAAAGCGGGCAATTGATCCAAACTTTCACGCTCGCAGACGGAAGTTATGAAGTAGCCAAATCGTTCGAAGTAGATCGCTATCAAGGTTTTTTTACAGGAAATTCCCTGCAAATGACTTGGGAAGATCAGGTGAAAGCTCAGGAAAAAGACCTTGCCGAATCCAGAAGAAAAACAGAAGTCAATTATTACCTGAGCTCAGATTCATATGAGCACTTGGGAGTTGGCGAGGATGCCGAGCAGGAGATTGTAGAAGAACCTGTGAAATGGGTTGCTTTCAGCCAGCGATTTTTCACCGCAGGTGTGATAGCAGACAGCGTATTCCAAAATGTAAATCTTTCTCAAAGCACTCCGACTGATAGCCTTATAGTTCGAAGCATGGCTACTTCTTTAAGCATCCCTATGGAAAATGGGGTTGCTGCATTGAGCTTTTACTTCGGACCAGACAAATATAAAACCCTGAAGACCATCACCGAAGGCTTCGAGAACAACGTGGACATGGGTTATTTCTTTGTCTCATGGGTGAATAAATACATCATCGTCAATCTCTTTGCCTTCCTGGAAGATTACTTCACCAACTACGGAGTAATTATCATCCTAATAGTTATTCTTATCAAGATGGTTCTCTTCCCATTGACTTATAAGTCTTACATGGGTATGGCCAAAATGAGAGTTATTAAGCCGGAAATCGATGAGCTGAAAGAGAAATACGGAGATGATGCTACTAAGATGCAGCAAGAGCAGATGAAGCTATTCTCGCAGCTTGGAGTAAGCCCTATTTCAGGATGTCTTCCTCTTGTGCTTCAGATGCCATTCCTGTTTGCGATGTTCTTCTTTTTCCCAAATGCGATCGAACTTCGTCAGGAATCCTTCCTTTGGGCAGATGACCTTTCCACATACGACACGTTTATCAATTTGCCATTTACGATCCCATTCTATGGAGCACACGTAAGTTTATTTACGCTTTTGATGACAGTTTCGCAGATTGTCTACACGCACTTCAATAATCAATTGACCACTGCGACTGGCCCGATGAAGAACCTTGGCTATATCATGCCGGTCATGTTCATGTTTGTATTGAACTCTTATCCTGCAGGTCTTAGCTTCTACTATTTTGTCTCAAACATGGTGACATTTGGTCAGCAGGCGTTGATCAAGCTTTTCGTAGATGATAAAAAAATTCGCGAAAAAGTGGAAGTAAATAAGGTTAAGAATGTCAACAAAAAGAAGTCAAAATTCCAACAGAGATTGGAAGATGCGATGAGATCAGCTGATACTGCTAAGAAAAAATAACGATTGAAAGAGCCTTTTTAAGGCTCTTTTTTTTAGGTTTCTTAGCCAGGACGAGTACAATGAAGCAGGAATTTCAGCGTTAAAGGGTCCAAGTTTATTTTGCCTTTTTTCTCCCAAACAGAAAATCATCCGGGAGTAGTAAATTAGTCTGAACAGGTGAAAAAAGCTCGATTTAAATGATTTTAATCTAAGGAATACGGCCAAAACCAACTTTACAATGACTGAATACTTAGGAAGTGCAGTGGCAAAAAATCCCTTGGATTCGACCGGAAAAGAGTTGATTTTGCTTAATATTGGAAGTTCAAATACCCACTAAAAAACACCATGGGAAAAATTATTGCCATTGCCAATCAAAAAGGCGGAGTAGGCAAAACAACTACAGCAATGAACCTGGCAGCCAGCCTTGCTGTGCTGGAATTTAAAACCTTGGTGATCGATGCAGATCCTCAGGCAAACACAACTTCCGGACTTGGTCACGACCCAAAGTCTATCAATACCAGTATTTATGAGTGCATGGTCGATGGAATCGACGTAAAAGATATTATCCTTTCCACAACGCTGGAGCATCTCGATCTTGTCCCTTCCCATATTGATCTGGTGGGTGCAGAGGTGGAGATGATCAACATGGATAACCGGGAGGAAAAAATGAAAGCAGTCATCTCTGAGCTTAAAGAGATGTATGATTTCATCATCATAGATTGCTCCCCTTCCCTCGGATTAATAACAATCAATGCTTTGACCGCTGCCAATTCGGTGATCATTCCTGTGCAATGCGAATATTTCGCACTCGAAGGCCTCGGCAAACTTCTCAATACGATCAAAATCATTCAGACCAGATTAAACCCTGATCTGGAAATCGAAGGAATCCTTCTCACGATGTACGATATGAGGCTCAGGCTTTCCAATCAGGTGGTGGAAGAAGTACGCGTCCATTTCAAAAACATGGTTTTCGACACCATTATCCCTCGAAATGTTCGTTTGAGCGAAGCTCCAAGCTTTGGTCTTCCTGCTATTGCGTTTGACGCAGATGGCAAAGGAGCCTTAGCATATCTCAATTTGGCTGGCGAAATCGCACAGAAAAACGGCCTGCACAAAGTGACCACTTAATTATGTCAGATCAGAAACCGAATCATAAAAAAAGTGCTTTAGGAAGAGGACTTGGAGCGCTGCTCGAAGACAGTCCTGCCAAGCATCGATCTGGTGACATACTTCCAGAAGTAGTGAAAACCGGGATTTTTGAGATTTCATTAGAAGAAATCCAGGTTAATCCCTTTCAGCCGCGTGTTCATTTCGATAAAAATGCGCTTCAGGAATTAGCAGAATCCATCAGGGTACAAGGTATCATTCAGCCAATCACAGTCCGAAAACTTGCTCCTAACGAGTACCAGCTTATCTCTGGTGAGCGTCGTTTTCAGGCTTCCAAAATTGCAGGATTAACCCAAATCCCGGCTTACGTTCGGACTGCCAACGACCAGCAAATGCTGGAAATGGCCTTAATCGAAAACATTCAGCGTGAAAATCTGAATGCATTGGAAATTGCCCATTCTTACCAGCGCTTATTGGCTGAGTGTAATTTGAAGCAAGAGGAACTTGGCGATCGCGTCGGAAAAAACAGAACTACAGTCAACAACTACCTGCGATTATTGAAGCTCCCTCCTACTATTCAGGCAGCGATCAGAGATCAGCAAATATCCATGGGTCATGCAAGGGCTTTGATCAATGTAGAAAGTGTCGATAAGCAACTGGCGATATTCAAAAAAGCAGTTGACGAAGAATTGAGCGTGAGACAAGTGGAAGCACTCGTCAAAGCTCTGAGTGAAGGAAAAGCAGAGAAAAAAACCAACCCAGAACTCGATCCTGTCAAGAAATACGAAATAAGCAAAATACAACAACGTCTTGCTTCACACTTTGGCACTAAAGTCTCTTTGAAATCTGACCCCAAAAACAAAGGCGAAATAAAAATCCCATTCAACTCGGCCACAGATCTCAACCGAATTCTCGAAATCCTCGAAATCATCTAATCCTTGCTCTTTCTTCTTTTCCATAGAAAATCAAAAACTAAAGCCCCATGGATCGCCCTGGGACTTTTGCTTTTATGGTTTGGATTGACTGGAGAATCGATTGCTCAGGAAACTGAACCAGAAAAACCGAAAAAGGAAAAACCCGACTATTCCTCGCTTCCAAAAAACCCGAGAAAGGCAGTTATCCTATCGGCAATTTTGCCTGGCGCTGGTCAAGTTTACAATAACAAAGCATGGAAAGTCCCGCTTATTTATAGCGGCCTCGCAATTGACATTTATTTCATCGGATACAATAATCGCAGATATAATGTCTTCAATGATGCATTGGAAGCCTTTGACAATGGTGATGCTACCCAATTCCCAAGTCTGAATCGGGAGGCATTGGTCAGAAATATTGATTATTGGAGAAGAAACCGAGATCTCACAATCCTGCTCCTGGGGGTGATCTACGCGCTCAATATCGTCGATGCCAATGTGGATGCCCATCTTTCAGGATTTGAGATTACCGATGATTTGGCTTTGGACGTTAGGCCCCACTTCGAAAGTTTCTCAGCAAAAAATAACTCGCTAGGCGTTTCATTCAAACTTAAATTTTAACCATGAATATTCTTTTACTCGGCTATGGTAAAATGGGTCAACTCATTGGCCAGATTGCCGAATCCCGGGGACACCAAATTGTCGGTAAAATAAATATCGATAACAGATCAGATCTGGATTCATTGAATCCTGAACAAATCGATGTTGCGATCGAATTTAGCCAACCTGAGGCTGCAGTCGAAAACATCAAGTGGGCCTTGGATAGAAATATCCCAGTCCTTTCCGGTACAACTGGCTGGCTGGCTGGCAAACCTGAAATTGAGAAACTAACTCTGGAATCAAATGGGACATTTTTTTACGCATCCAACTACAGTATCGGTGTCAACATTTTCTTCAAAGTCAATGAATTCCTGGCCAAACTGATCAATGAGTCCGGCGGCTACAAAGCCACTATAGAAGAGATCCATCACACAGCCAAATTAGATGCACCGTCAGGTACAGCAATCACTTTGGCAGAAGGAATTATCAATTCGATTAATTCGCTAAAAGGCTGGCATCTGTCCGGAAATACGGACGATTCCGAACAGTCGCTACCCATCACCTCCAAGCGAGTCGACCCCGCTCCGGGCACCCATATCATACGCTATGAATCTGAAATAGACAAAATTGAAATCAGCCATACAGCACACAGCAGGCAAGGTTTTGCCCTTGGTGCGATTTTGGTGGCTGAGTGGATCCAGGGAAAGAAAGGTGTGCTTTCAATGGACGATTTCCTATCTTTCTGAAATATTAACCTAACATGAGCCAAACCCAAAAGAAAAAATCCGCAACCCGTGAATGGGTAGACGCATTAGTTTTTGCAGTAATTGCTGCCAGTTTGATCAGATGGCTTTTTCTTGAGCCTTTTACTATTCCCACCGCTTCTATGGAAAAGTCTCTGCTTGTTGGAGATTTCCTCTTTGTAAGCAAAATGCACTACGGAACCAGAATCCCTAAAACACCCCTTCAGGTTCCCTTGACTCATCAGAAGATCTGGGGCACAGAGCTTTCTTCCTATTCCGATGCCATTCAATTGCCTTATATGAGGCTTCCCGGCTTCAGCGATGTAGAAAGAAATGATGTAGTTGTTTTCAATTACCCGGTTGAGTTCCAGTACCCTGCCGACCTTAAAACCAATTACATCAAGCGTGCAGTCGGGATTGCAGGTGATATCGTGGAAGTCAAAAACGGCGACCTTTATGTTAATGGTGAGGCTTCTCCAAAGCCTGAACAAATGCAATATTCTTACGATTTGATGACCAATCGTCCACTTAATGCAGAGTTCTTTTCAGATTATGGGATAAACCAGGAAAGCCTCCTGAAATTTACCGATAACTCAGGCTACTTGGTTTTTGCAAGCGATGAAGTAATCAATCAATTAAAATCTTCACCTGTTGTAACATCGATAACCAAAAGAATTCAAACAATTGGTGGAGAATCGGGAATCTTCCCTGACGGCATGATGATGGGCTGGAACAGAGACACGTATGGGCCTCTGCAAATTCCGGCAGAAGGATGGACGATTCCTTTGACTACTGAAAATGTGATCAAATATGGCTTCACAATTGAAAAATATGAGGGTCTAGACAAAGTTGAACTGAAGGAAGGTCAGCTTTTCATTGACGGCCAAAAAGCCGAAAACTACACTTTTAGGCAGAATTATTATTTCATGATGGGAGACAACCGTCATGATTCGCTTGATTCTCGTTATTGGGGTTTCGTACCCGAAGATCACATAGTTGGCAAAGCCTGGTTCTTGTGGCTGTCTCTGGACAAACACGAATCGATGTTCAATAAAATTCGTTGGAGCAGAATCTTTAAAGGAATAGAATAAATTTAGCCGGGACTTCCCGGCTTTTTTGTTACCACTCGATTGGATCTATTCCTTTCGAAATTAAATATGAATTGGCTTGGGAAAAGTGTTTGCAACCCAAAAAGCCACGATGGGCAGAAAGAGGGCTAGGATGAGGTGCTTTCAAAATCAAATGCTTTGACTCATCAATTAGCACAGCTTTCTTTTGAGCATACGCTCCCCAAAGCATGAAGACCACATGGGGTTGAGATTCGTTGATTTCCCGGATTACTTCGTCTGTAAATTGTTCCCAACCTTTATTCTGGTGCGAACCCGCCAACGTTTCTTTCACAGTCAGCGTGGCGTTCAGCAAAAAAACTCCCTGGTCAGCCCATCTGGTCAAATCTCCATTTGGAGGCATGTCCTTACCCAAATCAGATTTTATTTCTTTGAAAATATTTAAAAGGCTTGGAGGAAAAGGTATTCCCGGCTTGACCGAAAACGACAACCCATGAGCTTGCCCTGGTCCATGATACGGATCCTGACCCAAAATCACCACTTTGACTTTATTAATCGGACAATGCCAAAAAGCATTAAATATCTCTTTTCCTGGTGGAAAAACTTTTCCGTTGGAATATTCGTCCCTAACAAACGATGCTAACTCTTTAAAATAATCTTGTTGAAGGACCTTCTCCAATGCGCTTTCCCAAGAGGGCTCAATAGTAAGTTTCATAGTTCAAATTATTGATTTTCTAATTTGCAATTGTATCTTTATGTCCCTATTTAACTTTTACCGAAATGGTTACCGCAATCACCGAAGGAATTAGCGTAAGTATTGAAGTCACATATCAGGCTGAATTTTCTAATCCAAATCAGCACCATTATGTATTCACCTACAAAGTAACAATCGAAAACAGAAGTTCTGCCACTGTTCAATTGATGAGGAGAAAATGGGAGATTTTTGATGCTGCTGAAAGTACGAAAATTGTGGAAGGTAGTGGTGTGGTTGGCCAACAACCTGTTTTAGAAACCGGAGAGTCTCATACTTATGTATCAGGATGCAACTTGAAGTCCGGTTTGGGGAAGATGAAAGGTGTTTATTACATGGAAAAACTTTCCGATGGTCGAAATATTGAAGTGATCGTTCCCGAGTTTCAAATGATTGCCAGCATCTTTCATAACTAAGTTGCTCAACAAGATTTTTCCACTTTTTACCTATTTCAAATACTGGCTTTGTAAAGAAGACAAGCACTCCCTTCAATCCCCATTTTTATTCAATATTTACCTGGAATTATTCAATTTTCTTTCGAATAGAAAAGAATCAGACATGGATATTGAAGAAATCAGAAAAGAATTGTTGAATTCTGAAGTAACCATAAAGGTTGATGATTTTGGTGCAGGTTCGAAAAAAGTAAATACCCAAATCAGGCGTATATCAGACATTACAAAGTATAGCACCAGCTCAAGGAAATTTGCCCAACTATACCAATATTTTTGCAAGCTTACTCCTGCCAGAACAGTTTTAGAACTGGGTACCTGTATGGGGCTGACCAGCAGATACCTTTCAAGAATTGCCTCTGGCACCACTTATACGATTGAAGGATCAGAAGAAATCAGAGCAATTGCTATGGGATCTCAAGCAATTGAAAATCTCATTTTTATCCAGGGAAAAATTAGCGAAACATTAACGGAAATTTTGCTTCAGGTCGATCAGGTAGATTTTGCGCTCATTGATGCAAACCATACCTATCGGGGCACGATGGATGCCTATCATCAAATTAAGGAAAAAGTGCTTCCAACTTCCATCTTGGCGATTGGGGATATTCATTGGTCATCGGAAATGGAAACTGCCTGGAAAGAAATAATCAGTAAAGACGAAGTGAAACTGAGTTTAGATTTTTTCGAATGCGGAATCATTTTTTTTGCCAGTCCTGTTCCAAAAAATCACTTGGTATTAAGCCTCTGATATTTTGAGTTTGATAAACAGTTCAGAACCCGATCTTTCCGGAATAGAATTATCGCAAGGTTCAAAAGTTTCAATCTCAAACTTTCCGGAAAAATAAGTCAAATATTCCACCCTGTTCCCGCCAAAAGGTGGTCCTTGAAAATCGAAAGTCTGATCAAACAAAACTCCGACGAGCTTTCCTCCCTGATTTAATAATCCAAGCATTTTTTGACTATACTTCTCCCGAAGATTCGGATCAAGCGCACAAAAAAAAAGTCTGTTCTAAAATCAAATCATAGGTGAAATTGGGTTCGGAAAAATTTTGATGGTGAAGATTTTCTTTTGGAAAATCAGGATGCTTCAAACGAAAGTGTTCCAATGTCTCTGCTGAAATATCCAAAACATGGATATTTGAAAACCCCTATTCAAAATGTATAATCGGCCCCATAGGCATTGCCAGCACCAGGAATCAACACTCGGATTGATTTATTTTCAATTTGGTCTAAATATTGCAGAAGTGGTGAAGAGGGACGACCAATGTCCCAACCGGTCAAACCTAACTTATACCTTTCAGACCAAAAATTCTCATCAAGTAAAACCATCATTCCCTTATTAATTCTAATATTATGGAAACAAATTTCGAAAAGGACTCAAATCAAAAGAAAGACCAAGGAAAAAACATTATCATAGTTGTCCTTGTCTTATTGGTCATTATAAGTGGTATAAAACTTTATACCGACTACGTGGACCGCACTAAAAAGACAGAAGAGATACTTCTTCTTTCTACAGAAAACAGCGATTTAAACAAGAGGCTGGATTCTGTATCCTTTCAATTGGACCTGAGAATTCAGGAAATCACAAAACTGGGTGGTGATATCACTGCCTTAGAAGAAGCAAAGGAACAACTCATTGCTGAGAGAAATTCATCAAGACAAAGGTCTGCTTCTGAAATAACCGCACTCAATCAAAAAATCAATGGCTTGAATGGTATGATTCAGGAGAAAGATCAGGAAATCCTGGAGCTTCGTGCAGCCAACCAACAGCTTTTTGCCGAAAATCAAGATCTCAAAACTACCCAAGCAGTAATCGAAGGGGAAGTAGCACAGCTTAATATTCAAAAGGAAGACCTACAGGCAAAGGTGAATATTGCGGCAAGACTTAAAGCCGAAAAAATCACGATTTCAGCGGTTAATTCCCGAGGAAAAGAACGAATCGAAACCACTAAGGATTTCAAGAACAAACAAATGGAACGCATCAAGGTGAGTTTCAATCTGGCGGATAATAAAGTAGCTGAAAAAGGACCCAGAAATGTTTACGTTCAGGTTTTGGCTCCAAACTCACAACCAATTTTCGATGTAGCAAAAGGATCAGGAACCTTCATGATGAATGGAGCAGAACTTTTCTACACCGTAAAGCAGGATATCATCTTCGACAACTCAGAGCAAGTACTCACCTTCTTTTATGAAAAAGGATCCGATTATGCCACAGGCACCCACGAAATCAGGATTTTTGTTGACAATTATCAGGTTGGTTCGAAAACCTTCGCTGTAAAATAAAGAGAAGCCTCCTTCGGGAGGCTTTTTTTTGTGCTTAAGGTTACTTTTAGAATTAGAAACTATTTGGAAAGCAAGGGAATTCGCCTTACTTTTGCGGTCTGTTTATTCAAATTCCTTAAACACATTATAAAAATGTTCCAAAGAAATTATGAGACGGTATTCATTTTAACTCCCGTTTTGTCTGATGTTCAGATGAAGGATACCGTCGACAAGTTTGTGAACTTGTTAAAAGAAGAGGGGGCAGATGTAATCAATGTGGAAAATTGGGGTCTTAAGAAGATGGCTTACACTATCGAGAAAAAGACTACAGGTTTTTACGTAATGGTTGAATTCAAAGCCGTTCCTACCATCATCCGAAAATTCGAACTCGAATTCAGAAGAGATGAGAAAGTTATGAGATTCTTGACTACTGTTTTGGACAAGCATTCTATTGCTTATGCCGACAAGAGAAGAAAAGGAGAATTTAACAAAAAAGTTGAAGCTAAGGAGGAGCCAGCCCAATGACACTAGTAAACGAGCCAATCAACAGAGGCGAAATCAGAAAAAAGTATTGCCGATTCAAGAAGTATGGCATCAAGTACATTGACTACAAGGACCCAAATTTCTTGTTGAAGTTTGTCAATGAGCAAGGTAAAATCCTTCCAAGAAGACTAACCGGAAACTCTGCGAAATACCAGAGAAAAGTGGCTCAGGCCATTAAAAAAGCAAGACATTTGGCTTTGTTGCCATTCGTAACCGATGGTTTGAAATAATTCGGTCTTGTATCGTTCAATCACAAAAGATCATTACAAATGGAAATCATTCTAAAAACAGACATCAAAGGTCTTGGCTATAAAAATGACTTGGTAGAAGTAAAGCCTGGATACGGTAGAAACTACCTGATCCCTCAGGGTTTTGCTGTACTTGCTACTGGTTCAAACAAGAAAATTCTTGCTGAAAACATCAAGCAGGCTGCTCACAAAGCAGAAAAAATCAAGACTGAAGCTGAGAACATCGCTGCTAAAATTGCAGAGATGACACTTGAAATCAAAGCTAAAATAGGTGAGTCAGGTAAAATCTTCGGAAAAGTTACCACTCTTCAGATTTCTGACGCTCTTGCTGCTCAAGGTATAGACATCGACAGAAAGAAACTCTCTATCAACGGTCCGGTAGACGGAGCGGGTGAATTCTCCGCTGATGTGGATCTTCACAGAGAAGTGAAAACAAAAGTGAAATTCGTTGTTGTAGGAGAATAAGGTTCTACCAACAGGAAAATAAAAAAGCTCACCAATTGGTGAGCTTTTTTATGACTAATTTTAGCTAAGAGCTTTCTCGAGGTCTTCGATCAACTTTTTAGAAACGGCCTTGCTGTTTTTCTCTCTGGCTTCTTTCAAAACCTCCACGGCCTTTCTTCCTTTTTCAATCACTCCAATAGGGTTATTATCACTTTTGAAGCTCATCCAGCAATAACTAAGCTCCGATACAAGCGTATCGTTCAATTTCAATTTCTCCAATTTCTGAATTGTCTCAGTGATTGTTTTTTCTACTTTTTCAGCGTTCATAGCAGGATTTAGTTTTGTGTGTTTTTCTATTTTTTCGATAAAACTAGATGATTATTCCTCTTAATACAATCTAAGTCGCTGAAAATTAATGTAATCGAAATTTTTAATCGATTCCGATGCATAAATATTCCTGATGAATCTTTGAATGCAACTTGAGGTACTTGGATCACAGATTGGAAAGTCTGACTAATTTTACTTCCTGAATCCAAGCCATTTACTTAGAAAAGTAAAAAATCTTCTGGGTCGGGTTTGGAAAAAAAGGTCCAAAATTCTACCTTTGTGACACTTTAAAAGAAACGCCAGTTTCAAAGTAAAATTGACCGATGGTGTAACTGGCAACACGTCTGATTTTGGTTCAGAAGAGTCCAGGTTCGAGCCCTGGTCGGTCAACAAAAAGCCTCTCAAAAATCGGGAGGCTTTTTCATTTTAATACCCTGAGCCGATATGCATTCATTGCGTATTTCCCCAAATGCTCAGTCAATCGGTAATTCGCAATGGCCCCCACTCCTGCACCGATAATTGGAACCAACTGAGCAAGCTTAGCCAAATCTATATAATCACGGTATTCCAACTGAAAAGTCTTCCAATCAAACTCGTCAGAATCCGAGGGAAGTGAGGCACGATAGCTATCCCAGTTCTCAATCAATCCGATCAGTTCATTCCTTCTTTTCTGACTAGAGAAACTCAGCTGAAATACATACAATAGGAACAATCTTTCATGGAATTCTTTCGCAGAAAAACCATATATCGCTGCGATGTCGAAAAGCATCTTCATTTTGATCGTCAGAAAAGCAGGGAAATCCACAAACCCAAGAAGAATTCCCCCAGCCCCGGTCAAGGCTCCTTCAGCAGATGCTGTATTGCGATACCATTTTATTCGCGTCCTGACTTTCTCTTCTCTTTCCTGAAGGCTAAGGGAATGATCAGCTTTTGGTACAATCCACCCGGATCCGGTTAATACACCTTTCACCATGTTTTCAATTGCCATGGTGATGGCTTGATGGACTTTCTCCGGTATCCACTCATTTAGTTTCCCCTGGACATTATGAGTCAGCCTGCTCACCAGAGACGGAGGCTTTTTCAGCTTAAAAAGCCAGGTCCCCAGCTCCGCCTCCACGTAATGCATGTAATTGTCCATTATTTTTTGTAATTCTACTTATCAAACTTATTGATGATTTACGGGTTTCAATTTTTGGCTCCAACAAAACCAAACGCATTATCTCATGATCAAACCATTCTATTTACTCATTTTACTATTGGGTAGTTTTCTTTTTCCGAAGGAAAATGAAATTGAAAGCGATCCATTTGCAGCCATTACCATTTGCCATGCGCCAAATGATGACATGGCACAGTTTGTCAATGCACCGGGATTTGCTTCCTTCCATCCTTCTCCAATCGCTTTCGAGTTCGAAGCAAAAGGTGAAATGGTCAGTTTTCCAACTTCCGACGGAACTGATGGCGAAGGTTACCTGCTGAAAGCAAACGCTCCTTCTGATCAATGGCTTTTCGTCTATCAGGAATGGTGGGGACTTAATGACCATATCAAACATCAGGCAGAAGTTTTTTACGATGATTTGGGAGGAAAAGTAAATGTGATCGCACTGGACATGTACGATGGCAGAGTCACAACCAATCCTCAGGAAGCAGGACAAATTATGCAATCTGTAAAAGAGCCACGATTAGAAGAAATCGTAAAAGGCGCCCTGAATCTTGCCGGTGCAAATGCCAAAATCGCAAATGTCGGCTGGTGCTTCGGTGGAAGCTGGTCTTTGAAATCTGCTTTGCTAACCGGCAATCAAAACATCGGCTCTGTGATGTATTACGGAATGCCGGTTAGGGATGCAGAGAAGTTGAAAACTCTGAACTCAGATGTTTTGGGACTATTTGCAACGGAAGAATACATCTCCAAAGCTACCATCGAGGAATTTGCAGCCAGCATGAAAACAGCCGGGAAAGAATTAACCTACAAAATCTTCCCTGCAGCTCATGGATTCTCAAACCCAAGCAATCCAAAGTATGATCCTGAAGCAAGTGAAGAGGCCTACGAAATGGCTATCACCTATTTAAAAGCAAAATTTAAAGTCTGACAATCCATTTGAAAAATAAAGAGGCCTTCTTTCTAAAGACGACCTCTTTTCAGTTTTAGATGAATGCTTCTTATTTGTAAAGTCCGTTGAAAAGCATTTTGAAAGTACCATGAGATTGGGCACGAAAGGTAATTTCAGGTCCAAATGCGTACAATTTTCCTTTTCCAATCTGGGCTTCAAAAGCAGTAACTCCATTCTTCAAATAGGATTGACCCCAAGCCCAACCGCTTCTAAGCGGTTCTTCCTGTCCAAACCAGGCAATCGGCTTAACACCTTTCAGTGCTGCACTTGGCGCCAATTTGAAAACCGGGCTGTTATTGAAGAGAATGTTTGCTTTTTCACCCATACCATAGTTTGCCGCACTGGTATTGTCCACATACATTTCCAGCACACTTCCGGGAATGTAATATTTCTCACCAGTCAACGTCTTCTCTTTTCCGTCAGCTCCCATTTCAACAAGTGCATTAGTTACCGGGAGATTCAGATGATAAGCAAGGGAAGTCGAAGCGCCAACAGTGATGATTTTTCCTCCGTTCTCAAGGAATGACTTCAACTGTGGAACAGAAGCACTTTTCGAAATACTGCCCAACATGTAGTGATACTGTGTGTCTATTTCTTCTGCTTTTGGCTGTGATCTGGTATTTCCTCCGTCCGAACCTGCAGGCGGAATTCCGGGACCGATGAATACCAATACATCAAACTTTTGATTTAAATCTCCACCATCAATCTCTTTGGCAAAAACCAATTCGTAAGGAAAACGGAACTGCTCCATCATCCAACGGACCCAGCCTGAAGGCATAGATCCTCCATACACATCAAACAAGCCTATCCTGGCTGGCTTTACTTCCATGGAGCCTGTTGGCTGTCTTCTTACAGCAACCGGTTTCACACCGTATTCTTTAGCTGCTGTTTCCAAAACCTTTTTACCTGAACTGCCTACATAAAAAGATCCGGCAGGAAGTCCGTTTGATTCAGAAGAAGTTCGATAAACTTTCACTTTGGCTCGAAGCAAATCATTCACAGCCATAAAGCTGTTGTTTCCTCTGGAATCCAACAGATAACCTGACGAACTTGCCAGCGCCGTAGGTGCCGGGTTTTGAATTTCCCCATAAGGAACTCTCGCAAAAGGTCCGTCAAAGGCTTCCATGACTCGGTCAACTTCTACACCCATTTGGTAAGCCAATGTCCAACCTGCAGCGTCATACGGACGAATCGGAGGTCCTCCCGGATAAAGAAAATCATTTGGGTGGTCCTGAGCTTCAAACATATCAATCACATGAGGTCGGAATGCTTGTGCAGTCTTCACGATGTACGAACCGGAAGGATAAGTTTTTCCATTGACGGTGAAATCAGCGGTAGCTTTATGCACCAGGATTCCGGATTTGATCAATGCATTCAGGAATTTGATTGCGGTAGGGAAATCTGCCTGGTCAGCGGACAAGATATAGCCACGAGGATCTCTTTTCGAAAGGTCATTGTAAACAGAATCATAAAACTGCTTTGGCAATCCTGCTCTGTTTCCAAAATAAACTTCCTCATCATCCTCTTTCTCAGTTTTCTTTTGTGAAGCCTGGAAGGCATCCTGAATTGCTTTTGCATTCTTTGGATACATCGTCCAGGTTTCTTTTTCACCTCTTTCGATGGAGTTTCTCCCCATCAGGTAAATATTATAAAGCAATTCATCCCCATGGCGAACCGCGTGATTTAAAATGGCATAATTGAGAGAAACAGAATAGTCGATTGAACGTCTGAATTTCCACTCCTGAGGTGTAATTGGATAAGGATTGGCATTATTCGGGATCAACCGTTCCGGTACCAAAGGCACAGAAGAAGGAGTTGGACTACCGATGATTTCGGTCAAAATTCCTATGATATTGTGATAATAAGGAGTTGTTCTCAATCCACCGTTCCACCAGGAAGAAAAAACGGAGCCGCCCAAACGGGTATATCCCGGGCGATCTTCCTGATGCAATCTATTAATCATTGCAGCACCGACACCGTCCAAACTAGTAGTAAGCAATGGGTCAAATACGTGATTGAATGGATCCCGATAAGGCGGGCCAGCGACAACTGTACCAGCCGGACCTGACTGATGGTGATTGTATATGATCTGAGGAATCCATTCGATGTACTGCTGGCGAGACATATTGATTGATTCACTCATGTTATTCATGTAGAAATCACGGTTGTTGTCATGACCCACATATTTCTGATAAAGCACCGGAATGTTCTGATCTCTTTTTGTTGGATCTTCCTTTCTCATATACCAATCAGACATGATTTCCATTCCATCCGGATTGGCATGTACGAGCAGAATGATCACATTATCCAGGATTTTCATCGTTTCCGGGTCAGTTCGGGAAGCCAATTGATACAAAGTCTCGATCAATTGATGCGGACCAACCACCTCACTTGCATGTAGGCCTCCATCGATCCAAACTACCGGCTTACCCTCAATTGAAAGCTTTTCAGCTTCTTCTTTTGTAATCTCAGCTCTTGCAAGAGTTTGAGAAATCTCTTTGTAGCGGTCCAGCTTGGCAAAATTGGATGGAGCAGTTACGATCATCATGGGATGAGATCTACCAAATTCGGTTTTCCCGATTTCGACAAGTCGCACCCGATCACTCGCCTCGTCCACTTTCTTGAAATAGGCTTCTGACTGCGTAAAGTTGGCAAGCTTGTAATCGTCTCCGATATCAAACCCAAAATGGGATTTGGGTGTAGGGATGGTCTGTGCTGAGAGGCTGAATGCCAGAAAGCACAAAGCCATAAATAGTGTAAATCTTAATCTCATATCTGGAAATTTGGTTGGTTTTGAATCAATAGATTCTTCTAAAATAGCAGGAAAAAAGAGGTGCCGGTCTAGCCAGCACCTCATTCAGTTAAAAATTTACAGGATCGGACAAAAGCGGCGCTAAATCAAAAAGAAGATCGGGAAAGAGGTCCGAAAAATTCGAATTCCAGTTCAATCACTTTCTCCCTGAAATGGCAAAATCATTTTTTCAAAAGGATTCTTAGGACTAATCAACCCTTGTTAATCCTTAAGTTTTTCAGGGGTATCTTATCAAATAGTAATTGGATTATTTCCAAATATGTGTATTCGCTTGATTGCACGTAACAGAATTAAGTTGGGATTTGAATGAAAAAATCCCCCTAACCCTCCGCCGCGGCGGAGGGAGTCTCATTTCCGCATCATTAAAACCGATAGGCTTCTATCCATCGTGCAGATATCCGGATACGCATATTTCCAAAAGAATATACTGAGTCATTCACAATCTGTTAGCCTTCCTGTTAAAAATTATTACTTTTGCACCTGTCATCCAAATCAAATCTTCTCCGAAAAAAATCTATCTGACCATGTCCGAGGTTAAAATATTTTCCGGCAGTAATAGCCATTCCCTGGCAGAAAAAATCGCCAAATACTATGGGAAAAGGCTGGGCGAAATGACTATGTCAAGATTCAGTGACGGAGAGTTGTCACCAAGTTTTGATGAGTCAATTCGTGGCTGCACGGTATTTCTGATCCAAAGCACCACCCCACCCAGTGACAATCTATTAGAGCTTTGCCTGATGATTGACGCTGCAAAAAGAGCAAGTGCCTATAAAGTCTGTGCAGTTATTCCCTATTATGGATATGCTCGTCAGGACAGGAAAGATCGCCCGAGAGTTTCCATAGCTGCCAAGCTGATTGCCAATATGCTGACCTCTGCAGGAGCTGACAGAATCATGACTTGCGACTTGCACGCCGGACAAATCCAGGGTTTTTTCGATATTCCCTTGGATCATCTAAACGGATCAGCTATTTTTGTGCCCTATTTGAGTTCGCTGAAACTTCCCAATATGATTTTCGCAGCTCCGGATGTAGGAGGAGTAGCAAGAGCAAGAGGATATGCTAAGTATTTTGAAGTAGAAATGGTAGTCTGTGATAAGCACAGAAAAAGAGCCAACGAGATTGCCTCCATGCAGGTAATCGGTGAAGTAGAAGGAAAAGACGTGATTTTGGTAGATGATTTGGTCGATACGGCCGGCACTCTCTGCAAAGCTGCCCAAATTCTGAAAGACAAAGGTGCCACCAGCGTGAGAGCAATCACTACGCACGGAGTCCTTTCAGGAAAAGCTTACGAAAACATCGAAAATTCAGTTTTGGAGGAATTAGTGATTACAGATACCATTAACCTAAGATATCCATCTTCAAAAATCAGGGTACTGACAGTAGCAGATCTGTTTGCCAAGGCAATTCATGCCGTGACAGGGCATACTTCTATCAGTTCATTATTTATCTAGAACCAATTTTAAATACAATACAATTATGAAAACACTTGAGATTATAGGGTTTAAAAGAGCAAATCTCGACGGCCAAAGCCTGAATGAAGTTAGAGATTCAGGTAATGTTCCTTGCGTAGTTTATGGACCAGGTATCCCTGAGCAAATCCATTTCTACACTCCGATTATCCTTTTCCGCGAATTGATTTACACTCCTGAAGTTCATCTTGTAGAGTTGAACATTGAAGGAACTATCATCAAGGCGGTTTTGAAAGAAGCACAATATCACCCTGTTAGTGAAATGATTCTTCACGTAGACTTCATGGCCTACACTGAAGACAGACCTATCAAGTTTGAAATTCCTGTTAAAGTAGAAGGTAGCTCTCCTGGCATCGCCAAAGGTGGTAAGTTGGAGTTCAAAACCAGAACTTTGAAAGTAAAAGGCCTTGCTAAAGACTTCCCTGACTTCGTGAAAGTTGATATCTCAGATCTTGATTTGGGAAAATCATTCAAAGTAAGTGATGTGAAAGTTGAAGGATTTGAAATCCTGACCAGCCCGAATGTATCGATTGTGACTGTTGGTATTCCAAGAGCACTTAGAGGCAAGAAAGGCGAAGCTTAATTCACCGCAAAACTTAAAATTAATCCTGCCCTTCCTGGGGCAGGATTTTTTATTTTAGCACCTTATCCTTTCAAAAAGCATGAAATCGAGCCTGCCTGAGGCAGACAGGCATGACGCAGACTTTACACATGGAATGATTATCAGAAACGAGATTCCACCTGCCTGACGGCAGTCAGGTATGGCCTTTAAAATCAAATTATAATCATATGAAATCGAGCATGACGGGTTGGTCCCACACTGGAATGATTATCAACCATGCGAGATTCCATCTGACCATAAAAAAACAAATTATAAACAGATGAAATATCTGATCGTAGGTTTGGGCAACATTGGCCCTGAATATGAACTGACCAGACATAATATAGGATTCCTGACGGCAGACCGACTGGCTGATAAGCAAGGTTGCCAATGGAAAAGTGATCGACTGGCTTTCAAAACTGAATTTAAACATAAAGGAAGATCCATTCACTTGATCAAACCCACTACTTACATGAACCTGAGTGGGAAAGCAGTAAACTACTGGATGAAGGAATTGCAAATCCCAAAAGAGAATATTCTCGTGATTGTGGACGATGTAGCCATACCCTTCGGAAAAATCCGCATGCGATCCAAAGGAAGTGCAGCTGGCCACAATGGATTGAAAAACATTGAAGAATTAACAGGAGGGCAAGATTATCCCAGGCTTCGAATGGGTATTGGAGATGACTTCCCGAAAGGCAGACAGATAGACTTCGTTTTAGGAAGATTCACGAAGGCAGAATTCGATACTTTGCCAGAAATGATGGACAAAGCCATCGAGATGACACTGGCTTTTTGCACAGTCGGAATCTCCCAAGCCATGACTCAATTCAACGATTGATCGCAAAGATTTGGATTTTCCCAAAACTCCCATTTTATTTGCACCACTTCAGGCAACTGATTTATAAAGAAGAGGCGAGAGATTAGGCTCGATGACCCTCTGGCAACCATCCAAAACCAATCGGAAAGGTGCCAAGTCCTACCCTTCGCGGGAACTATAAACTGGCTTAATTCAAAAAAATCCCTTTTTAGTTCGACTGCCGCCTTTTGGGTTAGATTTTCTAATCAGACCGAAAGAATATTCTTAATTTCTAACCTGTACTACAGAATGAGCGAGCATTTCGAAACTAATTCCATCCGGATCAGTAGTTCAAAATCCAATCAAAAAGAGCATTCCGCTCCCATCTACCTTTCATCCAGCTTTACTTTTGACTCGGCTGAGGAAGCCCGGGCAACTTTCGCAGATGAACTTCCCGGATACATTTATTCCCGCTATTCCAATCCTAATTCCAGCGATCTGATCCAGAAAGTTTGCTCCGCGGAAGGAACTGAAGATGGAATTGCCACTGCCTCCGGAATGGCTGCCATGTTTGGAAGTATTGCTGCTTTGCTTCAGCAAGGTGACCATATTCTGGCATCAAGATCCTTGTTCGGCTCCACTCACCAGCTTTTGACCCGGGTATTTCCAAAATGGGGAATCACTTCGACGTATGGAGATATTTCTGATTTTCAGAACTGGGATAAGTTGGTGCAGCCCAATACCAAAATGCTTTTCATCGAAACTCCGTCAAATCCGGGACTGGAGATCATTGACTTGGAATGGGCTGGAAAATTTGCCGCGGCTCACAACCTGGTTCTTGTGGTAGACAATTGCTTTGCCACTCCATACCTTCAGCAACCTGCAAAATGGGGTGCTCATATTGTAACCCACAGCGCCACGAAGTACATCGATGGCCAGGGAAGAGTGATTGGCGGATTAATTTTAGGTTCCAATGAACTGATCAAAGAAGTGCAGTTTTTCACCCGGCACACAGGCCCGGCTATTTCTCCTTTCAATGCATGGATTCTTTCCAAAAGCATGGAAACCCTTGCGGTAAGAATGGACAGGCACTGCGACAACGCTGAGAAAGTTGCCAATTACTTTGAAGGAAACTCAGAATTGGAAGCAGTCAAATATCCATTTCTGAAATCTCATCCTCAGCATCATCTTGCCATTAAACAAATGAAACGCGGCGGAGGAATCATCACGCTAACGCTTAAAGGCGGTTTAGCCCGCGCTCAGCGATTCATTGACCAGTTAGATATGATTTCATTGACTCCGAATCTGGGAGACAGCCGGAGTATTGTGACTCATCCGGCTTCGACTACTCATAGTAAGCTTTCGGTGGAGGAGCGAGCAAAAGTTGGGATTTCAGATGGTTTAGTCCGCCTCTCTGTCGGATTAGAGCATTATGAGGACATAATTCTCGACGTAGAGCGAGCGATTGAAAAATCTAAATAAAATAACAAAAGGTCCTTTTCAGGACCTTTTGTTATTTTACCAGGTAGTTTGTTTCAATTTTGGAAAGGCCCGAATAATGTCGCTCAGGCTGATTTGCCCTACCAGCCTTCCGTCTTTCATTACCGGAAATCTCCTGATTTTGAGTTCCAGGAACTTTTGAGCGGCATCAAATAGCGACAAGTCCGGCGACATAGTGATCACGTTTTTGGTCATGTGTTCACTTACTTTGCCGGGGAATTTTGGTGTGTTCGTATATTTTCCTTTAATGATTTCTTTGAGGCAATCCACTTCTGAAATTATCCCAACTAAAGCTCCGGATTCATCCAAAACGGGGGCGCCGGATATTTTCTTTTTGGTCAGCACCTCAAGCACCTGATCTATCGAATCATCGGGGCGGAAAGTAATCAGGTTGGTGCTCATATAGTCTTTGACCAAAATCTGATCTAGCGGAGATTTCTTGGGTTCAACTACCCTGACTCCTTGAAAACTTTTTACCATCGTCGGAAGAAATTTTGTTGGGAAAATAAATTACCGATTATCGCCAATAAATAAAAACTATAATCCAATATTTCTCATAATTCGATTGATAATAATTGAATTTTTGATTTTTATGAAATATTATTTGAATTCATTTCGAAGGATAATGAAAGGTTTCCAGGGCTTGGTAGGTTTGGCATAAAGATCATTGAAATCGAAAGTTCCTACGACCAAGTCAGTATCACCGTCCTTGTCAATATCCCCCTTCGTCATCGTCAACCAATGAGAATCTATATTTTCCTTGATTACAAAAGGTTCTAAATCACCATTTTTGGATTGCCTGAAATAAATCAAATCCTGCCGGGGAGATTGCTTTGGGTCTGGAAAAAAGGAAAGAACGAATAAGTCAAGATCTCCATCCTGATCAAAATCATCCACCTCAAGTCCGCTGGCGCCAAAAAGCGGATAAAACCACTCTTCTTCAAATTCACCGTCTCCGTCATTTAGGAAAACCCGAACTCCGTGATAGTTTTTCAGGATCTGCGAAAGAACAGCATTGTCACCACTTACTAAAATGATGTCTCGATGCCCATCCCCATTGACATCTTCAAGCCTGAAATCGCTCGACCCAAAGGATGGATGAAATCGAAGTAACGGTTTTTCAACAAACTTTCCCTCTCCCTGATTGATCCAGGCATAGATTCCTTCCTGCGCCTGAGAAATCAAACTAAGCATATCCAAATCTCCATCTCCGTCAAAATCAACCGAGATTGTTCTTCTTGCACCGGGAATCGGCTTTAAGATTATTTCCTTTTCCTTACCATTTTCGGATAAGTAAAGGCTCAATTTTCCCAGATGATCTCCCAAATGAGAAACTACCCTATCCATTACTCCATCGGCATTCCAATCAGCAGTTTCTACATGAACTGGCCTTATAAGTTTATCGAGGAGGATTTCCTTTGTCCAGCTATTATTTTGAAATGAAAATCCGGACAATGTTCCAAGAGTATCTTTTGACGGATCCATCAATCCCATTGCCAGTAAATCGAATGATTTATCTGAATTCCAAAGAATTTCGACCGGCGCCACATCCGTTGGGATAGAATCTTTCAACTTGAAACCATTTTTTGAATCCAGGATAAACAAGGATTTGAATCTGTTTCCAACCCATAAATCCCCGCTCTCAGGATGAATCCTCACCAGGGTGGTCAGACTGGGGAAAACTTTGGAAAAGCCCGGTTGATCCACTTTGAATCCGGGAATACCAACTTTAGGGATTGCTTTTTCAGCCTGAGGTAAAGGCTTTTCCGGAGCACTACTGAGATAATATTCCTGAATTTTTGCCCAATCTTCTCTTTTGATCAATTGAGCTTTAGAGTAAATCCCCGGAGGAACACCTGAATCTTCAGGGAGTTCTGTACCAAAATCCTCCTCAAGATAAAGTCCCATCCGCTTACGCATATCCGGCAGGACTTTGGTCTCCCAGGTAATCCGATCCAAAATATCAGGCTCCGGCTTCAGGTGGCAACTTCCGCAATAGGCCTCAGCCAATCTTTCACCATTTAGATTCAAATCCGAAGCTGCCAGTTGCTCCAGGGAAAGAGGAGGTTGTTTCCGCTCGGAAATAGGATTGCATCCAATTACAAAAACAAGAAAAACCGTAAAGACTAAACTTAATAATCTCATTCCCCTATTACCTCTAAAAACTCATTTACCAGATTACGGTCAATTCTGAGATGGTGAGTGAATGATTTGGGATCATCCGAAAATGATAACCCGGGACGGGCATATTCATTTTGTGAAAGCTTCCAGGTTTTGCAGGAAGCATGAATTTCACGCAAATATCCGGATTGCTTCAATATCGCAACATGTTCTGGTTTAGTCCCCCCACCCGGCATGATGCTTATTCGGTCTTTCGCTTTCCCCATCAATTCAAGCAAATTATCAAGACCCTCAGTCGTTGTGTTTTTTCCTCCGGAAGTCAAGATTCTCTCAAATCCACACCCAATAATTTTTTCTAATGAATCATGAAGATCACTGGAAGCGTCAAAAGCGCGGTGAAAAGTACATGGTCTTCCTGAAGCCGAGCGCATCAAAGATTCGCAGGCGTCTGTATTGACTTTCCCTTGATAATCAAGAATGCCGAAGACAAATCCATCGGCACCTTGCTCACCCAGCAACTCAATGTCTCTTTTCATGACCATCAGTTCTTTCTGAGAATAGGCAAAATCTCCACCTCTCGGTCTGATCATCACAAAAACAGGGATATCGATTTCCGCTTTTAGGAATTTGACCATTCCGGCACTGGGAGTTTCTCCGCCTTCAGGAAAGTTGGCACAAAGCTCCAACCGGTCAATGCCGAATTCCGCAGCCTCAAGGGCAGCTTCCAAATTAAAGACAGGAGCCTCAAATACGATTTTATTCATGGTGTAAAGTGACTTCTCGAGTCAATTAATTCATTTTTAGAGCTGGTCGCCATGGCAAAGTTGAAACCCGGATGAACAGCAAATGCTCCTGCTACACCTTCTTTGTTTATCGCCAAAAATCCAGCCTGGATATCTTTGATGTTCTTATTTTTTGCAATCAGTCTTTTCACGGCTTCCTCACATGCTTCTTGCGGTGTACGTCCCTGTCTCATCAATTCCACGATCAGAAAACTTCCGCAAATCCTGATAATAGATTCCCCAAGGCCGGTAGCAGTTGCAGCACCAACTTCATCATCCACGTAAAGTCCGGCCCCGATAATCGGGCTATCTCCTACTCTTCCGTGCATTTTATAGGCCAGCCCGCTGGTTGTGCAGCTTCCTGCCAACTTCCCGTTTGCATCGATTCCAATCATTCCTATCGTATCGTGATTCTCAATATTGATGATTGGCTCGTATTGGCTGGTCACTTTCCATTTCTCATATTCGATTGCTGCTTTTGGGCTGAGGATTTCTTCTTCCAAAGGAAAACCCTGCGAAATTGCAAACTGCCTTGCTCCTTCTCCTGCCAGCATTATGTGGGGAGTTTTTTCCATCACCATTCTGGCAAGTGCAATGGGATGCTTGATTTGCTGAACAAAAGCAACCGTACCACAAGACCCGTCACCGGTCATAATCGATGCATCAAGCGTGGTAATTCCTTCCCGATCAGGCAGTCCCTGCAATCCAACGGAAAGATTATCCATGTCCAATTCAGTGACTTTCACACCGGCTTCCACAGCGTCCAAAATACTTCCACCACCTGCCAATTTAGCTATTGCAGCTTCATTTGCAGGAATTCCATGATTCCAGGTTGACAAAATCAAGGGCATTTGACCTGAGGAAATTTCAGTTGGCCCCTGAGCGAAGGCTTGGTTCAAACCTGGTATAAAAAGAGCAGAACCCAAAAGTGACTGCTTAATAAACTTTCTTCTTTGGGACATAAGGCTTATTTTAGAATCAGACTTTCAAATTATCAAAAATGGGCCGAAATCACCCATCAATCCTTCAAATCCTTTTAAAAATCAATGAAACCATATCTTCTTAAAGAAACCAATTGGAAAAAACTTCAATCGCATAGATTTGAATTGGCGGTTCTTCCCTGGGGAGCAACCGAAGCCCATAACTACCACATGCCATACGGCACAGATGTGATCGAGGCGGATGAAATAGCGGCTGAAGGCGGCAGAAAGGCCTGGGAAAAAGGTGCCAATGTGGTGGTGATGCCTGCGATTCCATTTGGTGTAAATACCGGTCAATCGGATATCTATCTGGACATCAATCTCAATCCAAGCACCCAACTTTTAATTCTTCGGGATATCATTGAGGTGCTGAACAGGCAGGGCTTGAAAAAATTATTGATCTTGAATAGCCATGGAGGAAATGATTTCAAAACCATGCTGAGAGAGCTTGGGCTTAAGTTTCCGGAGATGATGCTCTTTACCTGCAACTGGTTTCAGGCCCTTGATAAAACTAAATTTTTTGAAGAATCCGGTGACCATGCCGATGAGATGGAAACCTCTTTGATCATGTATTTGAATCCTGAGTTAGTTCTGCCACTGGACGAAGCAGGTGACGGAAATGAAAAAAAGTCAACCATCAAAGGGCTTCAGGAAAAATGGGCATGGGCAGAGCGAAAATGGTCTCAGGTGACTGAGGATACCGGAATCGGAAATCCAAAAAAAGCCTCCCCTGAGAAAGGAAGGCTTTATTTTGATGCTGTAACAGACAAAGTCGCGGAGCTGATGAAGGATATTTGCGATGCAAAACCTGATCAGCTTTACCGCTAATTCCCCAGAGAGTTCAAGTCAACTTCTTTCACCTGACCTTTGTAATCGATCAGCTGAATGCCTTTTACTCCTTTCGGAAGAGTGATTTCTCTTCCAGACTGTGATAGGAATCCTGACCCAAGGCTGGTTTCTATTCGCTGCTTTTTCCCATTTCCCAAATCCAAAACTATTGCCATCACTTCCTGACCAGGAGTGATGGTTTTTGAACTTTCAGAAATAGACTTATTCTGGAAAGCAAGGAGTTTACCTCGGTTTTGCGAAGCAATGAGTATTGGATTACCCTGGGCCGCTGCTATTTTGACCAATGCTTTGGCATCTCCGGGAACCATAAAGCCACTTTTCGAAGGATTCATTGGAGTGAAATTTCCTTTTCCGTCCCCCAAAAGTACCAACCCAATATGAGCATCTAATCTGCCGATGAAAACCTCGTTACCATAATCGTTTCCTACTAAAACCACATCCAGCAATCCATCACCATTTACATCTTCTGATACCAGTCCGTTAACAGGTGCAATCTGTGCGAGTACAGGTAATTCGCGAATGCTGAACTGACCATTTCCAAGGTTCTCTACATAGGAAGACCGATCATAATTTCCCGTCAGGATCAAAGCATCTTTCTTCTCTTCCTCAGAAAAAAGCGAGCTTTCAGTGCTCAGGGCATAGGCTTTATATCGTTCAAACTTTCTTCTGAACATCGGGCTTTGGCCATACAAATCATCCCAGAAATGGCTTGGGAAAGAATTGTAAGTACCTTCTCTTTCCTTGTAATAAGCAAATGTGACAGGGTCCACACTTCCGTTGTTATCAAAATCCTTGGCATAAATTTTCACAGGTCTTTCTGTGGTCGGGTGATGTGGATTATTGGCGCCAAGATTTCCGACAACAAAATCGGTATCTCCATCCTGATCAAAATCTCCTGAAGTAATAGAATTCCACCAGCCGAGATGATTTTCCAAACCTGATTTCTCCAGCTTAGAGAATTTACCACCCTCATTTTTGAAGACAGTTATAGCCATTAATTCACCAACGACTATCAGATCAATCTGTCCGTCGGAATCAATATCTGACCAAACGGCATCCGTAACCATTCCCACATTTTTCAGGCCCGGCGCAAGTTGATCCGTCACGTCCTGAAGTTGGCCGTTGTTATTTTTCAGCAGGAAGCTATTATCTGCCAAAGGATACTTTGCTATTGGAGTACGACCCCCGACAAACAAGTCCATGAAACCGTCTCCGTCAAAATCAGCCCCGCGAACAGTTGATCCACTTGCTTTGATTCCCGAAAAGTCCTTATCAAGTGAGAAATTTCCTTTTCCGTCATTCTTGTAAACCCGATCAATGTATTCAGCCGCATCCGGAGCAAACTCACTGCTTCCGCTTACCAGATAAAGATCCAAATCCTGATCATTGTCCAGGTCTGTCAGCAGGATCCCCATTTCTTCGAAAGCAGGATTTTCTCCCGGTAAAAGCTCAGACTGAGAGAATTTTCCTTCCGAATTTTGCTTGAAAAGTTGTGGGGCATATCCGGAAGATGATCCCACAATAAGGTCCTCGATTCCATCGCCATTTACATCACCAACTGCCATACCCGGGCCATATTGAGTCAGTTTATGGGGGATCGTACGCTGAATATTGTAATCGACTTTATCATCTTCAACATGTAAGTAGGATAATCCTAATGTATCTGATATCTCTGAAAAAATTGAAGACGGAACACCAAAATCCATAATTGCACGAGCTGAATTTCCGGCTTTTGCTTCCGAATAGTTTATCTCAATTACCTGATTCGGAGCAACTTTTGAAACTACGGAAATTTTTCCATCAGGCCAGATTACTTTTATTTCACCCACTTCAGAAACATCTCCTAAACCAAAATGCATGATTTCTTCAATAGAAGACATGTATCCTCTTACCACCTGCTGCTCTTGGTAAAGAACATTCTCCTCTGCCAATTGAAGAATAACTTTGGCACCCAAACCCTGCGGATTTAGCCTGGATCCTTTTAGATTAACTCTCAAATAGTTTCGGCCCGGCTCCTCTTTGCCAAGCTTATTTTCAAATACAAAAGCAGGATCATTGATATTATTGACCGCATAATCCAGATCACCATCCTGATCTAAATCGACAAAAGCAGCTCCATTAGAGAAGGATGGTTTATCCAATCCCCAGGTTTTACTCACATCTTCGAAAGTCAAATCACCCCGATTTTTGTAAGCATAATTTGAAATTTTTACAATCGGAATAGAGTCGAGCAATTGACGAACTGTGGCTATGCTCCCCATATCAGCACGGTAATTTGCGAAGTCTTTGTCCGTAATATCCCTTGGGAAGCCATTCGTAATCAGCAAATCACGCTGACCATCGTTGTCAACATCTCCGAATAATGGCGCCCAGCTCCAATCTGTCTGATAAACACCGGAAAGCATCCCGATTTCACTGAAAGGAATACCAGCTCCATAATTCATATGAAGCATATTTCTCACATGCTGATATTCATAGCCCCATTGCTCATTACTGATATAGACTTGATAAGAGTTTTTACCAATTGTTGTTTTCTTTCGGTAATTGTCCTCACCAAGCATATCTATCGTAATCAAGTCTGGCAGAGCGTCATTATTAAAGTCCGAGATGTCTGAACCCATCGAAAACTGACTTTGATGTCTCAGAATTTCCTTGGATTTATTTGAAAAAGTCCCGTTCTGATTATTGATATACAGGATGTCATTGGTGACATAATCGTTGCTGACGTGCACATCAGGCCAGCCGTCATTATTCAAATCAGAGATTAAAAGACCGAGTCCAAAACCTTCAATGGTTATTCCTGCCTCCAGAGTTACATCTGTAAAAGTGCCGTCTCCATTGTTTCGATAGAACTTATCATTGTTAATGGCTGAGCCATCTATGATCTTTTCACGATAATTACTCGGCGTGACTTTGCTCTGCTCATTATTCAAAATATAAAGATCAAGGTCTCCATCCAAATCATAATCAATAAACGCTGCACCCATGCTATTACCGGAATCAGCAATTCCATATTCGGATGCCATTTCTTTAAAAGTAATTTCGCCTTCAGCATTTTTTCCCTGGTTGACAAAAAGCAAGTTATTTCTCTCTCCGGGACCCTTTTTCATTGCAGAAGCCACATAAATATCCATCCAGCCATCGCTATTGATATCGACAGCGACGGTTCCGGTACACCATCGATTGGTTGCTCCAATTCCGGCTGATTCAGAAATGTCCTCGAATTTAAATTTCCCCTGGTTCAGGTATAATTTATTTGCTACCTGATTACCAGAAAAGAAAAGATCAGGCAGGCCATTTTGGTCAAAATCTGCTACGGCTAACCCTCCGCCATTAAAAATGTATTCATCTGTGAGAATATTGAAGGAATCGGTTTCTATAATCTCATTGGTAAAATCAATCCCTGTATCATCGGAAGATTGCAAAACAAAGAGGGTGTTTTCTTTCTTACAGGAAGTGAAAGCCAGGAGCAAAACTCCCGAAATGAGCAAATAATAATTCTTCATGAGACTTGAAATTGGGTAATTACTGGTGGCTGAAATTACCATTTTTGAAGGATAAGCTGAAAAAAAGAGTGCGATTTACACAAATAAAAAAAGAGGAGGTCAATAACCTCCTCTTCTGTTTTACCAGTACTTAAGTTCTGATTAGAAACCTGGGTTCTGAATCAATACGTCTGATCCAACCAAGTCAATTTGATCCTGAGGAATTGGAAGAAGCTTATGCTTTTCAGTGAATTTAGCACCACCGAAAGCCGCAGCCAATAACTTAGAATCATATGCAAGGTATGCATCCAATTCAGCTTGTACAGTGTTCCAACGTACCAGGTCATAGAATCTATGACCTTCCATACCCAGCTCAAGCTTTCTTTCGAAACGAACAGCAGCTCTTGCAGCATTAGCATCAGTCCAGGCAGTCTTGTAAAGATCAATTACGTAGTTAGCAGCTAAGGTATCGTCACCTCTCTTGATTTTGGAATTCATAGCTCTGGTTCTAACCTGATTTACATAACCTCTTGCTTTCTCCAAGTTACCGGTTTCGATTTCTGCTTCTGCTGCCAACAGCAACACATCAGCAAAACGGATGATCATGAAGTTGATACCAGTGTAACCCGGAGTCCATGAACTGTTATCCTGGAAAGTACCTTTCTCAGATCTTGCATAAACATATTTCTTAGGAGAATAGGGTCCTGCATTACCCTGATTTCTAATCCAGGCAGCACCCGGATGATCCTGCCAATCCAAATAAGGAATACCTCTTCTGCCTACAGTATGGTCAACTCTAGGATCAAGATTTCCAGTGTCAGTTGTGAATGGAGCAGCACTTTCTAATCCCATATCACTCTTCACCTGGTTTGCACCAGTGTTGTAAGAACCGTCCAATAAAGGAAGTCCATCAGCATTAGTTCTGAATGAATTCACGAAAGTGAAAGATGGCTGGAAGAATCCGCAACAGTTACCCGGACCAGAAGGACCAGTGTTGTATGGGAAGTTCAAGTCAAACTCAGGGTTTGCATTTTGAACAGCACCCGTACCGGCAGCTGACTGATAAGCCCAGATAGATTCCTGGTGGTTATCATTTTTGCCTCGGAACATGTCATCATAGTAAGGAACAAGACCATACTTCAGACCATTGCTGGTAACGCCATTTGCAATGACGTCATCAAACAAAGCTTTGGCAGGTGCAAACTTATTCTGATACATGTAAACTTTAGCCAAATAAGCTTTAGCTGCCCAAGAGTTAACTCTTCCTACCTGAGATTGGGTAGCAGGAAGGTTATCAACTGCATACTTCAAATCAGCCTCAATGAAAGGATATAAATCCTGATTGTTGCTCACTTCAGCCAAACCACTGCCGTAATCTACCGTCTCATCTACATAAGGAGTATTTCCGTAATCCTTTTTCAATTCGAAATAATAATGAGCTCTCAGGAATCTGGCTTGGGAAGAAATTCTTACTATATCAGCAGGAGTAACATCCGGACCTGGATTCGTAAGAAGTCTCAACACGTTGTTACAACGAGCGATACCTTCGTAAGCGCCATTCCATTTATCTCCTAAATTCCCTGAAGCAGAATTAGCTTCAAACCGCTGAAAAGGGTTGATTGAGCTAAAATCTCCAGGGTCAGTACCTTTGTTTGCATCACCACCTCTGACACTGCCCCAAACCCAGTTTGAAGGAGAAGCCAATCTATTGCCTCTGCCGTTCACCTGAGAATAAGCCGCAATCAGGGATGCATCTATACCTGCCAGCGTTGATAACTGAGATTCACCCAACAAACCTGTTGGTGGAACGTCAAGAAACTCATCGCTGCAACTCACTGCTACCAACATCACTGCGGATGTTAACAGCGCTCCGATTTTTAATTTAAATTTTTTCATCTGATTTAATCTATTATAGTTTCTATAACTCGATTCTTATTGACGTGTTTAGGATTAGAAGCTTAGATTAAGACCGAATGTATAGCCTTTAGTAACCGGGTAGTTACCTACGTCAATACCAAAAGTCAAATCGGCATCACCACCTACCTGAGGGTCCAGACCTTCATATCCTGAGATAGTAAACAGGTTGTTTGCCGAAGCGAACACTCTGAGTCTCTCCAGTTTCCATTTCTCCAACAAAGTCGAAGGAAGCGTGTAACCTAACGTTACGTTTTGCAATCTCAGGTAAGAACCATCCTCAACATAAAACGAGTTAGCAACTGTGTTTGTAGAGAAGTTTGAAGTCTTTTCAAGCACAGGAATAGTCGCATCCAGATTATCAGGAGTCCATGCATTCTTCAGACGCTCAGACATTGCTGCACCCTGGAAAGAAGGGAAGAAATCTGTGAACCACTTAGACTGGTTGAAAATTTCGTTACCGATTGAGGTGTAGAAATAAGCAGAAAGATCAAATCCTTTGTAACCCAGAGTGAAGTTAAGTCCGCCAGTAAAATCAGGAACAGGACTTCCGATGAACGTTCTGTCATCAGGAGAGATTTTTCCGTCACCGTTGATGTCCTCATACTTGAATCGACCAGGAGCAGCTCCTGATTGAGTAGCATGGCTTGATACATCTTCAGCATTTCTGAACAAGCCTACAACTTTGTAGCCGAAGAATGAAGAAAGTGAGTGACCAACCTGGTTTCTGATTGGCTGAATACCTCTGTAGCTTGGGTTAACTGAAGTGATAACAAGCAAGCCCGGAGAAAGAGATACGATTTCGTTCTTCAGCGTACTTGCTGTCAAGGTCAGTTCGTAAGTCAGGTCACCAGTTACGTTACCTCTTGTAGTTACCAACAAATCAAGACCTGTGTTAAGCATTTCACCAACGTTAACTGCAGGAGGTGAAGCGTTGCTACCAGCTGTAAGAGGAATAGGAACAGTAAAGAGCAAGTCTTTAGTATCCTTCTTCCACCAGTCAAAGATCACGTCTAATCTGCCATTGAAGAATGTACCATCAAAACCAGCGTTTTGAGTTTCTGCAGTTTCCCACTGGGCATTCGGGTTACCAATTCGAGTTCTTCTGAAACCAATCAATGCAGATGAGTTAGATCCAGTAATGTCATAAGAAGAAGCTTGTATGGTACCACCAAATAACGAGTACTGGTTATTAGGATCCACGTTGTTAGAGTTACCCATTTGACCCCAACCGCCTCGGATTTTCAATTCGTCGATCCAGGTAGCACCTGACAAAAACGACTCAGAAGAAATTCTCCAAGCTGCTGAAAACGCAGGGAATGTACCATAACGAGCGTTTGCTCCAAATCGTGAAGAACCATCACGTCTTACTACAGCAGAGAACAAGTACTTATCGTTGTAAGTATAGTTTGCTCTGGCAAAGTAAGAATTGAAGTTTACGCCCTTGCCCTGATCGGAGTTAACCTGACGTGATGAAACAGGAAGGTTAGAAATTGTAATATAATCAGGGTCTCTTGAGAATGGATTCTGACCTGAAGCAGACATGCTTCTACCAGCACCAGTATTCAATGCTTCCTGACCTAAGATCACGTCAAACTTGTGTTTGTCGAATGTCTTCTTATAGGAAACCGTATTAGTAAATGTCCAACCGAAGTTGAAACCTGAACCTTCGTTGTAGCCGAATGCTGAGTTGTTCTCAGAGTTTTCGTACTGCAATCTTGAATATCCCCAGAAATAGCCGTTGCTATAGTTTCCACCGATTGAAGTTCTGAAAACCAGATCCTCGATGATATCATATTCAGCATACAAGTTACCGAAGATATTTGTACCGAAGCTTCTGTTGTCCACAATACCGTCACGGTTAGCAACCGGGTTTCTTGGGTTGTTGAAACCTTTAGCTGCTGTACCGGCGTAACCACCAAATTCATCGTAAACAGGGATGATTGAAGGCATACGGAAAGCCTGAAGGATATCATTTTCATCATCTGATACACCACGTCCGCCTGTTCCGCCTTGCTGACCCAATACCTGACGGTAAGTAGCCTGGAAGTTTTCACCGATTCGCAGATTCTTGGTTACATCAAATTCAGAGTTAGCTCTGAAGGAATACCTCGTGAAGTCGTTATTGATCATAATACCTGCCTGATCCTGATAACCCAAACCGATAAAGAATCGGCTTGCTTCAGATCCACCATTCAATCCAATTGAATGACGATTCAAAAGAGCATTTCTGGTCAAAGCATCAAACCAGTCAGTTCCCTCGCCTGTAGCAGCTCTTACCAGTTGGTAGATAGCTCCTTTTGAAGGCTCAATATTGTATTTAGCTCTTTCCTGCTCGATTCTGTCAGCAGAGAATGGACCAGCAACACCTGCGGTACCACCCACATTGATGTAATAAGGAAGAACCGGAGTTGATCCTGTTCCAAACTGAGGATGAGAATAAGCCGGAGCGCGACCGTCAACTCTGGCCTGATTTGTCTCTGCCAACCAAGTATGGGTTGCGAAATCCTGTGGATTCATCATATCGATACCAACGCCTGGAGTAGTAACACCAAACATACCGCTGTAATCCACTCTCAATTTTTGACTTCTGCTACCACGCTTGGTGGTGTAGATAATCACACCGTTTGCAGCACGAGCTCCATAGATGGAAGCTGCAGCCGCATCTTTCAATACGGTAGTAGACTCAATGTCATCAGGGTTAAGGAACTCAGTATTTCCTACTGGCACTCCATCCACAATGTAAAGAGGCTCGTTACCACCGAAGGCACCGAAACCACGTACACGGACGATTGAAGATGTACCTGGTTGACCGTTGGTAATGATCGTAAGACCAGAAACTCTTCCCTGAAGACCCTGCTCTACGTTTCCAGTTGGAATGACAGTCAAATCTTTAGGACTAACAGTGGCAATCGCACCTGTTGTCTCTCTTCTGCTGTCAATGGTATAACCTGTAACAACTAATTCTGTCAGGGTTCTTTCGTCCGGAGCCATTTTAACGTCCACAACGCTGCGAGGGCCTACAGCCTGCTCAAGCGAAGTGTAACCGATAAAAGAGAAAACCAGGACAGCCTGATCATTTGGTACACTGAGGGAGAATTTTCCATCAATGTCAGTGGCGGTACCTGTAGTTGTCCCTTTAACAAGGATCGATACACCAGGAAGTCCCACATCGTACTCATCGAGCACTGTACCAGTTACGGTTCTTTGCGCAAAGGCAGCCGCACTGGTGAGAGCTAAGAGCATCAGAAATACACTTAGGCTTTTGTAAACATTTTTCATAATCATAGATAGATTGGGTAACAAGATTGATTTAAAAACTTGTCGTTTAATTGTTAATGCAATCGTTTGCGAGTATGCTCAAAATAATTGCAATAGATTAATAGCCTGAATTTCAGGACACTATTGCTACTATACCATGGTACGAGTACCTGCAGAAAGGTAAAAACCTATAGGTTTGAGGAGGGAAAACAGTTAAGTAAAATAGGGCATAGGCAAGAATTTTGGGTTTTATTGTTAATCACTTGAGCTCAATGTTAAAGATTCTTAAACAAATTTCAAATTCTGAACCGTAAATAAAACTTGGCTCCTGAAGTTTTTTTAAAAGAATTCTTCTCAAAAGAGGATTCAGACATTAGTAATTTAAGGAAAAAATCATTTTTTCAAAAAATGAACCCCTCAAAAGTCCTATTTAAAGTGACAAAAATTTGATTTTTAAGGTAAAGAAATCGTGAAAAAAATATTAATTCCTCTGACTCCTTAATTTAAAAATATGTGTATTCGGATACCTGCACGATGGATAGAAGCCTATCGGTTTTAATGATGCGGAAATGTGACTCCCCCTTTTTTAAGGGGGTTAGGGGGATTTTTTCATTCAAATCCCAACTTAATTCTGTTACGTGCATTCAAGCGGATACACCTATTTAAAAATTTCGAAAAAATCTTTTTTCAGCCTTAATTCCTCAAAAACCGGATCAACCATGGCTTTTTGATAAATCTGTTCGCTTGATTCGATGGCTTTTTGAAGCTGGATCAGGGCAACTTCATCCTGTCCGCTCAAAGCTGCCACCATGGCAAGCCCATAATAGCCATATCCAAAGTTCCTTCCTGCAATCACAGATTCTTCAAATGATAAACTGGCATTTGCATAGTCTTTGGCTAAGAAATAGGCCAGGCCTTTATTAAAAAGATTTCCCGGTTCAGAGTACGGATAATCAAATCTGAGAATTGCGAGTTTGTAATCCCCTCTCATGATATCCAAGGCTCCTCTCAAACTTTCATTATGCTTCAAGAACTCCGGGTTTCTGGATAATCCCGAAGCATCTGAAAGCTTTTTATACGCTTCCCATGCTTTTCCCTGCAGGACCAGGATCTGTCCTTGATTATGGAGTACATAGGGATCTGTTTCAATCTTTAATGCCTGGTCCAGCAATCGATAAGCATCAGCCCAAAGTTTCGCTTTTACAGAATCCTCTAAAGTTCTTTGAGCTTGTCGCATTTTGACCACAGCCAGATTGTTATAAGGCAATGCTGATCTGAAAAGCTCTGTCATTTTACTGTATATCTCAGCTTTATCCTCCAACCTGGGGGATGTCTCACCCGCTGTTGCCCAGTCTAATTGGTCTAAAGTATTGTTGTTACCCTCCTTCTCCAAAGCCTCCTTCAAGCTCGCAGAATGAGCCTGTTCTAGTCCGGGAACTGGTTTAGCTACAATTTCTACTTTTGTTGCGCGAAGCTTTGGAAACAAATCGCGCGATATCTGATCAAACCCAGCTAATTTTTTTAACTGCTGACTTTGAGTAGAATAATCGGATCCATTCAGCAAAATGGAATAATATTGATCCTTGCGCTGGGTTGAAATTTTCTCATAGTCTCTCAGAAGGAGCCTGAAATCAAACCAATCGTTCCACCTTGATTTGACCTCCATTAAACTGTCTCTGAAAACTAATCCGTCAGCCTTTACTCTTTTCTGAATCACCAAAGCTCTATCCATCCCCAATTTGCTGCTTCTGCCTTCGGAAACTTCCGGAGATTGGATTCCTGTAATTTTGAATGAAACGACGGAAGGGTTTTCGGTAATGAAGGTCTTCAGTCCTGCGAGGGATTTCTGATTGGCATCACTCAATTTAAGGGAAGAGGAGCCCGGATCGAACCGGAACAAAAATTCACCTGTCCTTGAGTTACTTTCATTCATTACACCGGTCGGGATAAAAATCCCAATTTGGGGAATCGGTTCGTCTGGGTTTACAACTCCGACTTTAGCGAGCAATGGAGTAGTGATGACTCCTTTTGCGACGATTTTTTTTTCATTCGGTATATCTGATTTCCTTTTGCCATGAAAAAAATGAGCTTCTAAAGATGCTCCTTCCATCCAGGGAGAATAAGAAAGTACAAAATCTTTTTTATACTCATAATGACCAACTGTCTTACGTAATTCAATATCCCCTAAATCAAGAATCTGATCAGAAGACTTTATGAAGATCTTGAGTTGTGGATTTCTGGGATTAATTGCGGACTCGATAGGAATGGTACCTTTAACTGAAAACCGAACCGAATCCCTGTAAAACTCCAGCTTAGAAGGGCTCACCTTTGCATCTTCTAAAAAATCACTTTCGGGCACTATTATTGAACCCTCTGACCATAGAAGGATCAGAAATGGAAACAAAAGGAAGAATTTCGTAAACAATCCGTTATTCATTATGATTTATTATTTCTTCAATCAATTTTCATAATTTTGCGCTTACTAAACCACCACTATCCATGCAAAAGCTAAAATTATTTTTCGAAGAAAGGGCCTTTGGGGTTTGTTACCGGTTGGGAGAGAAATTAAACTTCCCAATTGATAGCATCAGACTTTTCTTCATTTACGCTTCCTTCATCACGATGGGCTCTCCGGTGATTATCTATGTGTCTTTGGCGATGATGATGAAAATCCGGAAATACTTCAGAAAGATGAACAATCCTGTCCTTTTTGATTAAAGGTCTGAGTAGATTTTTCTCCCTAATAAATTATAATTCCAAAAGACGAATTTGACCTTGGTTTGAGATGGGATCGGCGTATTTGTTGATTTCTCCGGAGAAAATTTTTCAATCAAACTCCTGGTTTTAATAAAATCTAAGTAGCCTGCCACAATCGCTTTGGCCAAATCCTTTTTACCGCTGAGGAGATAAGAAAAAGTTGCAGCAGTTTCCAATAATGCTTTGAACAAAAATATTAAGAGAAACTTAACCGGACTCTCAAGCTTATAAAGCATATATAGGCTGTTTCGAATGTTCAGGTGCAATTTCCTCGGACTAGATCTGTCTAATGTGGCTCCTCCCAAATGAAAGACCGATACTTTTCCGAGATATCCGATTTTCCAACCTGAGCGACGCATTCTCCAGCACAAATCAATTTCCTCCATGTGCGCAAAAAAATGAGCATCAAATCCTCCCAGTTGGTGGAAATGCTGAGCATTCACAACAAAGCATGCCCCTGATGCCCAGTCAACCTGAATCGCATCATCATACTGACCCTGATCGTTTTCGATAGTATCCCAAATCCTCCCCCTGCAATACGGATATCCCAAAGAATCCAGGTAGCCTCCACCCGCTCCGGCATAATCGAATTTGCTTTTGTCTTGCCAGGAAAGGATCTTGGGTTGTATCGCTGAGTACTCAGGGTTTTTCCTGATCCAGGAGATCAAATCCAAATCCCAACCAGCGGTAACTTCCACATCGGAATTGAGAAGGATGTAATATTCGTATTGGTCCCTCAATTGCTCAAGCCCCCAGTTGTAGCCTCCGGCATATCCGAAATTCTCGGTTAGCCGAATAATCCTCACGAGAGGGTAGTTTTTCTCCAAAAAATCAACCGAGGAATCCGTGCTCGCATTATCAATAACTATAACATCATACTTACTCCGCGAAAAAACTGAGGGAAAAAATGTTTTGAGCATCTTTTCCCCATTATAATTAAGTATGACGATGGCACAGGGTTTCATCCGAAAAGACCCCCCAAATCCATCCCGGGAATATTAGGCATCATTCCTTCAGTCGCAGACTTCATTTCTGCTTTGATCTTCACCTCGATTGCAGCCATGGCAATATTGGTAGCGGCCACGATCAGGTCGCTGAGCATCTCTCTGTCTGCAGGAGTCATCAGCGATTCGTCGATTTCAATCTTCAGAACTTTGCGCTCTCCATTCACTTTTACTTTCACCAGTCCGGCTCCTGATTCCCCCTCGGCAGTCAGATGAACCATTCTAGCCTGCACTTCTTTAATTCTTGCCTGGGCCTCTTTCACCTTGCCCATCATTCCCATGAGATCAAACATATTTTTTAATTAAAAGTCCTGACAAATATAAAGTAATAAGATTATCCGCTACTTTGACAATAGGGTTAAAAATAGGAGTTTGTGCTGCGAATAATTGACCACGCTTGTCCGCTACGCCACAGGCGCACAGGCGCGGTGGAGCCCCTACATTTGGACTTCAGACATTGTCTTATTTGGTTAGTGACAAGAAAGAGGATAGTCATATAAAAAAATAAACCGGTGACGTTAATGTTATGAAACTTTACAAATAACCACGAATCTCACCAATCACGGAATAATATTTCAACCTATCACCCAAGTAAACTCCATTATCTTATTTTCCGTAAATTCTACCAAACAATCTACCCACAATTCGCTAAGCCATGATTACCGTTGAGACCATAAAAAAAGAGGATATTCCAAACTTGAATTTCTCAAAAAGAGAAGTGCTGACCGACCCTGACGAAAGACTTAAAAGACTGAATGACCTTTTTCGATCCCAATCTCTTGGAAACCTCCACCAATCCAAAGTAAAACTCACTTTTGAAGCAGAAAATGGTCACGTTTATCAAGTGGATACCACGATTTGGGCTGTTGGAAATTCCTTTGTATCACTCAAAGGCGGTATAAATATCCCTATCCACTCAATCTTCAGAATAGACTGATTTATTTCAGTTTGTCTATCAATTCATCCAAAGAAAAGGACTCCTGGACTCCGGATTCGAGGTTTTTCAAAGCGATAGTAGCGTCTTCTATCTCTTGATCACCGCAGATTCCGACAAACGGGATTCCTTTTTTTGCGGCGTATTCCAATTGCTTTTTCACTTTGGTCAGATCAGGATAAATCTCCGCCTGAATTCCGGCAGATCTCAATTTTGTAAGTATTCCCAGCGCATACCGGAAGCCTTTTTCATCAAAATGAGTCAACAGGATTTCGGTGCTTTTCAAACTTTCCACAGGAAATAATCCCAACTCCTCCAACACGTCATATAATCGGTCCACTCCAAAAGAAAATCCGACTCCGGAAACTCCCGGCAATCCGAATCCTCCGGTCAGGTTATCATATCTGCCCCCACCGCTTACCGAACCGATCGACACATTATTTACTTTCACTTCGAAAATCGCACCTGTATAATAGGACAATCCTCTGGCAAGCATAATGTCAAGTTCCATATGAGAGAGGTCCTCTCCCATTGACTCCAGAATAGCGAAAGCATCTTCCAGTTCTTTTACTCCCTGGAGTCCGGTTTCGCTGGTTGCCAGGAAGTTTTTCAGAAAGGCTAATTTCCCATCCTGATCAACATTTAGATTTACCAATGGGCTGAGTTTTTCGATGGAACTCAGTCCAAAGCCTCGTCCGATCAGTTCCTCCTGCACTTTTTCCCAGCCGATTTTATCCAGCTTGTCGATCGCTACGCAAAGAGGCCCTTCATTTCCAGCTTCACCGATAGATTCAGCGATTCCGGTCAGGATTTTCCGATTATTCAGCTTGATGCTGTAATCTGTCAGATTCAGCTTCGCAAAAACTCGCCTGATCATCAGGATGATTTCTGCTTCGCAAACCAAGCTATCTGTCCCTACCACATCCGCATCACACTGGTAAAATTCCCGGTAACGACCTTTCTGCGGACGATCTGCTCTCCAAACCGGTTGAATTTGAAATCTTTTAAAAGGAAAAGTCAATTCATTTCTGTTCATCACTACGAACCGTGCAAATGGGACGGTCAGATCGTATCGCAGACCTTTTTCAGAAACTTTCTTAAGCGTACTCTGATAGCCGGTTGACAAATCATTCATCGTGACATCTTTCAGAAAATCGCCGCTGTTCAGGATTTTAAAAAGCAACTGATCTCCCTCATCTCCGTATTTTCCGGTCAGGGTGCTGAGATTCTCCATCGCCGGAGTTTCTATCTGATTATAGCCAAACAGCTTAAAAGTATCTTTGATCGTCTCCAGGATGTAATTTCTTCGGGCCATTTGAATGGGTCCAAAATCCCGGGTTCCTTTGGGAAGGCTTGGCTTTTGCATGCTTACTTTTGGGTAATTAAGTCGCAAATTTATTCAAAAAAAGGGAAACGATTCCCGATCATCCAAAACACAGGGAATTAAATTGAGAATTATCTTGGGCAAAAAAGAAATGTTTCCCTACATTTGCGCTTCGTTTCGAAACAAATCATTAAAAGCATACGACCATGGCAATTACTACTCTGAAGAGAAAATTGAAAAGAAAAAGACTAGGTCAAACAACTCGCGTTATCAAAATCAAACAATTGTCTGCTCAGCCGGTAATTAGAAATGTAGATGTTGAGGCGTTGAAAAAGTCTTTCGCGAAATAATCTCTTATCTCGTAAAAATATTAAGGCGGTCAATTGACCGCCTTTTTTATTTTCAGAGGCAGCACAAACTTACACGCATAGAGAGTTATTTTGAGTTAGAAAAAACAACATCTCTACTTAAATTCAGAAGTTGAGAAAAAGGAAACCTCTTCGAGAAAAGTTGAAGATTCAATGTAATTCAATCCTTTCTCACAGTTTTTTTCCTTTGTCACTTTTTGAAGCCAAAAAGTAACCCCGCCCCGGCGGGCAGGCAAAAAGCTTAATGCCAGGTTATTTACTTCAAATAGGCAGAGTTTAGTCCTGTAAGAAGCATTCTTGGCTATTTGATTTTAAACATGGATCAACCCTAAAAATGGGTGGATTTCTCTCGTTCCACTTCGAGAACTAACCCATTTTCTTAACGGTTTGATCTGCTGTTTAAAACCATAAATTCCCAATGGCATTACCTAACCCGAAACATTTCAACTCACATAATGCGGCCACTAATTCCGACATTTTTTACAAAATGAACTTAAGAGCAAAATTGTGAATAGTCAGATTTTATTTTCCCCTCTTCCCCAATTCCACTACACGAAGATTTTTTATCTGGCCGTTTTCCAGGTCAAAAAGCAACAGGGTCCGCATGATGTGAAACCCCTGCTGCCCAATCGCACCCGAATTCATATACAGGCAATTCATTTCCTTGTCAAACTCAACCTTGCAGATATGAGAATGTCCGCAAATAAATAGGTTGGGTTTCCCTTCCCGGATTCTTTGCTTCACTCCTTTCGCATAGCGTGGCGGAGTGCCCCCGATATGAGTCATCAGGATTTTCACTCCCTCTCTTGTGAATTCCTGCCATTCCGGATATTCCTCCTGAATTTCTAAATCGTCAATATTCCCAAAAACAGCCCGAATCGTTTTTCCCGCAGGCAATTCTTTCATAACATCCAGACTTCCAATATCTCCTGCATGCCAGATCTCGTCCACATCCTGCAGGTAGGTGAGCGTTTTGTGATCAATGTAACTGTGGGAGTCAGAAATCAGCGCGATCTTGGTAGACATTTGAAACGAAAGCTTGTAAATTTTCATTTCAATATGGAGTTCCTAACATTCACATCAAACTCATAAACTATGAATTCCAACAATATCCTTCTCCTGGCTCTTCTCGCTTTCTTTGCGTTTACCGGAATTTCTCTGGCCCAGGCTGCAGATTCAGCGACGATAGTTTCGGTGGAGACATTTGAAAAAATGTCTAAAAAGAAGAGAAAGACCGTTATTCTGGATGTGAGAACACCCGAGGAAGTAGCCGAAGGTCATTTGGCCGGGGCAAAGAATATCGATGTTCAGGATGAGCTTTTTCAGCAAAACATCGAGCAACTAAACAAGAATAAAACCTATCTTCTTTACTGCAGAAGCGGAAAAAGAACCGCAGTTGCCGGCGCTAAAATGAAAGCTTCAGGCTTCAAAAAAGTGTACATGATGGATGGAGGAATTACCTCCTGGAAAGAAAAAGGAAAACCTGTAACGAATGACAAAAATTAAATCAATCAACCCTTTTTCAGGGGAAACTTTACAAGAATTCAATCTCCTAACTGCATCAGAATTGGAAGCCAAATTGGTTTCCGGTTCAGATGCTTTTTCATCCTGGAAGCATACTGAGTTTGTGCATAGAGCTGAGCTCATGAAAAACGCAGCTAATCAGCTTCGCGGGAATAGGGAGAAATACGCCCGGATTATTTCACTGGAAATGGGGAAAGTGATTAAAGAATCCCGAGCCGAAATTGACAAATGCGCATGGGTCTGTGATTTCTATGCTGAAAAGGCTGCAGAATTTCTGAAGGAAGAACCCATCGAGCTACCGGATCAAAAACGGGCAAAACTGATTCATCAGCCTTTGGGAATTATCCTGGCAGTCATGCCCTGGAACTTTCCTTTCTGGCAGGTTTTTCGGTTTGCTGCCCCGACGCTGATGGCCGGAAATACAGGTTTGCTCAAACATGCTTCCAATGTCCCCCAATGCGCACTGGCTATTGAGGAAATTTTTACAAATGCAGGATTTCCGGAAGGCGTTTTTCAAAGTCTTTTGATTGATTCCTCCACTACACTTTCGCTGATAGAAGATAGCCGAATCAAAGCTGTGACGCTCACCGGAAGTGAAAAAGCGGGTGCAGCAGTCGCTTCAGCTGCCGGAAATCAAATCAAAAAATCACTTTTAGAATTGGGAGGAAGCGATCCTTTCATCGTTTTGAAAGATGCAGATATTGCAAAAGCTGCCAAAACTGCTGTCAAATCCAGAATGCTCAACTTCGGTCAGAGTTGCATTGCTGCCAAGCGATTTATTATCGAAGAACAGGTTTACGAACAATTTCTAAGTCTTTTCTGCGAAAATCTCAATATGCTGAAATCCGGAAATCAACTGGATGAAAATTCAGATTTCGCCTGCATGGCAAGACCGGACTTGGCAAAAGAACTTTTTGAGCAGGTTGAAAAGTCTGTAAAAGCCGGAGCAAAGCTGCTAATTGGCGGAGACAAACCAGCGGAAAACAGCGCCAGATTTACACCGACTGTTCTTATCGATATTCCTGCAAATGCGCCGGCTTATTCAGATGAACTCTTCGGTCCCGTGGCTACTATTTTCAAAGTTTCATCTGAGGATGAGGCGATTGCCCTGGCCAACGACTCCCAATTTGGACTGGCAGCATCCCTTTGGACAGAAGACAAAACCAAGGCAGAAAAGCTTACATCCGGAATCGAAAGTGGAGCCGTTTTCATCAATTCTTTGGTTGCCTCCCATCCTTACCTTCCCTTCGGAGGAATTAAGAAATCCGGCTATGGACGAGAACTTGGCAGAAATGGAATATTAGAATTTGTCAACACCAAAACTGTCTATCCGGGCTAAATGAAACGGGACAAAACCGCGGTTATTTTTGCTTTTGGCCGAATCCTTTCTATTTTTACGAGCCAAAATTTTGTTTTGAACCAATGAGAGAAATACAGTTTCGTGAGGCCTTGAGAGAGGCGATGTCCGAAGAGATGAGACGTGACAAAAACGTCTTTTTGATGGGCGAAGAAGTAGCTGAGTACCATGGGGCTTATAAAGTATCTCAAGGGATGCTGGAAGAGTTCGGTCCTGAGAGAATAATTGATACACCGATTGCAGAACTTGGATTTGCAGGCTTAGGAGTTGGTGCAGCGATGAACGGCTTGAAACCTATCATTGAGTTCATGACTTTCAACTTCTCTTTGGTTGCGATCGATCAGATCATCAACTCAGCTGCCAAGATGCTTGCCATGTCAGGCGGTGCTTACAGCGTTCCGATCGTATTCAGAGGCCCAACCGGTAGTGCCGGGCAACTTGGTGCCACTCACTCATCCAACTTTGAAAACTGGTTTGCAAATACTCCCGGCTTGAAAGTAATCGTGCCTTCTAATCCATACGATGCAAAAGGCCTGATGAAAGCCGCTATCCGCGACCCGGATCCAGTGATTTTCATGGAATCTGAGGTGATGTACAGCGACAAAGGTGAAGTTCCGGAAGGAGAGTATTTACTTCCGATAGGTGTTGCAGACGTCAAGAGAAAAGGAAAAGATGTAACGGTAATTTCTTTCGGTAAAATGATGAAAGTAGCTTTGGAAGCTGCTGAAGTGATGGCCAAAGAAGGGATCGAATGTGAAGTAATTGATCTTAGAACAGTCCGACCAATCGATTACGCAACTTGCCTGGAATCTGTAAAGAAAACTAACCGGGTGGTTATCGTGGAAGAGGCAAACCCTATTGCCGGAATTTCTTCGGAACTTACTTATCACTTCCAGAGATATGCCTTTGATTACCTTGATTCACCAGTGATCCGGGTAAACTCAATGGATATTCCTTTGAGTTATTCACCGGCTTATATTGATGTGACTCTCCCTAATGTAAAAAGAACTGTAGAGGCAATCAAAACCGTTTGTTATAAATAGTCTTTAACTGAAAAACATTAAAAAAGCCCGACCATTAATTTGGCCGGGTTTTCTTTTTTCAAACCCATTCATGCTTTTTAGACTAGTTTTCACTCAAATGGTTTATTCAACAAGCTTTTTAACTTTCAGTTGTCCTGCTTCTCAGGAAGCTTGACTTATTTTAACCCAAACTGAGAATAAAAGATCTCTCGCAACGGCGCAAAGTCGCCACGATTTGAGGCTCCTGCAGAGACATTTCGTGCAGCTTCAAAAATAAACTCAGTGTAACTCTAAGCTTTCCTCTGTGTATCTCCGTGTAACTTAAAAACCAATTCTGCCGAAATACCATTGCTCTCCACGGCGCAAAGTCGCCACGATTTGAGGCTCCTGCAGAGACATTTCGTGCAGCCTCAAAAATAAACTCCGTGTTACTCCGTGCTTTCCCTCTGTGAAACTCCGTGTAACTTTAAAACCTCTGCGGAATTAACCTTCCTCGCCCCGGCACAAAGTCGCCACGATTTGAGGCTCCTGCAGAGACATTTCGTGCAGCCTCAAAAATAAACTCCGTGTTACTCCGTGCTTTCCCCTGCAAGGCAGGTCTGTGTAACTCCGTGTTACTCATAACCCGTGTTACTCCGTCCACTAAAACAAAAAGCCCGACCACTGGGTAGCCGGGTTTTTTGTTGTTACCCAATCATCAAACTTAAATTTTCAGAAGAGGGTTATCGAAATGGATTACCCTTACTCTTTTATTTTTTTGTAAAAAAAGGCCTGAACCGAAATACCTTCAGATTCGGGTCTTTTTTCTCTTTTAAGTTTTATTAGTTAGGACGGTTGTTCTGAACGTTGTTGTTCTCTTCGCCGCCACTTTTCAAGTCATCATTATTCACAGCCTTCCTTCTTCTTGGGCCACCCTGATCCATGCTCAGTTTACCGATTCTGTAGCTGAAGTTCACTTTGAAGTTCATGTTTCGGATAGCATTTGTACTGTTCTGAGTGATGGTTGGAGTGATGGTTTCATTTCTGATGATAAACTCCTTCGCAAGGAAGTTTTCAGCTCCAAACCCAATACTTCCTCTTTTCTCTTTGAATTGCTTGTTCAGGTTTAAGCCATAAGCTGCAAAGCCTCCCTGAGTACCCTGAAGCTGAACCTGGTTGCCACGTGCAAAAGTGAACAGCTGAGCCTGCCAGTTTTTTGGAAGAGTATAGTTACCCATTAATCTTCCGCTTACTACGAAGCCTTCATTGGATGCTGCAAACATTGGATCAGTCAGGTTATTATCCAGCATAGCATAGTAAGTATCAATACCTCCGTTCAAGGATAATTTATTGTTGATGCTCACGTTTGCAAACATGCTCATACCGACTGCCTGCTCTTGTCCGATATTTTCATAGGTTGTAGAGATCACTCCTCCTGCCAATACATTTCGAACAGACTGGATTGATCCGGTTGTGTTTCGGAAGAAGCCGGTAAAGTTCAGCGTAGTTCCTTTGATAAACGTGCTGTAGCCCAACTCGTAATTATCTGTCAATTCGGGATCCAGAAGCGGGTTACCCTGAGAAATCTGAAGCGGATTAGAAGCCTCCACGTTTGGATTCAGGAATCTTAGAGACGGACGTTGAATTCTTCTGTTGTATGCAGCTTTGATCATGTTACCATTAGCAAGCTTTCTGCTTAAGTTCAAGCTTGGTACCAATGTTCCATAAGAAGGAATCTCAGCAGTCAACTCGGTTTTGAAATCCGCATTGATTGTAGTGTATTCATATCTCACTCCCGGCTTCAAAGTATAGTTTTTAAGGAATGTTAAGGTGTAGGATAAATAACCTGCAGTCACATTCTGATCATAGCTAAACTGGTTGCTCAATGAAGGATTTGTATTGACTACATACTCACCGTCTGCTCCGTCCGCCTGAAAGTATGCAAAATCAGAGAATGCTTTTCTCAAGATGTTTTTAGCACCGTATTCAAGTATCTGGTTGCCCTCTGCTCCCAGTGGATTGACGAAGTCAAGCTGTACTGTGAATTCCTCGTTCTTGCTTGGGTTATCGTTTTTCAATCTGGAATCGATCGTTGAGAAATCATCTTCAAACAACGTGTTGATGAATGAATTCTCTCTTTTGTTTAAGCTGTAAAGCGTTAGGAAACTGATTTCCTTTCCTTTTTTCTCAAAAGTTTTTGTATAGTTCAAACTCACATCCACAGAGTTAGAACGGTCTTTTGTATCAGTTTCACGAAGAGCAGATCTCACCAATTCTCCATCCAGATAGTTTTGAGTCAGGAAATTGTTCTGAGCATTTTTTGAATTTCGAAGGCCGAAATTGACTGCACCGGTGATGAAGTTGTATTTGTCAATAGAATAATCAACCCCGAAATTATACCTTCCAAAAAGGTCATTTCTTTCAGTTTCAGCAGATTGAATGACGGTAGAGACAAGACCGGAAGGGTTTGTTACCACTTGCTTGTTTTCAAATTCTCCCAGGATATTGTAACCTGATCTTCCGAATCCGCCAAGTGAAAATCCAAACTTGCCTTTTCTTGCAGAGCCATTCAGACCGAGGTTTGTACCTCTCAATCCAACTCCGCTGTTGATATTCAGGGTCATACCCTGTAGGTTGTTCTTTTTAGTTACGATGTTGATTACCCCGGAAGTACCTTCAGCATCAAATCTTGCAGAGGGTGAGGTGATTACTTCTACCGCCTTAATTTCGTCCGCAGGAATTTGTCTAAGAGCGTCAGCAATGCTGCTCGCTGCTATCGCAGAAGGTCTGTTGTCGATCAAAACAAGGATATTACCACTTCCTCTCATGGAAACGTTTCCGTCCAAATCGACAGAAAGCATCGGCACTCTTCTCAACACGTCTGTAGCATCGCCACCGGCTGTAGTTTTATCGTTTTCAGCTTTGTAGATAGTTCGGTCAACTCGCTCTTCGATGAGGTCACGCTGACCCTGAACAGTTACTTCTTCGAGCGCAACGCCCTCATCGTTCATCAAAATATCACCAAGATTCAGATCACCATTTACAGAGGCGATGTTGATTCCTGTTTTGGAGTAGGTTTCAAATCCCAGGAAAGTGACTTTCAATTCATATTCTCCCGGCTCAAAACCTACTATGTAGAATTGGCCATCTCCGTCAGCTACTGCACCGGCTACGTTGGTATCAGTTCCTGCTTTATAAAGTGCTGCTGTAGCGTATGCTACAGGTTCCCCGCTTTTTCCATCCTTGGCTACGCCAATGATTCGTGCGGGGGTGTCTTGGTTCGCGTTCTGCTGAGCAAAAACATTTGCCGAGCCTAGAAGCGTTAAAAACAAGATTAGATTAAGTAACTTTTTCATAATAGTTTTCAAATGTTGGGCTGTTTCCCAATTGATACCCCAAAAAACGAGGTAATGTTTTGCATAATTCGATCAAATAGACCATCCTCGGGTATTAGTCGACAAACCCTTCTTTTCACCTGATAAACTTCCCTAAATTTCCGACAAACGGGTTTATCTGCTCAATGGGTACTTTTGAAGGTAGAATTGGCCTATTGGCAGATTAGATTTGAGTTACAAGACTTCTTTTGCTTAGTTTGGGCATTGAATATCAGGCCTATGGTTTCCTTAAGTCCAAATAAACGAGTTTCAGTCATCGCCCATATTCTGGGTTGGTCAATGCTCAGTACAGTTTTACTCCTTCTTTCTCCCCTTTCATGGAGAATAGATATTCCTGTGGAATTCTGGTGGAGACAAATATTTCTCGGTATCCTCCTGATGGCAGTATTTTACACCAATATGTTTTTGTTGGTTCCCAAGTATCTCCTCAAAGACAAAGCCTACACCTACATCTTCATCATCTTAGTAGGAGCTGTAGTCTATATTATATTAATCATCAACTTCGAAAACCTCATAAACCTTCCGGAACTCATACACAAGGCTTTCAATCCTGACAAGCCTTACTCCCCATCAGGAAGAAGAATGTCATCTGACATTACCCATCTGATGTTTTATTTACTGACGATCGGAATCAGTACCTCAGTGGCTTCAGTGCAGAAATGGCAGAAGGATGAAACTCTTCGGAGGGAACTGGATCGGCAGCGAATCAATACGGAGCTCTCCTTTCTGAAAGCACAAATCAACCCGCATTTCTTCTTCAATACCTTGAATAACATTTATGCGCTGACGAATATTGATGTGAAAAAGGCGCAGGAAGCACTTCTGAAACTTTCCAGAATGATGCGATATGTCCTTTACGAAAATCAAAAAGATCAAACGTTGCTGAGCAAAGAAGTAAACTTCATCAAGGATTACATTGAACTGATGAAAATGAGGCTTTCTGAAAAAGTAAAACTCGATATCCAAATCGAAGAACTTAAAGAAGATCTGTTGATCGCTCCGATGTTGCTTTTACCTTTCCTTGAAAATTCATTCAAACACGGAATCAGCTCTCAGTACGAAAGTACGATCAAGATCAAACTTGAAGTGATGGGCGATACGTTGTTTTTCGAAACCAGAAATCACATCTTCCCTATCAACCCTGACAGCCCTGAAGCCAAAGAAAACGGAATCGGACTTGTAAACACGCAGAGAAGATTAACCTTACTTTATCCTGACAAACACCGATTGAAATTTGGTAAAGACGAAACCAATAAGGAGTATTGGGTAAATCTTACCATCAACCTTGCATGATCCTCAATTGTGTAGCTATCGATGACGAACCTTTGGCCCTGGAGCTGGTCAGTAAGTTTATTAGTCAGACATCCTTTCTGAAGCTTGTCGGGCGGTTTTCCAATGCAATCGAGGCGCTGAGTTTCATCAATCAGAATGAAGTCCAACTGGTATTTCTGGATATTCAGATGCCGGATTTATCGGGGATGGAACTGGCAAGAGTGCTCGATGGAAAGAAAAATGCTGAGAATACGCGAATTATTTTTGCGACAGCTTACCATCAATTTGCCATCGAGGGATACAAAGTGGAAGCACTGGATTACCTGCTAAAGCCTTACAGCTATGAGGAATTCCTAAACGCCGCTACCAAGGCTTATCAGTATTTTGACCGCATATCGTCTTCTCCTGCTCCCTCAGCTGCTCCTGCCAACAATGGCTCTGAAGCAACTTCTCCAGATTATATTTTTCTGAAAGTTGAATACCAACTCGTCAAAGTGATGCTGAAGGATATCACTTTCGTGGAAGCTTACAAGGATTATGTGAAAGTTCATTTACACTCCAAGCCTCACCCGCTTTTATCGCTGACGAGTCTGAAAAGCATGGAAGAAATGCTTCCCAAAAATCAATTCATGCGGGTGCACAGATCGTTTATTGTTGCTCTGAATCACATCGACTCTGTTTCCAAAAACGTCATCCAAATCGGCACGCACAACATCGCTGTAGGAGAAAACTACAAGGATGGTTTTCAGGATTTTTTAGGGAAATGGGTTAAATAGGGTTGGTCGATGGACCATAAGAATACGGATTATGATTATCCGCTACTTTGCCAGTAATGCTAAAATAGAGGTTTAAGTGGCGGAAAATCGTCCACTGACCAAGATCAACAGACGACACTTGTCCGCCGCGGTGGAACTCCTCTCCTTGAACTTCAATCCGTTGTTTTATTTGGTGAGTGGCAATAAAGCGGATAGCCATTATAAGGATAATTAAAAATCTATTCTGAGCATTTTGTAATCCAGCACAACTCAAAACCTGATTCGACTCGGTTAATCATTTTTGACAGGCAAATCAGTTGGAATTCACCCCTTTCTGCTAATACAAACCTTTGTCGCAGTTTTTTCTCCTGTCACTTTTTGAAGCCAAAAAGTAACCCCGCTGCAGCAAGCGTGACGCCCCAGCGCAACCAAAAGATTTGCGAATGAAGATTTCGAAGTAATCCAGTTTTTCTAAAATTTTCCCACTGATCACCGCAGATAAACTACACAGATATTCAGAGATCTCAATTCCAAAAAACTCCGTGCATCTCCGTGCCTCCCCTGTGTAACTCCGTGTAACAAAAAACTCAATTGGACTATGGTCTATAAACTATGGACTGATAAATTTACCCCATGACTGAAGACCAACAAAAATTCATGCGGAAGGCAATCGCAATTGCCAAGTCAGGCATGGAAGCCGGCAATGGCGGCCCTTTTGGCTGTGTGATTGTAAAGGATGGAAGCGTAATCGGGCAAGGCTCGAATATGGTTCTCCGGACAAATGATCCTACCGCTCATGCCGAGGTAGTCGCCATCCGCGATGCCTGCAAGAATCTGAATAATTTCCAGCTCGATGGATGTGAGGTTTACGCTTCCTGCGAACCCTGCCCTATGTGTCTCGGAGCGATTTTTTGGGCCAGACCGGCGAGAGTATTTTATGCCTGCACCAAGGAAGATGCAGCCGATGCAGGATTTGATGATGATTTCATTTACCAGGAAATCAAGTTAAATCCGACAAAAAGAAAGATCCCCATGTTCGCGATGCTCCGGGAAGAATCCCTGAAGACATTCGAACTCTGGAAAGAAAAGGGAGATAAGACCATATACTAATGATTAGAATCAAAAAATTAAACGAAAAACCCGATCATCTCTGACCGGGTTCTTGTATTTCTAATTACGCTCAAATTTGCAGATCCAATCATAAATCCGAAATCATACATCCGAAATCAAAAAATCCGATACCAAATCCCCCTGGCCCCCTTTGAACAAAATTTCACTTCCAATCCAGGATTGGTGATTAAGGGGGAGTTGCCACAACATCGGTCATCCGTCATTTTTAAATCCGAAATCGTAAATCCGAAATCCGAAATCAACTTACCTTTTTCCTAATCCGGGAAGCATCTTGCCCATGGCCTGTTTTGCCCCTCCCATCTTATTCATCTGCTTCATCATCTTGCGCATATCGTCGAATTGCTTCATCAGGTTATTCACTTCCGTGATGTTTCTGCCCGAACCCGATGCGATTCTTTTTCTGCGGTTGCCATCCAGAATATCCGGATTCTGACGCTCTTTCGGAGTCATACTTTTTATGATCGCTTCGATAGGTTTGAATGAATCATCGTCGATATCCAGACCTTTCATGGCTTTGCCCATTCCCGGGATCATTCCCATCAGATCCTTGATATTTCCCATCTTCTTCACCTGCTCCAGCTGCGAAAGGAAATCGTCAAAGTTGAAGTTATTGGTTCTGATTTTGGCGTTGATTCGCTTGGCTTCGTCCTCGTCAAAAGACTGCTGAGCGCGCTCCACGAGGGAAATCACGTCACCCATACCGAGGATTCTCTGAGCCATACGCTCGGGATGGAATACATCCAGGTTTTCCATTTTCTCCCCTGTGGAGATAAACTTGATCGGCTTGTTGACTACGTGACGAATCGAAATCGCAGCACCACCACGGGTGTCACCGTCCAGTTTTGTCAGGACAACTCCGTTGAAATTCAAACGCTCATCAAAGGTTTTGGCTGTATTCACAGCATCTTGGCCAGTCATGGAATCGACCACAAAAAGTGTTTCCGAAGGATTCAAAGCTTTTTTCAGCTCCTCAATTTCCTTCATCATTTGATCATCCACGGCAAGACGACCCGCAGTATCGACGATTACCGTCTTCTTGCCTGTCTTTTTCGCATAAGCAATCGCATTCTGCGCGATCTGCAAAGCATTCTTATTTTCAGGTTCTGCGTAAACCTCCACTCCTACTTGCTCTCCCAGTACTTTCAACTGGTCAATCGCAGCCGGTCGGTAGATATCGCAAGCCACCAACAAAACCTGACGACCCTGACGCTTCAGCAAGCTGGCAAGCTTTCCTGAGAAAGTTGTTTTACCCGAACCCTGCAAACCTGCAATCAGGATAATGGCAGGATCTCCGCTGAGCACAATGTCAACTTTCGAACCTCCCATAAGCTTGGTGAGCTCCTCCTGGGTTATTTTCACAAGCAATTGACCCGGGGAAACAGAGATCAAAACATCTCTTCCAAGCGCTTGCTCTCTGATGGTATCGGTTACTTCTTTGGCAACTTTATAGTTTACATCGGCGTCAATCAGAGCTCTTCTGATTTCCTTTACCGTCGATGCGACGTTGATTTCGGTGATTTTTCCGGTTCCTTTAAGGGTTTTAAAGGCCCTATCCAGCTTTAGACTAAGATTATCAAACATTCCTTTTAATGGCTATTTCCTGCAAAAGTAATGATTTTCATCAGGGATAGAAAGTTGAATTTCGTCTATCTGGAACTTCGCAATCCTACTCGTTAATAAGGCCTATTCAATCATCTCATTTATTCGATTTTCTTCCGAGGAGGTACATCCGAAATCATAAATCCCAAATTTCAAATCCGCCATCCGAAATCAAATCCCCCTTGCCCCCTTTGGTGATGATTTCTATTCCAAAGATTAAAAGTTATTAAAGGGGGAGTCGCCGCTAAATTCAACTTCCCAGGTTTAATTGGTAATCGAAAACTTCTAATCATCCGAATTCGGTCATCCGTCATTTTCAAATCCTATTTCCAAAATCAAAAATCCGAAATTAAATCCCCCTTGCCCCCTTTGGTGATGATTTCAATTCCAGAGATTAAAAGGAATTAAAGGGGGAGTTGCCGCTTCTCCAGTCTTGAATCTTGTGTCTTATGTCTTGTGTCTTGTGTCTTGAATCTTGTGTCTAATCTCTTGTCTCTTGCTTCTTGGCTCTGGCATCTTGATTCTAGTCTCTTGATTCTAGTCTCTTGATTCTGATAACCCATCCTTCATGGGGTTTGGGTTAAAATCCCTAATTTACACCCGCATATTTTATCCCAAAGAAAATCCCATTTCATGCAGTTGAATTTCCAGAAAGATCTGCTCCCTCATTTGTTGGGAATCGCCATTTTCTACACCATTGTCGTTTTTTACTTTTCTCCGCTGGTTTTTGACAATCAGGTCATCATGCAAGGGGATATTCTGAAGTGGGAAGGCCTGGCGAAAGAAGCGCTCGACTACCGAAAAGCAACCGGAGAAGAAGCACTTTGGACCAACAGCGCTTTTGGCGGAATGCCCGCTTACTTCATCAGTTTGGAGTTTGCCGGTGACATCACCAACGCTGTGGTTTCTGTCCTGACTTTGGGACTTCCCCACCCGATCAACGGGCTTTTCTTCGGTATGCTCGCAATGTATGTCTTGCTTTTGACGTATGGAGTGCGGCCCGTTTTCGCCATTTTGGGTGGAGTTGCTTATTCTTTCAGCACCTACAATCTCCTGAGTTTGGCGGCAGGCCATAACGCTAAAATCTGGGCTATCTGCCTGATTCCAATCATTTTGACGGGAATTCACCTGGCTTTCGAGCGAAAAAGAATTCTCGGAGCCGGACTGCTTGCACTCGGTTTATTGCTCCAACTAAAATTTAACCACCTTCAGATTACCTATTACACACTCATTATTTCTGTGATTTATGTGGGAGTGAGATTGATTTTTGACTGGAAAAAAGACGGAATCGGCCAAATCTCCAAGACCATAGGTTTCCTCGTTTTGGGAGCAATCCTGGCTGTGGGAGGAAATATCGGAAGGCTGGCAACTTCGCTTGAATACAGCCCTTTTTCCACCCGCGGAAATTCAACGTTGGAATCTGCCGCATCTGGTTTGGACAAGGATTATGCCTTCAGCTGGTCCAACGGTAAACTCGAAACGCTCACGCTCCTTGTGCCGGATTTCTACGGCGGAGGAAGTCAAACACCACTTTTTGAAAACTCAGCTTCCGAGCAAGCCCTGAAAAAAAATGGCCTCGATGCCGGACAAATTGCCGGTTTCATTCAGGGAGCACCCACTTACTGGGGCGATCAGCCTTTCACCGGCGGACCGATTTACGGTGGTGTAATATTGGTTTTTCTGGCGATTTTAGGGATTTGGGCTGCGCCAAAAGAAAGCCTGATCACATTCGGATCGATCATCATTCTCTCGATTTTACTTTCCTGGGGCAAAAATCTCTCCTGGTTCAATTACCTCCTCTTCGATATTTTACCGGGTTACAATAAATTCCGGGCAGTTTCCATGGCGTTGGGGATGACGCTTTTTGCGATTCCTGTTCTGGGAATCATCGCTTTGGAGCGATTGGTAAGGATCAAAGAAATCAAGCCTCTGCTGATCGCAGGAGCGGTGACTGGCGGATTGTTGGTTGTACTCGCACTTGGTGCGGGGATGTTCAGATTTGATGGAGCGGGCGATGCAAGCTTCCCGGATTGGCTGGTCGATGCGCTGAAGCAAGACCGCAAATCCTTGCTTCAGGCCTCTGCCTGGAGAAGTTTCGGCTTTGTGGCAGCAGCTTTCATCCTGATCTACTTTGCGGTAAAAGAAAAAATCTCCGACCTGATTCTGGGTTTGGGGCTCCTTGCTTTGGTCACCATCGATATCTGGACCGTCAACCGCGAATACCTGAACAAAGCCTCTTTCCAGCCTAGTCCTTCTGCCATCTATTTCGCAGAATCTCCCGCCGACAAAAAGATCGCGCAGGACAAAGGCTATTACCGCGTGCTTGACCTCACCGAATCTCTCACTGCATCCGGCAGAGCCAACTATCGATTCCATAGTCTCGGAGGATATCATGGTGCCAAAATGAGGAGATACCAGGATTTGCTGGACAATCGGATCACATTCGAACTCAATGATTTTGTGACCAAAGCTCAGGAAGGGAATTTCAATTTCGAAGGCATCCAAACCATCAACATGATGAATGCCAAATACATCCTGGCAGGAACGGCTGAAAACACGGTTTTTGAAAACCCTGCGGCAAATGGTGCAGCCTGGGTTCCTTCGGAAATCATTTCTGCCCAGACCAATCAGGAAGAATTGGACAAGCTGGGAACGATCAATACCAAAACTCAGGCAACCCTCAATACGGGCGAATTTGGTCAGGTAGCTGCAGGTGCTGGCGAAATACAACTGACTTCCTACGGACCAAATGAGTTGAAATACAAAGCCAGCATGAGCAAAGAAGGCTTGGCGGTTTTCTCTGAGATCCACTATCCAAAGGGCTGGACTGCGATGGTAAACGGAACAGAAACTCCGATCCTCCGCGTCAATTACCTGCTTCGGGGATTAAATCTTCCGGCAGGAAATCACGAAATCACCTTTAAGTTTTCACCATCAAGCTACACAGCTACCAAAACTCCGATGGTGATTTTCCAATACCTAATCGTCCTTTCTTTAATCGCCGGCCTGTACTTCACCGTAAAAGAAAATAATGGAAAAGTCTAAGGATCAAGTCGTCAGCTTCTACGACGAGTTTGCTGACAAGCAAGCCAAAACCGGCATCAATTCCCGGCATTTGAGCATTCTGGATAAGGTGAAGTCTGCCGGATTGAATGCGAATAACTCTATTCTGGAAGTTGGCTGCGGCATCGGAACGGTTAGTCACCTGCTGGCAACTCAGGTTCCGCAAGGCGAAGTGCTCGCGGTAGATATCAGCCCGGAAAGCATCGCGAAAGCGCAGGTTCTCTGGAAGTCTCAGTCCAATCTGAAGTTTGAAGTTTCGGATATGTCTGACTTTGATAAGAAGGGAAAGAAATTCGATTTCTTCGTTTTTCCTGACGTGCTGGAGCATATCCCTGTGGATCAGCATCAGCGGCTTTTCAGCAATATCCAAAAGCATGCGCACCGGGATTCTGTTATTTTTGTACACATCCCTGCTCCCAGGTATTTGCAGTGGATGATCCAAAATGAGCCTGAGAAACTACAGGTGATCGATCAGCCTTTGGATTCCGGCGATCTGATTAAAAGAATAACTTCCAATGGGTTTTACCTGGAGAAAATGGAAACTTATTCCCTCTTTTTCGAAGAGAAAGACTATCAATATTTCGTATTCAGAGCCAACAAGCCTCTTACGAAATCAACGCCAAGAAGTAAATGGCAGGTTCTGCGAGAGCGGATCAGCATCCGGATCAGACACGGCATAAGCAAATAAATCACCACCCCCTCAATACAATGAAGATTACAGAAAAAGCAGTGGTAGGACTCACCTACGAACTCAAGGTAAGCAAGGAAGAAGACCTTATCGAATCTGCGCCGTTCAGCGTGGAAATCCGCGATGAAGAAGACCCTTTTTATTTCCTTTTCGGTCAAAGCGGACTTCCTGAGAAATTCGAGCAGTTGCTTGCAGGCAAGGAAGAAGGCGAAGATTTTTCATTCACACTCAGCATGGACGAGGCTTACGGACCGGCTGATGATGAACTGATCGTCAACCTTCCCAAGTCACAATTTTCCAACGAAAGCGGTTTCTCGGACGAGATGCTGGAAGAAGGCAATTTCCTTCCTTTGATGGATGAGAATGGCTACCCGATGCAAGCCAAAATCCTGAAAGATCTGGGCGAGGAATTGCTGCTGGACTTCAACCACCCGCTGGTAGGATTTGATCTTCACTTCGAAGGAAGTATCCTGGAAGTTCGGGAAGCCACCAAGGATGAGATTAAGCATGGCCATGTGCACGGCGCGCATGGGGCGCATGAATAAGTGATCAGTGACAGTCACAGTTTGCAGTGAGTTGTAAGAAGTGAGTCGTAAGTGGTCGGTTATTACGTCATATCGATCCGCCGCAGCGGAGAGATATCTCATTCGGGTGACCACCAAACATAAAAACCACGGGAATCGATTCTCGTGGTTTTTTCTTTTAAATCCCCCTAACCCCCTTTAAAGGGGGAATTGCATCAATTGATCCTCCGTCTGGAAAATGCAAAAATGATAGTTTATGATATAGTGAAGGAAGTCAAATTCAGCGTGACTCCCCCTTCCTAAGGGGGCAAGGGGGATTTCTTTTTTTAAACCACAAAGTGAACAAAAGATCACTCGCGACGGCGCAATGGCGCAACGATAAAAGCTCCCGCAGAGGCGCAAAGGCGCAGTGATTTGTATGAGTGGAAAGAGCTTTACATGCGCTTTTTAGATCATTTCAAAATTAACACCTGGCTATCTCTAAGAAATCTCACTCCTTTCTCCTTTGCAAACTTTGCGGCTCCGCGGTAAATAGAAACCTTTTCAC
>JAKFCO010000041.1:0-10155 GCA_036676605.1 Algoriphagus sp.
AAGCTTGGGAAACACATCGAAACAATAAAGAAGCTAAAATAAAATGGCAATTTACCTGCCAGGATGCAAGAATTAAACTCCTTAAACTTTACCCGTCAATTAACGTGTGACATGACACTAGTTCTTTGGAGAAAGGTTTTCTTAACAAGTTGGAAATAGCAAATGAGGTGGTGAAAGAGATTGTCATTACCTTCACTTTCCAAATCATGGATCATTGTTATGAGAATTTTTGATTGTGATCATTGTGCTCATTCGCTTTTTTTTGAAAATGATAGCTGCGAAAAGTGTGGGCAATTAACAGGGCATTCAATTATGGATCAGCAGATGCTGACTTTTGATCCTTCGGCTTCAACATTAATTTCTAATAAGGATGAGAAAGTATTTCGTTTTTGTGAAAATAGGGAGTTAGGGGTTTGTAACTGGTTGATCCCTATCGAAAAAGAAGAGAAATTTTGTCCTGCTTGTGAGCTGAACAGAACGATTCCAAATCTGTCAGATCATAAGAATTTCCAGAAATGGCAAAAATTGGAGGTAGCAAAACACAGGTTGATCTTCCAATTGGAGAGTTTGAATCTTCCATATATCAGTAAACTGAAAGATAATAAGCAAGGGGTTTGTTTTGATTTTCTTTCTCGAAATTCCAGCCACAACCGGATGACTGGTCATGCAAATGGCGTCATTACCATATTGCTGGATGAGGCGGATTCTGTCCATCTCGAAATGATGAAGACTCAGCTATTTGAGCCTTACCGGACATTGATCAGCCATTTCAGACATGAAGTGGGGCACTACTATTGGGATAGGTTGGTAGCCATCCACCCTAAGACTTTGCAGGAATTCAGGGATATTTTTGGAGATGAGCGCGTGGATTATGGCCAGTCACTGTAAACCTATTATCAATCAGAATACCAATCTGGTTGGAAAGAGAACTACATCAGTCAATATGCAACCTCCCATCCATGGGAAGATTGGGCAGAAACCTGGGCACATTACCTGCATATCATGGATATGGCTGAAACATCCTTCTCGTTTGGAATCTCGGTCAATCCAATCCTTGATGAATCTTCCCTGCGAGGTAAAATTGAATTTGATCCGTATAAAACGCTTGATTTTGACCAGATTTTTAAAGCTTGGTTTCCAATATCATTCGCAATCAACAGTCTAAATCGCTCCATGGGAATTCCAGATGCCTATCCATTTGTAATCAACAAAGCAGTGATCAAAAAATTGAAGTTTATCCACCGGCTTATTCTTCGATTAAGGTAAAGAGTAATCGGTCTCTGAGATTAAAAATGAATTAATCTTCAACGATGATTTCAAAGTCCTCAAACCGTGCCGCTCCCTCCGTTCCTGGCATCATGACCGCAAAAGGGATGAATAGTGTTGTTTTTCGGGTAAAATTTGGAATTGAGATCTCTAAAATATGACCATCTAAAATTCCAGATACAGGTTCATTTTCTGTCGATAAAACATTGGTCTCTAAAGTCTGAGACCCAGTTTCAAATAAGGTATGTTCATATACTCGTAAAGCAATGGAAACTCCGGGACCTGTCAGACCCTCTGAATACACTTTAGTGCGAAGGGTGACTTTGGCATCTTGAGGGATATTGGGATTTTCGATTTGGGAATACCAATACCCCGTTGTAGTTGATGTTCTACCGGGGACTGAAGAAATCACCAAGGCGTTGGGGGTGGAACTTGTGACTCTTTCGCCGGCAAAACTCCCCTGCGAGTTGGAAAAAATCCAACCTTGATTATTATCCTGAAGACTGAAAAAGACTGGACTTACTGAATAATCTTTTGCGTATCTGATACATTCTTCTTCAGCGGCAGGTCTATCAAATAGTTCATCCAGGTAATATTTTTTGTTTTCGGGGGTATCCTCGTAGTAATCGTACCTGTGAACAAATTCATTCATTAAGGAAAGAGGTCTGCCGTCGCAAAGGAAGGAATTGTCATGCTTTAAGTTGAGAAAAGCGTGTCCAATTTCATGGAAGACGAATATTTCGCGTCTTATATCAGTATAATTAGCATATCCACAGGAAGCGTCCCTTGAGATGAACACTTGCCTTCTTCCTGTAGGAGGAAAATTGGACCATCCATAGCCGCAATATTCAATACCGTCTCCAGGCGTAATTTTGCCGCCAACATACTGCAAATCCAAACCGGACATATCCAGTTCATATCCCCTTGCTCGGGCCTCTGCCAAAAACAGATCCTTATAAATGGAAAGTGAGGGGAATGGTTCTGGTTCTGGTATTGGATCCTCCTTGGGATCGCATGAGATCAGAGCAACGAAAATTAACAGCAGGAGCAGGGGTGAGTAGGAGCGTGATACCATTATTCTGGGTTTAAAAACTAGAAGAATTATTATATTAAAAGTATAGGACGTCAATGATTTATAAAAAGTTTCGCAAGTGATTAAGGATTTAGAATTCAATAATCCTCAATGAAACCATGACTTTCAATACTGATTAAGCATTTTGCATTTTTTTAGTCAATCGGTTTGACTGCCGGATCAAATACTCCCCGTGTCCAAGGTTGAGGATGGATTAGTCCGTTCGGGTCTGAATTTTTAGGTAAGAAGTGTCCTCTTTCAATTATTCCCCTCATTTTTACCACTTGATCTAAGGTGAAACTATTATAAACCGATGGATGATAGTCCATAACATTGGTAGCGAAAAAGAATTCTTCGTCGCAGTTCGTTTTTAGATAGTTTTGAGACTTTTTTAATTCATCATTATATGATTCCGTATCTGGAAATCCATCCGCATCTGTGCATTGATACCCATTTGAAAATGTATGGCGTAAACCTAAAAAATGTCCTGTTTCGTGAATCATGGTGAAGGTGGATATTCCCTTATTCATTGCAAATCCGTAAAATCTTGAGAGAACGCTATCACTTCCAGGAGGTGGATAAAATCCAAACCCACCTTGCCCATCAATATTCATTACAAATACATTGACGTATTCATCAGGATTCCACATTTGATCAAAAAGATATTTATAGGTGTTTTCGTCGCCATAGGCATAGGATGGTTTTTCAGAGAAAATTCGATTGATACCAGGTTCATCTAATGGATTTCCATCCGGTCCAACACCCGCCATATAAAACTCCATGTTTGGATCTACCTGATTATGTCCTTTTCGAAAATCCGACTCTGACTTGCCCATCATCCAGTCATTTGTTTCCTTCAAGAGCTGGACAAATTTCTCTTGACTCGGGTTTTCACGATTTCCTTTTTCCTGCCCTGAATGGACGATGTGGAATACGATGGGCAAAGAATATTTCTTGAAAAAGTCAGGCAATTCTCTGGAGTAAAGTATTTCCACGTCAGTTTTTTTGCCTCCAACTTCAGCCCAAAACGGAATTTCTCCTGATCTCAAAACTGGAACTCGGTGGTTATTTTCCAAAAGTATTCCATCAAACCAGATTTTATATTCTGGTTTTTCTTCTTCAGGAAATTCCTTTCCTCTATAGTCAAGAAAACTTACTTTAAAATCCACTAGAGACTTTCCAGCAATGGCATAGGGAGCCTTAGTAGAGTCGCCCATGGATACCTTTAGGCTTGAAACATAGGTCTTAGGGTTTACATCTACCACCCTTATTTTTACAGGTTTGCATGTTAGCTGACTAATTTTTGCATATACCTCAAACTCTCTTGCTTTATCAGTTGGTATTCGTGGTGGATTTGAGCTTCGTTTTCCATCAATAAAAAATTGGATGGAAGGAATACTGGGTAAGATAACCTCATCTCCATAAGCACCAGTGAATTTAGGAGAAAGGTTAAGCTCTTGATCTCCCGGCCAGACTAAAAATATGGAATCAAAAGGGATCAACTGAAAACCTGCCACCTCATTAAACCCCTCCGGCATCGGTTCCTCCTTTTCACTACAAGCAGTAAAGAGAATTAAAAAATAGGCAAACAATCCCCAAATCCCCGTTTTTAAATTATAGTGATATTTGAAGTCTACCTGTAAAAAATGTTTCATGAGTTTTAAAATAGAATGTATTTAGTTGACGGAAAAGTGATGTCAAACGCTACCCGACTTCTTAAATTATCCGAATATTATTTCGTTTAAGCATTCATAAAAATTACTATTTATCTTCCCAATCCTTATTATCTTCCGCCACTTCTTCTTTCAAAATCGCCTTGAGAACCACTTTTGCACCTCGGAGAAGGAGCGCCGATTTTTCAAACTTTTCTCCGGAAAATGATCAACTTCACTTAGTTTAGACAGGTGGAAACTCTCTATAAAATAGCCGACACTTTCTTCTTTGTCTTTCACATCTGCCTGATCATCTTCAATCTTTTTGGATGGCTGTTTAAATCTTTGCGGAAATGGAATCTGATCACGCTCGGTTTAACTGCATTTTCCTGGTTTGTATTGGGTGCCTTTTATGGGTTCGGATATTGCTTTTTGACCGATTGGCACTGGCAGATCAGGGATGAATTGGGATATCCGAATCCCTTCAATTCCTATATCCATTTCCTGATCACGACAGTATTCTCCATTTCCGTTTCGGAGAGATTGGTTGATATTCTCACGGGCACACTTTTTTTTGCAGCTATTGTCATGAGCATCGTGACCAACCTGAAGGACTACAAAAAATCAAGGCAATAGCATTAGACAAACTTTCTCCGAAATCTTTTCATTTCCTGACCAATATCATTTCCCTGATTTTGATTCTGGTGTAAATTAGTAATCCAGATCTGACTATTCACAATGTTGCACCTAAGATCATTTTATAAAAAATGTCGGAACTAGCGGGGCAACATTAGGTGAGTTGAAATGTTTCGTGTTAGGTAATGCCATGGGGAATTTACGGTTTTAAACAGCAGATCAGACCGTTAAGAAAATGGGTTAGTTCTCGAAGTGGAACGAGAGAAATCCACCCATTTTTAGGGTTGATCAATGTTTAAAATCAAATAGCCAAGAATGCTTCTTCCATTACAAAACTCTGCCTATTTGAAGTAAATAACCTGGCATTAAGGTTTTTGGTTACTTTTTGCCTTCAAAAAGTGACGAATGAAAAAAGGTGCAAGTAAGGATGGATTAATAATGCGTCTTCAACTTTTTCGGAGGAACTTACTATTTTCAAAACTTCTGAAATTAAACAGATTCAAAATTTTCCAGACTCAAAATAATTTTCTGAAGCGTTTAAGATTGTGCAGATTCAGAAATCAGATTCGGAAGAATCTAAGGAATACATTCCGGTTTTTTTTTCATTCCTAACCACTTTTGAAAATGAAAGATCTACTCACCATAGGATTTGCCGGAGATGTAATGTTGGGCAGAACGCTAGACAGAATAATCGCTGAAAGAGGGTACCGATATCCTTGGGGAGATGTGCTTCCCTTGATGAAAAAAACCGATCTGAATATCATAAACCTGGAGACAGCACTGACTCACTGCGAAGAACAAGTATTCAAGACTTTCAACTTCAAAGCCACGCCTGATAAAGTTCAGTCTCTCATAGAAGCCAGAGTCACCTTGGTTAATCTGGCAAATAATCATGTTCTTGATTTTGACCAAGCGGGGCTGATCGAAACCCTCGAAACACTGGACAATGCGGGCATCAAACATGTGGGAGCCGGACTGAACTTGGCCGATGCGGAGGCACCCGTGATCCTCCTGAAAAACGGAATTCGATTGGGCGTCATAGGTCTTACTGACAACGAACCAAGCTGGAAAGCCGGCAGCGAGCCGGGAATAAATTACATCGATATTGGAAATGAAAATGACAGGAATCGAATCATTTACGCAATAGAAAACCTCAGGAAAGAAACTGATATCGTGATCGTCTCGATACACTGGGGTCCTAATATGGTGGAGGAACCTTTCCCGGAATTCATTCGGTTTGCGCATGAAATGATAGACCATGGAGCAAGTGTGATCCATGGACACAGCGCTCATATTTTCCAGGGGATTGAATCGTATAAAGGCGGGCTGATCCTGTATGACACCGGTGATTTTGTAGATGACTATGTCGTGGAACCTGAACTTAGAAATGACCTGTCAGCATTTTTTGTCTTAACAATTGATAAGGCCGGACTGGTCAATTTAAGTTTGCTCCCTATCCGCATAGTGGATTACCAGGCAACCCGGGCAGAAAAAGTAGATTACGACCGAGTGATTGCCAGAATGCAGAAACTCTCTTCTGATTTCAACACCTCAATTGATGACGAAGGAACCATCTCGTTCAGGTAAGGAACAGAACCGGAATCAGCTTATTCCGGTATCTCATCGAAAGGGGGCTCCTCAAGAAGGTCCGGTCTGAATGGATTTTCGAGTTTGTCAATCACAACCTTTCCTTGCTCGTTGAAATGAAGTAAATGAACCATTCCATCCTTGGCTACTTCAACGAAGTAATGTGGTTCACCATTTATTTTCCTCACCTCCATCACTTCAAACAGAAAGTCTTCCCTGAATTGATCCTGGATATATTGGGATGCTGCAGGGGGTAAGTTTTGAGTTTCGGGTTTCATAGGGTTAAAAATTTAGATCATTGAACATCAACTGCTTTCAGGAAGAAAAGTAACCTTCCTGCTTCAATCTTACAATGATTAAGGTTATCTATTTTAATAATTTCAATCATTATCCTTTAATCACCGCAATTGGCCTCAGGCGGGCAACCTTTCGGGCAATACCCGCATCATGGACTACATTGATTACTTCTTCAATGTCTTTGTAAGCAGTCGGAGCTTCCTCACTTACTCCTTTGCGGGAACCTGCACGAACATGAATATCCTTCGAAAGAAGTTCTTTCTCCAGATTGTGAATATTCACCGCCCGTGTCGCGGCATGACGAGACATTCGTCTGCCTGCCCCGTGACAGGTTGATCCAAAAGTTTTTTCCATCCCGGTCTGAGTGCCTACCATTATATACGAAGCGGTGCCCATACTGCCGGGAATAATTACCGGTTGACCCGTCTCTCGAAAACACTCCGGAATATCCGGATGACCGGGACCAAAAGACCGCGTAGATCCTTTGCGATGAACGATCAGCTTCATCTTTTTGCCATTTACGACATGCTCTTCAATTTTTGCAATGTTGTGAGCGACATCATATAAGAGTTTAAGTTTTACTTCCTTCCCTTTGAAAAAGGCACTCCACAATCGCCGGGTCTTATAAGTAATAATCTGACGATTGCACCAGGCAAAATTTGCAGCAGCTGACATCGCCTTAAAGTATGCCTGTCCATCTTCAGAATTGAAAGGAGCACAGGCTAGTTCAAGATCGGGCATGTGAATGCCGTATGTTTCCGAAGCAGCGACCATATTTTTCAGATAATCTGTTGCTACCTGATGGCCTAATCCCCTTGAACCGGTGTGGATGAGAATAGTAACCTGATTGAGTTTCAACCCAAAAGTTGCAGCCACTTCGGGGTCAAAAATTTTATCCACATAAGAGACTTCCAGAAAATGATTGCCTGAACCGATTGTTCCTAACTGGTCAAACCCTCTCATTTTCGCTTGCTCTGAGACATAGGCAGGATCGGCATCCTTCAGGCATCCTTCCGATTCCATGTGCTCAAGATCTTCCGGTTCGGCATAATGATTTTCCAGTGCCCATCCCGCACCGTATTTTAAGACACGATCCATTTCAAGATCAGTCAATTGAATGGATCCTCCTTTTCCTACGCCCGATGGGATTTGCTCATACAAAGCTTTTGCAAGTGATTCTCCTCTGTTTTCAAGGTCTTTTCTTTCAAGTTCCGAACAAAGAATTCGCACGCCACAATTGATATCATATCCGATTCCACCGGGAGAAATTACACCGGAAGGCCATTCAGTAGCAGCAACACCTCCAATTGGAAATCCATATCCTTCATGCACATCGGGCATCACAATAGCGGCTTTTCGGATGCCGGGGAGCATCGCCACATTAGTTAACTGCTCCAGGGATTTATCTGAACTTAATTCCTGAAGCAGTTTTTCGGAAGCATAGATATAAGCAGGCACGCGCATACCCTCCCGGGTTTCCTTTGGAATCTCCCAAAGTTGACCGTCAAGTCTTTTCAAATATTGTTTCAGTTCCATAAGTCAGATGTCAAAAACTACGATGGTTTCATATTGATTGGCTGAATTTCGCCGGACATTCGCCTCGTGATACGTCACGGCCTTAATGTCCTCATCTATTTCCTCCACAGTGTACCCATGGATTGAAGCTGAAATTTCACTTTCACTCAGATGATTAATTTGCAGTTTGCAAAACAATGCCTTATTCAAATGCGACTGTGTCAGCACCTCCCCTAAAAATTCAATCAAAAGAGTGGTAAGATTCTCAGACTTGAGATTAATCTGTTTAATCAGGGGAAAGCTACGAGGCTGCTGACATCCATCCGCTTTTATAATTTGATTCATTCCTTCCAAGGCAACCTCAAAAAGTTCCGAAGCAGAATTGGCTCTCAACCTTATTCGCACATCAGCTGTATGCGATAAATAATCGATCGTTTTCACATCTTAGGATAGTCCGTGGAGAAAAGTAAACCCTTATGAATTTACAAAAAAATGAGGGGTTATGGAGTCAAAAAAATAAAGGATTAAAGATTACTTCGGGTTGGAACCGAGGTTGCTTTTCCCGGATATTTTAGCCTTTTCCTCAGCGATCTCTTCCTTTAGAATCGAATTGAGATCCTCCTTGGCTCCCTGGAGGAAGGAAATGGAATTGCAAATTCCTTAGAATAATAGGGTGTAATTACAAATTCACCCAGCCGGGGGAATGTTGGATGTAGGTTGTTTTTGCAAATTGGACATTTTTTGGAAATCATCTGAATGAGTTCTGACTTAATCCTCCTACTAAGTGTAGTTTGACTTCGATCCAATAAAGAGGCGTTGATTATGCTTAATTTGGAACTGCACTTTCATATTCAACCGCACAAGCACCCAATTTAAGAGGACGATTGAACTGCAAAGAACATTTACCGGGGATGATTGAGCTCCAAGTCTCCCACTTTTCTCAGGTGCTCGCTTGCAGCCAGGCCGTTGGGGTTGCAACCTAACTGACCTTCCGGGACTTCCATCTCAAGATTCTTATAAAATTCAACCCAATAGGAGTCGGTTTGGGCTGTGTCGGGATTGAGGAAAGTCATGGGCTCCAAGCTGAAGAGTGCCGCATACCGAAATGCCCGCTCCACAAAATCCGAACAATACAGCGAAGAATCGTTGAGCACATAGGTCCAGTTGTAGGGCATGCCTAGCAAGGTCTTGGCCGTGTTGATCGCTTCTGGGATGGAAGATTGGGCGTAGTCGGACAGTCTGTAGACGGACATTTGCTTGCTTTTCGCAGTGGTTCGGTTGACCAAGCTGTCCAACGGCTCATGGACAGATCCCTTTTCAGGGCTAGCATGGAGGATATAGATGCCGGACTCGGACACCTCAAGGATACCCACATGGTCAAATGACGCATTCGCCTGACGCTGGGTGACCCTATTGATCGCCCCGGAAAGCTGGTCATTTTTTGCGCCCACAAACAACAAATCGCCCGTCTGCAGCCAAAGATTGTGATAGGATACCTTCTCCTGTGCATTCGCAGGTAGCGTGAAAATGAAGCTCAGACAAAGGATGGTCGCTACTAGGTCTAACAGGTATTTCATGGGGTAGGAAAGGAGAGTGGCAAAGATAGGGGAGAATCCAAGATGGTCTGCTGGAATGACATTATTTGGAGACCATGGTACTGCAATAGGCCAATTGAAAATTGGTAGTGATAGGAGGGTGGAACTGTTCCCGACAATTGTCGAGGATCCCAGCCAGTCCCAATTGCGGATTGACTTCTCCCAGAGGAGGGATTTCAGCCAATTAAAAATTGGAAAGGATAAAAGGGTGTAATAACAAATTCATACACCCAGTCAAACGCTCATACTACACTCAGTCGGGGTAGGATGACTTTGGAAAATAAGAGTTCGACCCTCCCGAAATCGCTTCGCTCATCGGGACTGGCTCTTCGGGGTCGGGAGGGATTTATACGAGTTTGTAAACTCATTCCTGGACAGGTCAATCCGCAGATTTTCCCCCAATCATCCCCTATCTCTTGGGGGTTTCTTTTGTTCGACTTATCTTTCTTTTCTATGGAAAAACTGAAAATCGCCAGTGCGCAATTTGAAAACCGAAGTGGTGACAAGGAATATAACCTGGCTGTGATCGATCGGC
>JAKFCO010000042.1:0-43007 GCA_036676605.1 Algoriphagus sp.
GGTGCTTAAATCTTATGTCTTAAATCTTATGTCTTAAATCTTGTGTCTCAATTCTTGACTCTAATTTCTTCTGTCTTTTCTCCGTGTAACTCAGTGCCTTCCTCCGTGCAACTCCGTGTAACCTAAAAGCCACTTCCGGCGGCATTAACATTGCTCGCCACGGCGCAAAGTCGCGACGATTTTAAGCTCCCGCAAAGGCGCAAAGGCGCAGAATTCTCTTTTTGGAATCAGGAGGTTGGTTTTTCCTTAAATCTTACGTCTTAAATCTTTTCTCAGTGTAACTCCCCGCCTCGGCGGGCAATTTGTGACTTCCCCTGCCTGCCGGCAGGTCTGTGCAACTCCGTGTAACTTAAAATTAACGTAAACTCACCTCGGCAAACTCTCCAATACCAACCTCACCAATTCAGCCTTATCCGCATTTGGAATCCAGCGTGTCACGATCAGTAAGTCATTTTCCTGGTCCACATAGATCATGTTTGTTCCTGCTCCGAGATGGAAAAAAGCTGTTTTTGGAGCAGCCGGAATCTGTTTCTGATCATTGTTGAGGAAGTAATTCATAAAACCATATTCAGGTTGCGCAGGAGTAGGAGTGCGGGATTTTTCGATCCAACTTGTCGGGATGAGTTGCTTTCCGTTCCAGTTTCCATTTCGCAAAGTTAAGTAACCGAAGCGTGCCTGATCCCAGGCCGAAAGCATCATTCCGCCTCCCCAGTGAGAACCGCCGCTGACGGATTGGATGATTTGTCCGTCCAGAATTACAAATGAGTTTTCATAACCGGTCCATCTCCAGGTATCGCTTGCTCCGATCGGATCCATGATTTTTTCTTTCAGGACGTGCGGTAATGGCTTTCGCCAAACATTCAAAAGTGCCAAAGCAAGCACGTTTACACGGGTATCATTGTATTCGTAAACTGCTCCCGGAGCATTTCTTGGACGCGATCTCCAATCTTTGGTTTCACCGCTTGGACGGTCTGCCCAATCAGGTTTGCCCCAAAGGCTTCCTTCCCAATCGGAAGTCTGTCGAAGCAAATCATCCCATCGGATGGTTCGATTATGGGCTGTGGCAAAAAGCTCAAATACATCATCTTCCATCAAATGATCCGCCTTGTTCATCATCGCCCGCACCGGATCAAAAGGATAAATCGGCGCCATGTAGGGATAAACCAGGTCATTTTCACTTTTGATCAAACCCGCTTCAACAGCCAATCCTGCGGTTGTGGAGAGAATGCTTTTTGCTACGCTGAAAGTCAAATCCACCCGCTCAGGTTCACCCCATTGGCCGACAACATAGCCTTTGTAGATAATCAAACCGGAAGCCGGGCCCCGGGTTTTGGACGGACCAACAGGATATCCAAAAGGCTCCCGACCGAAAGCACTTTCGTAATGAGCGATTTTCAGGTTGGGATTCTCTTTGCTTTCATGAGCAATCGCAAACTCAATTGCCTGCTTCACTTTAGACTCATCCATTCCGAGAGTAGCCGGATTTTTGGTTTCCCAGTTATTCTTTTCAGGGAAATAGGACTGGGCCGACAAATTGGAGGTCAGAAAGAAAAAGAACAGGAGGCTGAAAATCAGATTTTTCATGGATGGGTGAGTTTACTGCGATTTTACGCATTTTTCCCAGCCTGATCAGACCGTTTGTAAAAACTAATAGGATTACCCGCTCCTTTGCTAGTAGGTTTAAATCAGAGGTTTGAGCGGCGGATAATCGACGACACTTGACCGCTCGTGGTGGAGACCACGATCGACAGTCCGATAGCTATCGGACGACAGTGCCTACATTTGGACTTCAGACCTTGTTTATTTGGTTAGTGGTAAAAAAGCAGATATTCATGTAAAATGAAGTGTATCCGTATAGTTAAAAGATTGATATAGTCCTTCCGCCTTTTATGGAGCGGAAATGCGACTCCCCTTTTTTTCAAAGGGGAACCAGGGGGATTTTTTCATTCAAATCCCAACTTAATTCGGTTATGTGCAATCAACCGAATACGCATAAAATGAATAAGCTATTTTGATGTGCCCCCACTAATTTTATTGGGTAATGAGATTTTAAAAAAATGAGTTTGAACCTCTAAAATTGAAAAGTCCGGCTGGTTGGCCGGATTTTCATTAATAAATGGATGTTACCAGTCTTTGTACTTGGTACATTGTACAAAGTACAGTACTTTTTAACCCAACCAGCTTGTCCAGGGGATTCTGCTTAGGATCAAAATCAATCCAATTGCATACATCATGTAGATGCTTCTGAATCGGGCTCTTGAGATTGTCATTTTCTTAGCGCGGATATAGCCCACACTGATTAAAACAATCGCGATGATGTTAATTAGCGGATGCTCCAAAGCTGTCAGCCTTGCTGCTGAATCTGACATGGCAGTTCCGCTGGTAAGCAAAGTCAAACCTAATGGACTAACAAAATAAAGGATAAGGCCAAAAAGAAGCTGAGTATGTGAAATAATGAATCCAATCATCCCGAATTTTCGATCTTTTTCGGTGAATTCTCTTCCGGAAAGTGATCCGATGAGCATCCAGAATATGACTAAGATTAAGGCAAGAATAGCCAGATAAGCTATTACGGAGTGAAGGTGTTGTAAACCGGTATACATAATTTATGATTGGTTGAAAGGTTGAAAATACAGAAATGAAAATGCTTTTTTATGATTATCCGCTTTGTTGTCAGTACTGTGATAAGGAACAAATATGGCTTCGACTTCCTGCCCTCCGGGAGGCGGGCGCTCAGCCACCGCGTTCAGTTTTTTTTAGAAGGGGGAAAAATTCGGCGAAGCCGCATTTTTCCCCCTTCTCATTCTACAATCTAATACGGTCACCGAGCAGAGTCGAGGTGAGGTATAATTAAATTGGCTACTCGTGTAATTGCGGATATACATATACTTTTTGCTTACAATTATTTTGAAAATGACTATCCGCTTTCTTGCCACTAACCCACTAAAATTAGGGTTTGAAGTCCAATTAGAGGAGCTCCACCGCGCCTGCGCGCCCGCGGCGAAGCGGACAGGTGTGGACGATTTTCCGCCGCTCGAACCTCTATTTTAGCACTACTGGCAAAGTAGCGGATAAACATAATTTTGAATCTACTCCACAAATAAAACCAATCCCTTCAGGTATTCCGTCTCAGGATGGAAAATATTGATAGGATGGTCGGCAGGTTGAGAAAGCTGGTGAAGGATTTTCACTTTTCTGCCAGACTCGAGTGCTGCCGCTGTGATAGTATGTGTAAAAAGTGATTTGTCTACAACCTGACTGCAGGAAAAAGTAAACAGAATTCCTCCTGACTTTATTTTTTTCAGCGCTTCAGCATTCAATCGTTTGTATGCCTGAACTGCATTATGTCTGGCTTTCAGGTTTTTTGCAAAAGCAGGTGGATCCAGCACGATCAAATCGTAATCATCTCCGATTTCCCGGATGTACTTGACCACATCGGCAACTTTTGATTCATGCTTTCCTTTCAGTTCAGGATTCAACCCCAGGTTTTCCTCGGTGAGTTCGATCGCTTTGTTGGAAATATCCACCGAGTGAACTTCAGCTGCTCCTTCTTTCAAAGCCAAAACCGAAAATCCTCCTGAATAGCAAAAGGTGTTCAGAACTTTTTTGCCTTTTGAATAGGAGGCAAGCAACTTTCTGTTTTCTCGCTGATCGATGAAAAATCCGGTTTTTTGACCTTTTTCCCAGTCGATCCGATAGTTTGCTCCGTACTCCTGAACCAGATCTGTTGCAGGTTTGCCCAGGATCCATTCGTTGGTAAACGTCCCGATATTCTTTGGCAGCGTTTCGGAGCTTTTATCATAAACTCCGCTCAGCGATTTTCCATAGGTATTTTTGATCGCCTGAGCGATTTCGGCAATGTGGGCGTGCATCCCGACGTGGTGAGCCTGGATTACTGCTGTTCCGTTGTAAAAATCCACGATCAGGCCCGGCAGAAGATCACCTTCTCCATGCACAAGCCGATAGACGTTAGTCTCCGGATTATCAGTCAGGCTCAGACTTTTCCTTAGAGCATAGGCAGAAGCAATTTTTTCATCCCAAAAACTCTGATTGATTTCCCGGTTTTCGAAGGAAATAACCCGAACCATGATCGATCCCTGAGAGAAGTGTCCAATACCCAGAAACTCATTTTTGGAAGAAAGAACTTCCACCAACTGACCGTTATTTATGTGCTCATCCATTTGGAAAATAGCCCCTGAGAAAACCCAGTGGTGACGACGGAACAGAGAAATTTCTTTTCCTCTTTTGAGTATGATTTTAGGATAGTTCATAGGAAACGTTGCTTTTGTTGGGGAAAAGATAACTGCCAAAAATCATGGCTGCGATGCTCGCCAGTAATCCAAAAATATGTGATTGAATCTCTAATTCAAGATTGTCGCATACAAGGTAAACCATCATGCCGATAACCATCGAAAGGATTGCGCCCATTTTGGAGGCTTTCTTCCAATAAAGCCCGGCTGTGAGCGGAGCAAATAAAGAAACTAATAAGAGGATTGATGCTCCCGCAACGAGTTCATAAATATTAGAATCACGGGAAGCCATGTAAGTTGCGATCAATGCAACCACAAACACATTTGTCCTCAAGATCCAAAGCAATTGCTTGTCTTTGAGTTTTCCCGCGAATAGTGGGCGAATAAGGTTTTCCGAGATCAATGCAGCAGGAGCGAGCAAGCCTGAACTTGCCGTGCTCATGATTGCCGAGATCAAAGCTCCGAAGAAAATGATTTGAACCGGAAGGCCTCCGTGAGCCAAAACCATAGAAGGAAGAAGCATTTGCTTGTTTTCGAGGTAGAGTTCTGGGTAAAGAACTTTGGCACCCAAGGCAATAAACAAAGGCAAAAGCCCAAAACTCAGATAAAATCCTCCCGCCAGATAGGTGGATTGAACTGCAACTTTTTCAGATTTTGAAGCCATCACCCGCTGGTAAATATCCTGGCTGGGAATACTTCCAAGACCCAGAATAATCCAGGCCCCCAGGTAATTTACCCAGGAAGTAAAACCTGCATCGGGAAAGAATTGAAAACTTCCCGCAGGCGCCCGGGATAAAATCTCATTTACTCCTCCGGCTTCCCGGGCTATCATCACCGTCACCCAAACTAATCCGATCACAATCATGGTAGTCTGGATAAAATCGGTAATCGAAACCGCCCACATACCACCCATGAACGTATAGATTACCACTATTCCGGCAGATATGATGATTCCTTCTAACAGAGTAAGATCAGTGACTGTCCCAAAAACCAAGCCTAACGCGACAAGTTGGGCGGCAACGTATCCAAAGTAAATAGGGACCATGAAAACGGTCGAAAAAAATTCGACCTGCTTTCCAAAAATCTTTCTAAAAACGTCTCCGATGGTCAAAACGCCCATTCTGTACATGGGTCGCAGGTAAAACATCCCGAACAGAACCAGGCAAAGTGCTCCGCCAAACGGATCTTCGATCACACCCTGAAGACCTTCTTCCAGAAATACGGAAGAGGCTCCAAACATGGTCTCGGATCCAAACCAGGTTGCGAAAAGGGCAGAGGCTGAAAGGAAAAGGGGTAAAGAACGGCCTGCAAGCACGAAATCATTGGAACTTTTTACCAATCTGGAGGCCCATGCTCCGACGGCAACCGTAATTGCCAGGTAAATAATGATCGCGGTCAGCAGCAAGTTCTAAGTGCTTATTTTTTGGAATACATTTTTTCCCGGATTGCCTTGATTTCTTCGCTTGCCAGATAATCATCGTAAGGCATTCTTCTGTCGATCGTGCCATGTGGAGTGAATTCTACAATTCGATTTGCGGAAGATTGCACGAAAGCGTGGTCATAAGAAGACATCAACACCGTACCGTTGAATTCTACGATTGCGTTGTTGAAAGCTGTAATGGATTCCAAATCGAGGTGATTCGTAGGTTCGTCCATCACAAGGAGATTAGGATTTTGAAGCATCATCCTGGAGATCATGCAGCGAACTTTTTCTCCTCCGGAAAGGACAGAGCATTTCTTAAGCGATTCCTCACCTGTGAAAAGCATTCGTCCAAGAAAAGTTCTCACATAGGCTTCCTCCTGGTTGGTTGAGTATTGTCTCAGCCAGTCGATCAGATTGAGATCCGATTTGAAATATTTTGAATTGTCGTTTGGCAGGTAAGCCTTGTTGATCGTCACTCCCCATTTGTAGCTTCCTTTGGTAGCAGGGATTTCTTCCATGATTGTCTGGAAGAATTTATTGACTGCCTGCTTGGTCTTGGAGATAAAGGCGATTTTGTCTCCCTTGTCCACCATCAGGTTTACGTCAGTAAAGTAGGTAACTCCATCGGCTTTCAATTCCAGGTTTTCGGTCATGAAAATCTGATCTCCGGCTTCTCTTTCAGGTTTGAATATGATACCCGGATATTTTCTTGAAGATGGCTGAATCTCGTCAATGTTGAGTTTCTCAATCATTTTCTTACGAGCCGTTGCCTGCTTGGACTTGGCTACGTTTGCAGAGAATCGATCTATAAAATTCTGTAATTCCTTCCGCTTATCTTCCGCTTTCTTATTTGAATCAGAACGCTGCTTTAAAGCAAGCTGAGAAGATTCGTACCAGAAAGTATAGTTACCTGAGTAGATTTTGATTTTACTGAAATCGATATCCACCACGTGAGTGGAAACGGTATCCAGGAAGTGTCTGTCGTGAGAAACCACGATCACGATATTCTTAAAATCCAACAAGAAGTTTTCCAACCATTCGATGGTATCAGCATCGAGGTCGTTGGTAGGTTCATCGAGAATCAGGATATCAGGGTTTCCAAAAAGAGCCTGAGCCAATAAAACCCGCACTTTCTGATTACCTGCCAATTGCTTCATTGGCAAATGATGCAAGTCCTCAGAGATCCCAAGTCCTGAAAGGAGTGAAGCAGCATCTGATTCGGAATTCCAGCCGTCCATCTCAGCAAATTCTGACTCAAGTTCAGAAGCTCTCAATCCATCAGCTTCGGTAAAGTCTTCCTTCAAATAAAGGGCATCTTTTTCCGACATGATGGAGTACAATTTCTTATGTCCCATCAGGACAGTGCTCAATACTTCGATCTCATCAAAGGCGAAGTGATTTTGGCTCAAAACAGCCATTCTCTGTCCCGGAGTGATATTTACAGAGCCGCTCGTGCTGTCAATTTCACCTGCAAGGATTTTCAAAAAAGTTGATTTTCCGGAGCCATTTGCACCAATCACACCGTAGCAGTTGCCCGGTGTAAACTTGAGACTTACTTCGTCAAAAAGTGTTCTTTTACCAAACTTGAGGGATAAATTATCTACTGAGATCATAATTGATTGTTAACGCGTTGTTTTTCAGTATTTTAAACTCGAACGTTTTTGTGGGAATACTGAAAGGAGTACTGAAACTTGCTGATTAGCTTTTGCTTAATGAGAAAATTCGGAAATTTTTCGAATTCAACAAGGCGCAAAGGTACTTGTAAGAAAAAGAAAAGCCAACTTAAAGAAAGGAGGGTTTTGTTACTTGTTCAGAAATTTAATTCCAATCTAGATTCAGGGAAAAGGTAGTATCAGCTTTTTTGGCTTCTTTACTTGCCTACTCTAGCGTTTTAAGAGCTGATGCCCTATTAGCTTAGTGAAATTGAAGCTCTTAAAGGCATAAAAAATGGGATAATTGTGAATAAGGTAAAGTATGTAAAAAGTAGGCTTATTAAATAGTTTACAAAGAGAGCATTGGCTATGATGTTTCTTAGATTATTCATAAGTGTATTAGACCTAACCTTAAACAGCCTTACCAAAACTTGTAAGTCATAAAGATTGGTTTAAAAAATGTGAATGCTGCATATATAATAATAAAGTCTAACCAGCTTTGACTGATAGCAAAGTTAGACCTATAATAATTGGAACAGGTAATAGAATCTGAAGAAGTAGTAAAAGCTTTAAAAGTAGTTTCTTGTTTGTTTTACAAAAGTTTATAATTTGTATATAGTTATGGGTAAGTTAAATAATATACCAAGACACATATAATTAGGATAATACCCAATTCAATTAATATATAAAGATAATTATAAAAGTATTTTTGATTTTTTTATAAAATTTGTATATTTCAGTTTTTTTTTATTAATTGTGAAAACAAACTCTCAGAAAAAAGAATGCAGGAAAGAAAAACTATTTTAGAAGAATTCGATATAAGGAAATCCGAATATCAAAAAGCTGGTGGAAAAATGAGTGAATTGCTTGAAAAAGCCTTAAAGAAAACCACATTAAAATTCTTGCCTATTTCTGAAAGAATAAAGGAAAGAAAAAGTCTTGAAAAGAAAATCCAAGATAAAAAATATAAGGCATTATCAGATCTAACAGACATCTATGGCATAAGAGTTATAGTTTTTCAAAATAGTGATGTTGATAAAGTAGAAAAAATAATTAAAAATATCTTTAATTTTGATACTGTGAATAGTGTTGATAAGAGAATCAAGGAATCTAATGATTTTGGATATAATTCCATGCATTCAATAGTCAGTCTAAATGTAAATGATAGATTGAATTTATTTTCAGATGTTAAAATTGAAATTCAAGTAAGAACTGTATTACAACATGCATGGGCAGAATTTTCTCATGAACTAGGATATAAAAATAAAGATAGTGTTCCTTCTGAATTTCTAAGTGATATAAATCGAATATCCGCTTTACTAGAAGTTGGGGATAATGAATTTGAAAGATTGAGAAATGAAAGATCAAGATATAAAAGAAGGATAAATAAGGAATTATTAGAAGGTGGTGTTATAGAAATTAATCAATCCTCTTTAAAAGTTTTCTTAGATAATAATGAATATTTGAAAGAAGTTACTAATATTCTTCGTAAAGATTTTAATATTAGGCTAGTGGAATCTAATTCAAATTATGGTGAGATTATAGCAAGGTTAAAAATACTTAATATTAATGATGTAAATTCATTAAATAGATTCTTGAAAGAACATCATAATCATTTTATTAACTTTGTTAAAGTTTTTTTTCAATTAAGATTTCAAAATGAAAAAATAGGAGCTTTAGCTTCAAATTCTCCATTATTTTATTTGTGCCATTTCATTGCTTCTACCAAAGGAAGGGAGTTTTTTTTAAATACATACCATACCTTTGATAGGTTTTCAATTGTTACACGTATTAATCTTTTTGATGTTTATCTAGAGAGTAAGTGATTGTTTTATTTATTATAACATTTTCTCTTATCAAAAAGAAACCATCAACAGTTTTACCATCTATCTTCTTATTACTTTCTACAAAAGGTATTGGAGAATCGGATTATAGGCCTGATACACTTTATTTTAATATTCGGGTTAATAGGTTAAATCCTTCATTCTTCCCTCACTGGATCAACTGACAAGTGTTATCAGGCATGGTAATGACAGTATTTCAAATTGCTTAATTTTAAACTTGAGCGGTTTCTTTGAATTAAGAAACCATGAACTTCTTGAACTTGATAAAATGGATCCGAATATTGTATTTAGATTCGAGACTTTTAGTGCTGGGAATGATTATGTAGATGAGGCTGGCGGGTCTGATTCTAATTGGGTCCTATTAATATATGCTGCCGCTTTAAGTTCTTGGCTTGATCATTTGAAGTATGGTGCAACCAATTTTTATTCTGATGAATATGGAGATGTTGATTCGACACCAGCTTTGTTATAAGAAATAGAAGCTATATCCCAGTAATTTGACTCAAATAGTTAATTCTTATTTTGAATTGATAAATTGTTACATTTCAAGATCATTCAATAGCTTTATAAGATTATTTAGATAGGAATTGTGTTCTTTATAGTCACGGTAATAGAATATTTTTTTGTCTTCAAACCTTTTAATAATGGTTTCTAAATTCATCAATACTTTATCATCATTTATTCTGGCAGCAAATTCATCAAGAGAATTTATTTTTCTGGTTATATTAACCCTATCCCTTCCAAACATCATTTCTTCGTATTCTGATAGTGAACCCCAACTTGAAACACCTTGATCGTAAGATTGTAATGAATCATTTAAGCTTATCTTAAATTCATTTATTATATTTTTTGTAATATTTAAATCTCTATTAATATCAAACAAGATTTTTAAAACGAAAAGTGTGACACCTCTATTCATTGTTTGAAAATCATTAGGAATTTCAGTCCAATAGGCGAAAGAGTGTGATTGCCTTTTAGGCCAAAGCGTTTCTTCAATTGATTCATTCAGTTTAAGTTGTGCTTCCACCTTCTCTTTATAGAGATTTGTCAGATCTTTAATTTCTTTGTCTGATATCATGTTTCTAATGAAAGGTATGTTTGTGATTGTTGGTGGATGGTTGTAGAACCAATAGAATGTAGATTATGAGTACCTTTTATTTTACTTGGAATATTTTATCATTTAATTCCTTTAATATTATCTCTTTTCCATTTTCACAATCATAAAAGGTAATTGGATAGTGAGTCATTAGTAACAGGGTTACTATCTGTAATTGCAGCTCAATGTCTAGGAAGTTGTGCTTTAATGCTAAAAGCACTTCATCCTCTCTGAGATTCTGTGGATACCAATTTGTTTGTTCTGGATTCCTTACTAAGTATCCCGAATTTGGTTTATAAGTGGGTTCATTAGCTGTGGTGATTCTATTAGCAACAAAGAAAACTGTTGAAACCTGTAATTTATGGCTTTCGTTTTTAATGACTTCAAACAGCCATTTATTATTTATGGTAGTAGTTATATACATGATTCCTATAATTTTAAGAAGGATGAATCAAATATAGTGAATAACTATTATAAAATATTAGTAATAGGAAAAATCTATTGCCAGTATTTTCTTTCCTTTTGGGTCGATTTTTTAGTTGCAATATTGCTTTATCGCCTCATAGGCTTTAGAATATCCCAATTCTCCTGCTCTGGATAGATCTAAACACCCACTATCTATTTGATCTAAGTATATTTTAGATAGTCCTCTTAGCATGTATGATAGTGAATTATTAGGTTCTAATTCTATCTGTTTAGTAAAATCAGCTATTGCCCCTCTTCGATCATCTAGTTCCAATTTGGCATTTCCTCTAAAAAAATATGCGTTTGGGAATTCAGGATTTAGTTCAATTCCTTGGGAGTAATCAACAATCGCTCCTCTCAAATCTTTAATTTCAACTTTCGCTTCTGCTCTGCTGAAATATGAGTTTGGGTAATTCGGGTTAAGCTCTATGAATTTTGTGAAGTCTTCAATTGCACCTCGAAAATCACCAAGCTTACTTTTCGCATTACCTCTATAATAATAAGCTTCTAGGTATTCTGGATTTAGTAAAATGGCTTTACTGTAATCAAGTATTGCTCCTTTATAATCTTGCAGCTTCCTCTTAGAATTTGCACTTTCAAACAGCTCCTCTTCAGTTTGACAGTATGAGTTTGAAATATAAAGGGATGATATTAACAGAATTATAAAAATTTTCATTTGCATTCAGTGCTTTTTAATGGGTTCAGATTTATTTAGAAAAACCTACCAAATTTCTCTGTAGGCTTAAAGTATTAAGTTCTTGTTTTAAATTTTAATTTAATTATGGATTTTTGATCCTGAATAATTTTCTTCTAGTTACAATACTCTCTTATTAAATCGTATGCGTCTGCATAACCTAATTCTCCTGCTTTAGATAAATCTATTCATTCACTATCTTTTTCTTCTAAAGCCAGTTTTGCCAATCCTCTGTTAAAATTAGCTATAATAACAGAAGGGCTGTTCAACAGTTTGGCTAAAAGCTGATGAAAACCAAATGAAGAATATGGTTAGAAGAACGCCTTTTTTCATTTTGTAGAAAGTGGTCGAAATCTAATATCTGAGAAAAGCCTACCTGATTTCTCTGTTAGGCTTTAATTGTTAAGTACTTAACAGGTAAGCAACTTTTCACTAATTTAAAGAATAGTTTTTAGAATCCAAATTCCTCCGCTGATTTGGCTTTTGGTCAGGCAGGTGACTCAAAATCAGGATTTATGAACAATATTTTTACCAGTTGTTTATATTGAAGGAATATTTGGGATTGAGCAAGGGGCATGAGAAAACTTTACCTTCAATTATCATTTTTGTGTACACTGCTTTGCCTGGCAACCAATGCAAATGCCCAACTGTCCACTATCGGGAAGGAATTTTGGATAGGCTTCATGGACAACAACCGGATTCTTCCCGATGCGCCTGATCAGGCTGTAATCGTGATCTCCGCAAATGAAGATGCTACAGGAGCTATTGAATATCTGGGAAGGTCGATTCCTTTCAATATCAGTCAGGGTCAGCAATTCACTCATACTGTACCTTCCACTGTGCTCGACCTTCTTCACCGAACTTCCGGGACAATCGAAAACAAAGGGATATACATTAGTTCAAGCGGAAAAGTGGCCGTTTACGCTTTTAATGAGCGCTTGCGAAGTGCGGATGGAACGGTTGTCTTGCCGCTTGGAGCATTGGGAAAAGATTACCTGATTACTTCACATTTTGAGGTATTGACTGCAAATGTTGGCTATAATGCTAATGTAGATAATGAGAGCTTACTTTTAGTCGTTGCGACGGAGGATAACACTTTGATTGAAATTACCCCTTCTGTATTCACGATTTCGGGGAATGCTGCAGATTCACCGTTTAACCTGACCCTCAATAGAGGACAGAGTTACCAATTGAAAGCCAGAGCGGATTTGACAGGATCCAGAGTGAGGGTGATTGGAGACAATGCTGATGAATGCAAGAAGATTGCCGTTTTTGGAGGAAATAAATGGACCTCTGTGGGGAATTGCGGTTCAGCAAATGATAACCTTTTTCAGCAGGCTTATCCGATTAATACCTGGGGGACATCTTTTGTCCATGTGGCACTTTCGGGGAGAACTTCCGGAGAATTGGTAAAAGTCCTGGCTTCGGAAGATGGAACTCAGGTGGAGGTAAACGGGATTGGTCGGGGAGGAATTAACAAAGGGGAATTCCTGAGTTTGGAATTTGGGATCAATGAAACCGCCATGATTACCACCAACAAGCCGGCTTCTGTGACAGTATTTTCGAAAAGCCAGGAATGTAATCAGCAGAATGCTCCAAATGCACAAAATGGCGACCCGTTCATGATTACCTATAGCCCGGTTGAGCAATTGCTGAAAGAAATTCGTTTCAATGCCCTGAGTCTACCATCCATCGTAAGTCACTATGTAAATATTGTGGTGAAGACCGGAACTGAAAATTTAACCATTCTGGATGGCCAAAATCAGGGAACCAGATTCTTTCCGGTACCGGGTGATCCCACATATTCCTATGCCCGAATCAACATTACCCAAGGGGTTCATCAGCTTACCAATCAGGAAGGATTTACAGCCTATGTGTATGGCTTTGGCTTTCTGGAGTCTTATGGTTTCGCAGTAGGAGCAGCCTTGGACAACCTCAACTTTACAACTGAGGCTGAGTATGATTTCGAAGTAGAAGGAGAAAATGTGGCTTGCCTTGATCAGGAAGGAGCCTGGACAATCAATCCTGAAAATCCGGATTTCACCTATTTTGTTTGGGACTTTGGTGATGGTGCTGACCCCGTTGTAGGAAAGGATGTTGTCCATACCTTTTCAGAACCGGGAAAATATGAGGTAAAAGTTGTGGCAGCTTTAAGTCCTAACTCCTGTGATCAGCAAGAGGAAGTGGTTTTTGAGGTGGAGGTGTTTGAACTAAATGCTGAAATTATCGGGGAAACATCTGTCTGTCCCGACGTTGAGCAGATGGTTTACAAACTTGATCAAAAAGTAAATATTGACTCGATTGCTTTCAGTGTCGAAGGCGGAATTATTCTGGATAATTATGGAGACTCTATTTTGGTCAATTGGGGTCCGGCCAATGACTTGGCCAAAGTAATAGCAGTTCCATATAATCAGAATGGCTGCCTTGGCGAGGAAATAATTCTGGAAGTAGTAATCAACCAAAAAATTATTGCCGGCATTCCGGAAGGTGAACAAACAATCTGCTTTGATCCTTCAATAACACATTTTTACACAGTTCCCAATACTTCTCCGGGAAGAGGATATGAGTGGGAGATTTCCGGAGGTCAGATTGTATCCGGCCAAAATGAGAAGGTTGTAGAAGTCAGTTGGGATCAGCCCGGTGTCACAGGAATTATAAGCTATCGGGCCCATAGTCTGGTCGATCAGCTTTGTGCCGGAGAGTCTGAGGATCTGGAGGTTAAAGTTGGCTCACAATTTGAAGCCAGAGTTAAAGACTTGTCTTTGGTTGGTTGCTCAGGTGCCAACTCAGGAGAAATCGATTTGGAAATTACAGGCGGAACATCCCCCTATGTTGTCACCTGGTCTCACGATCCGGTTCTTAAATCCAATAAGGCAACAGGCCTTAGAGCCGGTTCATATTCTGTAAGCATTCTGGATCAAACAGGATGTGAGTTTAAGTTGGAGAATTTAGAAATAACAGAACCAAAGCCTATGTCTTTGATTTCAATAAATCCAAAAGGAACCTCATGCTACGGAAAGCCGGATGGCTCTTTAAATTTTGAGATAGAAGGAGGAGTGCCTCCTTATTCTTTGGATTTCGATGGAATCAAATCATTCTCCGATCAGATTGCTCTCGATAATCTTGCACAGGGAAAATATGAATGGGTCATAAATGACGCCAATGGTTGCTCTATTCCGGTTGCTTTTGAAATTGTCTCCCCGGCTGCTGCAAAAGTTGAGGTGAGATTGGAAAAACCTGCATGTCCAGGAGGAAGTAATGGTGAGTTATTTGCATTTCCTGTTGGTGGAATCGCACCTTATGTTTATACTTGGGACAATCATCCAGCCCTTGGTAGTCAGTTGCTTGGAGTACCAAAAGGAAATTACAATGTGTCTGTTACTGATCGAACAGGCTGTATAAGTTTAGGAACAGGAGAAGTACGCGAATCTTCACCCTTGGTTCGCATGCCCTCTGGTTTCAATCCCCGGGAAGAAACGTTATTTCAAGGTGTCTCAAACTGTGAGATCGACTTTGAATTGTGGATCTATAACCGCTGGGGACAATTGATTTATTCCGGAATTTCAGGATGGGATGGATCAGTTGAAGGAGAAGAAGTTCCCACAGGTTCTTATTCGTATCTCATGAGATACACATTCCCCTTGGAAGGTAAAATAGAAGTAGTCGATAAGCGCGGGACTTTCGCCCTGATCAGGTAAAATCCCGAGTGAAGTAGTGTAGTAGCTTAAAAATGCACCCAAAACACCCGATTGTAAAACCCATTTTCCTATTGATTGCATGGCTGATTAGCGTAAGCTCGTTTGCTCAACTTAGCACCGTCGGTAAGGAGTTTTATGTCGGTTTCATGGAAAACAATCGTCAGGCCGGTAAATTTGATAAAGCTGTCATCATCGTTACCGCAAATGAAGATGTGAGCGGTCTCATCCGAACACCCGCTGCGGACTTTCCATTTCAACTCAAAAAAGGAGAACAGTTTATCAAGGAATTTGACGGAACTGATCAGGATTTAATTCACAGAACATCTGAGGAAGTAACGAGTAATAAAAGCGCATACATTCAAGCTTCCGGTAATATAAGTGTACATGCAATCAATCAGCGTGAAACCAGTTCGGATGGCACGGTTGTTTTACCAGTCAATGCCTTGGGTAAGGACTATTTTGTAACGGCTCATTTTGATGTGTTGAATCCATCATTGATTTCCGGAACTCCTCAAAATTTTGAAAGCACGCTCCTTGTGGTAGCTATTGAGGATGATACAAAAATTGAAATTATCCCTACTGCCAAAACCAATAAAAACGTATCTGCCGGAACACCGATCACTATCACACTTAATGCAGGTCAAAGCTATCAAATCAAGGCAAATGGAGATTTGACCGGTTCCAGGGTTCGGGTCTTAAATGGTGTTGACGGGGATTGTAAGAATGTGGCTGTTTACGGGGGAAATAAAATGACAAGTGCCGGGGACTGTGGAGTTACCGGTGATCATCTTGTTCATCAGTCCTATCCAGTCTCCACCTGGGGAAAATCTTTTATTCATATTCCGCTTGCGGGTCGGACTTCCGGAGAAATTGTAAAGGTATTGGCTTCCGAGGACGGTACTGAGGTTCGAGTGAATGGGCAGTTAGTTGGCAATTTGAATTCCGGAAAATTCCTGAAACTCGAATTCGGAAAGGATGAGATTGTTTCAATCGAAACGTCCAAACCTGCATCAGTTGCATCAATTGCAAAAAGCGCTCTTTGTAATATTCAAACTGGTTTTTTCAGCACTTTCGGAGACCCATCGCTGATCGTGTACAGTCCAAATAACCTCAGACTGAAATCAATTTATTTCTCTTCTGTTAAAATACCGGGAATCGTAGAGCATTTCGCCAATGTATTGGTGCCAAAAGGAAGTGCTAATCAGACTGTTCTGAATGGAAAAAATGTGGGGGATAAATTCAAACCTGTTCCCGGAAATGACCAATTCGAATATGCTCAATTGGTTGTGAAGAATGGAGTTAATTCTCTTTCCAATCCGGAGGGATTTATCGCGTATGCCTATGGGTCAGGATCTGTGTTTTCATATGGCTATGCCGCAGTGGCAAGTTTTGAAAATCAGGTTTTTGAGACCGAAACCACTTATGGTTTTGAAGTGGAAGGAGAAAAAGTAGCTTGCCTTGATCAGGAAGGTCTGTGGAAAATCATTCCGGAAAATACCGATTACAAAAATTTCAGTTGGAATTTTGGAGACGGATCCACTGCTGTAGACGGACAGGAAGTACCCCATACGTTTACAAAGGAAGGCACTTTTAAAGTTACCGTATCAGCCTCGGCGGGATCGGGAAGATGTCTCAAGGAAGAGAAATTTACCTTTGAAGTTGAGGTAAAGAAAGTCGTTGCTGAACTCGCTGGTTCTGAAACAGTTTGTCCCGGATCCGGTGAGGTAAAATACACCTTAGAGAATACGTCTAATTTCCTTCGTGCGGAATGGGAAGTAGTCGGTGGGGCAATAAAAAGTCAAACCGATTCAACAGCCATAATTGAATGGGATTATTCAAGCTCAGAGGCAAGTGTAAAAGCGATTCCCTATTCTGAAAATGGTTGCCAGGGGGAAACTTTGGAATTGAATGTTCAATTCACCTCTTCGGATTTGCTTGAATTACCGGTGGGTCAATCAGGAATTTGCGGACCGCAAACCGAAACAATTACTTACAAAGTACCTGCTCCTTCAGCGGAAGGAACTTATGTTTGGTTTGTCACAGGGGGTGAAATTAAATCAGGCCAAAACACCGAATCAGTTGCAATCCTTTGGGATTTTGATTCTCAAATCCGAACTCTTTATTATCAGGGATCCGGGATTGCCAATTCTTGCCCGAGCAACTCTGGAATTTTATCCATTGAAACCAGCATGGAATTGCAATTGGAAACAGAGCAAACTGCTCCTTCCTGTTTGGGAGAAGCTGACGGTTCGATAATTATCACTCCTATTGGTGGTTCCGGAAATTTTGAATATTCCTGGTCGCATGATCAGAGCCTGAAGGGTAACAAAGCTGAGAATCTTAAAGCCGGAACGTATGAAGTCACGGTTAAAGATTTGTCAGGATGTACCGCCATCAAGATTTTTGAAATAGAAGAACCTGAATCTTTAAGACTTAATGGCCAAATAACAATTAATCCTGTTTCCTGCTCGGGAGGAAATGATGGGGGATTTGAAGTCGCGGTATTGGGCGGAACTGCTCCCTATTCTATTGAGGGAGTAGAATCGGAGTGGGATGGAATCTCTCTCAGCGTAAAGGGAATGGCTGAAGGCAAGTTTTCATTATTCATTTTAGATGCAAAAGGTTGCTCTATCCCTGTTGAAGGAACTATAAATGGAGCAAAACTACTTTCAGTAAACTTCCTTCAGGAAAGTCCGGGATGTCCGGGAGGAAATAACGGTGAACTTTCAGTTGTCGTTTCAGGTGGAGTGCCACCTTATAATTACTCATGGGGTGACGGTGGAATTATGGTTGCTTCAGTAGGGGAAAAAAGAAGTTTGTCGAATAGTGCGACCCTGAGTGCTATGCCTTCCGGAGAATATGCTGTGACTATTACAGACGTTACGGGTTGTGTCGTTACCGCTTACGGGAGAATTGAAGAATCCAAGCCTCAGGTAAGAATGCCAACCGGTTTTGATCCTGAGCAGGGTTCATTTGAACCTATCTCCAACTGTTCAGTTTCTTATAAAATGATTGTTTTTGACAAGTGGGGTCAGGTGATTTATAGCGGATCTACCGGATGGGATGGTTTAGCCCGTGGTAAAGAAGTGCCACCGGGAACCTATTTTTATAAAGCAGAATATAGCTTTAATATGGAGCAAAAGATAGAAATTGAAGAAATACAAGGGTTTGTCACACTGATAAGGTAAATTTCCGGGAGTTGAAGTAGGGGAGGAATGATAAATCCAAAGGGACTGATTTTCAGATGTATTTTTTTACTGATCCCAATGTTGGTCAGCATTAGCTCTTTTGCCCAACTCAGTACTTTGGGAAAGGAATTCTATGTGGGTTTCATGGATAATAACACCACTCCGAATTCAACTCCCCCAAGAAGAGATAAGGCTATCATAATTATCACTGCGAATGAAAAATCCAGCGGGGTCATTCGTACCCCAAAACAATCCATTCCTTTTTCATTAGAAGCCGGTCAGCAATTAATCAAAGAATTTGACGGAGAATCAGAGAATTTGATTGTCAGGAGTTCCGGGGAAAAAGAATTTAAGAGCCTTTACATAAGTTCTTCCGGCAATATCGCTGTTCATGCCATCAACGGGAGGGAATACAGTACGGATGGAACGGTTGTTTTACCGGTCAATTCTCTTAGCAAGGAATACATGGTAATGGCCCATCACGATGTATTCGGGCCTAACCAGTCACCGGGAAGTAACCGGAATTTTGAAAGCACACTTTTGGTAGTGGCGATTGAAAATGATACCAAAATTGAAATTATTCCTTCAGCCAGAACGGTCAACACAGTCCCGGCAGGTTCTCCGATCTTTGTTACTTTGAATGAAGGAGATAGCTACCAAATCAAAGCTGATGGTGACTTGACCGGTTCTACGGTTCGTGTTTTGAACGGTGAAACCGGAGAATGTAAGAATATTGCGGTATTCGGAGGGAATAAGATGACCAGTGCAGGAGATTGCGGAAGTACCGGAGATCATTTGTTTCAGCAGGCTTATCCGCTCAACACCTGGGGAAAATCTTATATCCATATTCCATGGAGAGGCCGAACTTCCGGTGAAATTGTTAAAGTTTTAGCATCCCAAAACGGAACTCAGATAAGAGTGAATGGTCAACTCAAAGGGACGATTGACGCGGGCAAGTTTTTGAGATTTGAGTTTGGGAAAAATGAAGTCGTCGCTATCGAGACTTCCAAGCCATCCTCAGTTGCCGTAATCACTAAAAGCGGTTTCTGTAATGAGTTTGGCGCAGCTGCATTAGGTGATCCATCGATTATTTCTTACACGCCAAATAGTCAAAGGATGGAATCATTGATTTTTTCCGCAGGGAAACTGGCCGGGAGTTTTAATCAGGATATCGAACATTTCCTGAATGTGATTGTACCGAAAGGTGCAGAAAATCAAACGATCCTGAATGGCCAAAATATTGGATCACAGTTTAAGCCGGTTCCGGGTGTAGACTTTGCTTATGCTCAGGTTCAGATCAATAAGGGAGTGAATTCACTTTCAAATCCGGAAGGATTTATTGGTTATGCCTATGGTTCCGGATCCATCGAAGCTTATGGTTTTGCAATCGGAGCAAAATTGGAAAAGATCCAATACGAAATCGAAACCGAGTATGATTTTGAGGTGGAAGGGGAAAAAGTGGCCTGCCTTGATCATGAAGGTCTTTGGAAAATTCTGCCGGACAATCCTCTTTTCAATAATTTTATCTGGGATTTTGGAGATGGAACTCCCCCTGTAAATGGCCAGGAAGTCCCGCACACTTTTGTAAAAGAAGGGAAATTTAAAGTGAAAATCCTGGCATCAACGGGTAGCGGAAGATGTGATCAGGAAGAGGAATTTACTTTTGACGTGGAGGTGAAAAAGGTAAGTGCTGAAATAGCCGGTCCGGAATCTGTTTGTCCTCAGATTGATGAAATTACTTATGTATTAGAAAACAGAGTCGGAGTTGAATCCACCAGTTGGGAAGTAGGAGGGGGAACGGTTATTTCTGAAAATGATTCGACAATAACCATAAAATGGGGAGCTCCCAATCCATCAGCTTTCGTGAAGGCTACTCCGATCAATGAATTTGGCTGTCCCGGTGAATTGATTGAGTTGAAAGTGGAAATCACTGAGAAGATCGAACCCGGATTACCTGAAGGACCAAGCGGGATTTGCGGTGCTCAAGTCAGCAATCTCGTTTATAATGTTTCCTTTCCATCCATTGATCGGGCTTACACCTGGACAATAACCGGAGGTCAGATTATTTCAGGACAGAACTCAGAAAAAATCGAAGTTGTCTGGAATCTGAATGCTCCTGTTAAGACTTTGTTTTTTGAAGAAAGCAGCAAGATAAATGGAGCTTGTAAGGGAGTTTCAGAAGTTTTGAAGCTGGAAATTTACTCTGAATTCAAAGCCAATCAGGCTCAAACACAAAATCCTGCTTGTCCGGGAGTTTCGGATGGTTTTATCAAATTGGCTCCAAGTGGAGGCTCAGGAACTTATACTTTTTCCTGGTCACATGATCCAAGCCTGAAAAACAGTCTAGCTGAAAATCTGGAAGCCGGATTCTATGAAGTAACCATTACTGATGCTTCAGGATGTGATTTTGAGGTTCTCAAAATTGAATTAAAAGAACCTAAAGCCATGGAAATTTCCGGCCAGATTCAGGTGAATCCAGTTTCCTGTGCTGAAGCTGAGGATGGAACTGTGAGTTTTGGAATTACCGGCGGAACTCCTCCATTTACTGTTCTTGGACAGAGTTCAACCTGGGATGGAAGCAGGCTGACCATTTCTGATTTTGCTATAGGGGAATTCTCCCTGACTGTCATTGACTCCAGAGGTTGCACCCTGGCGTTTGAGGGTGAAATGACAGGTCCGGACCCGCTTACGCTGAAATTTCAGGAAGAGAGTCCGGGATGTCCGGGCGGACTTGACGGGGAATTGCAAGCGATTCCAGCGGGAGGAAGTGGCCCCTATTTTTATTTATGGGAAAATGGATCTACCGGTAAAAATCTGGATCAGCTTTCCTCCGGTGAATTCACAGTGACTGTCACAGATGCCAATGGATGTACTGTCACCGGGACGGGAACTGTTTCTCAAGCAGTACCTCAGGTAAGGATGCCAAGTGGATTTGATCCGGTAAAGGGTCCTTTGGAGCCGATTTCAAATTGCACGATTACCTATGAATTGATGGTTTGGGATCGCTGGGGGCAATTACTTTACTCTGGAACTGAAGGCTGGCCGGGAACCTACAAAAATGAAATCGTTCCTCCGGGTGTATTTTCTTATTATTTGAAGTTCGAATATTCCGAAGGAAATCAGAAAAATTTCACCGATCAGAAAGGAACAGTTACCTTGATTCGTTGATTGATCATCGTAAAAAAGCCTTCAATGTCCTGAGTTTTGGATAGTTTTACTGACGAATAATTTTTAACCTACTTATGAAATCGAGCATGACGTAAGCGTCACACAGAGGTATGCCCCGATACCTATCGGGGCAACCATGCGAGATTCTCCCGAAACAAGTTCGGGACAGGCTATCTGACCTTTGAAAAAAAAATTATAATCATATGAAAAAGATTTTAATAACCGGAGGAGCCGGATACATCGGTTCGCATACAGCCGTAGAATTAGTCAATTCAGGCTTTGAACCCATCATCATCGATGATTTATCCAATTCCAATGCAGATGTGATTGATAGATTGGAGGAAATAACCGGAAAACGACTTGCTTTTTACCTGGGAGATTGCAGTGACCGGGCATTGCTGGATAAGATTGCAGATGAACATGAGTTAAGCGGTGTGATCCATTTTGCAGCCTTCAAAGCAGTGGGAGAAAGTACTAAACTTCCGTTGAAGTACTACCATAATAATGTGGGTTCTTTGCTTGTTTTGCTTGATTTCATGAAGGACAAAGGGATTAAAGACCTGGTTTTTTCTTCCTCGTGCACTGTTTATGGCCAAGCAGATGAATTGCCTGTGACAGAGGAAACTCCCCGGAAGGATGCAGAAAGCCCTTATGGAAATACAAAGAAAATTTGTGAGGACATTTTAAAGGATTTTGTCGCCAGCAAGCCGGGAATCCGCGTGATTTCACTTCGCTATTTCAATCCGATTGGTGCTCATCCATCTGCCAAAATCGGGGAATTACCTTCAGGAATTCCGAGTAATCTGGTTCCTTTTGTAACTCAGGTGGCAGCAGGAATCCGCGAAAAGGTTACGATTTTCGGGAATGATTATGATACGGTTGACGGTACGTGCGTTCGGGATTATATCCACGTAGTTGATTTGGCAGATGCGCATGTGAAAGCATTAGCATTCCTGGAAAAGCAGCCTGTTGATTCGTATGAAGTTTTCAATGTGGGAACAGGCAATGGAAATACTGTTCTGGAGGTGATCCAGACTTTTGAAAAGGTGAATGGCTTGAAATTGAATTACCAAATCGGGCCAAGAAGACCGGGCGATGTGGTTAAAATTTGGGCTGATACTCAAAAAATCAACAAAGTCCTGGGATGGTATCCAAAGTTCACATTGGAAGATTCTTTGCGGGATAGCTGGAATTGGGAGAAAACCCTGCATTGAGGGATTGACAGTCATTAAATCTAAATGTAGGTATGCTTTTTTACCAATTAGATAATTCTCTATGGGTAATTGGCTGGAAGACCGATGACGGAAGACCGAAGAAATCAACCAACCTGCGTTTTCCATTTTTTTCACTCGTTCAAATAATTTGCTGGCAGGATTGCGGATAATGTATAAATTTATCTCTCTGACTGCGAAGTTTATACAAGGTAGTCCCCATAAATATTTCAGGTTGTTTTTTGTTGGATAAGATAAAATCCTACATTTGCATCACTTAAAAATGAGGTGCTAGGAAAAAGTTCTGAAAATCTCTTTTTAATTCAACGGAGTGGTAGTTCAGCTGGTTAGAATGCCTGCCTGTCACGCAGGAGGTCGCGGGTTCGAGTCCCGTCCATTCCGCAAGTACTTGTAGAAAATGTTTACAAGAATAATTTATTAAGATTTTGGAGTGGTAGTTCAGCTGGTTAGAATGCCTGCCTGTCACGCAGGAGGTCGCGGGTTCGAGTCCCGTCCATTCCGCTTTTAAGCCTTGAGAAATCAAGGCTTTTTTGTTTTCAAGCCTTTTGTAAATTTCCGGCCAACTTGTAAAATTGATTTCTGAACGCCGGTTTTGGATGTAATTTGATTTCAAATTGCCTTAGTAAAAACTCAGTATTTATTCCAATTTGGAGGTTTTAGCAGGATGAAAAAGTTTATGAAGCATGAGTATATTCCCTATATTTGTTACTTTCAAAAATCGCAAAAATGGTATTAGAATTCGAAAAACCAATAGCTGATTTAGAGCAGAAACTTCAGGAAATGAAGGATTTGGCTAAGGGTCGAAATATCGATTTAAGCTCTGATATTGATTCGCTGGAAGAAAAAATCCTTGCCTTGAAAAAAGAAACTTTTCAAAACCTTACTCGCTGGCAGCGGGTACAGTTGTCCCGACACGCTGATCGGCCGTATTCGCTGGATTATATCTACGAAATCACCAATAATTTCGTTGAGCTTCATGGCGACAGAAATGTAAAAGACGATAAAGCCATGATTGGCGGTCTGGGTGACATCGATGGGAGATCCGTGATGTTCATTGGCCAACAAAAAGGCAGAAATACCAAGCAGCGACAAGAGCGCAACTTCGGCATGGCTAACCCTGAAGGTTATAGAAAAGCCCTCAGGCTCATGAAAATGGCCGAGAAATTCGGTAAGCCAATCGTAACCCTAATTGATACACCGGGTGCTTTTCCAGGTTTGGAAGCTGAGGAAAGAGGGCAGGGTGAGGCAATTGCCAGAAATATCCGCGATATGTTTATGCTGAAAGTTCCAGTGATTTGCATCATCATCGGAGAAGGCGCATCAGGCGGGGCATTGGGTATTGCTATCGGAGATCGCGTGCTGATGCTTGAAAATACCTGGTATTCGGTGATTTCACCGGAGTCTTGTTCTTCGATCTTGTGGAGATCATGGGATTACAAGGAGCAGGCAGCAGAGGCGTTGAAACTTACAGCCATGGACATGAAAGGAAATGGACTGATCGATGATATCATTCCGGAACCTCTTGGGGGTGCGCATAAGGATATGAAGTGGATGGCTGCAACTATCAAATCAGCAATTCAGCATGCTTTGAAAGAACTTGACAAGATCAAACCTGAAAAACGAATTGAACAGCGCATCGACAAATTCTGCTCGATGGGCGTAGTTGTTGAGTAATCGTCATTGGTAGTGGAGGAACGGAGCGAAGCAATCTCATTTTTGGAAGAGAGACTGAGAGAATGGGTGAGTAGAGATTAGTAGACCGAAAAAGCGGCAACTCCCCCTTAGTCTCGAATATAAACCTGGAATCGAAATCATGTTTAAAGGGGGCAAGGGGGATTTGGTTTCGGATTTTCGGATATGGGATTTCAGATATATGATTTAGAGATGATCGGAGATGGATGAATTAGAAGCATCCGATTCCCCCTTCAGGCCTGCACGCCGTGGGGTTAGGGGGTTAACTGTCATTGGTAGGGGAATATTTTCCCTTTTAACTTCTGGAAAGTATGAGTTAACCCCGAAGCAATCTCTCAATTGGAAAGATCGCTTCGGGTTTTTAAATACAAAAAGAATAATGTCATTGCTTTGAGAAAGAAGGGATAAGTCTTTTTTGAGATTGATTCGCTCGTTCCTCGGTCGCAATGACTCCTAATCAAACCCAAATGGAATTATATACAGTCAATACCGGATTTTTCAAGCTGGACGGTGGTGCCATGTTTGGAGTTGTACCCAAAACCCTTTGGTCACGAACCAATCCGGCTGATGAGAACAACCTGTGCAACTGGGCAATGCGATGCATGCTGGCAGTGGATGGTGATCGGGTTGTTCTGATTGATAATGGAATCGGAAACAAGCAAGACGCCAGATTCTTTTCCCATTATTACCTCCATGGAGAAGATTCACTAGCAAAAAGCCTTCAGGAATTAGGGGTAGGCTTCCATCAAATTACAGACAACTTTTTGACGCACCTTCATTTTGATCATTGCGGTGGCGGCGTCAGCTATGGTTCCCATGGGCAATACGAAATGACTTTCCCCCGGGCGACTTATTGGTCAAACAAGGAGCATTGGAATTGGGCAACAGTTCCCAATCCGAGAGAGAAAGCTTCATTTCTGGAGGAAAATATTATTCCGATGCAGGAAATCGGTCATTTGAAATATTTGGATTTGCATCAAAAAACCTTATTTCCGGGTTTTGACTTCCTTACTGTGGATGGTCATACGGACAAACAGATGCTTCCCAAGATTCAATACAAAGGAAGAACAGTTGTTTTTGTCGCGGATTTACTGGCTTCAGCAGCCCATATTCCTATTCCTTATGTGATGGGATATGATACCCGGCCTTTGCTGACGATGGATGAAAAAGCCAGATTTCTGGAAGAAGCAGCGAGAGAAGAGTGGATCTTATTTTTCGAACATGATCCTGTGCATGAATGTTGTACCGTGAAAATGACGGAAAAGGGAGTCAGACTCGACCAAACATTCAAACTCAATGAAATCTAACTTGAAAATCGGATTAGCACTTTCAGGAGGCGGAGTGCGCGGGATTTCACATCTTGGGGTTTTGAAAGGCCTGAAAGAAGTTGGCATTATCCCAACAAAAGTTTCCGGTACTTCAGCAGGTGCGATTGCCGGAGCGATGTATTGTGAGGGTTACGAGCCCGAAGAAATCCTGAAAATTATCGTTGAAACCAACTTTTTTAAATTCATGCGTCCGGCGATTTCCTGGAAGGGAATATTGAAAATGGACACGGTGGAGAACTTATTTAAGATTTATCTTGGCCACAATGATTTCTCAAATCTAAAAATCCCGCTCACTGTGGCCGCCACGGATATCAGTAAAGGGAAAACAGTTTACTTTTCCGAAGGAGAGTTGATCAAACCCCTTATGGCTTCAGCTTGCATTCCCGGAATGTTTGAGCCTATTGTGATCGATAATAAACATCTGGTTGACGGAGGTATTTTAAACAATCTTCCTGTAGAGCCTTTGGATGGAATTTGTGATTATGTAATTGGTGTCAATTGCAATCATCTGCCTGAAGAAATGAACATTCGGAACTTGAAAAACCTGATCGAACGATCTGTAATCATGGCAATGAATTATAATGTATACAGCAGAGAGTCGAAGTGTGATTTCTTTATAGAAGTGCCTGGTTTGGGAAAATATGGTGTTTTTGACATCAAGAAAGCACCGGAATTATTTCAGGCAGGATACGATCGAACCATGGAGTATATTGAAGAGAATCCATCAATTTTAGAACTTGCAGTTAAAACCAAAAAGTCAGTAAGCGTATGATGAAATCGAGCATGACGCAAGCGTCACACACTGGAATGATTATCAACCATGCGAGATTCCATGTGGCCCTTAAAAATCAATTATAAACACATGAAATTAATTTCCCGATTTATTTTCTGGATATCCGGCTGGTCTCTCAATAATAATTGGCCGAAGGGTGTAAAAAAGGCTGTGCTGATTGCTGTTCCCCACACCTCCAATTGGGATTTGTTGTATGCGCGTGCAGCATTTTTCCTGATGGATATTCCCGTCAAATTCACCATCAAACAAGAAGTAATGGTAGGCCCGCTGGGCTGGCTGATCAAAGGATTGGGAGGAATTGGAATCGATCGGAAACGTATTCCTGGAGGAAGAAAACAAACCTATACAGAGGCAATGATCACCATGTTGAAGGAGTCAGACGACCTGGTTGTAATGGTGACTCCCGAAGGAACTCGAAGTGCAGTAACTAAATGGAAATTAGGATTTTATCATATAGCAATTGGAGCTGACGTTCCGATTGTGGTGGGGTATTTGGATTATAAGAAAAAGGAGGCCGGCATTGGCCCGTGCATCTATCCAAACGGTAATATGGATGAGCAAATCGAGGAGCTAAAAGCATTTGCAAAAACTGTGACAGGGAAATATCCCGAGAAGGGGATTGTTTGATTTCGGACCCGCCTGCGGATGGCAGGGGAGACACGGAGGAACACGGAGTTTATTTGGTTCACCAAGGGCTGTGTCACAGACCTTTTTTTGAACTGATTTGTATGGAGGGGCACGGTGTTTTTGGGACACGGAGTTTCACAGACCTGCGGCTGGCAGGTTTATGATTTCGGATTTTTTAATTTCGGATTTCGGATACCCCCTTTATTCACTTTTCACCTTCCTTAAAATCCAAACTCACCGAATTGATGCAATAACGAATTCCTCCCTGGTCTTTTGGACCGTCGGGGAAGCGGTGACCTAAATGTCCGCCACATTTGCCACAAAGAATCTCCTCCCGAATCATAAAGTGCGAATAGTCCATGTGCACATCGATTGCATCCGGGCGAACAGGCTCGGTGAAACTTGGCCATCCGCAACCACTATCGAATTTTTTGGAGGAATGAAAAATCTCATTCCCGCAGGCTTTGCATTCGTAGATCCCGGTTTCTTTGTTGAGGTTGTACTGACCGGTGAATGGTCGCTCAGTACCTTTTTCTCTTAAAACTTTATAGGATTGAGGATCAAGAATTTCTTTCCATTCCTCCTCGCTCTTTTCCACCGGGTATTTCTTCTCGACCTTATTTTTCATAATTCACGATTTCCCTTATTAACCCCAATTTTCAGTTCAAAGTTTGACTGCGGGAGAAATGTGTTTAAAAGTTTAAGGTTTAAGCGATTAATCTTTAAACCCAATTAATCTATTAGCCCTTTACTCAATAACCGATTAACCAATAACCGATTAACCCTTAACGATTAACCTTTTAACCATTAACCCCTTTAACCATTAACTTCATTTCGGGGAAAGCACCAACGTACTCTTCGCTTTACCCCTGATTTCCGCTTCATTCATTAATTGAGGGCGATATCTACCTTTTGCATAAAGCTCTGCCTGATCGGAGTAATGCTTGCTGAATCGGTTTCCACTTTGGCCGGTTGGCAAAACTGAAACTGAAGCTTCCACGTCCGCAAAGTCCAGAATGATTCTCATCGCTGGTCCGGAGGTGACTTTGTAAATTCCTTCTCCATTCATTCTGAAAGCAAGTTTATTCACGGATTCCTCGTTTGCCGGGATTGGTTCGGTTCTTACGTTGAAGATTTTATCCAAAGGCTTTTTAGCTCCAAGCGGGTGAGGATGCTCAGCTACGATTGTTTTTTCCCAGTTCCAATCATCTGAATCAGGACCAAACTGAGAGCTCAATTGCGCAAGGGAAAGTTCAAGTGCTTTGGAAATGATTTCCTCCCGGCTCTCTTTGCCTTCAGTTGTGCGAACATCCCACCATGGATTTGCTTCGAAATCCAGGAAGTGCTTGGTACTTCTGATCATCATAAATGTGCCCAGATAAGCTTCAAAACCTTCTTTTCCCAGTTCATCTTCCATCGCCAATCTAAGCGTATGGTAGGTCCATTTGTAGAACAGAGTAGGGGCTTCGCTATTCAGATCGTGGTTGCCATCCCAGTTTTCCAGTTCATTCAGAATATCTGATTGTTCGGAAAAATCTTCCCGCTTGATATTCGAAAGCAGGAATTGAGCATTCCTGGGATGCGTTTCATTCAAAGTTTCCAGTTGAAGGGATTTGATTGATTCGAGATCCCAATCCTTCCGGCTTGTGAGAGTTTTGGCGATTCTATTGTAGCGATCTCCGGGATAATAATAGCCAGGGAAAAATACGCCGTTGCTCATCGAGTCGGGCTGATTGTTTGCCGAAGCTACAAATCCGCTTTCGGGATTTATGCTCTGAGGATTGACCGAGAAAGGATACCAGCCCTGAGGTTGTGAACCCGGATCAGAACCGTCGGCGAAGATTTTGGAATGGACTTTTTCTCCCCGAATAGGAAGCTTTGCAGCTGCCCACCAGGCAATGTTACCTGCTTTGTCACCGTACATGATATTCAATCCAGGCGCGTGAATCAGGGAAGAAGCATCGGCCACATCCTGCATGGATTCGGCATGGTTGAGTTTGTAAATGGCCTCCAGTGCTTTCGTCGGTTCCAAAATATAAACCCACCAAGAGGAAACCGGATTCTCAGTCAGGTCCGCTATTTCCGGCACCACAGGATTCATGATCGGTCCGTGAACTGTCTCCCGGATTTCAAATTCAACCGGATACTGACCTTTCACCGCAATTGTTTCCATTCTTTTTGTGATCGCTGAGGCACTATCTCCAATCAGAATTTCAGTTGGATTAGATGGATTGAGCTTTTCTTCGAAAAAGTCCTGATCGTCATTTTCAAACATCGTCAATCCCACGCTGTGATTTCGGCTATGTCCGACCAAGCCAAAAGGCAATCCAGCCAGGTGATTTCCGTAGAAACTATAGCCGGGATATTTGATATGGGCTTCATACCAAACAGAAGGAGACGAGAAACCAATATGGGTATCATTTGCAAAAAGAACCTGTCCGCTGGCGGTTCTTTTGCCTGAAATTACCCAACTGTTTGACCCTTCCAAAAGCGGAACCGGAAGTTTGTCCAGCATGCTGATCAGACTTGGATTTTCAGTTTTTGGTACCAAAAGCGAATCAGGATAATGGACCGGAATCACATAATGTTCCGGCAAAGTCTGCACCGAAAGTGCCGCTAAATATTCATTTCCAAGTTCTCTGGCCATTTTGGTCACCAAAGGATCGGTTTTTACACCCATTGCAAAAGTGAAAGCCATGTAACCTGTTATTGAATGCATGTCTTCCGACGTGAATTCCCTTGGCTTTGCACCCAGGAGCGTGTATTCAATAGGAAGCCTGCCGTCTGCGATAAATTCATTTACACCTGCAGCGTAGGCTTCTGCGGCCGATTTCCACGGTGAATCCCCTTCTTTGAGGAACGCTTCATTGCTCTCTCTGGCATGTTTCGGTAAACCAAGTGTTCTGAAAAACTTGTCAATATCCAGAACATCCGGACCAAGGAGTTCGGCAAGAGTACCCGAACCCACTCTCCGCATCATTTCCATCTGAAAAAGCCGATCCTGAGCGTGTACATATCCCAAAGCCCGATAAGCATCGTCTGAGTTTTGGGCATAAATATGAGGCACTCCGAATTTATCAAAGATGACCTCCACTTCGGAATTGAGACCTTCGATGTTCTTTTTACCGCTGTATTGGGGAGAATGGAGGATAATCAGGATTAGAACTCCGAAAATCACGAGCAAAATGATGGAACCGAGGATTATTCCGACTTTTTTCATTTGGGAAAATAATTTGAGAGAAGATAAGGGGATTGGGGATTAAAAGAAAAACTAGTCAGTTAGAGAATTCCTGAGAATTGGAGCCTGCTTCGATGTCTCTCCTGATAAGAATTCTGAAGATCTCAGATTCAACCCATTTAAGGTTGAGAAAAAATGATTTACAAATCCATTTCTATTCTCCGCATTTCATCGGAGCTATTGATATTCATTCCCTTCGGGAATTTCAGGGTCTTCATGAAAGGATTGGTGTAATGCGATTTTCCAACTCATTACGGTTCTCTTTTACGCTTTTCATACGGAGCTATTAATATTCATTCCCTTCGGGAATTTTATTTACCTGCAAAAACAATATTGAATTTTCGGGTATCGGATCATTCCTGAAAGGAATGAAATTCAGTAGCCACCCGTGAAACGGGTGGTAGAGTAGAGGAATTCAATAATGATTCGAAACCAACCCTGAATGGGTTGAAAATTTCCTTATTTAAAGAAGATATTTTGGATCGAATTCGATACCGTTTTCGATTAGAATTTCCCTGTATTCATCCAAAAAATCAATTTCCCGATGATGTTCTTCCTGGTTTTCGATGTATCGAATTAATCCTGATTTTTCCTTTTCTGAAACCGTGAAACCACCATATCCATCTTGCCAACCATCAAAGTTTGGGAATATTCCTTCTTCCTTTATTAAGCTTATTGATGCCAATTTAATGTCTTTGACAAGTGATGCCAGAGGAATAGTTGGATGGATATGTGTCAAAATATGAATATGATCTTCCACTCCATTTATCTGATAGAGATGGCATTTTTTATTTTTTAAAATGCCGGTTATGTACGAAAATAGGATTGACCTGTCAGATTTTCGAAGAGTAGGTTTTCGATTGTGAGTTGAAAAGACAATGTGGAAAATTAGTTTGGTGTAAATGCTCATGCTGAAAAATGGTTAAGGTTAAAAATTTGGAGAAGGGTAAAAAGATTCAACCCTCCCGAAATCACTTCGTTCATCGGGACTATCGCTTCAGGGTTGACAATGTTGAATTTAAGAAATCATTTTTGAACTCCTCATTTCATACGGAGCTATTGATATTCATTCCCTTCGGGAATTTTATTTTATCAGTTAAATGATAGGTATCTGGGAGGTGACCAGATCATTTCTATTCTCCTAATTTCGTAAGGTTATTGAGATTCATTCCCTTTGGGAATTTCTTTTTGTAGGGAAGATCAATTTGGACTTTGGAGTATCAGATCATTCCTGAAGGGAATGAATTCCTTTACCACCCGTAAAACGGGTGGTAAAGGAATTCAATAAAGATTCGAAATCAACCCTGAATGGGTTGAATCCTAATGGCTAAACTAAACACGCTCTTCGATCGCTCTCAAAATCACCCGACATGCTTGATGAATTTCTTCCTCGGTAATGGTCAGGGGCGGTGCAATTCTCATCGAATCGTCACAGAAAAGAAACCAATCGGTGATTACTCCCAATTCAATCGCCCGGTCAATTATTGGCTTTAAGACATCAAAAGATTCAAATTCCACCGCCATCATCAGCCCTTTGTTTCGGATGGATTTGATTTTCGGGTGAACCAATAAGCTTTTGATCAGATTGGCTTTTGCTTCAACCTGATCGATGAGATTTTCTTCCAGCAAAATTTGAATTGTAGCCAAAGATGCCGCCGAACTTACCGGATGACCTCCAAAAGTGGTGATGTGGCCTAGCAGCGGATTGTTTTTGAAAACTGCCATCACTTCTTTATTAGCGACGAATGCACCTATTGGCATTCCTCCGCCCATTCCTTTGGCACAAACAACCATATCCGGTACGATTTCGAAATGCTCAAATGCCCAGAACTTTCCGGTTCGGCCAAACCCGCATTGGATTTCATCCAAAATCAGGAGTGTTCCGGTTTCATCGCACCGCTTTCGCAAAGCCTGAAAATACTCTTTAGATGCAACTCGAATTCCGGCTTCACCCTGAATGGTTTCAATGATCACAGCTGCCGTATCCGAATCGATTTTCTCCAAATCTGAGAAACTTCCATAATGGATATGGCTAATTCCTGGCAGGAGAGGGCGATATGCTCGTTTGAAAACTTCATTTCCACCCACACTCAAAGAACCGTGAGAACTTCCGTGGTAGGCATCCACACAGGAAATGAAATTTGGCTTTCCTGTAAATCGCTTGGCAAGTTTCATTGCTCCTTCCACTGCTTCCGAACCGCTATTCACCAGATAGATATTGTCCAAATGATCCGGCAAAGTGTCGCAGAGTGCTTTTGCGAGTAAAGTTTGAGGGCTTTGAACAAATTCTCCATACACCATCAGGTGCAGGTATTTGTCCAGCTGATTGAGGATCGCTTCCAGGACCTTAGGATGACGGTGACCGACATTGCTCACTCCGATTCCGGAAATTAGGTCCATGTAGGTTTCACCGTTTGGGCCGAAAAGGTAAACGCCTTCAGCTTTTTCCACCTCAATCATCAGAGGAAAATCCGTTGTCTGCGCCAAATGCTGGAAAAAAAGCTGTCGGTTGTTCATTTTAACTCCGGGTCAAAAACTTGAAAAACGGAAGAAAACTCCCAGGGGAAGTTTCTTTTCAAATCTGTCTTCCAGGTACAATTCACCATGCTCAGCATTCTCCACCTTTCCGAAATTTGTCCGGATCAGATTGGCAGCAATCAGAGATGAGAAGCTCAAAGAGTACATATTCAGTAGCAGAAAATGATCTTTTGGATCCATGATTTCAGCGCAAACTTTCAGCATTTCGTTTATTTGCTCTTCCAGAATCCATTTTTCTCCTTCTGGACCACGACCATAAGCGGGCGGATCCAGGATGATTCCCTGGTATCTGTTTCCGCGACGGGCTTCACGTTTGATGAACTTCATTGCATCATCTACCATCCAGCGGATTCCATCCAATCCGGAGGCTTCCATATTATGTTTGGACCAGGTGATTACCTGTTTCACAGAATCGAGGTGGGTGACATCAGCTCCTGCAGCTTTCGCAGCAACACTCGCAGCACCTGTATAGGCAAACAGGTTAAGAATTTTTGGATTTTTGACCGGACTGCGTTTGACAGTTTGGTAGATGTAGTCCCAATTGACAGCCTGTTCCGGGAAGAGTCCGATATGTTTGAAGGAAGTCAGCGCCAGATTTAGGCTCATTTTAAGGCCTTCAGGATTGGTGTATCCAATTTGCCAGTTGTGAGGCATCGGTTGAATTTGCTCCCATTGCCCTTTTTCAGGATTGCTTTTTTCCTTGGCAAAGTGGGCGTGAGCAAGAGTTCTCCATTCGGACTCCGGAAGACTTTTATCCCAGATTGCCTGAGGCTCAGGTCGGCTGAGGATGAACTTCCCGAATCTTTCCAGTTTTTCAAATCCACCCGTATCGATGAGTTCGTAATCTTCCCAAATACCGGGACTGAGTGACTGAATAGATTCTTTCATGAATGTTTTTCTGATTTGAGGAAGCAAAAATAGGGAAATAATCAGGAAAGGATTTTAATGAGGATTTCTTCGCTGAAGTTCCAGAGATTTTTTCCCAATTCCGTGTCCATCGCAATTGAGGAAGGTGATTTTGCTCTTTTTCTGACATAATAAGCTCCGTTGATCAGCTTTTCAGATGGTTCTGTTGACAGGAAAATACTTGTTTCAGCTCCCTTTTTCGGAGAAATAAAGAAAAGTTGAGTTGCCCGAATGAGTGCTTTTGCAATCGTACCTGAATCGGAACCGAAAGCAGTTCTCACCACTCCCGGATGGAGAGAATAGGAAGTCAGGCCTTCATTTTTATACTGATTTACCATATATCGGCTCATCAAAACATTGTAAAGCTTGACATTGGAATATGCGTGGATTGTATTTGGAGACCGGAGAAGTGACAAATCAGCCTTGTTCACTTTCGCAAAGCGATGCGCCTCTGAACTGACATAGATGACTTTTCCTTTTGATTCCAAAAGATTAGGAAGCAGGGTTTTGGTCAGGATAAAAGGCCCAAGATGATTGACTGCAAAGGATTGATCCAATCCATCTTTTGTCCTTAACCCGGCCGGGAACATTCCCCCGGCATTATTGATCAGAACATCAATTTTGGTGAATTCAGAAGCGATTTGTTTTGCTGCCCTTTCAACACTTTTCATGTCGGAAAGATCCATCTCGACCAGATGGATTTTTTGCTGGTCGGGAAGCTTGGAAAGCAGGCTTTTCGCTTTTTCAAGATTTCTTACAGGAAGGACAAGTTTGGTGACAGTAGGATAGAGGCCTTTGACTTTTTCCCAACCAATTCCGGAAGTACTTCCGGTCAAGACTAAATTCATATGAGTTATTTCTACTTAATACAAAAAAATAAGCGTATTGGTTTTCAGGACTGTAATAATTGTTGCCATTGTGGGATGAAGGTTTGAGGCTGGTTTTTTGAAATTTTAGCCTTATTTTCCAAAGATTTTGAACTTCCAATCTATTTACAAGGCTATTTATAGCAGTAACCCAATATGTCCAAGAAGTTTATTGATGTTGAGAAAGCTATAGCAGATAAAAATCCTGCTTTACTCCGCTGGATGCCGGGTTTTGTCTTGTCTTACATCAAGAGAGTAGTTCATGAAGACTGGATGAATGAGGTGATGGCAAAAACAAATCACCTTCACGGGATAGATTTTGCCAGCGGATTGATAAATGAATTTCAAGTCGAAGTGCAATTGATAGGAGGAGAGCGGGTTCCAAAAACCGGCGGGGTTATTTTGGCTGCAAACCATCCTTTAGGAGGGATTGACGGGATTGCGATGATTCATGCAATCGGAAAAATCAGGCCGGACATTCGGTTTTTGGTCAATGACATTCTGATGAATTTTGAAAATTTTCAACCGATTTTTATCCCTGTCAATAAATTTGGAAAGAACTCTCAACAGGCTGCAGCTTTGGTAGAACAAGTTTATTCTGAAGGCTATGCGGTTCTGATTTTTCCGGCAGGCCTGGTTTCAAGAAAATTCGAAGATGGCATCCGGGATTTGGAGTGGAAAAAGAGCTTTGTAGCGAAGGCGAAGAAATACAAAAAAGATATCCTACCTTGTTTTATATCGGGTAATAATTCCAAATTCTTCTACAATTTGGCTCACTGGAGAAAGAAATTGGGAATAAAGGCTAACGTGGAGATGTTTTATTTGGCTGACGAAATGTATAAACAACGAGGCCAAAAAGTCGTAATCCGTGTTGGAGAACTTATTCCCTGCCAAAGCCTTGATTCAAGTAAATCGGAATCTCAATGGGCAGAACACATCAAAAAAATAGTGTACGACTTAGGATCAACGAATGAATAAGGAAGAGGAAATTATACCGGCTGTTGATAGAGAATTGCTCAAGGCGGAGCTAAGTCCGGAGCGGTTTCTTCGATATTCCAATAATGGAGATAACCTTGTCTATTTGGTTGATTTTCACAATGCTCCCAATGTCGTTAAAGAGATCGGGCGGTTGCGTGAACTCACATTCCGGGCTGCCGGAGGAGGTACCGGAATGGCTCTTGATTTGGATGAAAATGATACCTGCGAAAAATGTTATCAGCAGTTGGTCACCTGGAATCCTGAAGATGAAGAAATCGTAGCCGGATACAGACTTATCAAATGTAAAGAAGCAATTCAAGCTGACGGATCACTGAATCTCTCCACAACGCACTTGTTTGACTTTTCGGAGAAATTTGTAAAGGACTACATTCCTTTTACGATCGAATTAGGGCGCTCTTTTGTGCAACCAAAATACCAGCCTGCCTTAGATAACAGAAAGGGAATATTCAGTTTAGACAATCTTTGGGATGGACTTGGTGCAGTTGTTTTGCTCAATCCGGATGTGAAATACCTATTCGGAAAAGTGACCATGTACCCTCATTACAATCGCGAAGCCCGCGATTTGTTGCTGCTATTCATGAATCATTATTTTCCGGATAAAGAAAACCTTGTTTGGCCTAAGCCATTGCTCAAGCTTGGATATGAAACCAATATTCCAAACGAACCTAACCCTTTTGAGGGACTGGATTACAAAGAAGGCTACAAAGAACTTAACAGCAGAATCCGTGCGTATGGTGAGAATATTCCCCCTTTGATCAATACGTATATGAACCTGTCTCCGACGATGGTGACGTTTGGAACGGCGCTGAATGATGAGTTTGGTGAGGTCGAAGAAACAGGGATTATGATTCGATTGTCAGATGTCTATGAGTCCAAAAAGCACAGGCACATGGATACGTTTGAAAGAGACCGGGTTTTTGGAAGCAGAAATGTCTGAGAAGAAAACATTGATAGTCGGAGCCACCACAAACCCTTCCCGATATGCTTATACAGCTGCGGGTATGTTTGAGGAGCGAGGTCTTGATTTTATTCCCATCGGGATCAAAACCGGTGAACTATTTGGAAAGCAAATCCTTGACTTAAGAACAAAGCCAGCTCTAGTGGACATCGATACCATTACGCTTTACATTGGACCAGAAAATCAGGCTGAATGGATAGATTACTTATTGAGCCTCAAGCCAAAAAGAATCATTTTTAATCCCGGGACGGAGAATCCTGAGTTCTATTCAAGAGCAAAAGCAGAGGGAATTCAAGTTCTTGCAGCATGTAATCTGGTGATGTTGAGCACGGGTCAGTTTTAATCAGACCCATTTTTCAATAAGTATTTCCCGGAAAATGTGAAATTCATTAATCCAATTGAAGTTGTTTTTGGGTTCATAATTTTTTTGCAAAAAACAGGCTGCTGGATTCAGTGAGGCGGCAAAAAACAGGCGGTTAAATGACTTTTTTTTCTTAACTTGCGCAATCTATAAATGAATACGAAATCACCTTTTGAAGCCCATTTTGAGGGTTTTATCCAAAAAATATGAGTGAAGAAAAAGCAATGAACCCTGATGATTATTCAGCAGGGAATATTCAGGTATTAGAAGGCCTGGAAGCAGTAAGAAAAAGACCAGCTATGTACATTGGTGATGTCGGAGTCAGAGGACTTCACCACCTGATCTGGGAAGTTGTCGATAACTCGATTGATGAAGCCTTAGCAGGTCATTGCGATACCATCAAGGTAACAATCCATGAAGACAACTCTATAACCGTAGAGGACAATGGTAGGGGAATTCCAACAGGAATACATCCAAAAGAAAAAAAATCCGCTCTTGAAGTCGTTCTGACGGTACTTCATGCCGGTGGAAAGTTTGATAAGGATACATACAAAGTTTCGGGGGGGTTGCATGGGGTAGGTGTTTCCTGTGTGAATGCGCTATCTACTGATTTGAAAGCTACTGTTTACCGTGACGGTGTTATTTTTGAGCAGGAATTCAAGATAGGTATTCCTCAGTATCCCGCACGTCAAATTGGAACTACAGATAAAAGAGGAACAACAATCCACTTCAAGCCGGACGATTCCATTTTTGCAATTACAGAATACAAATACGAAACAATCGCGAACCGGATGAGGGAAATGGCCTTCCTGAATGCCGGAATCAGAATTGTCCTAAAGGACTTAAGGGAACTTGAGGATGATGGTTCTCCAAGGTCAGATGAGTTTTACTCAGAAGGCGGATTGGTGGAGTTTGTCAAATACCTGGATGAAACTCGTGTAAAAATCATCGATGAGCCTATTTATATAGACACTGAGAAAAATGGTGTTCCGGTTCAGGTTGCTATGAACTACAATAGCTCATACACTGAAAATGTGGTTTCCTATGTAAATACCATCAATACTCACGAAGGAGGTTCACACGTATCAGGTTTCAGAAGAGCGTTGACCCGAACTTTGAAGTCCTATGCCGATAAGTCCGGTATGCTGGATAAGTTGAAGCTGGAGGTTTCCGGAGATGATTTCAGAGAAGGATTGACAGCAGTTATTTCTGTTAAAGTTCAGGAACCTCAATTTGAAGGTCAAACCAAATCGAAACTCGGTAACTCTGATGTAGTCGGCGCTGTAGACAGTGCAGTTTCTGAAGTACTTCAAAGCTGGCTTGAGGAGCATCCCAAAGAAGCAAGAATCATTGTTGGAAAAGTTGTTCTTGCTGCACAGGCCAGACACGCTGCTAAAAAAGCACGTGAAATGGTTCAGCGTAAGAATGTCTTAGGCGGTGGAGGTCTTCCCGGAAAACTTGCCGATTGTGCGAACAGTGATCCTACAGTTTGTGAGCTTTATCTTGTCGAAGGTGACTCGGCAGGCGGATCTGCCAAGCAAGGACGAGACAGAGATTTTCAGGCTATTTTGCCTTTGAAAGGTAAAATCCTAAACGTAGAAAAGGCTCACGAGCATAAAATCTACGATAACGAGGAAATCAAAAATATTTTGACCGCTCTTGGAGTAAGATTCGGAACGGCAAATGATGACAGGGAACTTGATATGTCAGGTCTTCGCTATCACAAGATCATCATCATGACGGATGCTGACATTGATGGATCTCACATCAGAACTTTGATCCTGACTTTGTTCTTCAGATACATGAAAGCCCTGATTGAGAATGGGTACGTTTACATTGCTTTACCCCCGCTTTACTTGCTGAAGAGAGGAAAGGACGAACGCTACTGCTGGGATGAAGAGGAAAGAAAGCGCCTGACCCTTGAAATGGCGAAAGATGGAAGAGAAGACAGCGTCGGAGTACAGCGATACAAAGGTTTGGGAGAAATGAATCCGGAACAGCTTTGGACCACCACGATGGATCCTTCTGTGCGAACGATCAAGCAAGTCAACATCGAATCGGCTATTGAGGCGGATCACCTATTCAGTATGCTAATGGGAGATGAAGTGGCCCCAAGAAGAGATTTTATCGAGAAAAATGCCAAATACGCAAAAATCGATATCTGATAAATTTTGAAAAGGGGCTTTTTAGCCCCTTTTTTTTAATCTTTAACATATTGATAAACCCACCGTAAGCAATCAAAATCTATCTTGCTTTCAAATTAATTTAACCTGCTATGAAACTGGCAATCGGTGATAAATACGAGTCGATCATTCAGAAAAGTGACCTGGTCAGTAGAGATTTAAGTTGGTTGAAATTCAACGAACGTGTTCTGGATCAGTCTAAAAAGGAGCAAAGGACAATTTTTGAGAAATTAAAGTTTCTTGCCATTACCGCCTCCAACCTGGATGAATTTTTCATGATTCGGGTAGGCTCGCTTTATAATTACCTCGATTATGAGAAAGAGCGAGTTGATTACTCAGGACTGAGGGAAGAACCTTTCAAGTCCAGATTGATGGGAGACTGCCAGGATTTTCATACTGACCAGCATAATCATTTTGTCAATGTAATTTTGCCTGGCCTTGACAAGGAGGGCATTAGTCTTTGCAACATCACCAAACTCACCCAACCTGAGCAGGAGAAAGTTCATTCCTATTTCATAAAAGCGATTTACCCGATGCTTACACCGATGGTGTACGATGGTTACAGGACTTTTCCGATTTTGATGAATAAGCTCCTGGTTTTTGGGGTGGTGACCACCAGTCCGGGTGAGCGTCAGGATATGCGAAAGCTAAGTTTTGTGCAGATTCCGGCCAATATTCCAAGATTTTTTGAGATCGAAAGAGATAATTCACTTTTGTTGATTCCTATCGAAGAGGTCATTCGCGAGAATATCGTTTCTCTTTTCAGGAATGTTGAGATAGAAGCCATCAGTCTTTTCAGGATTACCAGAAATGGTGATTTCACTTTGGAAGAAAGTGAAGACATGGACGCCAACTTTCTAGAAGAAGTGAAGAGAAAGCTCATGGAGCGAAAGACCGGTCGGGTAGTACGGATCGAAATCGAGGAAGGCTATAGCAAATGGATGCTAAATTCACTTTTGGAGCGATGGAATCTGAAATCAGATTCTGTTTTCATGGTGAAAAGGGTCAGCATGCTGGATTTTACAGGACTTTGGCAAATAGTTGGAAACCGCAATTTCCGTGACAAGCTTCCGCAAATCCCAGAACCGGTGAAACCTTTGTCTTATCCTGAAGAGGGAGTAGCTGATATTTTTGAGGTTTTAAAGGAAAAAGATATTCTGCTTCATCATCCTTATAATAACATTGATTCCATTCTTGATCTTGTAGAAAAAGCCGCGGAAGACCCGGGAGTGATGGCTATCAAAATGACCCTTTATCGGGTAGCAAAGGATAGTCAGATCACCAAGGCTTTGCTGAAAGCAGCAGAAAATGGGAAACACGTTTCCGTTCTTTTTGAAGTGAAAGCGAGGTTTGATGAAGAGAACAACATCAGAGAAGCTAAAAAACTTCAGAAGGCAGGTTGCTTCGTTATTTATGGGATTTCCCATCTGAAAACTCACACCAAGCTTCTTTTGATAGTGAAAAAGGAGGATTGGGAGATTACAAGATATGTACACCTGGGTTCAGGAAACTATAATGAGGATACCGCCAGGCTTTACACAGACATTGGTCTATTGACTACCAATGAAACTCTGGCAAATGATGTGTCGGAATTTTTCAATGTAATCACCGGGCATTCCATGCCTCATCAATACAAAAACCTGATTACTGCTCCGAGAGATATGAGAAATCAACTCATTGAGTTTATTGAGCAGGAAGCTGAAAATGCCAGAAATGGACTTCCAAGCGGTATTTTCATCAAGGTAAACTCACTTGAAGATTCAGAGATTATCTATGCACTATACAGAGCTTCCCAATCCGGTGTTACAATCAAATTGATTGTCCGGGGGATTTGTTGTTTGAGACCGGGCAGAGCTGGTTTGAGCGAACGAATAGAGGTTCTTTCGATAGTTGGGGACTTTTTGGAGCACTCCAGAATTTACCATTTTCATAATAATGGGTTAACCAGAACCTACGCCGGTAGTGCGGATATGATGGTTCGGAGCTTTGACAAAAGACTCGAATCTCTTTTCAAAGTAGAGGCTCCTTTGCTGGAAAAACAATTGATGAATATCCTGGCTTTCAATCTAAGAGATAACGTCAATTCCTATGTGATGCAGGAAGATGGTTCTTACGCTGTGAAAAAACCAGTTCCGGGGGAACCTGAATTCAATATTCATAAAGAATTCTTCAGTGTTGACTCCGAAGAAGTAATGAAAGTGGAACTTGTAAAGCCATAAAAAATGTCCCGATCAAAGGGGCATTTTTGTTTTGTTTCGCTCATAAAGCACCTGAATAATTCCGTCTTTCAAACCAAGATCAGGAACCACCATTTTCAATGAGGATGCAGCTTTCATTGCAGCCAGGTAGATTTTGCCTGCAGGAATGATTACATCTGCCCGGTCATGATTAAGGTTGAGTTTGTTCACTCGCTCTTCAAAACTGATTGACTCAAGGTATTCCAGAGTCGATTCAATTTTTTCAAGATCTAGGAAAACCTTGTTTTTCCTTGGCCGGGTTAGTTCAAGGATCTTATTGATGTTTCCGCCTGTACCAATGGAGGTTATCCTGGACTTTTTATCGATGTAGCGAGTAATAAATTTCTCCATCGATAGCCAGACCGGCTCCGCAACTTTGTCTTCCAATGCTCTAACAGAACCAATTTGAAAAGACTTTGAAGCAATTTTTTCTTTATTCCGGTAGATGTTGAGTTCGGTACTCCCTCCGCCTACATCGATGTGGAGATAGGGTTTTTCATCGATATAATTGGTGAGGGATTGATTAATCAATTCAGCCTCCTCATCCCCATCAATGATGTGAATCTTCAATCCTAATTCCTGGAGAACTTCCTCTGAAATCTCCCCTCCATTTACACTTTCACGCATGGCAGAAGTAGCGCAGGCCATGTAATCATCGACTTCATAGAGATCAATAAGGATTTTAAAAGCCTGCATGAGCTTGATGAATTTTCTTCGGTTGATTTCGCTGATCCTTTGATGGTGAAAAACATCCAGCCCCAATCGTAGCGGAAACCGGATGTATTCCACTCTCTTGAAAGAGATCACTCCTTCGTACTGATTCACAGTGGTGATCTGCATTCGGATCGCATTGGACCCGATATCTACTGCTGCAAGTTTCAAATAATGGTGTTTTTGGAGATTAAGAACCCAAAATTACAAAGCTTCAACGATTCGCTCTGAGGTTTTACTTTTTTCTTGACATGACTAAAAGTACGATTCCTCCGGCTAAAACAACTCCTCCAGCATAGGTTGGCCACTGGATTTCACGCTTTTTATCAGCTGTTACTTGCAAAGGGCCGGCATCTATTATCTTCTCACGAGTAGTGAAATTGAGGCTTGGGCTGACGAGCATAAAGATCCCAACAAGGACCAGAATTATTCCTGCGATTTTCATAGTATTGGTTTTTGATTAAGATAACCCAAAATCTTACCATTATCAGGAAAGAACTTTGCAGATTTGACTTTTTTCGCTTTTGATTTACTTAATTTAATTCTTGAGGCTGTTTCATTTTTCAGTTTCCTCAAACTCTAAAAAAGAAAGCAATCTGCTATCATTCGCCAAATTTATGCGCTGCTGTGCCAAATAATCCCCGATAATCAAGTCGTTTTCGATGTCATTTTTCATATTTGTAATATTGTTTTAGAGTATAGTTTTCAACCTATCTATTCATTTAAATTATTTCATCATGAAAAAAATTACAACTCTTTTAATTCTTGTTTTTCTTGGTTTTCAGCTTTTTGCACAGGATTCCACTTCTTTTGTTCCTGCAGATACATCGTATTGGCTGAAAGAGATAGAAGGAGGACTA
>JAKFCO010000043.1:0-5062 GCA_036676605.1 Algoriphagus sp.
GCGGAAATGTGACTCCCTCCGCTACGCCAAGGGCGCACAGGCGCGGCGGAGGGTTAGGGGGATTTTTTCATTCAAATCCCAACTTAATTCTGTTACGTGCAATCAAGCGAATACACATATTATAATATGAAAAATGCTTTCGGTTAAAACCAATTACGGGGAATAACCTGAAAAATCCCAAACTATTTTTACGGAGCCGGATCGATTTGCAAATTCTACCCAAAGTGGGAGTAACTACCAATTTTACCTCTTCACCACAGGCTGAATCCAGGCTTCCTCCAGATCTCCCAGGCGATAAGGATTTTCTTTAGACTTGGAAGAAATCACCTTGGCTCTCACATAAAGGTCATCTTCCTGAAGGAAATAGGATGCCTCAGTTCCTTTAGTTTCTTGCAATAAAATCCCATTGGCCTCCGGATTGGATTTTTTGGTTCCAAAAAACCGGATGGTATAGGTTACCCCTTCCTCGGGTTTTACATCGATCTGAAGTTTCTTTCCGTTAAACTTCACCCGCTTTAAAATCACTCCTGTGCTGGCATAAAAGTCCCCGGACTCCATCGCTTCGATCAGGTCCTCGGGACTGAGAGACTTGGCGTAAACTTCCACCCAACCTCTTCCCGGATTGCTTTCCTTTCCTCCGAATATGTGGTAATTGTGTGCATCATCCACGGCCAATCCATAGAGAAGTGGTTTGCCGCTTTGGAGATAAGAAACTTGAACTTGATCCCAAAGTGCCTCCATGCTTGGGCGATGCTCATCCCCGTAATTGTTTACCTGAGGATGGCCGTTGTACACTTCAAAGAACCGTTCGCCTTCCAATACCATAATATCCTCCGGAGTAATCGCCCAGATAAAATTAGGGTGATTGATATGCAGGAACATGGAGTGGCCTGTTGCTTCCCGTTGTTTTTTCACCTGATCAAGGTTGCGCTGCATGACCTCCGACACTGAATTTCCACTGGCAGGCTCAATGTATTCCTGCACATTGGTGACATTCATATGGATAGGCTTCTTCTCAAACTGTGAACTGATTTCCTCGGCTGGAATGATCAGAAATTGCTCTTTATCCTCGAACAGGGACCGGTATTCTTCCAGTGTTTTCAGGCGCACATGCAGTCTTCCTGCCGAGTCGGTTTTTGATTCCACCCAATTCGTTCCGTATTTATTCAGGTAGTTTTCAAAGGCCTTTTCATGCATGGGTGACTTGGGAATCAGTTTCCATTTTTCACCGGTTTGGAGGGCATTGTGATCAGACAGTACCGCAAAATCATACCCTTGAGTCTTATACCAGTCCATGATCATCTCCGGGTAATTGTCCCCGTCACTCCAATAAGAATGGGTATGAAGATTTCCCTTATACCATTCCTTTTGTGAAGAACAGGAAAAGAGGCAACAGGCGAGAAGGCCAAGCAAGGGAATGCGATAATTCAAGGTGTAGGTGGTTTTGATTGGGTTTGGAGACACAATTAAATCAAATCTATTAAAGAAATTCAGATTTGAATTTTAAGAAATAAAAGTAACAAAAGGAAATCCGGAACTGTCCTGGAACGGATTTGAAATTTGTATAAAATTAAAAAAAGGCGCATCAGGAGGATTATTAACTTGCTAAATAAGAGGATTGAATTGCAAATTCCTCCCGGCGGACCAAAGGAGAGAGCAAAATAAAAGAGCAGTTGTACTTGACAAAATACTTCCAATACTTTTTTGATAAGCAGTTATGCCTACTGCAGATAAGCAAGCCTCACCGACCACCTGTACTTATGCTCAGTTCTTTGAGAACAATGCCTAAATTAAGTTGTGTGTTCGCCCATTCCTGAGGCAGAACTGGGGAAATGCCTGGAAGGGGCAGAAGAGACCCTGACCATGACAGCGACCAGCCAGGAATATCACTATACGCTGTATTACTATGACCAGTCGGGCAACCTGACCCGGACCGTGCCCCCAAAAGGGGTAAAACCGCTGACAACCGCACAGATAAACCAGGTAAAATCCGGTACGTCAGTGACTCGGGCACACGAATTGGTGACCGGATACCGATACAACAGGAAAAACCAATTGGTCTGGCAATCCAGCCCGGATGGAGGAATCAGCCAGTTTTGGTACAATCCGATAGGCCAGCTTAGGTTATCCCAAAATTCCAGACAGGCGGCATCCAATGCGTATAGCTACAGTAAGTTCGATAAATTGGGGCGGGTGACTGAAACCGGCGAGTTGGTGACCACAGAAGCGCTTTCCGGTTTGAAGTTGAAAATCAATACCCCGGAATTTCCCCAACGACCGGATTACACCTGTCAGGATATTACGCTGACAGGCTACGACAAACCCAAAACCGGACTTCATCAAAAATTCACCCAGGAACACCTCAGAAATCGGGTAAGCTGGACGGCCCAGCTGGAAAAAGGGCAAACTGACAGTCTGCTGACTGCTTACAGCTATGATTCACATGGGAATGTAGAGAGTCTTTTACAGCAGATCCCAGGCTTGCCTGCCAAGATCACAGCTTACCAATACGATCAGATCAGCGGGAATGTGAACTATGTCTATTATCAGCCGGGTACGGCGGAGCAGCTGATCCACCGGTACCGCTATGACACAGACAACAGGATCGAAACAGTCCAGACCAGCACAGACGGGTACCTGTGGTCCACAGATGCCACTTACTATTATTATCCGCACGGTCCGCTGGCACGGGTGGAACTGGGCGAACACAAGGTGCAGGGACTGGACTATTACTATACGCTGCAGGGCTGGCTGAAAGGGGTGAACATGCCGAAAGCAGGAGATCCGGGAGCAGACGGAATAGGGGCCAAGCGTACGGGAAAGGATGCGCTGGCGTTTGCGCTGGGCTATTACTCCGGAGATTATTCACCGATCACAGCGGGTACCGTACTGACCGACACCCGGGACGCACTCTGGACCCGAACATCCACGATCAACTCGAACACAGGGCTGTACAACGGAAACATCACCTGGATGAATACCGAGCTGGCAGGCTCCGCTGGGTTGAAAAGAAGTTTTTATAGGCAGGAAAACAAAATAAACCCCTTATTTTTGTAATTGGGTAAAAATGGATACAAAATGGATATATCCAATAAAATGAATCAAAAACTGGACTTTGAAAGTCCGGTACACCAGAAGATTAACCGGCATTTGGGCGTAATCGATACGTTCAAAGGTTCGTGGAAGGTGCTGGAACAGACCAAAAGCGGTTACCTGAAAGAACTGCGCAAGATCGCCACGATAGAGAGTATCGGTTCATCCACCCGGATAGAAGGGGCCACACTGACGGACGAAGAAGTGGAAAAGCTGTTGAGATCGGTAAAGATCAGCAAGCTGGAAAAACGGGAGGAACAGGAAGTGGTGGGCTATTATGAAGCCCTGGAAATCATTTTGGAAAACCATGAAGAAATCCCCCTGACCCAAAGCTATATCCACCAGCTGCACGGTATTTTATTGAAGCACAGTGACAAGGACAAGGCCCATAAAGGACGTTTCAAAAACCTGTCCAACCAGGTGGTGGCCAATTATCCGGACGGGACACGGCGTACCATCTTCATGACCACGGAACCGCATCTGACAGCCAGTGAGATGGAAGCCCTGATAGGATGGACCGATGAACGCCTAAAGGAACAGGACCTGCACCCTTTGTTGATCGTGTCCGCCTTTGTTTACGAGTTCCTGTCGATTCACCCGTACCAGGACGGCAACGGCCGTCTGTCCAGGCTTTTGACCACCTTGTTGCTGATGAAGCTGGAATACGGTTTTGTCCAGTATGTGTCCTTCGAACACGTGATAGAGAGTAAAAAGGAAGCCTACTACAGGGCATTGATGGACGGGCAGAAAAACCGATACAGCAAACATGAACGCATCGACAGATGGACCCTTTTTTTCCTGGAAAGCCTCATGGAACTGACCGGACGCCTGGAAACCAAATACGATACCTACAGCAGGCTGAAAGTTGTTTTGAATAAAAGGCAGCAGCAGATAGTGGCCTATGTCAAAGAGAAAGAGACCGCACAGATCAACGAGCTGGAAAACAGCATGGAAAACCACTCCCGGAACACGATCAAGAAAGACCTGGCCTATCTTGTAAACGAGGGAGTTTTACTGAAAACAGGAGCAGGCCGGGGAGTCCGTTACCACATCAAAAAATAAGTCAGCCTGGGATGGCCGCTCCTAAACGACGTGCAGAGTAAGGACAACGTTCACAGGTAAAGCGACGTTCGTCTTCCTTTCTCCGCAAGCCCTTCGGGTTATTTACTGGATGCAAAAGACAGGAGGGTGTAATTTGCTCCCGCCAATTGTACGGGATTACACCTGGTTCCCACAATTACCTGACTAAGACTGCCGGAGTCAGTATAGGTTATCGCCCCATTTATTGGCTGGTTTTTCGAGGAAATTAATTTTAATTTTGAAAAATTTGTATTTACAAAAATCCCATCTTATCGATTATTTAGTGTTTTTTGGATTTTAAGTACAAATAAATGCTTTGTAATTAAATAATTAGGGATTGCTTTTTTCACTGTATTTCTTTTGGTAAATTCGTTATTAGTTGTTGGTTGGGGCGAGTTATTTCTAAAATCTAAAATCCCCAATGCCGTTTTGAATGTTTGTCATGCCATAACTGAGGTTGTTATAATTGATGATGATCCAGTGCAACATTTTATTTGCAAAAAGCAGATTTCTAATCTGAATTATCAAGTCCGAATAAGAAATTTTTATGATGGTAGCGAAGCTTTGTTATTTTTGAAGGATAGAAATATCGGCCATTTGAGTCCGAAAAGGTGCCTGATTTTTCTGGACCTGAATATGCCAATTATGGATGGTTTGCAATTTTTGAAACATTATCAAGATCTAAATAAAAATATTCGGATAAATTACCATTTGATAATCCTTACAAGTTCAATTTTAAGTAGTGAAAGATTAAATGCACTTGACTTCTCCGAATTGAAGGGATATTATACAAAGCCCCTCAAACCGGAAACTCTTAAAATGATATTAGAAGGCGTTTACTCCCTCTAATGCTGAATTTAGACTTTTGGACAGACGTGAATTGGAATAA
>JAKFCO010000044.1:0-9001 GCA_036676605.1 Algoriphagus sp.
AAAAAAAGCCTGAGCAGAACCCAGGCTTTTTGCTTTATAGAAATTGTGGTTGTTATACGTAGTTATTGAGCATCACAGGCATCACGAGCATCAGGATATCCTCGTTTGCATCTTGCTCAGCCGGCAGGATCAAACCTGCTCTGTTTGGTGCACTGAATTTCAGACTTACTTCTTTGCAAGAAAGGTTGTTCAGCATTTCCACCAGGAATTTCGCATTGAATCCGATTTCGATATCCTCTCCATCGTGATCACAAGACAATCTTTCATTCGCCTCGTTGGAGAAATCCAAATCCTCAGCAGAAATCATCAACTCGCTGCCGGTCAGTTTCAATCTAACCTGATGCGTGGTCTTGTTCGCATAAATCGCGATACGACGCAAGGAACTCAGCAATTCCAGACGGTCGATATTCATTCTGTTTGGATTGTCAACCGGAATTACATTTTCGTAATCAGGGAATCTCTCGTCAATCAGACGGCAGATCATTTTGATGCTGTTGAACTTGAAGTAAGCGTTGGAATTATTGAATTCTACAGTTACCGGTACATTTTCAGAAGGCAAAGTTGACTTCAGCAAGTTCAACGCTTTACGAGGAATGATCAGGCTTGCCGCATTTGGCGAAGCCACATCCACTCTTCTGTACCGTACCAAACGGTGTCCGTCTGTAGCTACGAAAGTAGTGTTGGTTGCGCTCAGGTTGATGTAAACACCCGTCATTGCCGGTCTCAACTCGTCGCTGCTTGTAGCAAAAATTGTATTCGAAACCGCGCTTGAAAGTACTTCCGTAGACATATCTACCACAGTCGCATTGCTTACGGTCGGGATCTTCGGGAAGTCAGTTGCGTTTTCTCCGGCAAGTCTGTAACGACCATTGTCAGAGCTGATTTCGACAGCATAAGTATCGTGATCGATGCTGAAAGTCACCGGCTGCTCAGGTAAGTTTTTCAAAGTTTCGATCAGGATTCTTGCAGGCACTGCGATATTTCCATCTTCTTTTGCCTCCACGTGAATCTCAGTCATCATGGATGTCTGAAGATCAGAGGCAGTGATGGTCAACATGCTGTCTTTGATCTCAAAAAGAAAGTTCTCCAAAATTGGCACAACCGGATTGGTAGTCACCACACCGTTAATTGCCGAAAGCTGCTTTAACAAGGCAGAAGAGGAAACTATAAATTTCATATCGTAGGGCTTATTTAATTTTACTTTTGAATGGTGGTAAATTTATAAATAAAATCGATTTGGATGGGAGGTCCCATCGAAAGTCTGGAAAATTATTAAAAACGAAGGTAACCATCCGTCTCGTTTATTTTTTAGAAAATTTATTCTTCCTGATTCCCCAAACCATCGCTCCAAAGATCATCAAAACCACAACAGGAGCCAGTACATTGACAGTTTGCCAAAAGACTTTCTGCTGCGCCACTTTTACTTTATTCAAAGGTCTGATTTGGAAAGTTCGTGTTCGGGAGGCGATGATTCCCTCTGGATCAGAAAGGTACTGGACCAGATTTCTTAGCAGAAGCTTATTTGCAAAAATGGTTTGAGAAAAAGGATCCTCTCCCAATGCCAATGGACTTCCATCCTGAAGATTGGTTTGGCTTTGAAACACATCCCCATCCCCAAAAACCATGACTTTTCCGTTTCCGGATTCTTTAAACTCTGATTTCGCAAAGCCCTCAGGAATGAATCTGTTTTTGAAAAGCGAGGTAAATTCTCCCTCAAGCAAGTACGCCATCGGCAGATTCTTCAATCCATATTCTTCGGCCACCGGCTGCTTTTCCATATCGCTGAAAGCGACCCGAACAGGTGCCGATAGAATCCGGGAATAATCTGAAGAAAAGATCAGAGGAGTTTTTTTAACGCCATCTGCTTTCACAGTATCCAGGCTGCTGACAAATCGATAATTAATCACGTCAAGACCTTTGGTGATCGGATGGCTTTGCACGCGGCCGGCTTGTATATAAAACGGCCAGGGCAATGGAACCAACTGCTCCTGATTTCCAAAATTTCCTGCCATAACCGGAAAATATCCAAAGTTCATATCCTGAATCAGGTCTTTATTTACCCGGATTCCGTACCGGAAAAGCAGATTTTCCAAACCGGAATCCACCGGCATAGCAAGCGTACCCTCTCCGCCTGCATTTGCAATATCTACTGCAACCCCATCAATCAGTACGAGCAGATTTCCCCCATTCATCACGTATTGATCGAGCAGGTAAACTTCACGTTCGGAGTACAAATCCCTTGGTCCCTGAATAAAAATAAGGCTGAAATTTTTAAGGTCTTCAACTGATTTTGCCTGATCCAATGGAACTTTGAACAGCTCAAATTCTCCATCCAAAGCCTCTACCAATCCAAAACCTTCATCCTCACTCATCTCCCCATGACCGATAATCATGGCAATCGAGTTGGATGCCGGGGAAATCAATTTCCTGATCGCATTGCTCATTTCAAACTCAAGGTTCTCGATGGATTGATTCAAAATCTGATCCGGACTCATGCCTCTCTCTCCTTTCAAAACCAACGCCCCGGTTTCAAATTCCTCATTCATCACCAGAAACCCGGGGAAAATCATGGTTGCCTGCTGACCGGAATTTTGGATGGGAAAAAAGAGATTGGTCGGGTTGATCCCATAATCGTTGAGAGTGATAATAAATTCTTCCTGCTCTTCCTTGGGAAGGCTAAGCGGGTCAAAATAAGAGAAGGTGATTTTCTCCGGGCTGTAAGCATTGAAAGTTCGAACGGTCTCTTCGATGGATTTCTGAAGGCGACGCATTCCGCCGGGAAGATTTTCACCAACCAGAAGAATCTCGACATGAAGCGGCTCGGTAATTCCCGAAAGTACCTGCTGCGTAGCCGGATGAAGGGAATAGCGTTTTTCCTCAGTGAGGTCAATTCGGAATCGGGCAAAAAGTGCAAGCAAAACGAAAATCATCAATCCTCCGATCAGGATCAGCCAGGGTTTCAGGGTATGTGAGATTGGCTTTTTCATTTGTTTTTCAAGACCAAAACACTACCTCCCAAAAACAACCAGATCATTCCCAACAGGAAAAAGATATCGACCGAATCCACCACACCGCGGCTCAGACTGATGTAATGGTAGCTCAGGCTGAGCTCCTCCGACCAGTATGACCAGATTCCCAACTGCAAATCTGCAATGGCAGAAAATCCGAAATAGAGCACAAAACACAAGAAAACACCCAATACAAATGCGACGACTTGCTGCGAAGTCAGTGAACTTGCAAATAATCCAACCGCTGCAAACACAGCTCCGATTCCCAGCAATCCTATCCAGGAACCAAAGAATCCGGCCTGATCGAGATTCCCAACCGGATCTCCGAGTTGGACGATGCTAAAGAAATACAGGAGCGTGGGCAGAACCGCCAAAGAAACAAGGCAGATTAAGGCCAGGTATTTCGCCAGAATAATCTGAACCAATGAAAGTGGCGAAGTGCGAAGCAATTCCCAGGTCCCGGTTTTTCGCTCATCAGCGATCGCCCGCATCGACAGCGCCGGCACCAAAAAAGTAAATACATAAGGTGTGAAAGTGAAAAGTGCTTCCAGATCTGCAAAACCATATTCCAAAACGCTGCTTTCCGGAAACACCCAGACGATCAATCCCAGTGCCACCAGAAACAACGCCAGAACGAGGTAGCCCAGAAGACTCCCGAAAAAGGCATTGATTTCTTTCAGAAAGAGGCTCTTCATTTCGTGATTTCGTGGAAAATTTGTTCGAGATTCTTTTTTCTTTGATTGAGGCTGATCAGGTTTAGCGAATGATCGCGGACCAGATTCATAATTGCTTTTCTTGCCTCGGAAGGATCCTGGCAAGCGATCAAAATTTCTTTTTTGCCTTTGGCCCCAAAACTGATTTTTCCCAGGTTTTCAAACCAGCTCAGCTCCATTTCCTCTTCCGTTTCTAAGACCAACTGTGCTTCATCTGCTCCTGATTTCAAGCTTTCAAGGGATTCGGAAGCGAGGATTTTCCCTTTGTTGATGATCACCACGTCCATACAGATCGCCTCCACTTCCTGCATGATATGGGTCGAAAGAATCAGCGTTTTATTTTGAGCGATCTCCTTGATCAGGTTGCGGATTTCCACCAATTGATTCGGATCAAGTCCGGTTGTGGGTTCGTCCAAAATGATCACCTGAGGATCATGAATTAATGCTCTTGCCAGTCCGACGCGCTGTCTGTAGCCTTTGGAAAGCTGACCGATTTTCTTGTGTTGCTCAGGTTCCAGCCCTGTGCGATGAAGCAGTTCTTTGGTGCGATTCTTAAGATGCTTTCCGCTCAGTCCATAAACTCCGCCTGAGAAAGCCAAAAACTCTCTCACATACATATCGAGGTAAAGCGGATTATGCTCCGGCAAATACCCGATAAGTGGACTTACTTCTTTTGGATTGTTGAGAGCATCTTTTCCCAAGACTTTCACCGAACCTGAATCAGCTTGCAAAAATCCGGTAATGATCTTCATCGTGGTGGATTTTCCGGCTCCGTTGGGACCCAGAAAACCTAAGATTCTCCCTGGTGTAGCAGAAAAGCTCACTCCGTTGAGCGCTTTTTGAGATCCGTACAGCTTGATAAGTTGGGAGACTTCGAGTGACATATCGGGTGTTAAACCAGTTCAAAAATAGAATTAAAAAAGCAGAATCTGAATTTGATTTAGTCTGAAAAAATCAATGATCAGCCACAGGGATCAGTTACCATTAAGTCTGAACTGAAAACTGAGACTGATCACTTAGCTTTTCCAAAGAATGAGATATCTCTCTGCGTTCGATATGACAGCTACTGAATACTGAGACTGGATACTAATTACTGCTTCCCTTTCGGTCTCAAAGGTCTGCATTCCACATCCGCCACAAAATAATTCGGATGAGTTTCCAGAGTTTGGACGATGGTTTGGGCCACGTCAATCGGGCGCATCATATTTTCATTCGCTCCCATTCCGGGAATTGAATCGAAGAAATTTGTCTGAATCGAACCGGGATAAATCGTAGAAACTTTGATACCAAAGTCCCTCAACTCCATGTACATCGAGTGAGAAATTCCTCTCACAGCATGCTTTGTACCCACATATCCGGCAAAATTGGCAACTCCGTTCAGGCCTGCGATCGAAGCCACATTCAGGATATGCCCTTCGTCTGCTGCCTTCATCGCCGGAACCAATCGCTTACTCACGTAGAAAATCCCGTGAACATTGGTATCAAACATGGACTTCCAGTCTTCAGAAGACATTTCTTCAAACTTTCCTGCCACGCCAAAACCGGCATTATTTACCAGAATCCGGATATCCGGGCCCAGTTTGGAAACTGTCTCCTGATACGCTTTTTCTACCAGATCCTCTACTGAAACATCACAAGTGAAAAAGTGAAAGTTTTCATGCTGAAAGTCGGGAGCTGTTCTGCCCCAGCCTGCAACGATGGTTCCTTTCTCCAGTAAAAGTTTGACTAATTCCAAGCCGATACCTTTGCTGACTCCGGTTACGACTGCTGTTTGTTTTTCGAGATTCATAGATTCTAGTTTAGGCTAGAAAGCTTAAAAAGGCCGAATAGTTCTCCATCTATCAAATTTCTGTCCGGAGCGATCGTGTGGATAAACTCCAAATTACTATTTTCACAACTCGACAAAATCGAAAATCAAACCACCACCCAAATTAACATATGAAAAAACTTATACTCCCCTTATTTCTTGTAAGTGGAATCGCTGTAGGCCAAACCAAGCTAAAACCGGCAATTGACAAGCAGGCAGCAGCTATCGAGACCAAAGTGATCGAATGGAGACGCGATATTCACAAAAACCCTGAATTGGGAAACAATGAAATCCGCACAGCCAAAATGATCGCGGATCATCTTCGCTCACTCGGTATTGAAGTGACCGAAGGCGTCGCAGTCACAGGTGTTGTCGGTGTATTGAAAGGCGGAAAGCCCGGACCAACTGTCGCTTTGAGAGCCGACATGGATGCGCTTCCTGTCACTGAGCGGGTAGATTTACCTTTTAAATCAACGGTCACTACTACTTACAATGGACAGCAAACCGGTGTCATGCATGCCTGCGGTCACGATACGCACGTAGCAATTTTGATGGGTGTGGCTGAAGTTTTGGCTGGCATGAAAAATGAACTCCAGGGCAATGTCAAGTTTATTTTCCAACCTGCTGAGGAAGGGATTCACCAGAATGGAGTGACTTCCTGGGGAGCCAAACAAATGGTTGAAGAAGGGGTAATGAAAGATGTGGATGCGATTTTTGGTTTGCATATTTCTTCCCAAACTGAAGTGGGGAAAATCGGCTATCGATCCGGCCCTGCCCAGGCAGCCGTGGATAATCTGGAAATAATCGTGCACGGAACCCAGGCTCACGGAGCTTCTCCCTGGTCAGGCGTAGATCCGATTGTGACTTCTTCACAGATCATCATGGGTTTACAAACCATCCTTTCACGAAGTGTAAATGTCACTCAAAATCCGGCAGTAGTTACCGTTGGTGCAATTCACGGAGGTATCCGCCACAACATTATTCCTGAAAAAGTGGAAATGATCGGCACGATCAGAACTTTCGGAGCTGATCAGCAAGCATTGGTGCACAAGAGAATCACTGAAATCGCGACTAATATCGCTGAAAGTGCCGGCGCAAGAGCTGAAGTAAAGATTACCAAACTCTATCCAACCACGGTAAATGATCCGGATCTGACTGCGAAAATGGTAGCCACAATTGAATCAGCAGCAGGGAAAGAAAATGTGAAAGTTAACCCACCGGTAACGGGTGCTGAGGATTTCAGCTTCTATCAAAGAGAAAAACCGGGATTATTTATTGGTTTGGGCGGAATGAAAAAAGGCGGCGACTCGACCAAAACTCCTTCCCACCACACCCCTGATTTCTCTATCGACGAAAGTGGTTTCCTGCTTGGTATGCGTGTATTGAGCTACTTTGTGGTGGATTATATGGGAATGCAGAAGTGATTTTGATTAGACTTAAGATTTAAGACATAAGATTTTAGATTTTGGTGCATAGTCCATGGTAAAAAGAAAGCTCGGTTCTTTTCAGAATCGGGCTTTTTGATTTCAGGTCGTTGGTCGGACCGATAAGAGATGTTTTTTACCCACTTTCCGGAAGGCTGGCTGGCGCAAAGGGGCAAAGCCAAAAACCGGGAATACAGATAAAAAATCCGGAAACCTGAATTTCGATAAATGAATCTTCTCCGGAAAAAATCATGACAGGAGTCATAGATTTTTCAAGGTTCTATCCATATTTTCATTATCTGATTCAGATCCAAAAAGGAACCTTTTTAAAACTAATAACTGGACCATGAAAAAGATCTTAGTCCCAACCGATTTTTCCGAAAATGCGAATCTTGCTTTGAGGCATGCCGTTCAGGTTGCAAATCAAATTGGCGGATCAGTCAGCGTAGTGCATATCTATCAGATAGCAACCAGTACCGGTAGTTTGGTGTCTATTGATCATATCGTAAAGGCAGATCGCGAACAGGAGATTTCAGAGCTGATTGACGAAATGAAACCTTTATTGACCAATAATGCCAGCATGGATGGTCTGGTCAGAAAAGGCAACTCCGTTGAAAACATTTGTCAGATTGCCGAAAAATTAAAAGTTGACATAATTATCATGGGCACAAAAGGGGCCGATGGTATGAAAAAATTGTTTTTGGGAAGCACCGCTAGCAATGTCATTCTGCATACTCCGATCCCTGTTTTAGCTATTCCAACCGACTTCCAAAACTTCCAACTATCGAATATCACACTTGCTTTGGACGATAAAAAAATTGAAGATCTTACTCTTTTGAAACCCCTCCTGGATTTGGTAAAAGGATTCGATGCTGTACTTGATCTGCTGACTGTCATCGATGAAGATCATCCTAAAGCCAAAATCGACCCGGATCTGGAAGAGTATCTCAAAATTGAAGGGGTGAATTACACCTACTTCATTGTGAAGGCCGATAACATCGTGGGGGGAATCAGGAAGTTTGTTGCCCGGGAAAAATCCGACATGCTCTGTTTAATTCACCATCCCCGAGGCCTGTTTCAAAACATCTTCGGCGCTAGCGTGGCCAAAGAAATGGTTTTCGACTCAAACATCCCGCTTATGGTTTTACGTGGGTAATCCGAACGAGTGTGCTTTCCAACATTTTTTCCAAAGGAAAACTCAGTGAATCAGTCTGGGAAAAAGCCTGCAATGCAATGAAAAAGCAGAAGGTGAAAAAAACACTCAATTTTCGCATAAAACCCAAAATAGGGTAAATTTTTAAAAATTAGCAGGATTAAAGAGTAAACGATGTCAGATAGATTTCGTTCCAGGAACTTATGAAGAAAATGAAAAGACTGTTTTTGCCTTTTATAATAATTCTGGCTTTCGCAGGCTGCGCCGAGAAAGTCTCCCCGGATCCTTCCGCATTTGTATTTGGGAGTTGGTATGGCTTCTGCATCGAAAACTGTGTTCATATCTACAAACTTGAAAACGGGAAGGTTTACCCAAATGACATGGATACCCGATATCAATCCGAAGCCATCACTTTTCAAAGCACTCCTCTCGATGATAAATTGGCCAAAAAAGCCGAGGAACTCTACAGGCTTTTCCCTTCCTACTTGAGAAAAAATCCCAACTTGACAATCGGTTGCCCGGACTGTCATGATCAGGGTGTGATTTATCTGGCTTTCGAAGAAAACGGGGAGCTAACGGAATGGAAAATTGATCCGGATAAAAATGATTTTCCACCGGAAATCGAAGCATTTATGATAGCCATGAGGGAGCTGATGGAAGAGATGCCGGGGTGATTTTTCAAAGTCTGAAGCAAAAAAAAATCCTGCTTCCGGAGAAGCAGGATAACGTAAATGACTTAAACCCGGACTATGCATTAGAATTCGTTACGAGGATTCAAACTGCAAGAAAATCAGTCACTTTGGAGAACGAGGCGTAGCACCGCTACGGTGAGATCGAAAAGTGAAGCGAAGCGACTGATTTTGAGGCGGTTTGAGACCGCAGTAGATTTTCTAATG
>JAKFCO010000045.1:0-21341 GCA_036676605.1 Algoriphagus sp.
AAAAGCTTGGGAAACACATCGAAACAATAAAGAAGCTAAAATAAAATGGCAATTTACCTGCCAGGATGCAAGAATTAAACTCCTTAAACTTTACCCGTCAATTAATGTGTGACATGACACTAGTTTTTTGAAGAGTGTCAAAGGAACGATTAACACTTAACGATTAACCCAATTACCCAAAATGACCCAAACCAAACCTTACCTGATGGCCCTGGACCAAGGCACGACCAGTTCCAGAGCCATTATTTTTGACAAAAAGGGGCAGATCGTCTCGGTCGCCCAAAAAGACTTCAAGCAATACTTCCCACAATCAGGTTGGGTGGAGCATGATCCTCAGGAGATCTGGACCAGCCAGTCATCTGTGATGATAGAATCCATTGTCAGCAAAGGAATCCGGGCAGACCAAATCGCAGGAATCGGCATCACCAATCAGCGGGAAACGACGATTATCTGGGATCGGAAAACCGGAAAAGCCATTCACAATGCCATTGTCTGGCAGGATCGGCGAACTGCGGCTTTTTGCAACGAACTCAAGGAAAAGGGTCATGCCGAACTCATTGCTTCCAAGACGGGACTCATCATCGATGCTTATTTTTCGGCCACCAAAATCAGATGGATTCTGAACAATGTGGACGGTGCAAGAGCAAGGGCTGAAGCAGGGGAATTGGCATTTGGGACGGTAGATTCCTGGCTGGTATGGAACCTGACCGCAGGGAAAAACCATATCACCGATATCACTAATGCCAGCAGAACAATGCTTTACAACATTCATTCGCAGGAATGGGATCAGGAACTTCTGGACTTATTTGAGATTCCTTCCTCAGTTTTACCGGAGGTGAAAAGTTGCAGCGAGGTCTACTGCGAAACGGCCGGCGATGTGCTGAGCGTGAAAATTCCGATCGCGGGAATCGCCGGCGATCAGCAGGCTGCACTTTTCGGTCAACTCTGCACCGAGCCGGGAATGGCAAAAACCACTTACGGTACCGGTTGCTTCCTGGTGATGAATACCGGAAAAGAAGCGGTCCGATCCAAAAATCAATTGCTTACGACTGTTGCCTGGAAGATCGGCGATGAGATCAATTACGCACTGGAAGGATCAGTCTTCATCGGCGGTGCTGCGATTCAATGGCTACGGGATGGGATCGGACTTTTGGGCAATGCAAATGAAAGCGAAAAGCTTGCCATGAGCCTGAAGGATAACGACGGGGTTTACTTCGTGCCGGCTTTGGCAGGACTCGGGGCCCCCCATTGGGATCAGGATGCACGAGGTGCTTTCTTCGGGATTACCCGGGGAACGACGATTGCGCACATGACGAGAGCAGCTCTGGAAGCGATCGCCTACCAGGTTTATGACGTGCTGAAAGCAATGGAAAAAGACAGTGGGAAACCCACCCAGGAATTACGCGTCGATGGCGGTGCTACTGCCAATAACTTCCTGATGCAATTTCAGGCTGACTTGCTTGGCTGCGAAATCAAGCGTCCTCAGATCATCGAAACCACTGCAATCGGTGCGGCATTTCTTGCCGGATTGGCGGTTGGATTCTGGGAAAGCCGGGAAGAAATCCAATCCCTTTGGACAGCAGACAGGAGTTTTACTCCCGAAATGGATTCAGACCATCGGGAGAAATTGATACATTTTTGGCACAAGGCAGTTGACCGGTCCAAAAACTGGGTAGAATCCGTCCAGTAGAAAATGACTTCCTTACTCGATTTAAAAACTGAATGCTGTTTCCTGAGAACCGCTGAAAACAACCCTATCCACAGAAGAATAATATGAATCCATTTGTAGCAGAATTAATAGGAACAGCGGTATTGATATTACTGGGTTCGGGTGTCGTGTCAAACGTAATTTTACCCAAGACAAAAGGAAATGGCGGAGGCTTGATCTCGATCACGACAGCCTGGGCATTGGCAGTTTTTGTGGGTGTGGTGGTAGCCGGACCTTATAGCGGAGCACATTTGAATCCGGCTGTTACAATCGGGTTAGCATTGGCAGGAAAGTTTGAATGGGCACTTGCACCGGGATATATCCTCGCCCAGCTGATCGGTGCAATGATCGGATCATTTTTGGGTTGGCTGATATACAGAGATCATTTGGATCTTGCGGAAAATCCGGGACTGAAAAAGGCTCCATTCTGCACAGATCCTGCCATTCGGAATTTCTCCACAAGCATCACTTCCGAAATCATCAGCACATTCATTCTCATATTTGTAATCCTCTATATCTCCGGAGGAAAATTGGAAGACGCCAATTCAACTCCGGTTGGATTGGGTTCAGTGGGGGCTTTGCCTGTGGCATTTTTGGTTTGGGTAATCGGACTTTCTCTTGGAGGAACCACCGGATATGCAATCAATCCGGCTCGTGATTTGGGTCCGCGAATCATGCATTCCATTCTTCCGATCAAAGGAAAAGGAAGTTCGGATTGGGGCTATGCCTGGGTACCAATTGTCGGTCCTATAATCGGTTGCGCGCTGGCGGCTGGCTTGTATTTATTGGTTGGGAGTTAATCTGTTATAGCTTTTTGTTTCAGGGAAATTCAATTTTCAGCTGATCGGAAACATTGAAAATTCGTTAAATTGAACTATGAATATTGAAAAGCGAAAAATAGAACTGATTAACTGGATTACTGAACTTGAAAGCGAACTGCTTATTGAAAGTTTGGAGCAATTGAGGATGGAAGACGAATCCAAAAAAACTCCTTCTGAAATCATTCAACTTCTTCAAATCTCTAAACAAGCTTCCGAAAGTGAGTTAGTTAAACACTCCGCTTCAAAAGAGATTTTCAACAAAAAATGACTCGTCCAACTATATTTTGGACACCCATTGGAATTGAATCTTTAAGAGAGATTGTCAATTTTCTAAGTGAAACCTGGAATGACGAGATTATTGATCGATTCTTCTTACTAATTGATGAGAAAATTGATCTGATACAAAGAAATCCTGAGATCGGATTAAAGCTTGAAAACTCTCAGTTTAGAAAAATAGTCATCCATAAAAACACAACGATTTTCTACGAGATTGACCAATCTATTATTAAAATCTTATTGATTTGGGACAATAGGCAAAACCCGGAAGATCTTAGAAAAAAGCTTGAACCACGCTAAAACATGTAATTTTGGCGATCGTAATCCCCAAATATACGTATATTTGGGGATTACGATCGCCAAACATGCAGATAAGCCGTAAACTCTTCGAAATTCTAAAAAGTAAAATTGACTTTAAAAAGGTCATTTTACTTCTTGGCCCAAGGCAAGTCGGAAAGACAACTCTAGTAAAATCTCTTGCCGAAAAACTGAGCCCGGATTTTTTATATCTCAACGGAGACGAAATCTCTGTTAAAAACTCGCTTGAAAATCCCTCACCCCAGTTTCTAAAGGCATATTTTGGTCAAAGTAAAGTCATTGTCATTGATGAAGCTCAACGCATCACTGACATTGGACTGACGCTCAAATTAATCGTTGATAATTTCTCAGGAATCCAATTGATCGTCACCGGTTCATCCGCGCTTGAATTGTCAAACACGATTGATGAACCGCTGACCGGTCGAAAATGGGAATACAAAATGTATCCATTGAGCTGGTCAGAAATATCGGAATGGGAAGGACTACCAAAATCACTCACAAGGCTTGAAAATCTTTTGGTGTTCGGAAACTATCCGGAAGTAGTTACCGGATCGGGTCAGGAAATTCCGATTTTAACAAACCTTGCTACAAGCTATTTGTACAAAGATTTACTGAACTTTCATGGAATCAGGAAGCCGGAATTATTGAATAAACTCCTTCAGGCTTTGGCATGGCAGGTGGCTTCAGAAGTGAGCTTTAATGAACTAAGCTCATCAGTTCAAGCGGATAAAGCGACTGTATCCAACTACATTGATTTGCTCGAAAAAGCTTTTATTCTGACCAAACTTCAACCTTTTTCGAGGAATCTGCGATCTGAGATAAGCTCCAGCCGAAAGATTTATTTTCTGGATAATGGGATTCGAAATTCAATAATCGGCAACTATAGTCCGATAAACGGAAGATCTGATATCGGGGCACTTTGGGAGAACTTCCTGATCTCCGAAAGACAAAAAATCCTGAGCTACAACGGTTTTCATGGAAAAACCTATTTCTGGCGCACGGCCAGAGGGCAGGAAATCGACTACATCGAGGAGATTAATGGAAAAATCTATCCCTTTGAATTCAAATGGAACCCAAAGGCAAAAACCAGATTTCCGGCTTCTTTTATCGAAACCTACCAACCCGAAACTCCCAGGGTAATCCATCAGGACAACTTCTGGGAATGGCTAAATTCCTATCCTTATTAAAACTTTTGCAAATCTGACACGGCTTGAAACTTCAGCGAAAACCGGTTTTAAAAAATATGTGTATTCGCTTGATTGCACGTAACGGAGTTAAGTTGGGATTTGAATAAAAAAATCCCCCTAACCCTCCGCCGCGGCGGAGGGAGTTACATTTTCGCATCAGTAAAACAAATAGACTTCTATCCACCTTTCAGATATCCGGATACACATATTAAAAAAGGCTGAAATCTCCCCGATTTCAGCCTTGTCATTCAGCTTTCTGAATTCATACTTCACATTTCTGATTTCAGACTTCTTACTTCAAAATCTCTCTCGAAATCACCAGTTTCTGAATCTCGGAAGTTCCTTCTCCGATCGTGCAAAGCTTACAGTCTCTATAGTATTTTTCCACCGGATAATCCTTCGTAAATCCATATCCTCCGAAAATCTGAACTGCTTCGTTTGAGACGGTTACTGATACTTCCGAGGCGTATAATTTAGCCTGAGCTCCGGCAAGCGTTACTTTTTCTCCTCTGTTTTTGAGATCTGCCGCTTTGAAGGTCAGCAGTTTTGCAGCCTCCACCTTAGTGGCCATATCGGCAAGTTTGAAGGAAATTCCCTGAAACTGACTGATCGGTTTATTGAATTGCTGGCGCTCTTTTGAGTATTGGATGGATGCTTCAAGCGCTCCTTCGGCGATGCCCAGGGAAAGTGCAGCAATGGAAATTCTACCTCCATCCAGGACTTTCATGGATTGGATAAAACCCTCGCCAACTTCACCCAGCAGCTGACTTTCGTGGATTCGGCAATCGGTAAAAATCATCTCCGCGGTTTCGGAAGCTCTCATCCCAAGCTTGTCTTCGGTGCGACCTCCGGCAAAACCGGGAGTTCCTCTTTCCACCACAAAGGCTGTTATTCCATGTGAGTCACCCACCTCTCCGGTTCGGGCAATGACTACCGCCACATCTCCGGAAACTCCGTGTGTAATAAAATTTTTGGCACCGTTGAGAACAAAATACTCTCCGTCTCTGATTGCCACTGTCCGCATATTTCCGGCATCCGAACCAGTGTTGGGCTCAGTCAATCCCCAGGCTCCCAACCATTCGCAGGTTGCAAGTTTGGGCAGGTATTTCTGTTTTTGTTCCGCATTGCCAAAAGCCATAATATGACCTGTGCAAAGGGAATTGTGAGCCGCCATGGAAAGTCCGATGGAGGGATCGAGCTTGGAAAGCTCCAGAATCGCCGTCACATATTCGAAGTATCCAAAACCGGAACCTCCATATTCTGTAGGAACCAAAACGCCCATCAGGCCGAGTTCTCCGAGCTTTTTGAAAACTTCGATGGGGAAAAATTGTCTGTCGTCCCAGTCCTTTCGGAATGGGGTAATCTCTTTGGCACCAAAATCACGGATCATCTGAGCGATCATTTTTTGGTTTTCGTTTTCGGCAAAATTTAGCATCTGTGTTACTGTTTGGGTTTACATCTGATCTATCAGAACCTCAAGATTCAGAATAAGTTTGGCTTCAGCAAATCTTTAATTTCGATATAAAATTTGTCTAAAATCACGATTTAGGAAGGTTTTAATAAGACGATGAGTCTTTCGAAAGGGTTTTCAAAGTCGGCTTAGGTCAATTGCCATTTTAAATTCTCATTTCATTTCAAAAAGAATTTTGCCTTATTTTATTCAGAGCCAAACTTTTATGAAAATGGCAAGTGATCCCGCTGTGCGGGATTTAAAATCTCGTACCTCAGATAAACGGCTTTGCCGGGATGTCCAGAAGTGGCGGTGATCATGACCAGCAATGTGGGCAAAGATCCCGTAGCCTGGAATCCGCACGTCCGCACCAAAGACAGCATGGAAGCGATCAAAAAGCGTTTCAAAAAAGTCGAAGATCCACTGAAGATTGTGATCGTCCGCGATATGTGGCTGACGGGATTTGATGCGCCTTGTGCCCATACCATGTACATGGACAAGGTGATGAAAGGTCACGGACTGATGCAGGCGATCGCCCGGGTAAACCGGGTTTTTGAAGACAAGTCAAACGGGCTGGTGGTGGATTACATCGGGATTTCAGGATTTTTGGCCGAGGCCACCAAAAAATATACGGGAAGCGGAGGCGAAGGAAAACCCACGATCGACATGGCAGCGGCTGTTACACTATGCCTGGATCAGTTCGACAAAGTCAAAACCCAAATCGGCGGGCTGGAAGTGGAAAGCATCGCCACCATGTCCAATGCTCAGAAGCTAAGCTGGTCAAACGGCCTGGTCAATAGTTTGCTGGCTTCCGATCCGGTGACGGATGCGTTTTTGCATGAAGAGCGAAAGCTGACTGAGTTGATCGCCATGACCAATTCGGACGAGCGAATCTGGAAAATCAAGAGGGTGTGGGCATCATCCAAAAAATCCGGGAAGCAATCCGTAAGATCAAAATCCCTCCCGGACCACAACGAAAGAAAAACGAGCAGATCAAAGACCTGATCAGCAAATCTCTGGAATCTCAAAAAATCGTGGATCTGGCGGCTATGTATGATTTGGACAGGATTGATATTTCGATCATCGATGACCAGTTTCAGGCGATGGTGAAGGAAAAAGGAAGCGAAAATATCAAGATTGAACTCCTGAGGCGCATCATAAACGATGAACTGAAAGTGCGAATGAACAAGAACATCAAGCGGTTCCGGAAGCTCAAAGAGGAATTGGACAAGGTGCTGAGTGATTACCATAAAAAACAGCCTGGAATCAATCGCCGCGATCAAGCATATGCTGGACATTGCGAATGAATTTCGCAATGATGACAAACGAACCAAGCAATTGGGCCTGACCGAAGATGAGTTGGCTTTTTATGATTTACTCTCTTCCAATGAAAAAATCCTGAACCAAGCCGGTCCGATTCAGGACCTGGTGCATAAAGTCGTGGCTTCCGTGAAGAAGAACTTACAGCTCGACTGGACCAAGAAAGAGGATGCCAAGGCAGCGATACGGCTGGCGGTCAAAAAGGAATTGAAAGGGAAAGTACCTTTTTCAGAGTTGGACGAACTCCTCAAAGAAGTGATCATCTATGCCGAAGGTCAGTACAAAGACTGGCCGATGATGGGGTAATTGCAATGGCTTAAGCCCGAAACACCATCTTACCTTTTTTACTTTAAGGTTTTATATTTTATCATATATATGTTTATTTACACTTTAAAGTTTTAACTTTGCAAAATCAAATAACGAATGAGTGATAAAGATGCTGTTTCAAAATTTTTAGAAGCATTTAAACTCAAGAAAAGTCTTTGGGGAATTCTGATCGACAAAAGAGATAAGAACCGACAGACTATACTTGACCTTGAATTGACCGGAGTAGCAATCGAAAAGATTATTGATCAATTGATTGTTGAAGATTACTCCGAGGGTCCTCTAAAAGAGGAATGGCACGGAAGTAAAGAAATGTGGGTATTTGGCAAAAATGTTAAGGGGCAAGAAGTTTATATCAAAATTACCCTCGGATTTCCAAAGTCAAATGCCATCTGCATTTCATTCCATTTAGCAGAGCATCCCATGCGTTATCCGCTTAAAACCCAGAAATGATGAACAGCCCTATCACCGGAAAACCAATGGTCCTGAAGACCGAAGTGAAACCGATCACTTTTAGAAAAGAGGAGTTTACTGTTCCCTATAGATTTTATTATTGTGAGGACAGCGGGGAAGGATTTACAGATCCGGCTTTAGAAGATTTGAATACCAGCCTGGTGTATAATGCCTACAGAGCCAAACACCATATTCCTACAGCGGATGAAATCCGAAAGACAAAGGAACTTTATGATCTCTCTGCCCAAAAGATGGGAGAAATCCTTGGCTTTGGTCAAAACAGCTTTGGACAATATGAAAGAGGTGAAATACCGAGCATTTCCAATTCCAAACTTTTGAAGCTCGCTGCCGAACCAGAAAGTTTCCGTCAGCTGGTGATGGATTGGGAGACCGACGATCTTAAAGCAAAAGACCAGTTATTGGCTAAGGTGGAAAAAATCATTTCGAAGCAAAGCGGATATGGTCTCTTTTTTGAAAATTACCTCATGGGAGAATCTAAAATGAGTGAGTTTTCAGGATTTAGAAAACCAAGCTTTGAGATACTAACTGAAATGGTGGTGTTCTTTTCTCATACGCTCCCATCTTTTAAAACCAAAATGAACAAGCTGCTTTTCTATGCCGATTTCCTGGCTTTCAGAGAATTTGGCCATTCGATCAGCGGTGCAACCTACAAGGCAATACCTTATGGTCCTGTTCCTGAAAAGTATGAGTCGATTTTTGAAAATCTTTCCACTACCGATGTGATCGATATTCATTACGAACCCAAACCGGATGGCAGTAAGATAGAAAAGTTGGTTGGCCGGAAAGACAGGCCTTTAAACTCAGCGAAATTTTCTGAAAAGGAACTGGAGATTTTACAAAAAGTGGCTGAAAAATTCAGGGGAGTTAATTCATCGGGAATAGTCGATATCAGCCATCAGGAAACTGCCTGGATAGAAAATATCGAAGGCAAGCGGCTGATCAGTTACTTTTACGCCTTTGATTTGAAGGCTGTTTAATTCACAATTTCAGATCCTCGCTGGGCGAGATTTAAAATCTCGTACCTCAGATAAATCAGGATTTGTAATCCTAATCAATCTCCCAACCCTACCTGCTCGCAGGCTTATAATCCTTCAGAAACTTCCCGCACCGCGCTGTGCGGGATTTAAAATCTCGTACCAAAGATAAATCAGGATTTGTAATCCTGATCAATCAATCCTTCAACCCTACCAGCTCGCAGGCTTATAATCCTTCAGAAACTTCCCGCACCGCTGTGCGGGATTTAAAATCTCGTACCTCAGATAAATCAGGATTTGTAATCCTAATCAATCCCCCAACCCTACCAACTCGTAGGCTTATAATCCTTCAGAAACTTCCCACACCAATGTTTCCCGGTATTGATCCCGTCAAACAACGGATCCATCACTCGCTGTGCGAGATTTAAAATCTCGTACCTCAGATAAATCAGGATTTGTAATCCTAATCAATCTCCCAACCCTACCAGCTCGTAGGCTTATAATCCTTCAGAAACTTCCCACACCAATGTTTCCCGGTATTGATCCCGTCAAACAATGGATCCATCACCCGCGCTGCACCATCGACAATATCCAGTGGCGGTTGAAAATCATGCAATTCCTGCTTGATTCTGGCAAGATCTGCCGGGTCCTCATCTGTCACCCAACCGGTATCGACGGCATTGGTATAGATCCCAAACTTCACAAAGTTGGAAGCTGAAGTGAGCGTCATCATGTTCAATGCGGCTTTGGCCATATTGGTATGCGGATGGCGGGATTCCTTGTGAAACTGATGAAATTTCCCTTCCATCGCCGACACGTTGATGATATGCTTCTTGCCGGTATTATCCTTTTTCATCAGGTTCACCAGCCTGTTGCACAAGACAAACGGAGCAACGGAATTGACCAGCTGCACTTCCAGCATTTCGTTGGTATGGATTTCTCCAAGTTTCAGGCGCCAGCTATTGGTTTTCCGCAGGTCCACTTGCTGCAAGTCTGCATCGAGCTTTCCAACAGGAAAAATCTCCTCGGTGCTGATCGAATCGTCAATGCTGTAGGGAATCTGGGTGAGTTTGGCAGAAGAACTCAGACCAATCCCCAGCTGCTTTCCATGCCAGGAAACCGGCAGGTTTTTATATTCTCCTTCGGAAAAACCCTGACTCAAGGTCCTCAATTCCTGCAAACAGGCGTTATGATCGGCCAGCAGTTGTTGTGAATCCGGTGAAAGATCTTTCAGTTCCAGGGTTTCATTGGCCATCAGATGCTGGTAAAATCCTGACGGTCTTCTCACCGTTTGTGCGGCATTGTTGATCAGGATATCCAATCGATCGTATTGCTGCTCGATGAAATTGCAGAAAATCTCAACACTCGGAATATGTCTCAGGTCCAAACCGTGGATTTTCAGTCGATCTCCCCACTCCTTAAAATCAGGTTCTTTTGAATAGCGCAAAGCCGAATCAACCGGAAACCGGGTAGTTGCAATCACGGTTGCTCCGGCTCTCAGCATCATCAGCGTGATATGGTAACCGATTTTCAACCGCGACCCGGTCACCAAGGCAACTTGCCCGGTAAGATCAGCAGTTTGAAAGCGCTTGGCATAATTGAAATCACCACACTCGGGACACATCGTGTCGTAGAAATGGTGGAGTCTATTATAGGAAGCCTTGCAGACATAGCATTCCCGGGGAGATTTCAGGATGACAGCTTTTTCAGCTTCATCGCCCGTCAATTCCAACATTGCCGGCGCGATAAAAATGGAAGCTTCACGCGCACTTCTAATTCCCGTTGCATTGCGGGCATGAATATCTTTGGCGGCGATCTTCTTTCGATTGACTTTTTTAGCACCCTTTTTCCGCTGCGCTAATTCCTCTTTGTCGGGACGGGAAAATTGTCCGGCAGCCATCAGCAAGGCAATTCTTTGGTCCTTCGGAATATCAAAAATCTGATTGGTGTCAGAATTCAGTTTTTCCAAAATGGCAATACACTGATCGATTTGTTCCTGGGTGATCTTCACTGATTCGCCTGATTCTTTTACCTTCTCCATCCTAGAAAACTTACAAGGGAGCAAAAGTAGAGATTTTAAAAATGGAAATGGGGAAAGCCTCCGCTTCAGGAAACTTCAATATGCTTCTTTGAGATCTTGTCAGATCTCTTCCCGATCAACAGAGACTGAGAGATTGCTTTCCCGAAACAAGTTCGGGACTGGCTGTCGTACCTCCTCGCCCACCTTCCGGAGGACAGGCAAAGACGAGAAAGCGTGCCATCAAATCACAGAAACCCTCACTTTCTTATCCTTCAATTTCATATTGTTGACCTTTGGCAGAAGATTTTCAATGGTTGATATTTTCACTCCCACAAAAGCACAATCTGTTTTCAATTCAATCACACCCAACTGATCTTTAGTCAGGTTTCCCTGCTTGAAGAATAATCCGGCGACATCACCTTTCGAAATTTTATCTTTTCGCCCGCCGGAAATAAACAAAGTAGCCCATTCCGAAGGAGCCGGAAGCTGGGATTTCGTCAGTTTTTCAATGGGTAAATTTCCTATAAAATCCGGCAAGGGATCCTTTTCATAGTGTAGGACATAGGCAGTTCCATCATTGTTCATGCGGGCCGTTCGGCCATTTCGATGAATGAATTCCTCGCTTCTAAGCGGGAGGTGGTAATGGATAATAAACTTGATCTCAGGCACATCGATCCCTCTTGCTGCCAGATCCGTTGCCAAAAGGATCTGATGGGTGCCGTTTCTGAATTTAATCAAAGCCCTTTCACGATCGGTCTGCTCCATACCCCCTGAGAAAATGCCATGAGAAATTCCGTGGTCTGCCAGGCAATCACTCACCCGCTGAATTGAATCCTTAAAATTGCAGAAGATGATCCCGTTTTGCCCGGCCAAATGACCAATCAAATCGAGGAGTGTATCCAGTTTGTCCTTAGTGGGAGATAAGACCTTTTTGATCTGCAATTGGGTGATTTTTTCCTCCAAAAAGTCAACGATAACAGGAGATTTTAAGCCGACAAATCCGGGGATTTCCACTCCCTGAGTGGCAGAAGTCAATAGTATTTTCTTCACTTTCGGCAGCAAATGAAGGATATCCTTCATCTCGCTTTCGAAGCCTATTTCGAGCGACTTATCAAATTCATCGAGGACTAATGTATGGATGTATGCGGTATCAAATTCCTCTCTTCTCAAATGGTCAGCGACTCTGCCCGGTGTGCCGATCAGGACGGCTGGCCGGTGCTTTATTTCAATCCGATCCTTCGAACCGGCTCGTCCGCCATATACTGCATTTACTTTAAAGCCGGTTCCCATCTCCCGCATGACCTGCTCAATCTGAATCGCTAATTCCCGCGAAGGCACGATGATCACGATCTGGATTTCCTCACAAGTTGCGTCGAGCCCTTGAATCAGAGGTAACAGAAAAGCGAGGGTTTTACCCGTGCCCGTAGGGGAAAGCAATATAATTTCAGAGGAAGATTCTATTGCCTTTTGAGCAGCGAGCTGCATCGGGTTCAATTTCTGAATTCCAAGTTTGGCCAGAATTTCTGCCTGACTTTTGAGGGGTGTGGACATTTGGCAAAGGTAGCTTTTTGAAATCTGAAAAGAATCGATGTCAGTTCCTGATGTTACTTGTCACTTTTCACTTTGTTTACTTTGAGACTTTTAATCTTTACCCCACTTCGGCGTTCAAAATTCAGTGTTCGCAATTCGAAGTTTCAGCATCTTAATAATGAATACCGAACCCGCCTGCGGCAGGCAGGGGAAGGCACAACTTGCCCGCCGAGGCGGGGAGTTTCACGGAGAAAAGATTTAAGACGTAAGATTTAAGACGTAAGATTTAAGAAAAAACCAACCTCCTGATTCCAAAAAGACACTTCTGCGCCTCTGCGCCTTTGCGGGAGCTTTAAATCGTTGCGACATAGCGCCGTTGCGAGCAATGTTAATTCCGCCGGAAGTGGGTTTTAGGTTACACGGAGTTACACAGACCTGCCTGGCTGCAGGTGAGGAATGACAAATATCGAAGATTCAAAAAGGCTTATACCCCATCCAGTCCACTTCTAATTCAAATCGTTCGCTAGGCTTTTCCAAAGAATTAGGATTCGTTTCTACCGACCAATTGTCAGTATGCCAGAAGTTCATCCGGTATTTGGAAGGATGTTGTGGGATTCCTCTTTCTCCCCGATAATCCCAAAGTACCACCGTATCTGCTGTGGTTGGGAGAAGAATCCACCATCGAATCCGATCCGGATGCCAATCAAATCCATAGGTATGAAATTGCGCAGAAGCGTCAAACCCTTCAATCGCTTCGATTTTCTCAGGATAGTTTTGCCTGCCGGATAGTTGTTCACTTTTCCCGATATGATCTTCCCTATACTCAGTGGTGTAAATGATCCCTTTTGCCAGATTGATGGTCCGGCCGATCCGCTTCAGCTTTCCGGATTCTCCGGTCCAGGTTCCCAGATAAATCACTTCCGGGTCAGCTATCAGCCATTCGAAATCAATTTCGCTCAGGCCTTTTTCGGAATCATCGTGGTAGGTAAAATAGCCAACCACGGCACCGACATTTGGTTGGACAGCTCTCGAATCAGGGACTTTCAGCCGGGTTGAGTATGTTCCAAAATGAGTGAATTTTCGGGAAATAATCTCAGGCCCTTTTCCAGGACCGGCTTCGTCTTTGGGATTGAGTTTGAAAGAAAGGATTTTGGATTCGTCCTTTTCAGAAGATTTAATCCCTGACTTCGACTTAAATCCGGCTTTTTTCCCCGAAGATCCATAGCGGAAAAATTCCGATTTTCTGCTTGAAAAATCCTCCTTAAATGTATCATGAAACTCTTTTTTTCGTGAATCGGAACTTAGCAAGACTGAAGAAAAAGCAAACAAAATCAGCAGAATTCTCATGAAGCCAAAGCTAAGGAAAAGCGATTCAGAAATTTAGTCAGGCAAAGCAAAAGCCATATAGGCATCCCCGCTCTTCGTTCCTTTGCCGCCTCCACAAGCGATCACCAAATATTGCTTTCCGTTTTTCTCATAGACCGCTGGAGTAGCATGTCCTGAAGCAGGAAGTTTGGCTTCCCAGAGAATCTTTCCGGTTTCCTTGTCGAAAGCCCTGATTTTTTCATCTTTCGTAGCAGCAATAAATAGAACACCACCGGCCGTTGCAACCGGTCCACCGTAGTTTTCGGTTCCGGTCGGAGCAAAGCCCTGAGCGCTCAGCGAGTCAATTTCACCCAGCGTCACCTGCCATTTTTTCTTTCCTGTGCTCATATCGATCGCCGTCAAAAGTCCCCAAGGAGGATTGCTTCCATAAAGACCATCGTTGGTCGTCAGCTTCTGATAGCCATTCATATAGTAGCGCGGATAAAGCTTGGATTTTGCAGCTTCCATCTCCTTTTTATCGGCAGGAGCTTCAGCTTTCCCCATCAGATAATCGACCAAAACCATGCGCTCTTCTTTGGAAATATGTCCGAAAGCCGGCATCGCTCCTCTCCCTTTTTGCAAAAGAACATCCAATGAATCTGCGGTGTATTTTTCTTTAACGCCCAGCAAAGCCGGAATTGCAGGAGGATTTCCCTGTCGCTCAAGCCCATGACAAGTCCCGCAATAATTTGTGTAAACAGCCTGGCCCACGTTTTCAAAATTTGCATTCGCAGTCATGCGGATGACCCATGGAATCTGGTTTGCATTCACATACATGGTCTGATTGGTCGGGTCAAAGGACGCTCCGCCCCATTCTCCGCCGCCGTCCATCCCCGGGAAAAGCACAATCCCATGATCAGCGCTCGGAGGCATCCAGGTATCTCCCATTTTGGAATTTCCAAGTTTCTCCCGGACCTGAGCTTCCCATTCAGGCTTCAGATTCAGGATATCCTTTTCTTCGAAAACCATATTCATAAACGGCTCCGGCAAACTCGGAATCGGCTGCGTCGGGGAAGTTTGCTCGCCGGGAAGTGTGGACTGAGTGACGGGAGTTTCGACAATTGGCCAGACAGGTTCGCCCGTCTCCCGATCAAACACATACGTATAGCCTTGCTTGGAAATCTGGGCAACCGCATCGATCCATTTTCCATCTTTTTGGATACGGATCAGGTTGGGATTGGCAGGGAAATCCCTATCCCAGATGTCATGGTGAACAGCCTGAAAGTGCCAGATTCGCTTACCGGTTTTGGCGTCCAAAGCCAAAAGTGAGTTGGAAAACAAGTTGTCTCCCGCCCGATAGCCTCCCCAGAAATCATAGGTAGCCGAACCGGTTGGCACATAGACGATTCCCCGCTCCTGGTCAACCGTCATGCCGGCCCAGTTATTTGCTCCTCCGATTTGCTTGATATGCTCTTTATCCCAGGTTTCGTAGCCAAATTCTCCTTCCTGCGGAATGGTGTGAAAAATCCATTCACGCTTTCCTGTTCGGATATTGTAAGCCCGGATATTTCCCGGAGCGGCATCGAGACCTTCGGAAAGTCGCATCCCGATAATCAGCAAATCACCATAAACCACACCCGGAGCATTGGCCACAATCAGGAAATCCTCCATGTCCGTATCGAGGTCTTTTCGAAGATCGGCTTTTCCCTGATCTCCAAAATCCATAATCGGCTCACCTGTCAAAGCATTCACAGCCATCAGCCAATTGCCGGCACCAAAGAGGATTCGTTTGTCGTCTCCATCTTCCCAATAGCTGACGCCGCGATTGGTTCCTGCCCAGCTATTCTCTCCTCCCAAAATCTGAAACGGATCAAATCTCCAGACTTCAGCTCCGGTTGCGGCATCCAACGCAAAGACATTCAACTTGGGAGTAGTTGCATACAAAAGTCCATTGACCACGATTGGCTGGCATTGTATCTGACTTCTTTCGCCTGCGTCCCCTGTATTGTAAGTCCAGGCTACTTCGAGTTGGGTCACATTCTCAGTGGTTATTTGGGACAAGGAAGAATACCTGGCCCCATCTTCCGAGCCTCCATAATGTGCCCAGCCAGAGTAGTCGATTTGGGGTGTTTTTTCACTGCATGCTGAAAAAAGAAAACTGATCAAAAGGGAATAGTTGAATAGAATTCGCAGGAAGGATTTCATAAATGGGAGGCAGGGTTTGGGCGGAATAAAGCTAAAATATCGGGATTTTTCCCGGGTAGTCAAAAAGGAATTATTGGACTGCAAAAGCAGCTATCAGGATTTCTTCCTGAAAATCTGATTCAATCCAAAAATCACAAACCCCAAAACTGTCCAAAGTGCCATGTCTTTGATTTCTTCGAATTGAGTGCCGCTCAAGAGCCAAATCGTGGCGCCCATTCCTATCACGGCCAATGGAATTCCGAAGGGAATTCGATAATAATCAGCATTGGGATTTTTTTGCCGAAGGCGAATTAAAGCTCCGCAAACCAGTAAGTAAATCAGCAAGCGGGCGATCACAGAAATCGCAAGCGAACCCATAAAATCCCAGACCAACGCTACGATGACGATCAGAACCGAAAAGAAAATCACGGCAATCGAAGGCGTCCTAAACTTGGGATGTACAAAGGAAAAAATCTTAGGAAACTGATTGGATTCACTCAGGGCAAAGGGCAATCGGGAACCGCTCAAAATCTGAACATTCAGCGTTCCCAGGATGGAAACGATTGCTCCGATGGTGATAAACAACCCCCCTCCATACCCCATAATCCGGGTTGCCGCATCGGCAAGTGGCTTATCGGAGGTAGCCAAATCGGGAAGTGTACCAATAGAAACCACCTGAATCAGAACGTAAAAAACGGTGATGATCAAGGCCGCGGTCATGAGGGCAAAAGGCAGATTTTTTCGTGGATTCTCCACCTCACCGGAGATCACCAAACCAGCCTCAAAGCCTCCAAAAGCAAAAATCAGAAGCAATGCAGTATTCGCAAAATCCGGCACCGGAGGAGGCGAACTGAAATCAAAAGCCTCCGGATTCAGAAAGAATAATCCGAACAAGATAAACAAGGAAAGAGGAATGAGTTTGGAAACGGTCAGGATATTAGTCGTCCTCGTGGAGTCTTTAATCCCGAGTAAATTGATTACGGTAAGAATCGCAGTAACTCCAAGGATTATCGTGACCCGCATCCAGTTTTCCTGAAAAATCGGAGAGAAAAATGACAAATAGATCACCAGCAAATTGATCAGTGTCGCATAGCTGAAGAGTCTTGTCAGCATCAAAACCCACCCGACAGCAAAAGCCGGAATCGCTCCAAAAGCTTCTTTTATGTATAAATAAGGTCCTCCCGTTCGATCAAAGCGGGAACTCACTTCCATGAAAACCAGGATCAGTACCAGCATCACCACAGCGCAAACGCCAAAAGCCAGAAGCGAATAAGGACCGGAAAGAGCAAAAGCTTTGGCAGGCAAACCGAAAATCCCTGCCCCGATGACAGAGTTGATAATCAGGAAAACCAGGTCCCATTTGCGGATCCCTCTTTTAAGCATGGAAAAATCGTTGGGTGATTGAAGTTGGAAAATAGGGTAAAAAATTGATTAAAGGGATTGGAGAGATTATAAAAGAGAATGGGAGAATGAGAGATTGGAGATATTCAGGGACACATATTCAATTATTCATTTTCATTTTCAATTCTTTCCCTGTGACCTGGTCGTATTTCCCAACGTAATCTTTGCGAAGCGTCCCAAACAACCGATCCCAAATCAGGGTGTACAAACCATAATTTCCATGAAAAACCTGGTGATGCTGGTTATGCGCCGTTTCGGTATTTACCCATCTTCCGATCCTTGTTTTATTAATCCGGGGAGGGAAAAGTTCATAGCCTAAATGTCCATAAACGTTGTAGAAGAATTGGAAAAGCAGAAATAAGGCGAAGGCAGAAATATTGACGGGTAGGGTAAATGCTATCACCGGAATAATCCCTGCCTCGATGATTGCCTCCAAAGGATGGAAAGCATAGGCAGTCCAGGGTGATGGATTAGTCGAAAGATGGTGAATACGATGGATGTATCGGAAGAGTTTGGGCTGATGCATCAATCGATGCATCCAGTTGAAATACGCATCATGAATGAGCAACATCAGTGGAAAAGTCAGGAAATAATACACTCTTCCGTACTTGTCCCATGGATTGAAAAGATTGGTGAAATCTCTCAGGACAGTAAAGACCAATGCAGCCATGGTCGCAAAAATCAAAATGGTGATCAGAGAGAAAAGTATATCCCTTGAATAATGCTTTAAACCGGGGAATTTATCCTGCACTCTGCAGTTGGCAAGGACGTTTTTCAGAAGGAAATAAAAGGTGAAAAACGCCAATCCGGCAATTAAAAAGTAACGAAATGTCGTGATCTCAGCCACTCTTATCCACCGCTCACCAAATCCTTCCCAGTTCATCTCAATTCTAATTAATTACAAAAGCTAAGGTCAAATAGTTGAATTGACAAACTCCGGGAAATCAGATAATTAGTAATCCATTTTTCAACTTTCGTATTTAAATTCCAGTGGATCGGGAAACTCAAATTTGAAGCCTGTTTCCAGAATTTTCTTCCCGGAAATCAACCGATCTTCTCCCGGATTTGCTTGCTGATAACTGGCGGGGAGAGGAAATCCAAGGTCCTGATGATTTCGCTCGTAAATCTCTTTCCGAAGGGAATGAATCGGAGCAACTCCGTTGTAAACCTCGTTCCAAAGGCCTTTTTCAATTATCCAAGCCAAGATCCCAACGGCGTCATTTCTGTGAATGAAGTTTACCCGGGTATGCCCTGCAACATTTTCTTTGCCCGCAAAATATTTCCCGGGAATCCTGTCTCCGCCCATTAAACCGCCAAACCGAACAATGGTGAGATCAAAATCCCGGTCTTTCTCCATCATCTGCTCGGCTTTCAGAAGGGTTTGATTTCCGCAGTTTTCAAGAGACAAGGGAAAATCCTCTGGGTACTCATCTTCCCGGGAAATTTCAGGATAGATTCCGGTGCTTGACACAAAAATCACTTTTTTGACAGAAGACTGGTCGATCATGCTTCGCAAAAACTTCAGTTGCTCCAGATAAAAATCTGCTCCCCGAGTTCGGGAGCGAGGAGGAATATTTACCACCAAAACATCTGCCTGAAAAAGAGACTGAAAACCTTTTCCCTGGGGAAAGGGAATCAATACAAATTGCACCGCAGGAATTCCCCCAGACTGGATTCGGCTCAGTTTTTCGACAGAGGTGGTGCTTCCGACCACTTCTTTTTCATGTGATTTCAGATAGTGAGCTAATGGCAAACCTATCCATCCGAGTCCTATTATTGAAACTTTTTTCATTCGCATATTTTACAAAAAAACCTCCTGAAAATCAGGAGGCTTGGTTTTTTTTCTTAATCCTTCTTTGGCATGGTTCCAAAAACGATATCCCAAAGCGGAGTGGAAACCCCGAAAGCAATATCAGGATCTTTGTAATGATGGATGGCATGATTTACCCAAAGAATCTTAAAGAAATTTTTGGGTGGGTTAAAAGCATGCACGATGTAATGCACTCCCAGATAACTCGCATAGCCTACCAAAAATCCCGGAAGGAAATAAAATGCAAAATCACCCAAAATCAGCTTGAACAATAAATAAGAGATAGCAGCATACGCTGCGCTCACAAACGGAGGCATTGCCAATCTGTCTTTGTCTTTTGGATAATCATGATGAACACCATGGACGCTATACTGAAGCTTGTCTTTGATAGGAGTATCAGGCTCCATATGAAAGAAATACTTGTGCATCATGTATTCAACAAAAGTGAAAAAAATGTATCCTGCCAACATAACCAATAAGCCTAATCCAAGCGAAATCCTTGTGTCCGTAAGAGCATAATAAAACGATATCCCGGCAAACACCAAAAACATGGTAATAGGAATCGAAATGTGGGTTCGAGAAATCCGTTCCATAATCGGATTGTCGAACATGATCGCCGTTCCATTATTGTCCGGCCTTTCCAGTCTTCCAATCTTTTTCATAGGTAATCTAATTATAATAAGTTGAAAATATGAGCAAACTAAACTCTTGAAATAATATCCCAAATGTAACCCATTTCACTTTTAAATGGTAAAGAAACCATTTGAATACATCAATTTTTAAATTTTTACCAAGGTTGCTTCTATTGTTTTCTTGTAATAATCCACATAAAGCGGTAATATCTCCGTAATGTCAAATTCCTTGGCCCTTGCCAAAGCGTTTGCCTTGAAAGTAGGGAGGTTTGCATCGTCCAAAATATAAAGTGCTTTTTCTTTCATGTCGGCAATGTCGCCCACCTTGCAAACAAATCCTGTGACTCCGCTCACATTCAACTCAGGAATTCCACCTGCATCAGATGTCAAAATTGGAACCTCACACGCCATAGCTTCCAGGGCAGCCAATCCAAAACTCTCTTTCTCGGAAGGCATCACAAACAAATCCGCCACTGAAAGAACCTCTTCAACATATTCCAGTTTTCCTAAAAACCGGATATCATCGCAGGTGCCCAGCTCACGGCAAAGTCTTTCCATTTTGTCCCGCTCCGGGCCATCACCCACTAAAAGTAACTTGGCAGGAATTTCCTTTCTCACTTCGAAAAACACACGAATCACATCTTCAACCCGCTTCACTTTACGGAAGTTGGAAGTGTGAACCATCAACTTTTCCCCGTTCGGGCAAATTGCCAATTTGAAATGATCCTTTTTCTGTCTCTTAAACCGATCCAAATCAATGAAATTATAGATCACTTCAATCTCTCTCTTGATATCAAAATATTCGTAAGTCTCCCTTTTCAAATCTTCGGATACAGCAGTGACTCCATCGGATTGGTTGATGCTGAATGTCACAACAGGCTCATAACTTGGGTCCTTGCCCACAAGTGTAATGTCAGTTCCGTGCAGAGTGGTCACCACCGGAATATGAATTCCCTGCTCTTTCAGAATCTGCTTGGCCATGTATGCAGCCGACGCATGCGGAATAGCATAATGAACATGCAAAAGATCAAGTTTTTCATATTTCACGACACTTACCATCTTGCTTGCAAGGGCAAGTTCATAAGGAGGAAAATCGAATAATGGATAACTTTTGATATCTACCTCGTGGTAATAGAGGTTTTCACTGAAAAAATCCAGTCTGGTGGGCTGACGATAGGTAATGAAATGAACCTCATGACCAATTTTGGCAAGACCTTTTCCAAGTTCTGTTGCCACTACCCCGCTTCCCCCAAAAGTTGGATAACAAACAATTCCTATTTTCATGATAACGCTGGTGCTGGATGGGTGATTTGACTGTAAACACGCATAAAGATCATTTTTGTTCAAAATTAAAATAATTAATCTGAACCCTTTTTTAGCAGGAAAGCTGAGGCAAAAATCTTTCAACTCACGCACAAAAATTATTCTTTCATTTGAATATTTTATGCTTTGATCAAAAAATCCCGCCGTTTTTCCTTTTTAAATTATGGATATACGGAATTATGCCAGTAGGCAAATTTTATTTTGCTTCACCTCGACTTCGCTCGGTGCCCGATTGTTATTGTTTTAGGGCAGGGGAGAAAATGCGGCTTCGCCGCATTTTCTCC
>JAKFCO010000046.1:0-47086 GCA_036676605.1 Algoriphagus sp.
GGCCAAATTTCCAATCGTTGGAATTGGGGCTTCTGCAGGGGGATTGGAAGCTCTGGAGCAATTTTTTAGCAATATGCCTTCTGATACGGGAATGGCTTTCGTGGTCATTCAGCATCTCGACCCGACTCATGTTGGGATTTTGCCTGAGCTTTTGCAGCGCGTCACTTCCATGCATGTGCAGCAAGCGATGGACGGGTTAGCAGCGGAGCCAAATTCTGTCTATGTCATTCCCCCAAATAAGAGTCTTTCCGTGCTGAACGGACATCTCCATTTGCTTGTCCCGATCGAATCCCGTGGACTTCGCTTGCCGATTGATTTCTTTCTGAAATCTCTTGCCAATGACCGCTTACAAAATAGCATAGCTGTGATATTATCCGGAATGGGAAGTGACGGGAGTCAGGGGCTGAAAGCGATCAAAGAGAAGAATGGAATTGTGCTGGTTCAGGAGCCTAAATCGGCCAAATTCGATGCGATGCCCCTCAGTGCAATTGAAGCCGTGATAGCGGATGTAATAGCTTCAGCCACAGAATTGCCTGCTAAGTTACTGGCACTGCTTAAGCTGGTGCCTGCAACTGACACTCAAAAAGGAATTGATGAGAAAAGCAAAAGCCACCTGGACAAGATCATTATTTTGCTTCGGGAGCAATCCGGACATGACTTTTCGCTCTACAAAAAGAACACCTTGTTTCGCAGAATAGAGCGGAGAAAAGGAATTCATCAGATCGAGAAAATAAGCGCTTATGTGAGGTTTTTGCAGGAGAATCCGGCAGAAGTCGATATCCTGTTTAGGGAGTTGCTGATTGGTGTTACCAGTTTTTTCAGAGATCCCGAGGTTTGGGAAAAACTGAAGGACAGCATAATCCCTGAAATGATCAGAGACGTCCCAAATCGCCATGTATTCAGAGCCTGGGTTACGGCCTGTTCTACAGGGGAAGAAGCCTATACTCTTGCGATGATTTTTAAGGAAGTGGCCGAAAAATTACCCAATCAGAAAGGAATTTCGCTTCAGATTTTTGCTACCGATCTCGATAAAGAGGCGATAGAAAAGGCACGAGCCGGAGTTTTCTCTGAAAATATCGCCGGAGAAATATCGCCTGAGCGACTTGCACGGTTTTTTGTCCTGGAGACAAACGGATATAGGATTATCAATTCAATTCGGGAAATGGTAGTCTTTGCCCCTCAAAATATTATTAAGGATCCTCCATTCACCAAACTGGATATTTTGACTTGTAGAAATATGCTGATCTACATGGAACCTGAATTGCAGAAAAAACTCATTTCCCTCTTCAACTACAGCCTCAATCAGGATGGGATTCTCGTTCTTGGTACCGCAGAAACTCTGGGGGTTTCGACAGAAGGCTTCAGGGAAATTGACACTAAATTGAAAATCTACAAACGCACTTCAACCCTTTCTCCTGCCGAGTTGGCAGATTTTCCAAGTGCTTTCTTTCGGACCAGAAGTTTTACCACCGAGAAAAAGCTGGTGCCTAAGACATTGGACAATATCCAGACGATTACTGAGCAGATTCTTCTTCAGCGATTTGCTCCGGCCAGTGTCTTGGTAAATGTCAGAGGTGACATCCTCTACATCACCGGCCGTACCGGTAAGTACCTTGAGCCTGCAGCCGGCAAAGCAAACATGAATATTCATGCAATGATGCGGGAAGGTTTGAGTCAGTTGGTTTCGGATGCTTTGCGAAAAGCCATGAGGGATTTTTCTCCTGTCTTTGTGAAAAATGCAAAAATTCCGAGTAATGACACTTTCCATTATGTGGATGTGACTGTGCAGAGGCTCGAAGCTCCCGAAGCAGTCAATGGACTGATTATCATTGTATTCACTGACGTGAAAGATCCTACCGAAAAAAGCACTTCCAAAGGACGTGTGAGCAGAAGCAGCTCATCCGGCAAACTGAAAGAACTTGAGGAGCAACTGAGAAGAAGCCACGAAGAACTTCAAACTACCCGGGAAGAAATGCAAACCTCGCAGGAGGAATTGAAATCAACCAATGAGGAATTGCAATCGACCAATGAAGAATTGCAGTCGACAAATGAGGAACTGACAACCTCCAAGGAGGAAATGCAAAGCATGAATGAGGAACTGCAGACAGTGAATATTGAGCTGCAGAGTAAGGTAAATGATTATGTCCGTGCAAATGATGACATGAAAAACCTGCTCAACAGCACCGAGATAGCGACACTATTTCTTGACAAAGACTTCAATATCCGCCGCTACACTGATCATGCCCAAAATATTGTAAAAATAAGGAAAAGCGATATCGGAAGACCATTCACTGACCTGGTAACTAATTTGAAATATCCTGAAATGGAAGCTCATGTCAAGGATGTATTGAATAAATTAAACACAATTGAGAAACCAATTTCAACCAGTGATAATCGATGGTTTAGTGTGCGCATCATGCCTTACCGTACCCTTGATGATAAAGTAGATGGAGTGGTAATCACTTTTACTGATATCACCATCGCGAAAATGCTGGAAATTGAACTCAAAGAACTGAACGATTCTCTCCAAAAAATGAATAAGGAAAAAAAATAAGCTTTACCGATAATAGAATTTGATTCGGAATAATCGAAACATTCTTTATCTTCTTACCGAATATTTTCTTCATCCGAATTTTTCAACCCAAGGCTTTAATTCGTAGAAAAAATGGACCCCAGCAATAAGTCTGATCATAATCAGCTTCGAAAAAAAGCGGAGGAGATTTTGAAGAATAAATTATCGAAAGTCAATTTAGCCCCAACTGAAGCGGATCTTTTAAGACTCGTCCATGAGCTCGAAGTCCACCAGATTGAGTTGGAACTTCAAAACGAAGAACTGAAACTTGCCCGTGAGCGATCCGAAAGTATTGCGCATAAGTACACCTCTTTATACGATTTTGCTCCTATAGGATATTTCACACTTTCGAATGAAGGGAAAATTCTGGAGCTGAATCTGATCGGATCCAAGATGTTGGGAAATGATCGGTCATTTCTTAAGAATAAGCCTTTTGGCAGATTTATTCAGGATAAAAATGTACCTGCGTTCAATCAGTTTTTGGAAAATGCTTTTAAAACAAAAACCAAAGAAGCCATAGATATCATGGTGATGGGAATTGGCTATTCTCCCATGTATGCTCAGCTGACGGCTATAGTAGATGAGGAGCATGAAAATAATTGCCTTCTCACTGTGATGGATATTACCGATCGCAAAAAAACCGAGATTGAATTGGAGGAGGTTGTCAGACAACTCCATATTCTGAATTCGCAGAAAGATATGTTCTTCTCGATTATTGCACATGACCTCAAGAACCCATTCAATGCAATCATCGGATATAGTGAATTGTTGATGATGGAGGTTCGCCTAAATGAATACAAAGCGGTAGAAGAGTTTGCCGGGATTATTTTGGACTCGTCCATAAGGGCTATGGATCTTCTGGGTAACCTGATGCAATGGGCGAAATCTCAGACAGGCAGGATTATTTTTGATCCGAAGCGGATGGCTTTGAATGATGTTATTACTGAAGTAACAGACATGTTTGACCAAATCGCCCTCCAAAAGGATATCACAATCAAAAAAGTTATTTCAAATGAAATTGAGGTCTTGGCTGACAAAGACATGCTGGCTACGATTATCAGAAACCTGATTTCAAATGCTGTAAAGTTTGCCAAGCCAGGAGGAGAAATTACTATTTACACAGTGGAAGAGCCCAAAACATTGACACTGGCTGTAAAAGATTATGGAGTAGGAATAGACAAACAAGATCTCGAAAAGCTGTTTAGAATTGATGCCACTTTTACTTCATTGGGTACGAAAAATGAAAAAGGAACCGGTCTGGGATTGGTTCTTTGTAAGGAGTTTGTAGAAAGACATGGGGGGAAAATCTGGGCAGAGACCGAAAAAGGAGTAGGGTCTACTTTTTATGTTTCACTTCCGCGCTAACTGGTTATTCCAATTTGATTAAAAAAAGAATTGGATTAACCTCAATGTGACCAGTAAGGAATAAACCAACCTTACATTGACGGATAATCGTCCACACTTGTCCGCTACACCACAGGCTTGGCGGAGACGACGGTCAACAGACGACTGCATGTCAAATTGGGCTCCAAATCTTGTTTTATTTGGTTACTGGAAAGAAAACAGATTTACCTAAAAAAGGAACACCTTGAATCAGACAATCTACTTATTTACAAGTCTGGCCAGGTTTGTTTCTCCTTTGATTACTTCGATAGCTAAAGTCTTCATGCTTTTGGAAGTAAGCATCGTGTCAAGTTCCTTCCGGCACTTCACTATTTCGAAGTGCAACGGACAGGGGTTCACTTCTGAGCATTTGGGTAAGCCAACAGCACAACCCGTAAAAAGATTATCTCCATCCATCGCCTTCACGACATCTTTCAAGGTGTATTTTCCATACCTGTCGTCCGTGAAAAAACCACCATTAGGTCCTTTGATGGAACCGACAAGTTTAGCTTTGGTAAGGATTTGGAGGATTTTAGCAGTGAAGGCTTCAGGTGCAGCGATGGCTGCCCCAATTTCTTTCGCTCCCACTTTGCGATCCTGAAGACTTTGTGTCCAAATGAAAATTATTGCCTTGATGGCGTACTGGGAAGCTTTTGAAAACATGAGGGGGTGAATTGTCCGAAATTTACGCAGTAATCCCCGAGCAAAAAAAGAAATCTGATTGTACTCAATTTTGCCTGTATCAGTGGATCATTTTTGGTTTTAAGAAGAGACAGGCATGAAAATCCTCCTTTTATAATATATGTATCCGGATATCTGCACGATGGATAGAAGCCTTCAGGTTTTAAAGATGCGGAAATGCGACTCCCCCTTTTGAAAGGGGGCTAGGGGGATTTTTTCATTCAAATCCCAACTTAATTCTGTTATGTGCAATCAAGCGAATACACATATTTTTTATTAACCACAAAGTCAATAAGAGAGAACAAAGAATATTCTCTCTTCGGCGCAACATTTTTCATCTCCCGCAAAGGCGCGGAGGCGCAGTTTAAAAAAGCCTGAAGGGCCGACATTATAGTAGCCAGGAATGGAGCTTTCGGAGCCCGGATTTTTTTAACCGCAAAGTCCGCGAAGGAACGCAAAGAAGTCCGAGTATCTTCTAAGGTTTTTGAGACCTCAGTTGTCTTGCTTCTCCGGAAGCTGGACTTTTTTTAAAAACCACAACGACTTCAAATAAAAAAAGAAAAGATCCCTCGCAACGGCGCTAAGTCGTGACGATTTAAAGCTCCCGCAGAGGCGCAGAAGTGTTTATTGGAATTAGGAAGGTGGCTTAAATCTTATGTCTTAATTCTTATGTCTTAAATCTAACGTCTTAAATCTTTTCTCCGTGTAACTCCCCGCCACGGCGGGCAAGTTGTGCTTTCCCCTGTGCAACTCCGTGTAATCCTTTTTTACAAAAAGAAAAACCGGATCCTACCCAGATCCGGCCTTTCTGCCATTTCAACCATGTTAAATCCGAATTAAATCAATCTATCATTTATCAGCAGGGATAAGGACTTGGTCAATCACGTGGATGATACCGTTTGATGCAGGTACAGTTCCGATGATTTTTGCTCCATTGATGATAACTGTTCCATCTTCGGCTACAGCCACAGTGACGTTTCGACCGTCTGCGGTTCCAAGATTTCTTCCATTGACGAAGTCTTCAGGTTTGTAAACTCCCAATAAGACGTGGTATTCCAGAATATCCCGAAGTTTTCGTTGGTTTTCTGGTTTTACCAAATTATCCACCGTACCGGCAGGGAGCAGGTCAAATGCAGCATTCGTTGGTGCGAAAACTGTGAAAGGTCCCACATTGGTAAGAGCATCTACATATTCGGCAGCCTGCAACGCGGCAACGAGCGTAGTATGATCCGGTGATGCGACTGCAACCTGGACCACATTAGGTTTTGAATCGCTGTCCTTTACGCCGGATTGTCCGACAGATGGAGCGGATTCAGTGGAAGTTGCTGTAGCCTGGCCGTTCGGCTGACCACCGCAACCTGCAGTAATGAGAATAAGAGCTATTCCAAAGGTGATGGGGAGAAGATTTTTCATGGGTCAATTGGTTAAATATTCATTCGAAGATAATAAAGGATAAAAATATCCTTTATGATAAAAATCATATTTTGAAGTGAAGTTTATCTTCAAAAATGAACCTTAAAATAGGGTGATTTGGACGAATAAAACTGACCCAAAGCCAATACGCTGGTTGAGACATAAAACCGATTAGAATGAATATTCAGATGAATTTTTGGAAAAAGCTGACTGCTGAGGAAAGACTCGATCGGGTTCAGCGGGCTTTGAAGGATAATGTAGACTTCAGCAAGGATGCCAATCTCGGCTATCCTGCATCCAAGTTGGATGAGCGGGTTTTTGCAAATGAATCTCTTTTCCTGAGGGAAATGCCTGTGTTGAATACCTACATCGCAAACCCAAATCATATCGGTTGTCATACCTATGGGACTTCAGAGTATTCCTTCAAAGGAACTCAGGCGATCGAGCGGGAAGTCCTGAATATGATTGCGGTGGATTTATTCAAAATAGGTGAGGGGGAATTTGACGGATACATTTCACCTGGCGGTACGGAGGCGAACTTGCAGGCACTTTGGATTTATCGGAATGAATTCATGAAAAAGCATAGAGCGAGATTAGAAGAAATCGCAATTCTTGCCTCCAAAGATGCCCATTACTCGATTCCAAAAGGAGCCAATGTGCTGATGTTGGATTTGGTCTCCGTTCCGGTTCATCCGGATACTCGCGAAATTAGCCTTGAGGAAATTAATATTGTCGTCCGGAATGCCATCAAATCAGGAAAAAAATATTTCATCGTCATATCCAATTTGGGAAGTACGATGTTTGGGTCGGTTGACGATCCTGAGCTTTTTTCAAGGGCCCTGAAACCTTTTGACGTGACCTATCGGATCCATGTGGATGGTGCTTACGGAGGATTTGTTTATCCTTTTGGAGACCATGAAAGCAGGATTAATTTTCAAAATCCGGATATAAGTTCAATCACCATCGATGCCCATAAGATGCTTCATGCCCCCTATGGTACGGGGATTTTTGTTTGCCGAAAAGGGCTGATTGAATTCGTTGTAACTAAGGAAGCAAAATACGTGGAAGGGTTGGATTTGACCCTTTGCGGAAGCAGGTCCGGTGCAAATGCGGTTGCAGTTTGGATAATTCTGACGACTTACGGGCCTCATAAATGGTTTGAAAAAATCTCTGTACTCAAGATGCGAACAAACTGGCTTTGTAAGCAGCTCGATGAATTGGCAATTCCTTATTTCAGGGAGCCGGAAATGAATATTGTCGCCATTCGATCTTCAGCAATCCCGAAATCTGTCGCCCAGAAGTTTAATCTTGTGCCCCAATCCCACGATGATTCTAATAAATGGTACAAGATAGTCCTGATGGATCACGTGGAAATCGAGCACCTAAAGGATTTTCTCGATGTCCTGAAGACTACAAAAATTAATGACTCTGCCGGAATCATCAGCTGATATCTGCTTTCATTTATGAAATAAAAAAAACCGGCTATCCACAATTTTGCACCTGAGATCATTTTATAAGAAATGTCGGAATTAGTGCAGTTGCATTCGGTGAGTTGAAATCATTTAGGGGATATAATGCCATGGGGAATTTACAGTTTTAAACTGCAGATCAAGCCGTTAAGAAAATGGGTTAGTTCTCGAAGTGAAACGAGAGAAATCCACCCATTATTAGGGTTGATCAAGGTTTGAAATCAAATAGCCCGCAATGTTTCTTTCATTCTTTATCTCTGCCTATTTGAAGTAAATAACCAGGCATTAAGGTTTTTGCCTGCCCGCCGGGCCTGTCCGCCGTGGCGGGGCGGGGCGGGGTTACTTTTTGCCTTCAAAAAGTGACGAAGGAAAAAATTGCGATACTGCATTGATTTGCAGAAAGTGGATTCATTTTAGACCTCTAATATGAATAAGGTGAGAGCGATGCGAAAATAATTCTGATTGGTTTTGTATCCGTAAATAATTCTGAAGATTAAGATAAAAAAAACCGACCTCTACCAGAAGTCGGTTTTTTGTAATCAAGAAAACCTAAGGAAATTTTACGCTAACCATGAGGAAGAAGTTTCTTCCCGGGGAATAAATTGGTGTTTTATTCGTGCCTATTGGCCGGCTTAAGTGCTCATAATAAGTTTCGTCCAGCAGGTTTGAATTGGGATTGTCAATTTGGATTTTATTTTATACTGGACGAAAAGCTTACCTGTACTTTTTGGAATTCACCGGAGTGATCCAGCCAGGCAGTGAACAACATGCCCGAATTGGTGGCCAGGGAAATCGGATTGCTGACTTTCGAGCCTGGAGGGGAAAGTTGAATTTTCTCCCCAGTTGCCATGTCCATGCGGAGGATTCGGGACCCCTTTTTTCCATTTTCGGTAATACTCTCAGAATACACCACCACCGGTTTCCCTTGTATCAGCGATAATTGGGTATTTCGGCCGTTGGGAGAAAGTCTTTCCTTGTTTAGGGTTTTCCCTTGAGGATCCAGTTCGGCAAAGTAAACTCCATTTTGGCTGGCACCAGTGTACCAGGTGGTGTAGATCTTTTCTCCATCGCTGACTACGTCCGGTCCATTGTGGGGACAACCATCTAGGTTCCACTGATCAAAACTGAAGCTGATGGAATTGGTAAAGGTGGCTCCTCCGTTTCGGGAAGTAGCCAAGGAAATATCCCTAATGGAACCGGGAAGAATATCCCGATACACCACGCTAATCAATCCGCTTGGGTCGGCATAGAGTGCAGTACGGCAACATTGGCAAGCTAGGGAGTCAACCACGCTTTCCTTACCAAACTGGTTTTTGGAGTTGGTTTTGGAGAAAAGCACCGACCTGCCTCCCTCGATCAAAGCGGTATCCAACCAGACCGCACCAATCTCCCCATCCGGCAGGAGTGCCACATCAAAGAAACTATGTCCTTTTCCCGGAGAATTGTCGGAATGAACCCGCAAAGGTGCGGACCAGGTTTTTCCCTCGTCCCTCGATACCTGATACTTGACCTGGCTGACACGGTCATTGGTCAGATCGGGGATTTTGATCTCATAAAACAGCAGCAGGTCCCCGTTAGGTTTGAATAGTAATTTGGGGATGCTTTCGCTGTGCACCTTGGGATTTTCTTTTAAGGGGATGCGTTGGGGATTTCCAAATTCTTGGCCGTCCCATCGGGAGTAAAAAACCAGGATTTGCTCAGAGTTCTTGGCTTTTTCGGTCCAAACCGCCACCGGTTGATTCTGGGAATCTTGAGTGAGAAAGATGCTTTCCGCTTCGATTTCGGGAGCGGATTCCAAAGTCAAAATCTCCTGTAATTCCTTTGTGGAGGGATTTTCCCTGGAATTGCAACCCATCAAAATAAGAATCCCGGTAAATATTAGCCATGTACTGGCTTTGGTCAAAAGTAGTTTCATGTTATTGTTTTTTTTCTTCAAAATTGAACTGTACACCCAGAACAAAAGTCCTCGGGGCAGCCGGAGTATAGTTTGCCTTGTCCGCTGGATTGTTACCCCGTGAAATGGTATGTGCATAAAGGGAATTGGTGACATTCAGGACGTTTCCGAAAACCTCCACCCATTTGAATTTGTACCCGGTCCGGAAATTAAGTGCCTGATAGCCTTCAGCTTTTCGGGAATTGATTTGGTTTTCATAGTACCCGGAAACCTGTTGGAGTTCCAGTGAAGTCCTCAGCTTTGGCACAAAAGTCGGATAATACGTGACTTCCGAGTTGGTGATTAGTCGAGGTGCGCCAGGCATTTCTTTTCCTCCGAGATTTTGCAGTTGGTCAGATTCCCTTTGGCTGACCTGAAAATCCACGAACTCATGCTTTGCCCAGGTGCCTCCGGTTCGGATAAACCAACTCCTGTGGGGTCTGAATGTCAGGCTGAATTCCGTTCCGTAGTGAAGCGTCTTTCCGGCAGACTGGTAGTCAAAGGAATTGTCCGGTTGCCGGATGTTGAGCAATTCGTTTTCTCCAGTCATGTGGTACAAAGTAAGGTCAACATAGACCTTGCCGTTCCAAAAACTTCCCCAGTAACCAATTTCCTTGCTTTCAAACAGGGCTGATTCCAAGTTATAGTAAAAGGTCACCGGGTTGCTTCCTGGTTTGGGCCGGAAAATGGAGATGAGCTGAGGGGGAGAAAATCCCTGGGCATAGTTGGCATAAGTGCCCTGAGTGGAATTGATCTCCCAAGTCAGGCCTAGTTTTGGCGTAAACTGGCTGTAAGTTTTGGTGCCGGTAGATTGATCCAATAAGTTGTGGTAATCAAATTCCATCCGGTCGTATCTTCCTCCGAGCGTGACTTGGAGTTTTTCGATTGGACTGACTTCCACCTGGGCGTAAGTCCCCATGTTGTTGATGGTGGCTATATAGTCAGAAATTCGAATGTCCGGTCGGAGTTGATCGATGGTGAAGAATTCCACTGATTTTGCGTCAGGCCTGAGTTTTACATTCAGGTCAACTTGGTGCGCCCAATAGGTAACAGGGGAATGGTCCATGCTTATCCCTCCCAGGATTTTGGCGGATTTCCAATTCAGTCTCTGGGAATGCTGGGCAATCAGGCCCAGACTTTTGAAGTCGGAGGAGTTGAGTTCTCCTTTTCCCTGCTCTGGATTGACTTTGGAATTCCATTGGAGTCGGTAGGATGGATTTTGACCGTTTCGGTTGATCCGGTGAAAAACCGTCACAAAGGACTTGCTAGCTGAATTCCAGTCCTGTTCCAGAGTCAGCCGGTTTCTGACCGCAAAAACATCCCTGAACGTGAAATCGTTGTTTGCCGGGTAGTGTCTCCCATAAAACCCGATACTGTCCACGTTTCCGCTGGTTTCGGAGTAATAATCTCCAAATACGCTGGTTCCGATCAAGCGGGTTTTTGGAGAAAAACTATATTCCAATCTGGCGTTGAAAATGTCTTTTTGGTAGTCAGACCGGGTTCTCCAAGAATCCTTTTGAGTACTGTGGAGCCCTGCCACATAAAAGCCGAACTTACCGATGGTAGCCCCTCCGCTGAGCTGGTATCTAGTATATCCCCATTGGTCGCTCATCACGCCCATTCGCACACTGGGAATGGCAGTTGGCCGATGGGAGAGAAAATTAACGGCACCACCGATTGCTTCCGAACCATAGATGGAAGATACGGGACCTTTGACCACTTCAATCGAGCTGATCGCAAGTTGGTTGGTTTCCAACAGGGCGTTGTGATTGAACACTCCCAAGGGACGGACGGGGATTCCATCTTCCATGTACAAATAGTAGGGGCTTGTAGTTGCAGGCTGGCGGATGGCCATGCTGTGTTGCTCGTTGTTCAGGTTGACCATCAAAACTCCGGGAGTTTTGTTGATGAGTTCGCTTACCCCAATCGGTTTCGTTTCGTCGACCAAAGTTGGGCTAAGCTTGTGGATGGCTACTGGGGACGAGAGGCGTTCGGCAGCTTCCCGGGAAGCGGTCACGGTGACCCCTTGCAGATCTTCCACTTTGGGGATCAGAGCTATCCAGAGGAAATTTTCCGGTGATAAATTTCCAAGGGTTTGAGATTCGTATCCCAAAAATGACACGCTTAGGGAAGAAGCTCCTTCGAGGTCCAGGGAAAACGAACCGTCTGGACTGGAAATCACCCCCTTGTCAGGGTTGAGTTGGAGGGCAGCTCCAACAATTGGCTCCTTGGTCAGCGCATCAAAACACTTTCCTTGGATAGTTTGGGCAATAGTGGTCCCTTTGGCCAAAAAGGCCATCATCAGGACCATGAATATTTTTTTCATAGTGGATTATTTGGGAAAAGAAATTCCATCCCAGTATGTAGAGACAGGTTAGGAGTGACAAAAAAAGGAGGAACTTAGGCCCTGGGGGGATGGAAAAAATCCCAATCAATTCCAGAAATCCGGAAATTGTGGTTGTAAATTAAAGGTATGGTGAGTGTAGGTTTGATGGGCTTCAGGTCAAATTCCCAGGATCCCTCCAGGGTGTAGATCAGGCTTAGCTCTTCCAGAGTGATTTCTTCCCCGTTTTTCTGTTGGTTTTTGGCTTCAGACAGCCTTTTTCCCAATTCGCATTTTCCTTCGCATTTCATTTCAGGCTTGTCCTGGTTGATGCAAAAGATAACGACGATTTGGTCTTGCTGGATAAAAAAATGCGCCTGAATAATCGAGTAACTCATCCCGTTTAGAAGGATTAGGAGAGAGCAGGCGATATGTAAAAGGACCTTAGGCATTGATCCCGAAATTTCTGGTCGGTTCTTTTTCTACAGTGTAATTTCTGTCACCGGCAGTTTTTGTTTTTCGGTTTTCGGAAATTTTCCAAATCACAATTCCGGCCATGAGTGCAAACATTCCAAGGATGGTCCAACCGTTGGCAACACCGAAGAATTTTCTCCATTCCATCAGCTCAAGTCCACTCGAGGCAATCCTTCCCGCCAGCGTCAATTGGAAAATCCCCCATCCCCACCAAAGAATTCGGTGATAAGGAGTCTCCCGAATACCAAAGATAAGGGGAAAGATTATTGGTGCATGAGCCCAAATCATAGAGAAGGTAAATCCCAAAAAGAATGTGTGAAGCAGGAGGTCATAATAGAGAACATGACCTTCCAGGAATAATAAAATCAAGCCATGGATCATCAGCCAGACGTATCCAACACGTAGACCGATTCCGATGTAGCGAAACTGATTGCCTTTCTTTGCCGCCACTTTTGCCATATCAAAATACAGAAGCCAGGCTGCTATAAAAATACCTGCTACCCCGAGTATTTCATTTCCCCATCCATGAAAGGAGATTACCAATCCAATGAAAAACAACCCTGCCAGCACTCCCAGGAGTTTTTTGGACCAAGCAGGTACCGGCAGAAACTGACTTAACTCCAGTCTCTCTCCCAAAATCGTAAAGAGTAAGAATCCAATCCACCAGGTAGTGCCGGCTGCTATCAGCCCGTGGTACCAAACTAGGTAATTGCCAAGAAACCAGGAAATGGCTCCCAGGTAAATAAGGTAGCTGTGAAAATGAGGATGCCGAACCGACTGCAAATGCATGATCGCCGATAATCCAAAAGAAGCTGCCATCAGAAGTAAAATCCCAATCTGAAACTGCCCTGCAATGAAAAACAAAGATGAAAGTCCGCTCACTATTGGCACCAGAAACCAGGCTTTTTGCTTCATCACCATTCCTCGCTCAAGAGAAATCAAAGTGCCAAGAAATCCTCCCACCATCAATAAACCATGCTGGGCAGCACCTTCCTTCAGAGGAATTACAACACTTCCCAAGCGAATCCAGCCTCCTGAAATTCCGGCTAAAAGCCCAATAAGGACCAGCGGAAGGATGTGAATAGGCTTGAGGTATTTCATGATATAAAAGGATAAAATTATCCTTTATTTAAGGTAGAGAAAAGGAGCTTTTTGGGCTCCTGTTGATTTTTCCTATCTCAAAATTAGAAAGAAAAAATAAAGGGACAAATTTATCCGAATATATTTTCACTTTAATCCTGATTGTATTTAAAGATGAATTTAACTTTTATGGATATGCGTTTTCTAAGCATTACTAAAGAAAAATATGGTTTGAGGTTCGAATAAACTTGTTCCACCGCGCTTGTACGCCCTTGGCGTAGCGGACAGGTGCGGTCCGTTGAATGTTGTCATTTTAGCTTTCTACCAATTTCAGCTCCAGGTTTTCGATTTCTCCCTGAAGGGCTAAAAGATGCTGCTTCATTTTCTCCATTATCTCTTCCGAATCCACCTGGAACGAGTTTACAAGGTTTTGATAATAGGCTACACCCTGAATCAGGTTCTTCCTGAATTTATCCAAATAAGCTTCTTTCTTCGGTGATTTCTCAGGCAGAAATTCTTCAAACTCCTTCTTCAAATAGGTTACATACAGCTGCAATTCCTTCACAAATACATGCGGGCGGTCCAGCTCCAGCTTGAGATTGATTTTGCCATAGATATGATCCACCATTTCTTTCAAACTGTAGATCCCTTTGAAATATGCAAGGTTTGGACCCGGACAAATGGTCACTGCAGTCAGGTTTCTCTTTGGAGTTTCTCCGTTTGCTAGGATCGCCGGAGCGCTTAGCCCTTCGCAGAGACAGTCTTTCTCCAGAATCAGGTCCATGTCATGCTCGGAGATTTCACCTTTCTCGAATTGCTTGGTTTTCAGACTCTGGTATTGTCGGGAGGCGATGCAAATAGGAATCTTGGTGAACTCCGTGCTGAAACTCAAAAACTTCTTATAACAAGGACTTCCGGGACGGTGCTTTTCAATTCGATGGATTCGTTGCTCCTCGGCACTGCTGGTTCGCAGGTTATTGAATGGGATACCCAAAGGAGAGGCATAACTCAGATAGAAATCTGAATTTTTCGCTTTTATGATTCTTTGAATTGTGTCCTCATCCACGGATGTCGCTTCCGGTACAAGCAAAAACGGGCTGCCCCAACCAGTCCCATCGAGTTCATAATAATTTCTCAAAAAGGAATCTTCGTTTGCTGTACCGATTCCTCCCTGATAGGTAATCTTGATTGATGTCTGCTCGGGAAGCAAGGAAAGGCCTTTTTCAGTTAATGCCTGTTGACAAGTTTGGAAGATACTTTCGGTCAGGGTTGTTCTGTTTTGCTTGAATTCTTCCAGAATGGGACCGATCAGAAATCCATCGGTTGCGAAAGCATGACCTCCACAGTTCAATCCGGATTCGATTCTGAATTCAGAAACCCAAATTCCCTTTTTTGCCAAAAACTTACCCTGAATCAGAGCGGATCTGTAATCACTCACTTTTAGAATGACTCCTTTTGCAATTGCTCCTGTTTGATCCGGAAAGAAGTCAGGGAATTTTTCCAGGTAACCATAAAGTGCCGGATTCATTCCTGCGGAAAATATTACGGAAGCGTGCAGCTTACTTTGGGCAAATCCGCGAAGGGCAGATAAAGCATCCGAAAACTCTCTCGGAAGTTCATTCCCGTTTTCATCGTAATTCAGCTTATCTACTTTGGTCATGATATTCACGTCCACATTTCCAACCACCAGCTGATCTTTGATTTTTTGGATTAGCTCATCTTTTTTCTCTGCCGAAGCATCTTTTAAGTCTTCTGCAAGAAGACCTAATGGACTTCCTGCTGGAAGAAGTTCGAGGTATTTGGTCAATGGGCTTTCGGAGTCCAACCCACTTTCGCGCATTTTCTTCATCTGTATGTCGATGATATCATGTAGCAGATTAAGGTAACTCGTGATGCGTTTTGCACGCGAATCCTCCAGATGAATCGGAATCTCAGTGAATGGAATGTTCCATTTATGAGAATAAATTTTCCTCATTACCTCAAGAAGTTGATCGTCCATAATCGAAACAACGCTTGAAATTCCGTATTGGGCAACTTTCACTGGGGTGTCAACGGTGTATCCCAATCCCATCACAGGGATGTGAAAGGTATGAGCAGAGGTGTTGGTTTGCATAGGTTTGATTGTACCCTTAAGGGGGACGGGAGTTAAGTTGATCAAATGAATATTCTCATCATTCAGGCGATGCAATTTTCCTCTTTTTCCCGCCGAAAAGCATGACAAAAGTCAGATCACGACCTGTTTTTGCGCAGGGAAATTGAGTCGGGCAAATAAGTCTTTTAGTTGTTATTCTCCCGAAAAGTTGAGCGAAAGCCTTTCAACTGGATCCTGCTGTGTATGAAATGTTACAGTTCAACGGTTTCGATTTTGGGATATTTCGGAACAGAATGAAAAGCCAAAAGACAGGTTTTGATAACTAAATGAAACGCCATGTCCGCTAAAGATCTTCAAAAACACTGGGAAAACGTCTACGAAACCAAAGACACCACTCGGGTGGGCTGGTTTCAGCAAAAACCCATCGTTTCGCTCAATTTCTTTGAATACCTGGAAATTCCGAAAGCTGCTAAAATTCTCGATGCGGGCGGAGGAGACAGCTTGATGGTTGATTACCTGCTCGACATGGGCTACCAGAATATAACCGTGCTGGATATCTCTTCAGCAGCGATTCATAATGCTCAAATCAGATTGGGAAGCCTTGAAGATGAGGTACACTGGATTGTGGACGATCTGAGCAAATGCAAACTTGATGAAAAATATGATGTATGGCATGACAGGGCTGCTTTTCACTTTCTGAATAAAAAAGAGGAACTGGACAATTACCTTGGTTTGGTCCAAATGGCGGTGGAGCGAGGAGGATATTTGATCATGGGTACATTTTCTGAAAATGGCCCGACGACTTGCAGTGGCTTGCCTGTGACTCAATATTCGATCGAATCTCTTAAGAAGTTTTTCACCGATTTCTTCGAGCCAATCAAATGTCTGAATACCGATCATATTACTCCGGGAGGAATGGAGCAAAATTATAGTTTCTGTGTTTTCCAAAGGAAATAGCATACTTCGAATCTGGAAAACGAGAGATCTGTTTTATAGTATAGTTGCGTTTTTATCTTGTTGAATTGTAAATTCACTTACCAAAAAATCTAAATCCCATGACCTACTATCAATCCAAAATTGTTCAGGCCGAAGACATTATGTCTGTTCGATCCAACGTAGAAGCAGCCCTCAAAACAGAGGGATTCGGTATTCTTACTGAAATAGATATTCAGGCTACTATGAAGAAAAAGCTGGACAGAGATTATAAACCTTATTTGATTTTGGGTGCCTGCAATCCGGTTTTTGCGGATAAAGTTCTCCAGGCCGAGCCTCATATTGGGACGCTTTTGCCTTGTAATGTTACAATCAGAGAGGTAGAAGAAGGAAATTTCGAAGTGGCAATCATGGATCCAGCCGTGGCAATGTCAATGGTGGAAAACCCAATGATCGAACCACTTGCCGGCGAAGTCCGCGAGAAATTGATTCGAATGCTTTCGAATGTCTGATCAAGAAGAGCATTTCCTGAGTCGGGAATTATCTGTTAAAAGGAAGGGTGTTTCAGGAATGGGACACTTTTCTTATTTGATATTTTCATGATCTTGGCCTGATTAGGAGAAAGTGAAATGAAGCGTTTATAAATTGAAAGTTAATCCTGAATTCTGATGAATAAAACCACGTTTGAAATTCCAAAAATGGATTGCCCTTCGGAAGAGAATCTGATTCGGGTGAAGTTGAAAGATATTGACTCTATCCTCAATCTGGACTTTGATCTTTCCAATCGAAAACTGACGGTGATTCATTCCGATCATTTGGAGAAAATAGAGAATGCGCTGGAGGAATTGAATCTCGGAAGTCACCGAATCGGAATTGAAACCGCTGATCAGTTCAAATTTTCGCAGGAATCAAGTCAGCGAAAACTGCTTTGGATAGTGCTGAGCATTAATTTTTTATTTTTTCTGCTGGAGATGATTACCGGTCTGATTTCCAATTCTATGGGATTGGTGGCAGACAGCCTTGATATGCTTGCAGATGCGTTCGTTTATGGAATCAGTTTGCTTGCCATTGGGACTGCGATTTCTTCGCAAAAGCGAGTTGCCAAACTTGCCGGGTATTTTCAGTTGATCCTGGCAGTTTTGGGATTTGGGGAAGTGTTGAGAAGATTTTTCGGGATAGAGTCTATGCCTGATTTTTCACTGATGATAGGGATTTCTTTCCTTGCTTTGGTTGGCAATGCAACCAGTCTTTATCTTCTTCAGAAATCAAAAAGCAAAGCCGCACATATGCAAGCCAGTCTGATTTTCACATCCAATGATGTGATCATAAATATGGGTGTGATCTTGGCCGGAGGTCTGGTGTACTGGTTGAAATCAGGATTGCCTGATCTGGTTATTGGATCAATTGTGTTCATTCTGGTGATCCGGGGAGCATTTCGGATTCTTAAACTTGCAAAATAAAAAGCCCCGAAATTTCTTCAGGGTTTTTTGAATAATAAATCTGGCAACTCACAATTTTCCAGGCAAGATCATTTTCTAAAAAATGTTTGAATTAGTGAGGCAGCATTCGGTGAGTTGAAAAGTTTCGGATTAGGGTAATGCCCCAGGGAATTTATGGTTTTTTAACAGCCGATCGAGCCGTTAAGAAAATGGGTTAGTTCCCGATGTGGAACGAAGGAAATCCACCCATTTTTAGGCTAGATCAAGGTTTAAAAATCAAATAGTCAAGAAGTATCTTCAAGTTCTAAACTCAGCCTATTTGAAATAATTAACAGGCATTAAGGTTTTTCCTGCCCGCTGTGCCTGTCCGCCGTGGCGGGGCGGGGTTACTTTTTGGCTTCAAAAAGTGACGAAGGAAAAAAAATGCGAGTAAGGATTGAATTATAAATAGAGAGATATTCTTCTTGACAAGCTGTAGAATTAAACTTCCTCAGAACTCAGGTTGAAAGAATTAGTACAATTTTCAACTCGGTATAAAGTGCGTGTAAGAATGGGTCTTCCCATAGGTAAAAACACCCATCAATCTCTCGGAGGATTGATCATAATATGCGCTCTGTGCGTGCCCGGATCCATGATCCAGGGCATTCCCGGCGCGTATGCTTTTAGCGGCAGGCCGGTAGTTTCCGGAGTAGCCCAGGGAATGTAAACTACATAACGGAGATATGTATTTTTCACTTCTCCGGTGGAGGCGTTGTAATCAGCTGCATCGGCAGTAAGAGAAAACAGAGTTGCTCCATTTTTCGGCATTTTAAGTTTTCCGCTTTTGGCCTCTGCTTCCCGGATATCGAAAATCTGCTGAGCTGTCTTTCCCTCAATTTTCAGCTTTCTGCCCCGCTCCATAAACGGTTCCAGATCGGAATGATAGCAAGATGTATTGAATCCCGGGCTTTTTGGATCATCGGCAAGACAAACCATTTCGTTAGTGCCTTTTCTCAATACGACCCACTCTCCTTTGGCATCATATCCACAGATCATGGCCCCGGCTCTTTTTTCTTCAGGCGCAGCCATCAAAGCTGTTCGGATCTGGATTTCTTTGGAAGGAATGGTTTGGGCAAAAACAGGTGTTGCTAAAAGAAAGATCAGGACGATAGAAACGGTGATTCTCATGGCTTTTGGGTTTTGGATTATTTAAGTTAAAACATTTATGCGGGGATTTTCAGATTCTTAGGTGGCGAATTAGCATCAAGCTCAAACTCCAAAGAAACAAAATAATCCATTGGCTCATAAAATTAAGTTATTATCTTTGTTAGTGAACACTCACTTACTTTATGAAAGTAATCTCAGACAGACAACTGGAAATCATCGAATCTGCAGGCAGAATCCTCACTAACTCCGGTTTAAGTGGTCTTACAACCAAAAAACTGGCGAAAGAAATGGGGTTCTCCGAAAGTGCCATATACAGGCATTTTGAAAGTAAAGAGGCTATAATCATAGCTATGCTGGAGTTTCTGGGTGGGGATATGGATCAGAGATTGGGTGGCGCCATCGACTCAAATGCACCTTCTGAAGAAAAATTCAGAGCTCTGTTCAAAAACCAATTCAATTTCTTTAGTGCTAATCCACACTTTGTTGTGGCAGTATTTTCAGATGGTTTACTGGAGGAAAGTGATAAAATAAATCAGGCGATTCTGAATATCATGCAGGTGAAAATGAAGCATCTGATGCCGATTGTAATGGAAGGACAGCAAAATGGGGCCTTCACACAATCAATAACCCCGGACGAGTTGGTCCATATAATTATGGGTTCGTTCCGGTTACAAATGTTCAAATGGAAAATTTCCAATTTCCAATTTGATATCCAAAGAAACGGGCAGAACATGCTCGAAGCACTTTTGACAATTATCAAACCTTAAAAAAATTTGCTAAACCATGTTAGTAAGTATTCACAAACATTTGATTTTTTCGGTTCTTATTTTCCTTCTGAGCTCTCCGCTGAAGGCTCAGGTGAGGGAATGGAGTCTGGAAGAATGCATTGACACCGCTTTTGTTCACAACAAAAACCTGTTGATAGCTCAAAACCAACTGGAAATCGCCTCGCTCAGAAATCAGGAAGCCAAGGCCAATTTGATTCCAAAGTTGATGGTGCAGGGGGATTATAAATATTATACTGATCTGCCTTTTCAGCTCTTGCCCGAAGCTGCCTTTGGTGGTCCGGAAGGATTATACAGGGAAGTTCAATTTGGTGTTCCTCATAATATCGGGGCTTTTCTCAGTTTCAAAATGCCAATCTATGACCCCCAGATTATGGGAAGTATACAGGTGTCCAAGACTTATCAGGAGCTTTCCCTTCTTCAGCAAAGCAAAACCAAAGAACAGGTCTATCTGGAGATTTCCAGCCTTTATTACAATGCTCAAATTCTAAAAAACAGACTGGATTTCATCCGAAAAAATCTGATAAACAGCCAAAGGCTTCATAAAAATACTCAGCTGCTTTACGATCAAAAACTGGCAATGCGAACTGATTTGGACAAGGTGACCCTGCAAATCCAGCAACTGGAGATGCAAGTATTTCAGACCGAAAGTCAGTACAGTACTATTTTGAAGGGACTGAAATTCACGATGGGTCTGCCTTTGGATACCCAACTGGAGATATCGACAGCGATAGCGGAAATAGAAGAAACCAGCTGGGAGACAAAAAGCACCCTGGATTTTCAGATTCAGGAAAGCCGCTACAAAATAGTAAACCATGAACTTAGAACTTTGAAAAACAGCAGAATCCCAAACCTCTCCCTTTATGGAAACTACGGAACCACAGGATTTGGATACACAGGCGATCCGACGGCATTTCTGGATTTTTATCAGGTAAGTTTTGTGGGTGCTCAGTTGAGTTTTCCACTTTTTAACGGAACTGTAACTCAGAAAAAAATCAGGCAAAAAGAAATCGAACTCGCCACCAGTCAATTCCAAAAAGATCTGGTTACCGATCAAACAATGCTTCAAACTCAGACCGCTCTTTTGCAGCAATCTGTTTCTGCCAAGCAACTTGAAACTACCAAATCCCAGATTGAACTTGCTGAATCTGTTTATAACCGTACGCTGCTTCAGCAGAAGGAAAGGATAGCAAGTCTGACTGAAGTTCTCCTGGCAGACAATGCACTTCGTGATTCTCAGCAGCAATATCTCAATGCTTTGGTGGACTATCTCAAAGCAACTCTCGAACTCAAAAAATCCAGCGGTAACATCCTTAACTGATCCCCGACATGAAAAAGATTCTTTATATTCTCATTCCTTTGGCTATTGTGATAGCCATAGTGGCCAAGTTGGCGATGAACAAGCAGGTCGCTGCAGAGAAGGTATACAATTACGATCCTGAGCAGGGTGTTCAGGTCATTGCTCAGAAAGTCAGCGTTGCCAGCGTCCAGCCGGAATATAGTTTTACCGGGACTTTTGAACCCAATCGGGAGACCAAATTAAGCGCTGAAGTGCAGGGAAAAGTCAACCGGATTTTGGTGGAAAATGGAAGCCTGGTAAGAAAAGGGCAGGTGCTGATTCAGCAGGATGATGCCCTTTTTCAGCTCCAACTTAAATCCGCTCAGGTACAGGTCGGCGGACTGGAGGCAGATCTCAAGCGATATAGAATTCTGGTGGAAAATGATGCAATTCAGGGCATTCAATTAGAGAAAACCGAGCTGGCGCTTGAATCCGCACAGGTTCAGATCAGCACGATGAAAGAGCAAATCAGCAAAGCTTCCATTCGTGCCCCTTTTGATGGAGTCGTGACAGCCAAGCTGACCGAAGAAGGAGACTTTGCCGCTCCCGGAAAACCTTTGATTCAGCTGACCGATATCTCAAAACTCAAATTGACAATTCAGGTTCCTGAGCAGGATTTGAAGCTTTTTGAGCAGGGAAAAGAATACAAGATTCAAATTCCGGGACTTTCACAGGAAGCCGATGGTAAAGTCAACATGGTCGGAAGTCGGGGAAATGCGGGAAATAGCTTTCCGGTGGAAATCATCATTTCAAACACTGCAAAACAGGAAATCAAGGCTGGCATGTTTGGAGAACTGATGTTGAAAACGGAGGCCGGACAATCAGGAATTTTGATTCCGGCAGGGGCGATTCTGGGTTCTGACCTTTCACCGCAGGTCTACCTGATAAAAGACGGAAAAGCAGTCCTTCAAAACATTCAAATCGATAGGAGATTGCAGGATCAGGTTTTGGTCAGGTCTGGTCTGAGCGAAGGTGACGTTCTGATTATCGGAGGCCTCATCAATGTCTTTGAAGGTGCCAATGTAACCGCCAACTTCTAATCTCCGCGCCATGAATATTACATCCATAGCCATCAACCGACCCTCGCTGATCATCGTTTTGTTCAGCTTATTTATCCTGCTGGGCTATATAGGTTACACCAATTTGTCTTATGAGTTGATGCCGGATTTCAATCAGCCGGTACTGGTAATCAAAACTGTCTATCCGGGTGCTGAGCCTGAAGAGGTGGAGAGTTCGGTCTCTGAAAAAATAGAAGATGCGCTTTCCAATCTGGAAGGTGTGGACTATTTGATTACCAAATCCCTTCCAAATGCTTCCGTGGTGATCGCCAACATGAAATACGGGGTTGATTTGGATCAGTCCATGCTGGACGCTCAGCGCTACATTGATAATATCCGAAAGGATCTCCCGGAGAATGTTTTGTCTCCGGTGATGAGCAAAGTCTCTCCCAATGATCTGCCTATCATGTCCATCACCGGCACGAGCAAGATGGGAAGCACAGCATTTTACCAGCGGATGAAAGATGAATTTTTGCCCCAAATCCAACAACTTAAAGGAGTAGCGGAAATCACAATTCTGGGAGGCGAGCAGCGGGAAGTCCAGGTGAAAGTGGATCAGGAAAAGCTCCGCCAATACAAGATTTCCCTGCAGCAAGTCGTGGATGCCATTAATCGTTCGGGATTGGATATTCCTGCCGGTGTGGTGCAGACCGAAAAAGAGCAAAGCGCGGTGCGACTTACCGGAAAATTCAAAACACTGGATGATATCCAAAATGTGCAGGTGGCGATGCCAATTCCAGGTTCACCGATTTATGTCAAAGATCTGGCTGTCGTGAAGGACGGTATCCGTGAAGTCACTTCAATCAGCCGGTACAACGGGCAGGAAGGAATTGGGATGATGCTCAAAAAGCAAGGAGATGCTAACGCTGTGGAGGTTTCCAAAGCAGTTCGGGAGCGATTGGCTTTGATTGAATCCCAAAATGCAGAAGCGGGCGTAAAGTTTATTATTGCAGATGACAGCACAGATAATACCATTGCCGCAGTTGATTCGGTGATTTTTGACCTGATTCTGGCGGTAATCCTGGTTTCGTTGGTGATGCTTCTCTTTTTGCGAAGCTTCAGAAACTCGCTCATCGTCCTGGTAGCTATTCCGACTTCTTTGGTGACAGCTTTTGCCGTGATGTGGATTTTGGGATATACGCTCAATCTGATGACTTTGCTCGCGATGTCGCTTATTGTTGGGATTTTGGTGGATGATGCCACGGTAGTTTTGGAAAATATCCAGCGACATCTCGATATGGGTAAGAATAAGCGGGTGGCCGCGATGGAAGGAAGGATGGAAATTGGCTTTTCGGCACTTTCGATCACCTTGGTGGACGTAGTTGTTTTCCTTCCAATCCTCTTTTTGCAAGTGTTTGTAGCGGATATGCTAAAACAATTTTCCGTTGTTGTCATTACTTCCACCATGACCAGTTTGCTGGTTGGGTTTACGCTGACCCCCTGGATGGCTTCCCGAATAGGGAAATCTGAGGACCTTCAGCCTACCAATTTCTTCAATCGTTTTTTGATTGGTTTCGAGCATCAATTAGATCAGTTTGTTGCCTGGTATGGCCGTCAGTTGGATTGGGTGCTCGAGCACAAACTGGCTTTTGCAGGGATAGTTCTGGGACTTTTTGCCATGACCGGAATAATCATGAAGCAGGGAATTATCGGAAAGGAATTGATTGCAACAGGAGATCAGGGCAAGTTCAGTTTGTACCTGGAGTTTGATAAATCTACCTCCATCAAGGAAAATAACCTCAGAACTTTGGAAGTCGAAAACTTCTTGCTCCAACAGCCCGAGGTGGCTACCATCTTCAGTAATGTGGGCGGGCCTACTACCGGAATTGGAAGTTTGGGGGTGGGAGCGGCCTACAAGTCAGAGTTTACGATTCAACTCAAGGACAAGAAAGAAAGAGGAGATGTTCCGACTGAAACCTATATGGAAGGTATTCGGGAGGAATTAAAGAAAGAGTTTCCCGGCACAAGTTATTCGATGATTGCCTTGGGGCTGATTCCAAGATCTGCTCCGATTGAGATGACAATCAGCGGTCCGAGTACGGAAAAGGTAATGGCAGTTGCGAAAAACCTCAAAAGGGTGGTGGAAAATATTCCCGGGGCAGATTATGTGAAACTTTCTGTTGAGGAAGGGAGCTCAGAGTTTCAAATCATTCCCGATCAGGATCGTTTGCAGCGGTTAGGATTAAATAATGCATTCGTCGGATTGAATGTGCGAACTGCCCTGACCGGAAATGACGATGCTACTTTGACTGAGACGGGGACTGAATATCCGGTGAGGATTCAGTTGGATAATTTCAACCGTCAAAACTTTGAGGATGTGCAGCATTTGATATTGGTAAATCCGAATGGGGTACCAATTGAGCTTTCGCAGGTAGCCGATATTGTTCAGGATAGATCCCCCTCTCTTCTGGAGCGGAAAGACAGACAGCCTGCGGTGACTCTGACCGCAAATGCTTTGGGAAGACCGTCCGGAACTGTGGCCGATGATGTGGTCGCGTACCTCAAAGAAAACCCGCTTCCCGCCGGAATCAGTTTGGTTTGGGGAAGTGATATCAAAAGACAGAATGATAGTTTCGGGGCTTTGGGGTCAGTTTTATTGATTTCATTTCTGCTGATTTACTTAATCATGGTAGCCCTTTACGATAGCTTTATTTATCCGTTTGTGGTTCTGTTTTCCATTCCGGTTGCTGTAATTGGTGCTATTCTGGCTTTGAATTTATCGATGAATAATCTCAGTTTATTTGCCCTTCTCGGGTTGATTATGCTGATGGGATTGGTTGCCAAAAATGCAATTCTGATTGTGGATTTTACGAATCAACTCCGGGCAACAGGCATGGAAGTGAAGGAAGCTCTCAAGAAGACTGGTCAGGGCAGGATGAGGCCGATTTTGATGACGACACTTTCTATGGTGATCGGAATGATGCCGATAGCGTTGGCAAGCGGAACGGCGAGTGAATGGAAAAATGGATTGGCCTGGGTAATTATCGGAGGTTTATTGTCATCCTTGATTCTGACAGTGTACCTGGTTCCGGTTGTTTATTATGCTGTGGAAAATTTGAAACTGAAATTGATCCGAAAAAAAGAACCGGTGAAAGTGATCTGATCCGGATTTAAAGCAGGGAAGAAATCAGCTCATCGAGTCAGAATAAATTATAAAAGATGATTACCGGAAGCCTCCATTTTCAATAGAAAGTGAGGGCTGATTTTTTGAAATATTTTTGAAAAAATATTATCGGATATTTTTATCCTTTAATATTTCCATTTACATTTGATCATCTTTTAAACTCAAATTATGTTTTCCAAAGCCTGTAAATACGCAATCAATGCGATGATTTATATCTCCACGTTACCGGAAGGAAACGATAGAGTAGGGCTGAAAGAAATTTCCAAGGCGATTAATTCTCCCGAAGCTTTTACGGCAAAGATTTTACAAATTTTGGTTAGGGAAAATCTCCTGTCCTCCCTAAAAGGTCCAAATGGAGGTTTTGAGATCCATGAGGAAGGAAGAAAAACTCAACTGTATCGAATCGTGCAGGTGATTGACGGGGATCAGATCTTCACCGGTTGTGCTTTGGGCCTTGAAAAATGCTCAGAGGATCATCCCTGCGCAGTTCACAATAAATTCAAGGCGATCCGGGAACATCTTTCCGGAATGATGATGACTACCACGCTGGAGGATATGGCAAAGGGAATTCAGAATGGAACCAACTTCTTAAAAATTTAAAAAAAAAATTTCAATTTATAAAGGATAAACTTATCTTAAATATCATGAACGAGATCGCAGAAAAAAAAGTAGGAAGCATCGTTGCGGGAAATTTCCGAACTGCTAAAATCTTTACCGATTACGGAATTGATTTCTGTTGCAAAGGCGGAATCAAACTCAGCGATGCCTGTGAGAATAAAGGCGTGAATTTGGATAAAATCTCAGCCGAACTCGAGCAAGTGGTGAAGCAGCAAGATGAGACCCATTATCAGAACTTCGGGATGGCTGATTTGGCTGATCATATTGTCAGCGTCCACCATAAATACGTGGAGACCACCATTCCAGCACTGAAATTCTATCTGGATAAAATCGCAAAAGTCCATGGTGACAATCACCCGGAGCTTTTGGAGATCAGAGATGAGTTTTTCAAAACAGCCGATGCACTGACATCCCACATGAAAAAGGAAGAGTTTATTCTTTTTCCATACATCAAAGCCATGGAGTCAGCCAGGAAAAACCATTTCCCACTATCACCGGCCCACTTTGGTGACATCGAGAATCCAATCTCCATGATGGAAGAGGAGCATGATACCGAGGGGGAGCGCTTCAGAAAGATATCCGCACTGAGCAATAATTACACGTCTCCTTCAGATGCTTGTCAGACTTACAAGGTTGCTTTTGCGATGCTTCAGGAATTTGAAAATGACTTGCACATCCATATTCACCTGGAAAACAACATCCTTTTTCCTGAGGCCAAAGAAGTATTTACCAGCCTGAATGTCTGATCAATGATCTCTCAAAATCCAATATCGTTCCTCTTCTCTTTTTCCTCCGGGATTCAATTCCGACAGAATTGGATAAGATGGGCGTTTGGATTTTTCTTTCTGGCTGTTTGTTTGGGATTGGTGATGAGGTCATTTCACGTAGTTGAGATTCCTTACTTCGAATACCGGAATATCCTTAATACTCATTCCCACCTTGCCTTGCTGGGATGGGGGTATTTGATGCTCGTTGGAGGGATGGTTTTTGGCTTGGTGAAAGAAAAAGACCACCTCAAGGATTACAAGTTACTTTTCCTGGGGACGGTAATTGCTCTTATTGGCATGCTGCTATCCTTCCCTTTTCAGGGATATGGTGCTGTCAGCATCAGTTTTTCTACCCTGCATGTTTTGCTCTCCTATGGATTTGCTTACAAGCTGCTTCAGGTAATTGAGTCCCGGGAAAAGACTCCTGCCACTCGTCTGATTCGACTGTCGATTTGGTTTATGGTGATTTCCACTTTTGGACTTTGGTCACTTGGGCCCGTATCTGCGACTCTCGGCAGGATGCACGAACTCTACTTCATGGCGATTCAGTGGTTTCTTCACTTTCAGCTGAATGGCTGGTTTGTGCTGGGAGTGCTGGGATTGATCCTTCTTTATTTTGAGGAAAAAGGTTTCAAAATCAACTGGTCTGCCTATCAGGAATGGGTGCTGGTGATATCAGTGGTTCTGACTTTTATGCTAGCAGTGACCTGGGCCGAGCCTCAGCCGATTTTCTTTCAAATCAATGGTTTGGCTGTCATGATTCAGTTAGTAGCCTATTTCTGGATTTTGAAATCAGTTTTCAGTCTGGTCAAAACTGATCAATTCTTAGGTTTTGCCCGGCTGCTTCTGCTTTTGGCTTTGGCAAGTCTGGTCGCAAAAGCGGTTCTCCAGGGACTCCTGATCTTCCCTTCAATTGCTGTTATTTCTTATTCGATCCGAATGTATGTGATCGGCTTCCTTCACCTGGTTTTGCTTGGAACAATGACCATGGGAGTTTCCGCCGTGGCGATTGCCAGAGGCTGGATCAGTGAACAACCGATAAGCAGACTGGGATGGATCCTTCTGATCTCAGGGTTTGTGATGACGGAGATTCTGCTTTTTCTCCAAGGCACTTTGATTTGGTTGAAAATGGGCTTTTTGCCCGAATACAACCTTTGGCTTTTTCTCGCTTCTTGCCTCTTTCCGTTGAGCATTGCCTTTTTGATTGCAGGCCTTCGGTCCGATGAATTTTCCAACCAATCTATATCTAATCCTAAAATCCAATTACAAAAACGAATCAAACTAGAGACTATGAAAAAAACGCTGATTTGGTCAATGGGTATCTTGGGGATACTCCTGACTTCGTGTGGTGGAGGAAGTGGTGAAGGCGAAAGCACTGCTACTACTGAAACCGCTCCGCAAGAGGAAGTACAAGCCGATCCAAAGGGTATCGGAGAATTTAAATCCGTCGATCTCGGAGAAGGAATCGATGAGACATTGGCTTCTTCCGGCAAAGCCATCTTTGATATGAAATGTGCGGCCTGTCATCAGTTGAATGATAAAAGGCTGGTAGGTCCCGGTTTTCAGGGAGTTACTTCCAGAAGAAAGCCGGAATGGATCATGAATATGATCACCAATGTGGATGTGATGCTGGATCAGGACCCGACAGCGCAAGCACTTTTGGAAGAATGTCTTACCCGTATGCCAAACCAAAATATCACTGCGGAAGATGCGCGCGGTGTACTGGAGTTTATGAGGAAGAACGATTTGGAGAAGGCCAGTAAATAGGTTGAATCAAATAATTAACCCAGTCTTAAAATATATCAACATGAAAAAAAATGTATGGCTATTGGCAGCAGGCTTGATTGCGGTTGCTTTAGCGCCAAGTTGTAAACCGAAGGGAGCGGAAAGTGCCATCTCAGGTGATGCAGCTTCCAAAGTGTACGTGGCTCCGGGAGAGCACGATGAATTCTACAACATCGTTTCCGGAGGATTCAATGGACAAATTTCCGTTGTTGGTCTGCCTTCAGGAAGAGTATTGAAGATTCTTCCTGTGTTTTCTGTAAACCCTGAAAATGGATGGGGATATTCGGAAGAGACCAAGCCAATGCTGAACACTTCTAATGGCTTTGTTCCCTGGGATGACTTGCACCACATCGCTGTCTCTACAACCAATGCTGAGCACGATGCAAGATGGGCTTTTGCAAATGCCAACAACACACCAAGAATTGCCCGGGTGGATTTGACTACGTTTAAGACCGTAGAAATCATCGAAATTCCTAACTCGGCTGGTAATCACTCCTCACCATTTATTACTCAAAGCACTGAGTATGTGGTAGCAGGAACCCGATTCTCTATTCCGACCGGAGACAATACAGACGTCTCGATTGATTCGTACAAGGAAAATTTCAAAGGCCATATTTCATTCATTGCAGTGGATAAGGAAACCGGTGAGATGAACCTTTCTTTCCAAATCGAAGCGCCGCCATTCAACTTTGACCTGGCTCGTGCCGGTAAAAACAAATCACACGGTTGGTTCTTCTTCTCCACTTACAATACCGAGATGGCCCATACACTTTTGGAAGTAAATGCTTCGCAAAAGGATAAGGATTACATCATGGCTGTAAACTGGAAGAAAGCTGAAGAGTATGTGAAAGCCGGTCAGGGTACTAAGAAAAAAGCCAAGTATGTACATAATACCTGGAATGAGGAAACTCACAGCGCTACTTCAACTATGATGGAAGAAGTGCTGGTACTGGACCCGAAAATCCTGAAAGACATCGTGTATTTCATCCCTTGTCCTAAGTCTCCACACGGAACTGATACTGACCCGACAGGTGAATACATCATCGGTAGTGGTAAACTGGCCGCAATCATCCCGGTATTCTCTTTCACCAAAATGCTTGCAGCAATCGAAAAGCAAGACTTTGAAGGAACGCTGGACGGAATGCCTGTCTTGAAATACGAATCAGTTCTTCACGGAGAAGTTGAGAAGCCGGGTCTTGGTCCTCTTCACACTGAATTTGACGGAAAAGGAAATGCTTACACTTCCATGTTCGTTTCTTCAGAAATCGTGAAGTGGAATATTGAAACTCTTCAGGTTTTGGACAGAGTGCCTACTTACTATTCTGTCGGTCACTTGAGTATCCCGGGCGGACCAACAGGCAAGCCTCACGGAAAGTATATGGTAGCTTACAACAAGATCACCAAAGATCGCTACCTTCCAACTGGTCCTGAATTGGCCCACTCTGCACAGCTTTATGATATTTCCGGAGATAAAATGCAGCTTTTGCTTGACTTCCCGACCATTGGTGAGCCACACTATGCGGAGGCTTTCCCGGCAAGTCTGATTAAAGACAAGCAGGTGAAATTCTTCCAGATTGAGAAAAACATGAACCCATACGCACTGAAAGGCATAAAAGATGCCAGAGTGGAGCGTAAAGGAAACCAGGTTCACGTGTATATGACTTCTATCAGATCCAATTTCAGGCCTGACAACATCGAAGGGGTTCAAGTAGGAGACGAGGTTTATTTCCACGTGACCAACCTTGAGCAAGACTGGGATGTACCGCATGGATTTGCGATCAAAGGTGCTAATACAGCGGAATTGCTGATCATGCCAGGTGAGACTTCTACTATGAAGTGGGTACCGGACAGAGTAGGTATTTTCCCTTTCTATTGTACAGACTTCTGTTCTGCATTGCATCAGGAAATGCAAGGCTACCTGAGAGTATCACCTAAAGGATCGAATACCCCATTGAAATTTTCTACAGGAGAAGTTGAGTAATTACCCAAAACATACCGTCGGTTCCTCCTGGACCGACGGTTATTTCCCCCTCCAATCATGAAATCGAGCATGACCACAACGACACACAGAGGGATGATTATAACCCCTGCGAGATTCCATCCCGTTTACTTCGTCACGGGACAGGTTATGACCGCTAAAAAACAATTTTAAACACATGAAACCGCTCAGCACATCCAACAGAATCCTGATTCTGATTGCAGCCCTTCTGATCATTCCGGCTTATTTCACACCACTTTGGCAAATCAGCCTTTGGGCTCCACAATATCCGGAAGGTCTCAATATGAAAATCTGGATCGACCACCTAAGTGGGAATGTAGACCAAATCAACGGGGTCAATCATTACATCGGAATGAATTATATCGGAAATGAGATGTTTCCGGAATTTACCTTTTTGATTTATGTGATCGGTGCTTTGGTAGCCTTAGGGATTGTCGCATCTCTGATCGGGAAAAGATGGAGCTTATATTCTTTTTTAGGTCTGATGTCACTATTTGGTCTGGCAGTTTTGGCTGATATGTACAGATGGGGCTACCAATACGGACACAACCTTGATCCAAAAGCAGCTATAAAAGTGGAAGGGATGAGTTACCAGCCACCCCTGATAGGATACAAAGAGCTTTTGAATTTCCTTGCTTATTCCGGACCAGATACAGGAAGTTGGATGTTAATTGGCGGAGTTGGGTTACTCATTTTGGCAATTATCAGAGACAGATTGAAAAAAAACGCTCAGGTCATATAAACCTTCAATCCAAGAAACTATGAAATCGAGCATAACTCAAGCGACACACAGAGGGATGATTATTAGCCATGCGAGATTCCATCTGACCGTTAAAAACAATTATAAACAGATGAAACGCTATCTTTCAATACTTTGCATTTTGGTCTTTTTGGCTTCTTGTTCAGCAGATCCGAGACCGATCGCTTACGGTGAAGATGCCTGTCATCATTGCAAAATGAAACTTATGGATCAAAAATTCGGAGCCGAACTGGTAACCGAGAAAGGCAAAGTTTTCATCTTCGATGATGTCAATTGCATGCTTCAATACATGGACTCCGAAGAAGGGAAAAGACAAACGTACAAGCATATTCTGGTGACAGATTATTTGAATCCGGGTGTCCTCTTGGATGCAAACTTCGCTTTTTACCTCAAGTCGGAGGAATTCAAAACACCTATGGCGAGTAATATAGTTGCCTTTCCAGACTATGATCTTTTAAAGGAATACAAGAATAAATCAGGTGGAGTGTACCTCGCTTGGGGTGAGCTTACCACACAATTTAAATAACCTGTTTCGCAGGTGAATTCATGAAAACGGTCATCCTTTCAATCTTTTTTCTTCTTTGCCTGATTGGATCGCCTGAAACTTTGGCGGCTACCATCAGAATCACTCCCGGTCAATCGATTCAGGAAGCAGTGGACCGTGCCTCGGCCGGAGATACATTGATTATTTCCGAAGGAACTTACAAGCAATTCGGGATCATAATCCGAAAGCCGTTGACAATAATCGGGGAGAATTACCCGGTGATAGATGCAGATTTCAAAGGAAATATCCTGATCGTGGCCACTACAAACCTGACTATTCAAGGCTTGAAACTCATCAACACGGGAAGATCCAATATGGATGATTCTGCTGCGATCAAGTTCTTCGATTCCAAAAATTGCATCATCCGGGACAATATCCTGGAGAATACGTACTTCGGACTTCATTTTTCGAATTCCTCCCAGTTGACCATTATCAACAACAAAATCAAGGCTTCGGCGCTCAGGGAATTTGAAGTCGGAAATGGCATACACCTTTGGAAATGCAGAAATTCCTACATCGGAAATAACCAGGTTTCCGGCCACAGAGACGGGATTTACCTGGAGTTTGTGACGAATACGCAAGCAAAAGGCAACATGGTGGAGAAGAATATGCGCTATGGATTGCACTTTATGTTTTCGCATGACAATAGCTATATCCGAAATACTTTTCGTAAAAATGGCGCCGGAGTGGCAGTCATGTACACCAAAAATGTCCTGATGAGGGAAAACCGATTCGAGGAAAACTGGGGTTCCAGCGCTTATGGAATCCTCCTGAAAGACATCAGCGATAGTGAGGTTGTTGGAAATGTTTTCCTGAAAAATACCGTCGGAATCTATATGGAAGGCAGCAGCCGGATCGAGTTTACCAATAACACATTCCGGGAAAATGGGTGGGCGCTCAAGCTTCTGGCGAATTGTGATCAAAACACATTCAAAGCAAATAATTTCACCCAAAACACCTTCGATATCAGCACCAATGGCTCACTTGTCCTCAATACTTTGACTGAGAATTACTGGGATAAATATGAGGGATATGATCTGAATCGGGATTATGTCGGAGATATCGGGTATCGTCCCGTAAATCTCTTCAGCGTGATTGTGGAAAAAATCCCGGCAGCCGTGATACTCTGGAGGAGTTTCATGGTGACTCTTCTGGATCGGATGGAGAAAATTATCCCCACGCTTACGCCTGACAAAATGATTGATGAATCCCCAAAAATGAGACCTTATGATTTCGGTTAAAAATATATCCAAGAAGTTTGGCAAGCTGCAAGTCCTGAAGGACTTCAACCTGGAGTTTCAACTTGGAAACAGCTACGCCCTGATGGGTCCAAACGGAAGCGGAAAAACTACCATGATCAAGACGATTTTGGGAATGGTAATGCCGGACAGCGGTGAAATCCTGGTAAAGGGTCAGCCCATAAAGGGAAGCCATATCTATCGACAAGACATCGGTTACATGCCGCAAATCGGTCGATATCCGTCTAATATGAAGATCGGGCAGCTTTTCTCCATGATGAAAGACATGAGGCCCGAGATCAAAAATTACGATTTGGATTTGGTGGAGGCTTTCGAACTGGATCAAATGAAAGATAAATCGATGGGGACGCTTTCCGGAGGAACCCGCCAAAAAGTGAGCGCGGCTTTGGCCTTTTTGTTTTCTCCTGACATTCTGATTTTGGATGAACCAACTGCGGGTCTTGATCCTATTGCGGTGGAGATCCTGAAAGCTAAAATCAAAAAAGAACGAGTTGCAGAAAAACTCATTTTAATCACTTCTCACATTATGAGCGATCTCGAGGAACTCACCAATCAGGCGGTTTATATTTTCGAAGGAGAGGTTTATTTCAACGACACGATCGAAAGCCTGAAAGAAATAACCGGGGAAGACCGATTCTCACCGGCCATTGCCAAACTGATGCAATGGTCTTTAAAAAAAAAGTCAACTAAACGGGCAATGAACCATGTTGAAACTACTTAAATACGCACTTTACGATATTCTGAAATCGCGTTTTGCGATGATTTATACCTTGTTTATGATTCTGGTGGCGGTGTCGATTTACCAGGTTTCGGATGATCTGAGCAAGGTTTCACTCAGTCTGATGAATATTATGATCATGATAGTTCCTCTGATTTCTGCAGTTTTTGCGACCACCCACTTTTACAATAATCTGGAATTTATCGAGCTCATGCTGGCGCAACCGGTGAAGCGCTCACATGTATTTCTCAGCCAGCTTTTGGCGGTGATTCTGATGCTGAGTTTGTCGATTTTGATTGGATTTGGTTTGCCGATGTTGCTCTGGGGAGCGGATAGCAGTTTGATTACTTTGCTTGGAGTGGGAGTGGTCCTGAGTGCGGTTTTCTCTGGATTTGCCTTTCTTGCCAGTGTTTTGACCCGGGACAAGGCAAAAGCAATCGGCATTAGTCTGGGCCTTTGGATTTATTTTTCCCTGGTGTATGATGGGTTTGTATTGTACCTGATTTACAGTTTTGCAGATTATCCGTTGGAAAAAGTCACCCTGGGTTTGGTCATGCTGAATCCCGTGGATCTGGGTAGAATCCTGATGCTGATGCAACTGGATATTTCAGCGTTGATGGGTTATACCGGAGCATTTTTCCAGCAGTTTTTCAATAGTTCGATGGGAATTCTGGTTGCAGGGGGCACGTTGTTTATCTGGATGCTTTGGCCAAATCTTCTTGCGATGCGCGTATTTAAAAAGAGAGATTTCTGAGGTTAATGTGGTTTGTCTAAAGCCCGCATTGGAAATTTCCTTTGTGGGCTTTTTTATTTTAACTTCGTGTGAAATGTAAAGCATTACGGATTCTCATTTTTAGCCTAAAATATTGATTCAGATGGCAAAGACCTTTAATGAAAAAGCATTGATCGGGATCAATTTCACCATTGTCCTTTACTTCCTCGTGATCTATTCAGTTTCCGTGTTGGAGGTGGATCACTTCGCAATCGGGGTGGTGAGGGAGCTTTTTACAATTCCATTTTTAATAGCTCAGTTGCCATCGCTCTATATTGGAGCAAAGCGTTTTTTTGACAAAGAAAAGTTATCGTCGCTCTATGTTTTAAGCATCACAGTTTTAGCCATTTGCGCAATTCTCACGATTGGAAGTTTCCTTTTGTAATTGGATAGGGTAAGTCAAAATAAGATACGCAATTGATTCACTCAACAGAGTGAAGGATGCTTTGGACTGAGTGTAATCCGTACAGTGATCGAATTCAAATACACCATACAATCATTTCATCAGTTGCTTTAACCGACTCTGATAAGACTGCCAATAGGTTCTTTTTATGGTATCGGTAAGGAAAGAAGCATCTATCATTTTTTCAACCAAATCTGATTTGGACTTCATTAGGGTCAACAAATCATTGAATGTCTTTTTTTGGATACCTGCATGTTCTGCAAGTATTGCAAATTGATGACTGATACTTCCTTGGGCCAAATTTCGAGGCAAAAGACCATCCTCCAGTGCAAAGTCCCGGTCCTCTACATGAATCCTGCTATTGAGCAAGTCATAAGCCGGACTTAATCTGTAATCCCCCAAAGATGTTTCCAACAAGGAGAAGTTTTTGAAGTGGGCATCCCCATTTGAAAATAGGTAGTTAAATACAAGCAGTTTAAGCAATTTGGGAGATTCCAGTTTATAAGCTGGTAAATGTGCCTCGATTAATTGAAACAACTCTAAATAATTTCCTGAATATTTATAATGTTCGCCGTGAGTTTGTGGAGTCCTGCCAGCCAATGATGCAAAATCTTCCTGAGCCAGTTTTGTCCCGGCTTCTTTTACATCAAACCGCTTTGTAATGTAGGCCTTGGCTCCATTTTTAAAGAATATAATTGCATTTTCAGCCGTTTCAATTCCATAGATCTGACGGGCTATTTGCATGGTGAGGTGCTCGTTTGCCGGCATTTCATCAGGCCTTTTTCCTACGCCGGGAGTTGGTTTTAGAATATAGACTCCGCGTTCACCTTCATTGACCAGCCTCAATTTATTCTTTTCAAGCAATACAGAAAATTTCTCCTGCACTCCCGAAATTGACATTCCTATTCGGCTTTCTTCAAAAAGTTCATCTGTTTCAGTATTGGATGCAGGGGAATCATATGGCAATATATGGTGAACCTTTTTTCCCTGAAACAATCTGTTCAAACAGGTTCTGCTATAGGTGTCGAAACCTTCGGCCAATGTACCAGGGCAATATTTCAGAGCAGGGATACTCATGGGTTTTCTTCTTTTACAACTCTGACAGCACCGATGCTGTCGTTTTTGGCAGTCGTCATTAACAATCCGAAATGATCATCCCTATCAATTCTAAAATGTTTACAAACCACTTGTTTGTTTGATCCTTCGGGGAGCATGTTAAAAAAAAACGGAAAGAGGAATTTTGAATGATATTCCTGTTCAATTTTAGGAAAACTCAGGCTGATTCCAGGCTTGGTGCTGTCATTCATCCAGGAGTTGTGATAACGAAAGGTGAACGAACCATCGTCATGCTGTGTCAAAACACCTGCGTCTTCCTCTTTAAAAAAAATCCTTGCTTGTCTCATTTACCGGGAGATACATTTTTCAGTTTCAGGCAAAGCTCAAATCCAAGCACATCTGCCAATTTTTGGATAGTAAGTAGGGTAGGGTTTCCCTTTCCACTTTCAAACTGCTTCAAGGTTCTTAATCCCACACCCGAAAGCTCTGCCAAGGTTTCTTGCGTCACCTGAAGATTTTCTCTTCGCTTTTTAATGGTATCTTTTAATTCGTTAAAGTGCATTATACTGCTCTATTTCTCACAAATTTATTGATATTCTTATTGATTACAAGCATAAGTGCGTCATACCGCACAATTAGGGATAATTTCTACTTTCATTAATGGAATTACGCTTCATAGTGCGCTATACTGCACTATAACTGAAAGTAATTGGAGACTCTGAGTTTTTGGTCAGTAATAAAATCAGAGTTTTTTGTTTGGCTTTGGCAAACAAGATGCTTGGTTGGCCGAAGACTAAAAATCAAATTGCCTCTCTGATCTTGGTTAATTTTAAAAATTTCTATTAATAACTACACCTTTCTAGAAATGGCAATTGCTTTTCTCATTTTTGGATTTATCTTGAATCATCGGGAAGGGGATCGATCCTGAATTAAGAAATGCCAAACATTTTATTCCGGGAGTGAGAATCAGACGATAATCTTAGGTGAAAAAGATGAATTAAAGAAAAATGAAAAAGTTGAAACATATAGGCATTTGTTTAATTCTGTTCAGCTTGAGTTTTAATATTCAAGCTCAATCAAACGACACTATTTGGTTAAATAAAAAATGGATTGAATCTCCAAAAGATAGTGCAGGTTATTATAGGATTTCAAATTTTGACTCTATCAGCGAAAGATTCACTGTAAAGGACTATTATCTGAATGGAAATTTGCAAATGAGTGGTAGATATATTTCGTTAGCACCTAAAATTATGGATGGAATTTTTTCTTGGTATTATCCGGACAAAAAGATTGAGCACAGATATGTTGAGAATAAGCTATATAGAATAATTGAATGGAATTTACAAGGGGAAATAACCCGAGATGAAGGAAGTAATAATTTAGTAAATACAGTAAAATATATTGATGGAGAACCTATTTATGAAATTAAATATATTGAACTGGAACCTGAATTTCCAGGAGGGAATGAAGGGCTAAAGAAGTATCTTTCAGATAGGATAATTTATCCTGAAAAAGCAAAGAAAAAGGGAATTAAAGGAAAGGTAATAATTGTATTTGTTGTTAATCGAAATGGTAAAATTATCAATGAAACGGTATATAAAAGTGTAGATCCTTTACTTGATGATGAAGCACTTAGAGTAGTCAAAGGAATGCCTAAATGGAAATCTGGCAGTCAAGATGGTAAATATGTCAATGTGAAGATGCACTTACCAATAATCTTCAATTAATAATTAAGATTGAAAGAAAGCTCTTAAGAAAAATAGTCTTTAATAAAATTCAGCCAATAACTACACCTTTCTAACAATAGCAATTGCTTTTCTCATTTTTGGATTTATCTTGAATCATCGGGAAAGTGGATCAAATCAGGAAGTAAGAAATGCCAAACATCTTATTTCTCCTGCAAGTGTGAACTAGGCGAGAAACCCAATTGAAATAGAGGAACAAGGAAAAAAAACTAATTCAAATATACCCGCACCTACTTGCGCAAGGCATCCAAATAAGCATGCCTTACGCAGGTTACTGCGTAAGGCAAAACGTTGGCGGTCATACAAAAAACACTATTGCAATTAGAGAATGAAAAGTAAATTCCCAAATGCGAGCATACTAACCTTAATTACTCAAACTGATGGGAGTAACGAAAAACTGCTTTTCATTTACCTAAAAACTATCCCTGACTTCTATCCAAGTAATGAGATTTATTGGTATGACAAAGCAGGGAAAGACGGAAGCCCAAATAACGTTTGGAACAAACATTCAATAATACAATGGACTGCTTGCAGTAAGGATTCCATTCTGCTTACCTTGTTTGATTCCATTATAGCAACAGGTAGTGTTGAAATAGATGGAAAGAAACTCAACCTAATTATTCCAGACCATAAATTAGTCTCTCATGGTGCTGACCCAATGAAAAGCAGGAGCGAAACCAAGTTTGATAGTTTTCAAACTGAAAATAATTCTCTTATTCCACAAGAATTTTATCAGAAAGAAAATTTAAAATTTCTTTCTGCATACAAAACTGGTTCGTCAGAAATAAAACCGCTATACCCTCTAGGCTTCTTTGAGGACAATTTCATTTATGATAATCTGGATAGCGGAATCTGGGGTATCAAAGAGCATAGGACTGCTTACTTAACATTTCACGGAGTAAGAAAAACTTCTGAAAAGGGGATTGGAAGCAAAGAAATGGTTGGGTTCTATCAACAAAATTTCAATCCAAAATCAGAGTATGTTGCTATAGTAAAAAATGAACAGGGACAGGAAAATGGTAAGACAACCATTGATAAAAAAACAGGCTTCTTTAAAACCCCTTTAAGTGAGCCAACACAAAAAGGAAAAGTCGAAATATTAGTCGATAACACTGATGAAAAAACTATTGAGTATTTTCTGATTCAAGACATAAAAGTAAATGGGCATATTGCTAATGCAACATTTAAAGATGCTTATGGTAGAGACTTCATGCTGACATCGGATAAGAAAAAAAGGCCTGAAAGCATTACTAACTTCACATGGCAACAAAATGTTTATGCCGACAAGAAAACAGCGAATCAAAAACTGTCAGATTTATTTAAGTCAATCTTTGATTATTTGGGTCCAAAAGTTTTAGTTGCTGACCCCTACTTCATTAACAACATAAATCAAGACAATACTACAAAAGCCCTTTCCCTTTCTCATTGCCAAACCGCATTTATTAATGCTCTTATTCACTCTGCTATAGAGAAGGGAATTACACGATTTAACATATTAGGATGCTCAAGAGCAACCAATCATCTTGACAATGATAACACAGGAACTCTAACCAAAACTGAATTGCTATTTGAGAATTATGAGAAACTGTTTCGCAGGTTTATTGCAGATAGTAAGCTAGAGAAATATCTCCCTCCCTCGACAATTACTTTCAAGAGAGCAAAGGAAGATTTCCATAATCGTTATTGGTTTTCATTAACAGATAAAGAAGGAGTTGAAGTGCTTGATAAATGTATAATAATTACCAATAGCATTGGAAACATGAGTGAACTTGACATTATACCAGTTACTGATGAAAGTCAGTTACGACAAATCACAAGAAAATACACTGGAATTTTTAAAAATTCAGAAACAAGATTGAGTATCTAATGGTGGGACTGAAAACAGTAATTCAAAAAATAATTCCTTCAAAGTCAAAAATTGACTGGATGATTATTCATGACATTTCAAAATCAAAAATTGAAGTTGAAGGAATTGAGTTTTCATTTATTGACGGTAAGGAAAGATATGATGAGCCATTTAAAACAAGTCAAGGTTATCTTTCGTTAAAAAGTTCTTCCGCCATAAATGAGTTTACAAAAACTGCGAATGAACTTTTGGAAGAATTCGAATCAAACCCAATTGCATTAGCAAATCTATTTATATTGTTCACAAGAGCTAGTTATAAAGGAGAAGACAAAGAAACTCTTTTGAAAAATTTCAAGAAGAAACTTGGAAAAGATGTCTGCTCAAAAATTTTTGACCTTTTAATTTCTTCGCTCAATTCAGACTATTACAAGGACAGTTACTCGACAAAAAAGCCTGGTAACACAAATGACTGGTTAGATATTTTTCGTTCCACTCAATACATACACGGTATATCCGACCCACTTATTAATTGTTTGCAATTAGTAAGGAGTGAAAGAAATCGGAAAATTGATTTTGACTTACTTGAAAAAATGAAACCTCTGCTAAGGGCAGTATTAATTGGGCAGTATGGTTTTGACTTGGAAATTTCTAAAAGCAAACTTAAGAAACTGTATCATAATGAAGACGAATTAATCTTTCTATCAGCATGTTTAATTGATGATTCTGCGCCAGACAAAACATCACCAGATTGGTTGACACAAATCCTCATTGAACGGTTTTTCGAAAATCATTGGGATACAATTGGTAAACATATATTTGTTCATGTTTTTGGTTTAAGTTTTAGGAACAAGAATAATAACAAACTCTATGACCGCCTAAAGGATTTAAGTCATGCCGTTTTGATAAAGCACTTAAAGGTGGAAAATTCTGAAACTGTAAAATGGATAAGCCAGTTTGAATTCCCGAGTGACTTTATCGCTTTGTTTGAATGGTTCTCGTCAAAAAAAATTTACCCAAATGAAATTCCTAATTCAAACAGAGCTGCTATTGCAAATCAATTCATATCTGAAATGCAACGAATAGCAAAGTCAATTCCTGTTCATTTAGCATCTGAAAATAGTAGCGACCCCTTTACTTCATTTCAATTATACGAAGGGAAATATCAAACTGACTTAGCTTATGTTCTATTGTTTTTACTGTCTGCTACCGACACAAATAGAAAAGACATCGAGAAAGTATGCCATGAATTCAAGACATTGTTCTACGGAGGCTTCAGAGCAACATACTTGGCAACACACTTCACAGAATTGATGCTTCTTATTGGTCTGTCAGGTAATTATTTAAAAGGACTTAATAAGGCAGAATACTCCTCACTCAAAAAGTATTTGAAAATAATTTCGGACACCGTGTTAATTCCATACATACATTTGAAGGAGAGAGAAGATGAAGTTTGGAATCCCGAAAGTGAAAGAGAAGTATTTCAATTCAATGCTGGAAGTCATTTAGTAATTAATGCTATGGCTAATGTTCGTAAACACGAAATTGGAAAACACTACGAACCTTTCTTCAAAGTGATAGATGAGGTGAAAATAGCAGAATGGAAATAAAAAAGTACGAACCGCCAACATTGTATAAGCGTAATGCGGGCGAAAGCACTAAATTAAACGTATGGAATATTAACAAACATATCGGCAAACTGAAAGTGAAGTGCTTCCAACCCCGCACTACGCTTATACTTGGCCGTTATGCTGCATTGAAAAAAGAGGACGATGAGACTGAATAAAGATACATACGCTGATATAACCCCTACCGATTTTGAGAAGTATGTCAAGTCGTTATTTGAAAAATTTGAAAGCGAAATCAAGGGTTTTGAAATATTACATGACGTTAAGGAAAAAACAAATGATGGGGAATATCAAATAGATATAAAAATAACGTATGAATTTTTAGGTGCAGAACATATAATTCTAGTAGAATGTAAAAAACATAAAAATCCAATTAAAAGAGAAACAATTCAAATCTTAAAAGATAAAATAGAAAGAATTGGAGCTCACAAAGGAATATTGGTATCAACAGCTGAATTCCAAAAAGGAGCATTGGATTATTCTAAAGTACATGGTATTTCTTTAGCAAATATTGTGGATGGTAAATTGACATACTCAGTGAAATCACTTGACCATGTGGATATTAAAATTCCTGACTGGGTAAATTTGCCAAAATATAGTTTTATATGGATTAATGATATTCAAGAAAATTCATACGGTTTGACAAACTTAGATTCTGATTACATTAAGGACTTTGAAAAATCAATACTAATGGAATGATAATATATTTCAAGAATAATATAAAATCAAATAAAGACAAAGGCGAGCTAATCAAATCGCTGGACAAACTATTATTTAAATCCCAAAATGAATATATTGCTATTTTCCCTTTGTGCCTTTTGACCCAAAATATTATGCATTCCTCAGGCAAAAAAGAAAATCTCCATACATCGGAAAAATTAATAACAGTTAATTCAATTTTGAAAGACAAATAGCTTTCGGAGGAACTACAAATCGAAAAATAAGGACAATAAATATAAATGGGGAAATTTTTGAGGAACAAAAAAAGGGACTAATTCGATTAAAGTTCAAAACAAACCTAATTTCATTAATTGTATTTATGATTTTAGTTCCTTTAAGTGTTTTGCTGTATTTGAAAATGGATAATTTTGTTTGGCTGTTAATTGTTCCAATCATTTTAATAAATGAGGTTTTAATAATTAGAAAGGATATAAAAAAGATAAAAAGAGTAACAACGACGGCATAACAAAGTGCAAATTTCAGGGCTGGGTCGTTGCAGTATTCAACGGCAGATTCTCGCATCGCCATTCCGTTCTACCGGACAGGAACGCTCCCCGAAATCCGCCCCGCAACTTGCACCAAACCGTTAGCTGTGATTTAAAAAACGACACGAAATAACGGAATGACACGAAAAATAATTTTAGGAACATTGCCAGTAATTGTAGGCGGACTGATTTATCTGACTTACAGGACTGACACCTTAACAATGTTTGGTTGGTTCAGCAAAATCGGACTTTCAGACTTTTTTGACCTTTTGCGTTCGAACAAATATCTGCAAAACTTGACAATTCCAAATTGGATAAAATTCAGCTTACCTGATGCTTTGTGGCTTTTTTCATTCAACTATATTCTGTTGACATTATGGAGTTTTAATGTAAATCGACAATCAGTTTTTTGGCTATTCTTGGCACCGACAATTGGACTTTTTTCAGAAATTGGACAATTAATGGGAGTAGTTCCAGGAACATTTGATTTAGTGGATTTGGCGTTACTCCTAATAGCGACACTTTTACCTTTTCTGTCAATTAATAATCTAAAATCAATTAAACTTAAAACAATATGACAACAAAAAAACTGACTAAACATTTACTTTCAATCTTGACTGTTTGCTTCTTTGTTTTCATTGCATTTGGAAGTGACGATGAAGAAAGTAAAACGAATGCTGACGGAACATCCAAAACAGAGAGGCAAATTAAGGTAGAAAGCCAATTCAGCTCTTGGGATGGCTCACATAGAGGTTTGACCGATTTAATCAAGAAAAGTATGAACGACCCCGACAGCTACGAACATATTGAAACTAGATTTAGAGATGATGGGGACAACATTTTCGTAATTACAAAATTCAGAGGAGCAAACGCATTTGGAGGAAAAGTAATTAATACGGTTATTGCAAGAGTTGATTTTAGTGGAAATGTAATTGAAGTTATAAGTCAAGAATAAAAACCACAGCTAACAAAATGTATAGTTAATGGCGGCTTTGTGCTGAAATTCAAATTTTTAGCATTTAATAATCCCAGTGCTAAACTGAAAGTGAAGTGCTTCGGTATCCGCCACTAATCATACATAAAACGTTGGCGGCAAGCCCTGCGGACTGACAAGACCAAAGAAAATGACTGAAGAACAAGCAACAATTATTTTACAGCGCATCGACAAATTAACCATTGACCATAAAGGGACATTTGGAGCAATGACTGTTTGTCAAATGGTTTGTCATTGTACAGACCAATTAAGAGTGGCTATGGGGACAAAGAGGTTGGGAGATCAAGGAGAGTTTGACCCAAATGAAATTATTAACCTAGCTAAAGCAGGGCGACCAGTTCCAACACCAAAAGGACTTGGACAGTTGGAAGGTGACGGTACGACACCGACTAACTTGGAAAATGATAAAGAAATTTTAAAGAGTCACATTTTGGACTTTATGAAACTTCCAAGTGATTTTAACTACTCGCCGCATCCATATTTTGGAAGAATTGATAGAAAACGGTGGACTAATTTGGTTATTTATCATCTCAATCATCACTTGGGACAGTTTAACGTATGAGAGATAAGAAAAATAATTTTGGGACGAGAGGGCCAGCCGCCACAACTAGGTTTTCGTTGCGTGCAACAGCACCTACCCTAAGTGGCGGTTCAGTGGTTAAATGAACATTCTACCTCGTATCAAATTTTGTTCTAGGTTGACAGTTTTGTACTCCGAAATCCGCCACATCGCCAAGCCACAAAACGTTAGCAGTAACCATAGCAAATGAATAAAACATTGACAATCATTCTGACACTTCTGACAGTAAGTGTATTTGGACAAAAAAATCCGACTGAAGAAGCTCAACCAATTGTAACCGAAGGAAAGCTATTATACAAGTCCGAAATGGCTTCTTGGTATGGGACAGACTTATTTTTAGAAAACTACCAAAACAGAGAAAATATTGGTGGCTATTTTTCCTATACTGACAATGACATTTCTAAATGCATTTTTTTCTCAAAGTCCGACAATCCGAAAGTTATCGGAACAATTTCATTTGACAGCACCTATAATGTTAAAACAGCAAAGATTGACTTATCAGAAAGAGAATTTTCTACTAATGAAAATGACCTTTATGTAATTAGAAAAATTGCATTATCAGAAGCAAACTCTGACACATTATTCAAGACATACAAGAACACTAACTTGAATTTTATTCCTTTAATTAACGGAAATGAAAAGAAGGTTTATGTGTTGACAGGTCCCCAACAAAACGGGGTAGTAATTTTCGGTAATGACTACTTATTAACCTTTGACAAAAACAATAAATTGACTCTTAAAAAGCAGCTTCACAAAAATATAATTCCATTTTACTATGGTGGGAAAGAAGAAGGAAAGCAGATTGAAGGAGCTGTGCACAGCCATTTACCTGAGACAGGCGACTTTATAACAGCAACAGATATTTGCACCTTGATGCTTTATGAGAAGTTCGCAAAATGGAAAACTCACAATGTAGTTTCTAAAAAGTATTTAAACATATGGAACTGTGAAACAGACCAATTGACTGTAATTACAATGGACGCATTTGACAAGATTAACAAAGACCAGGAGAAACGAAATAAGAAAAAGGTTCTACCCTTAAGTTAGTGGAATATATATTTTATAGTAATCTAAAATACAAATGGATTAACATTCAAGACGGTGTTTTTGACTCAAATTCAAGTTTTTATAAAATCGATTTATCAGGTGGCAAACCTTGTGCTGTCAGTTCTCCATTAAATTCGTGGTAGAACCTAAAAGAGATTATTCTCTGTACTAAATTTACTTAGGATTATGAAAAATATATAATTAAAATATTCTATTATTAATAATAAAAATGTAAAAACATGAAAACAGTAAATCTCTTCTTATTATTTATGATGATTTCGATACATATTTTTTCACAAGGTTTTTCAAATAAGCAGGGTGGACATTGTTTTACAATGGATATTCCAGATTATATGACAAAGACATATGCATTAAATGATGCATCATCATTGCAATATCAGAATACTTCAAAAGAAGCATATGTTATTGTAATAGATGACGATAAAGATCATTTAGAGAGCCTAGGAATGAAATTTATAAATTCAAAAGACTTTTTAGAAAACTTCGTAAATGATTACAAAAAAGATTCTAAAAAAAGAAAACTTACTACTATCACTGAATTTGATTTTAATGGGAATAGTCATGCCCAAGTTGAGTTAACATGGAAGGAAGATGACACTGATTTCTATATGTTAATCACAGTAGTAGAAACGAAAACGCATTTTTATAAAATATTGTGTTGGACTGTTAATGATAATTTAGATAAACTTAAAGATGATTATTTAAATATTTCTAAGAGTGTAAAAGACTAGAAAAAACTGCAACAAATTGTAGCAGTAATAAGGGTTTTAGAGGATATTCGAGCGTTCTCCCTCGTATCAAATTCTGTTCTAGGTTGACAGTTTTGTACTCCGAAATCCGCTGCTGCACATACATGCAAACCGTTAATGGTAATAACCAGACAAAAATGACAACTTTATGAATAGCTATAACATTACAAAAGACCAGTTAGAGACTGCTAAACAATTTTTCCGGGACAGTAGTATTGACGTTCTGACTGACATCTCTATAAAAATCAATAAAGAGCAGCCGAATTTTACTGCTGTTCTACTTGCCTTAAAAATGCACGGACTCGACAGAAATGTAGTTGAGGACTTGCTTGAGTCTATCTTTATTGTCTATTACATTCAGACTCATTTGAATAAAAAATCTATCCTGACTATTTCATCTGGACAAGTAGTCAAAAACGTTAACTGGTTTGGACAGTTCATCGACTATTATAATCAAGAAAAAAATGACCTTTCCGCAGATCTATCACAAATAAAATTTCTTCGCGATGAAATTGTTCTCACCTTCGCTGTAGACACATTGCACAATTTGTTCGGTGACATTAGAAGTATTCCGAAAGAAGTAGTATTTGGATACTTCGGTCTGCTTAAGGGAATTGAAATGGCCGCTGAAAAATCATAGTATATGTTTAGGCTCGACAGTCAAATTAATTACAGACAGACAAAAAACATGGTGCCGGCCACAACCACATACAACAACTAGTTTTTTTTTGCGTGCGTAGCACAGCCCGCCCCGCCTAGGCGGGGAACAATGATCCCGATAGCTATGCGGGACGCAGTTGCACTGCCTGCCCCGATTTTTTCGGGGGAACCGGGCTATTATCTATGGGGTTTGAGTCGGGATTTTTAAATGTCCTGATAAGCCCAAAATGCTTACATTTAATTAACCCAAGAAAAAAAACCTGATCCATGAATAACCTCCGATCCATTCTCCTTTGCTTTCTGATACTTTTTTCAGCAACATTTTCCGCCAATTCCCAATCAACATCCTCCCCTGCTCTTCGGAATTTGTAATTCCGAAGTCAGATCGCAGGATTTGTAATCCGGTTAACTTGAAATGTTGAGCCAAATCCACTGTCAATACCCCCTGTTTTTGGCGAACCATTTGTTCCCGATTGAGGGGCTGAAGGCCAAAAAATTTGAAATCCGATTAATTATTTAGCCATGGGTTTCACCCATGGCTATTGAGTTTAGATCCTTTCAGGATGATTCTCGGTGGTCACGAAAGAGACTTTCAGAGTGCTAAGTGAAAAAAACCATGTGCCTTTGCGTCCTTTTCGGTTAAAAACATCTTCTACTAAGGTGTTTTGAAGATTTTTTAAAGACAACTT
>JAKFCO010000047.1:0-17114 GCA_036676605.1 Algoriphagus sp.
TCACAGCACTCTTTCAGAAATTCTTCTTTGGCAAAAACTCCGGGCAAGCCAATTCAGAGGTTATTCTTTTAATAGGCAAAAGCCTTTTGAAAATTACATCGTTGATTTCTTTTGCAGAAAACTAGATCTGGTAATCGAAATAGACGGGGATTCTCTGCTGGCGCGCGCGTGTCGCGCGTGCCACATTGTTGTCTTGCCTCTCCTGAAGCCGAACTATATTATAAAAAATCAAAAAAACCACGGAGCGATTCGTGGTTTTACTTTTTAAATCCCCCTGGCCCCCTTTGTAAAGGGGGAGTTGCACCAACTGAACCTCATCCTTTTATCTCAAAAGGTTTGTTTTGGATTTACATCTCAAAATGAAGCATTAAGCCAACTCCCCCTTCCTAAGGGGGCAAGGGGGATTTTTACAACTTGAAAAACTCAATCTTCTCCAAAAAGGCATAGCCCCAACACGCCTTTTCTTTTCAATATTTCGTAAATTCATATACAATCTAACTCCCCGCTGGTATGGAAAGAGTTGAAATAATCAAAGGAGACATCACTCAAATCAACGTTGACGCAATCGTGAATGCGGCAAACCCTTCCCTGATGGGAGGTGGCGGAGTGGACGGAGCTATTCACGGAGCCGGCGGACCCGAAATCCTGGAGGAATGCAGGAAAATCGTGGCAAATCAGGGAGAATGCGAAACCGGCGAGGCGGTTATCACTACCGCCGGGAAATTACCCGCCAAATTTGTAATCCACACAGTGGGACCCGTTTGGAGTACTGGCAAAAATCAGGAGGATTGTTTACTTGCTGACTGCTACAGAAACTCCCTGCATCTCGCCCTCGAAAACGGATGCAAAAGCGTCGCCTTCCCAAATATCAGCACCGGTGCCTATGGATTCCCGAAAGACTTAGCTGCAAAAATTGCCATCAGTACCGTTAAGTATTGCCTTCAGCAGCACGGTGAATTCGAGAAAATAATTTTTGTCTGCTTCGATCAGGAAAACTTTGATCTGATGCAAAAGGAATTGATCGCTGCTTCCCGCCCGGATTCATTAATCTCCTGAGATTCGGATATCAGATGGCGCACGAATGTCCGGCTGGCGCGCGCGTGTCGCGCGTGCCGTATTCCTATTCGCTTATACTTTTTAAATCCCCCTGGCCCCCTTTGTAATGGGGGAGTTGCATCTTCCCATCTCTGGCTGGCGCGCGCGTGTAGCGCGTGCCGTATTCCTAATTGCTTATAATTTTTAAATCCCCCTGGCCCCCTTTGTAAAGGGGGAGTTGCATCTTCCCATCTTTTTAACTTGTTCTAAAAAATCAATCCTTTTGAAAAAATGTCTGGAGGTTCCTCTGGGCCAAACTCCCCCTTCCTAAGGGGGCAAGGGGGATTTGCCGGAATTGGAAATCAACTTTTCCTTCGATAAAGGATTGTTTTGGATTTACATCTCAAAATGGTGCATTAATCTACTCCCCCTTCTTAAGGGGGCAAGGGGGATTTCAATCTTCTTACCTTTTTAACTTGTTCTAAAAAATCAATCCTTTTGAAAAAATGTCTGGAGGTTCCTCTGGGCCAAACTCCCCCTTCCTAAGGGGACAAGGGGGATTTTTACACTTTAAAAACTAATATCTCCCCTGTTTTCCCTATTTTAAACTTTTAATTCTCCCCTCCCTAATGCACGACTCCGACATCCGAAACAAACCCGCCATCCATCCCAAAATCGAAGCAAAATCTCAGGAAATCGGCTTCACCATGCCTTCTGACCTCTACATCGGTGTTCTCCTGAAAACCCTGATCGCCAGCAAACCTGCCGGCAACTTCCTCGAACTCGGAACGGGAATCGGACTTTCCCTTTCCTGGATGATCGACGGAATGGACCACGCCTCTACCCTCACCACAATAGACAACGATCCCAAACTCACCACCCTCGCATCAAATTTCTTCGGAAAGGATCCGCGCGTAGCCGTCATCTGCGCCGACGGTGCAGAATGGATCAACCACTACACCGGCCCGTCCTTCGACCTGATCTTCGCCGATGCCTGGCCGGGCAAGTACAGCCAACTCGATGAAACACTCGCGATGCTGAAACCGGGCGGACTCTACGTGATCGACGATATGCTCCCCCAACCCAACTGGCCGGAAGGTCACGCCGCCAAAGCCGAAGCCCTGATCGAACTCCTCGAAAACCAAACCGACTTCCACCTCACCAAGATGAACTGGTCAACCGGTGTGATTCTGATGGCAAAAAAGTGAAAAAATACCCTGTACAGGGTATTTTTTTGGAAGTTTAGTTAATAGATCTTGTGGGGAGGAAATCGGGTAAAAATTCATGGAATTGTAAACTCCCCGAGTGCTTATTCAAATCATCAACCAACGGGAATTTTCGAGTTAAAAAATTAGAACTAATTCAAATATACCCGCAACAGTTGCGCAAGGCTTCCAAATCTGCATGGCTTACGCAGGAACCTGCGTAAGGCAAACCGATAGCAGTAATTAAAATAACAACTAAAAACCAATATACATATGGCATTACCAGAACAATATCTTGTGACAACAAAAAATCTTAATGGGTTTCTAAATTCATTACTAAATGCAAAAGCTCCTCCAAAATTCACAAATAAATTTTTAGAACAACTTGAATTTAAAAGCACTAATGACAGGCTTCTAATTGGTGTTCTTAAATCTCTTGGATTTATTGATAGTAATGGTATTCCACAAGATCGATACTTTAAATTTCTTGACCAAACTCAATCAAAACAAGTCTTAGCAGAAGCAATTAAAGAAGCCTATGCGGATTTGTTCACTGTTAATGTTAAAGCCAATGAAATGTCGACAGCTGAAGTTAAAAACAAACTAAAAACTTTAACACAAGGAGGTAAATCAGAAGCTGTATTAAATTGGATGTCCAATACATTTACTGGTTTATGCAAATATGCCGACTTTTCAAAACATACAACAAAAGAAGTTGTGGCAATTAAACATCAGGAACAAACAACCGAGGAAATCCCTCATTCAAATGAGCATAAAATGACTCATGAACTAATCAACAAAAAGATAACCACAGAAATGCACTATAATATTCAGATACATTTACCCGAAACTAGGGACATTGCTGTTTATGATGCAATTTTTAAAAGTCTTAAAGAACACTTATTATAACCTATGGATAAGGATAAGGATAAATTATATTCTTTTGTTTTTAAAGGTATCCTGACAGAGGAAGCACTTGATAAAACGGAAAGAATAAAAAAATCAAAATTTGGTAATGAAGACTTTAAAAAACTTCATGAGGCTCTAGGAATTGAAGAATTAGAAGAAGAACATGTAATTAAGGCTCAAAAAATGGCAGTTGTTTATACTGCAATATGTGCATTTGAGAACACAGTTAGAGAATTTGTTTCTAAAAAACTACTAGAAAACAAAGGTGAAAATTGGTGGCATGAATGTGTTTCTGAAAAAATTAGAACAAAGGCCCAAAGTAGACGCGAAGAAGAAAACAAAATACGATGGCATACTCCACGAGGAGATAGTATTATTAATTACACAGAATTTGGAGACTTGATTTCGATAATTAGAAATGTGGACAACTGGGTATTTTTTGAACCACATATTAATTCTATTGAATGGGCAGAACAAATAATTAAAACATTAGAAAGGTCAAGAAATGTAATAATGCACAGTGGTGAATTAGTTAATCAAGATATTGAGAGAATAGGAATGTACATCCGGGACTGGATTAATCAAGTTGGTTAAAAATATAAATACTGCTAACAACTAGGTTTTCGTTGCGTGCGTAGCACGGACAATGAAACCGCTGTTGCACTGCCTGCTCCGATTTTTTCGGGGGAATCGGTGAGGAGCCTATGGAGATTGGTCGGGATTTTAGGGGTTTTTAGAGGACTATTAAGCCCAAAAAGTCAGAGGTAAACGGCTAGTCGCTTTCAAAAAGTCAGAATTTCAGTAGTTCTTTTGCCCTCCCAGACCTGTTTTGGAAGGGCTTTTTTATGGGTGGGGCATAGATCTTCCAGCCCGATGAAAACCCTGATCGCCAGCAAACCTGCAGGCAACTTCCTCGAACTCGGAACGGGAATCGGACATTCTCTTTCCTGGATGATCGACGGAATGGACCATGCCTCTACCCTCACCACAATAGACAACGATCCCAAACTCACCACCCTCGCATCAAATTTCTTCGGTAAAGATCCGCGCGTGGCCGTCATCTGCGCGGACGGTGCAGAATGGATCCAATACTACACCGGCCCATCCTTCGACCTGATCTTCGCCGATGCCTGGCCCGGCAAGTACAGCCAACTCGACGAGACCCTTGCTATGCTGAAACCCGGCGGGCTCTACGTGATCGACGATATGCTCCCCCAACCCAACTGGCCGGAAGGTCATGCCGAAAAGGCCGAAGCTCTGATAGAAGTTCTCGAGAACAAAACCGACCTCCATCTGACCAAAATGAATTGGTCCACAGGAGTGATTCTGATGGCGAAAAAATCAAATGAAGACCTAAACTGAAAAAACCCTATTGAAACAGATTTCAATAAGGCTTTTCACTTGTTCAAAATCAACTACTTCCAAGGTATTTACCAACTATTTTGGACTATTTAATTCTTCAATTCTATTCCGTTTTCCTAGAGCTAACTTGAAGAATATAAGGTCTGAAGTTCAGATTTAGGTGCAGTGGACTGTCGACCGTCGACCGTTGACAAAATCTACTCTTCCTCCTTCCCCACCCCTATCAATCCCGATAAGAAGTCCGAAATGTGTTTCGCAAATTCATGAGGGTGTTCAAGATTGGAGACGTGACCTACATTTTCTATTACGTTGAGGACTGAACCCCTTATAGCTGAATTCATGGATTCTGATTGGGCAAGTGGTGTGACTTCATCTTCTCTGCCGCAAATAATCAAGGTAGGAATTGCTATATCTTTTAGTGAAGAGCAAGTTTCTTCTCGTTCTGCAAGTGCAACCAAGCCCTGAACAATAATGTGTTGAGAATTGGCAGACACGACGGTTTTCAGTTGTTCCACGACTTCTTTGTTGTTTGTAAATGAATCTTTATGAAAAACCTTTTTTATAAATCCTTCATTAAACTCAGCAACTCCGTTCGATTCTATTTCCTCAATAGTTTGGTAGCGCTTTTTCTTTACTTCGGGAGAGTCAGGAATGCATTGCGTATCACATAAGATAAGTGCTTCAACCCTTTCAGGAAATCTTTTTTCAACATTCAATGCGATATATCCACCCATCGACAAGCCGCAAACAATCGCTTTACTGATGTCCAATTCATCCATGAACGCTATCAAATCGTCCCCAAACAAATCAATGCTCAGCGGTGAATCTTCGTCTTTAGATTGCCCAAATCCTCTGATATCACAGGCAATCAGACGATATTTAAACTTTAAAAATTCAAGCTGAAGCTCCCACGTCGATTTATCGAAAGGAAATCCGTGCAAAAAGATAATCGGAACTTTTCCTTTTCCTACATCATCATAAGATAAATCAAAGCCATTTACTAAGACAGATAAATTGTATCCATTTGATTCCGTATCCATGGTATTTTGGGGTAAATTTTTGTTTTGTTTAGTAGATAAGCGACACTATTAATCCGCTAACAGCAGACAAAAAAAAGCCCAACCTGTTTAGCTTACTCTGACAGAATCGGGCTTGGTAGGAAAATCGGGAAATCTACTTCGATTGTTCCTACTGCATTCATAAATGCAGGAACTAAGCCAATTCAAACGAGTTCAGATTTTTTGTCCTGTTGAAGGCTTTAACTTTCTCTGCTTTGTAAAAAAAAAATCAAATATGAACTCAATCGAAACGGATATGAATGAAAGCTTTGAAATTCCATTCAACGGAAATGGAGTAAAAAACCGTTTGATTTAGGCCATTTGGCAACAATTAAAAAAATCTGATTTCAGTTATGGTTTGTAAAGCCATTCCATCTTCCCTGATCACTTTTCATTTTCTGGCTAAAGCAGGAGTTAGATTTCCACTTTTTGCAAAATAAATCACAGGATAAACCACCTCCAATCTTAAAAACTAAATGCCTATATTGGGGAAGACCTGCCACAATTTAGGAACTGTAATTCAAATAAAATTGTGGAATTAAGGGCCAGAAACACCTTTCTCAACCCAAATCCTTTTGAAGCCATAACAAACTTTCAATTGACTAAAATGACCTTCAAGCCAATGTGCCCCTGATATAAAAAAGTAAATATACCCTGTATAGGGTATGGTGTGGGAAGGTTGGTTAATAGATCTTAGGGGAGGGAAAGTTAATGCGGGCTGAATCGCTAAAATTGAGCGTTTTGGCATCTATTAATGGTCGGTGCAGGCAGACAGTGAATCACTCCGAAGTCCGCACTACGCTTATACTTAACCGTTACCAGCAAGGCAAAACGACCGCACAGCAACAGCAAATAGATGAGATGATCGGAATTTTCCATTTCCTGTTCATTGTCAAGTTTCGATTTTACACTAACTGGCATAATTTACTCTACTTGTAATCAGTCTCTTTGGGTATTGGAACTATTTCATATTTTAAATTCCATTCTTTTATGTTTTCTAAAATCGGCAAAAAAGCTAAGCCTTTTTCAGACAAATTATATTCAACCCTTGGTGGTATTTCCTTATAGGCCAATCTTTCTAATAGTCCATCTTCCTCCATCTCTTTTAACTGTTCGGTAAGCACTTTCCTTGAAATGTGTGGTATTATGGCATGTAGCTGACCAAAACGAATGGTACGGGTGCCGATTACATTTATAATTATAGGCTTCCATTTATTACCAATAGTGCCAATAGCCCTCGTAAATGGGCAATTTGAATTGCAAAATCTGTCGTCTCTCATATTTTTAAAATTTGTAGTTACCTAATGGTAACCAGATCATCCTATAATAGTTTCAAATATATACTATTGATAGTATCATTGCGAAACAAATCTAAAAACAAATCTTAAAATGAGCAAATTAAAAAACAAAGTAGCGGTAGTTACAGGTGCTTCAAAAGGAATAGGTGCATCTATCGCAAAACACTTTGCCGCAGAAGGTGCAAAGGTCGTTGTAAATTATCATTCAAGTAGAGAAGGAGCAGATAGAGTGGTTAAGGAGATAACCGACAATGGTGGCATAGCCATTTCGGTAAAGGCCGATGTATCGAAAGAAGCCGATGTGATCAGGCTGTTTGAAGAAACAAAGGTGTCTTTCGGCACATTGGATATTTTGGTAAATAACGCAGTCTTTCAGCAGTTTTTACCTATTGAACAGATATCGGTAGAAGCTTTTCATCAGCATTTCAACGTCAATGTTTTGGGTCCTATACTTACTATCCAGGCATCTTTGAAATTGTTTGGCGATAAGGGCGGCAATATCATCAATATCAGTTCGGGAGCAAGCAAAATGCCACTACCGGCAGCCTCGTTGTATTCTGCAACTAAAGCGGCATTAGATGCCATAACGATTTCTTTGTCAAAAGAATTGGGTGCAAAAAACATTCGTATCAATTCTATTTTGCCGGGAGCTACGGAAACAGAAGGTGCAATTAATGCGGGTATCACTACTGGTAGTGAGTATGAAAAAATGTTTGTTGCCAACACACCGCTTGGTCGTAGAGGTCAGCCCGAAGATATAGCGAAAGCTGCTGTATTTCTTGCTTCCGAGGATGCAGCTTGGATTACTGGAGAACAAATTTCCGTTTCTGGTGGTATGTATGGTTTTTAATATCAAATCCCAATAAAATGAAAGACAATGGGACGGAATTATTGGTTGGCAGTGATTTGGTGATTTCACCAACTACACACTAAATTAAATCAGCAAAAACCACTACCTGGCACTAAAAGCCACAGATACACAAGTTATCTGTGGCTTTTTGCTTTTCGGACTAAAGTGTTTAACGGACAAACAAAACGAACGACAGGAAGCCCGTGCTGGTAACATCGGCTTCGCATTGTCGCGAGTGAAGTGCTACTCTCATGTTTTTAAAGTTAGTAGTTACCTATTGGTAACCAGAATATCCTATTATGGTTACTAGGATAAACTATTGATAGTATCTTTGAGAAACAAATTTAAAAACAAATTTTAAAATGAATAGATTAAAAAACAAGGTAGCAGTTATTACAGGTGGTAATAGTGGCATTGGGTATGGCATTGCCCAAGAATTTAAAAATGAAGGTGCTAAAGGAGTTATTGTTGGCAGAAATCAGGAAACTTTAGATAGTTCTGTGGCTCAACTTGGAGATAATTTTATAGCCATAAATGCCGATGTAACCAATCTTTCCGACCTGGAAAGAGTGTTTAAAGAAACGTCTGAAAAATTCGGTAAAATAGACGTGATCGTAGCCAATGCAGGTGGTGCAGCTACAGGAGCAGCATTTGGTTCTGTGGCAGATATTGGCGAAGCCGACTATGACAAGACAATGGATCTAAACCTGAAAAGTGTTTATTTCACTGTTCATAAAGCACTGCCCTATATGAATGATGGTGGTTCTATTATTCTTATCGGGTCAAATGCAGCGCATCGTGCATATCCGTCTTTTACTCTTTATGGTGCTACCAAGGCGGCTGTGATCCATTTTGCAAAAGGATTTTCAAACGACCTTTTAGGTAGAAAGATCAGAGCAAATGTAATATCACCAGGTACAACAGATACACCTGTATTTAACAAGTTTGTTCCTGCAGAACAACTTGAAGCTGTAAAAAAATACTGGGCAGATGTAATGCCGATAGGCAGAATCGGACAACCATCTGATATTGGTAAAACAGCGGTTTTCCTGGCTTCTGATGATTCTTCGTTTATGCTTGGTGCTGAACTCCTTGTTGATGGTGGTCTAAGCTATTTGTCTAAATAATTGACCCCACGCTGGCGCGGGTTTGTACCTCATACCATTAAATAATTAAAATAATTTTCAAAATGAGTAAATCAGAAAACACAGCAGCGAGCTACGCGATTATCGGCTTCGGCAATATCGGCCAGGCCCTGGCCAAGGCGTTTGCCCGCAAAGGCATCGAAGTATCCGTTGCAACCACGCACGACCCGGAAAGCTTTGCATCCGCCGCGGCCGAGATCGGACCCACGATCATTCCTTCAACAGTGGCGGAAGCAGTCAAGTCAGACATCGTCTTTTTGGCTGTCCGTTTCGAGTCGCACCCGGATGTCGCTAAGGCCCTGCCCACTTGGCAGGGGAAGACTATAGTCGATGTGACCAATGCCTACGGCGTGCCCCCTAAGGAGATGGGAGGACAGCCTTCTGCCAAGTTCGTCGCCAAGGCCTTCACTGGTGGAAAACTGGTTAAGGGCTTCAACCATTTGGTCGCTGCCATTCTTGATCAAGATCCGGCCGTACATGGTGGAAGGAGAGTGGTGTTTCTGGCGAGCGACGATGACGGCGCAGCAGCGGAGATTTTCAAGCTTGCAGAAAATCTCGGTTTCGCGCCAATCAAACTTGGCGGGCTTTCGGAAGGCGGATTGCTTGTGCAGGCGCACGGAAATAGCTGGGGGAAACTGATCTTTAAGGACTTGGTCAAGTTTGACTGATGAATCGTGATCGCAAATTTCGATGCGATCTTGCCTAGTGGACAAAGGGAACCACAGTTTGATTGAAGCTAGGGCGACGTCGGCAGTAAGTTGCGCCCCCCTGGGAGTAGTAGAATAATGGATTTGATTAGGTGTAGTTTGCAACTACACCTTTTAATTTCCTCCCGGATTTGAAATCCCAATCCCCCTCCCCCAAAACTAATTCCCTCCACCCCTACCCATTCTCCGGTTTGAAAACTTAAATTGGCGAAGTAATAATTTCCTTGATTAGCCGAAAGCCTGCAAGTCATTTATTATTACGAATAAAATGATTGGAAAACGCAGGATCTTTGATTTCACTTGTGCTGAGCCTGTCGAAGCATCGGTCTTCGGTCTTCCAGCCATTTCCTAAATAATTCTCCAACTGGCAAGAAAACATTCATATTTAATCAACCCATGTCAATCGACAAAAAGCAACAATTAGAAACTCAACTCTGGAACATTGCCAACACGCTTCGCGGTAAAATGGATGCCGATGACTTCAGGGATTACATTCTGGGATTCATTTTTTACAAATACCTGAGCGAAAAAATGCATAGCTACGCCAATGACATTTTGAGCCCCCACAGGCGTAGTAGAATAATGGATTTGACTAGGTGTTTGCCTACCCTACTCCCGACAATTGTCGGGACTGGCCCAATGCTAAAATGATCCGCCGCGGATCATTTCTTCACGCATTGTCCTACCTTTTTATTTCTTTAGGGAATTGAAATCCCCACCCATTGCAATTCTGCAAAACATTATTTTTCCCCTTAAAACCCATAGAACTATGAACAATCTAAACTTTACAGCTATAGATTTTGAAACTGCTAATAATTTTAGATATAGTATTTGCCAAATTGGAATCTGCAGAGTTGAAAATGGAACAACAGACTATGCAAAATCATTTCTGGTCCAACCTCCGGAAAATGAGTATTCACATTGGAATATTGGGATTCATGGAATTAGCCCTGACAGAACTCAGGACAAACCATTTTTTTCTGAAATATGGAATGAAATCAGACTCCATTTTGACAATCAATTGATCATTGCCCATAATGCAGCATTTGATCTTGACTGCCTTTTTAAAACGCTTGAATTTTACAACCTTGATTTCCCTGATATTAAAAGCGAATGCACATTCAAAATTTCAGGACTTAGTTTAATTGACCTGGGTGAATCCTTGGAAATTACATTAATGAGTCATCACGATGCATTGAATGACTCGCTCATGTGTGCAGAATCCTACATAAAACTAAAGAGAGGTCAAAAACCTGATTTGCAAAAAATAACGAAGAAAGTACCAAAGTCAATTTTTGCAGGCCATGAAAGAATAAGCGGGAATGTCTTGAAACCTGATTTAGAAAACGCTGATTCCACTTCGCTCTTTTACAACAAGAAAATCGTTTTTACGGGCATTCTGGATAAAATTGGTCGGGAGGAAGCAGCAGAAATTGTAAAAAAAATGGGCGCGGACATAGACACCACAATTTCTAAAAAGACTGATTTTGTCATAGTCGGGATTGGGGCAGGTCCTTCTAAGCTTAAGAAAATAACCGAATTCAATAAGTCTGGATCAAATATAAAAATGGTTTACGAAGTCGAGTTTCTTGAAATAATAAATCACTGGTTATAACAACCAAGCTTTTGTTACGTGTGTTGTTCGGACAGTAATTCCAAATAAGGTGAAACCCATGGATAAATGAAGCTCTGACTTTATCCCCCCGCTTCAACGTCATTGCGATCCGTCACGGTGGAGAACTCTCAAAAGGTCCTGAAAATAAACCCCAAAAAATTAGAAGTAATATGGCTTTTGGGTTGAGATTTTATTTGAAGTTCTCTCCCCAATTCAATCCTTATCGCAATTTTTTTCCCTTGTCACCCCGGCTGGCGCGCGCGTGTCGCGCGTGCCATTTATTCCCCCCCGGTTCAACGTCATTGCGATCCACCAAGGTGGAGAACTCTCAAAGGCTCCTGAAAATAAACCCCAAAAAATTAGAAGTAATATGGCTTTTGGGTTGAGATTTTATTTGAAGTTCTCTCCCCAATTCAATCCTTATCGCAATTTTTTTCCCTTGTCACTTTTTGCAGCCAAAAAGTAACCCAAAACCTTAATGCCTGGTTATTTACTTCAAATAGGCAGAACTTTGTACTTGAAGAAGCATCCTTTTCTATTTGATTTTAAACATTGACCAACCCTAAAAATGGGTGGATTTCTCTCGTTCCACTTCGAGAACTAACCCATTTTCTTAACGGTTTGATCTGCTGTTTAAAACCATAAATTCCCTAGGGCATTACTTAACCCGAAAAATTTCAACTCACCGAATGCTGCCATCTAATTCCGACATTTTTTATAAAATGATCCTATTTGGAAAGTTGAGAATGGTCAGAATTAAAAACCTGCAAGTCGAGTAACGTAAACCTGCCGTCCTTCACCAAGGTCTGTGTCCCACAGACCTTTAAAAAATATTTAAACCCAAAAAATCACACCATTCACCTCCCCTGTTTTTGGCGACACATTTTTTATCGATTGACGTGCAACCGGCCAAAACCGAATTCCTTGACCATCATTATTTCCCCGGCTGGCGCGCGCGTGTCGCGCGTGCCATTTATTCCCCCCCCCCCCGCTTCAACGTCATTGCGATCCGCCACGGTGGAGAACCAATCTCATTTATTGAAAATAAAAAAATCCCCCTGGCCCTCCGCCGCGGCGGAGGGAGTCACATTTCCGCATCGTTAAACCTGGTTGGCTTTTATTCATCCTGCAGATTTCCGGACACACATATTTTTTATAAAATGATCTTTTGTTAAATATTGAGAATGGTCAGAATTAAAAACCTGCAAACCGATTAACGTTAATCTGCCGGCTTGATAAATCTTCAAACTGAACTGCGTAGTTTAGTCAGGCAAAGGATCCACCAACCAAATGGCAGAAACTGTTTTACTCTCGATTGCGGTTTTAGTCCGGATTTTTTCGAATCCTTTGGGAAACGTCTTTCAGAAGCAACTTACCGTAAAGGGAAACCATCCTTTGCTGGTCAATTTCCTCACTTACCTCTTATTATCTGTTGCCTGCCTCTTTTTCTCCTCCTTTATCCATTGGCCGGTATTGCCCCGGGAGTTTTGGATTTACTCTGTTTTGGGAGGAATAACCGGAGCGGTGGGGAACAGCTTTCTGGTAAAGGCGCTTCAAAAAGGAGAACTCTCGGTTCTGGGTCCGATCAATTCTTATAAATCACTTGTCGGGATATTTGTCGGTGTGATCCTGCTTGGAGAGGTTCCCACTCTTTGGGGATTGCTGGGCGTGGCATTGATCATTTGCGGAAGCTATTTCGTGCTGGATACGACTCCGGAGCGGTTTTCCTTCGCCCTTTTGAAGAAAGATGAAATTCGGTTCCGAGTTTGGGCGATGATCCTGACGGCGATTGAAGCTGTATTTGTCAAGAAAGTGATCCTGGCATCCTCTACCCCGATTGCCTTTATCAGTTGGTGCTGTTTTGGGGCTATATTTTCATTTGCACTGCTGTTTATCTATCGGCTGGATTTGAAAAAAGAAGCCCGGAAAATCGGCTCTGGAGACTTTCGCATCTATTCCTTTCTGGTCGTATGCATTGGAATGATGCAGTTCACGACCAATTATGTTTTTGAACACATGGAGGTCGGATATGCCTTATCGCTTTTTCAACTTTCGATTATTGTCAGTGTTTTGCTCGGTCACAGGATTTTCCAGGAGCAGGACATCCTCAAAAAGTTGGTCGGTTCGGCCATTATGATTATTGGCTCGATTGTACTTATCCTGCTTTAGGCACACTGTAAATATATGGGCTATAGGCACACGCGACACGCGTGCGCCAGCGGGAAAAGTATTGGAAAGAAAGGGCACACGCGACACGCGTGCGCCAGCGTTTTATGAAAGCAAGTGAATCAAAAAGGTGCCAATCCCCATCAACAGGGCTGCAATAAAAACCTCGTAGGCATGTCGCAGGAGTTTGTATTTTCTGTTTAGCACCATGCCCTGATAATAAAGAGAGATGGACATCTGATCCTGAATACGTTCCTTGGAATCCAAAATCCGCCTGATCTCCTCGAGGTATTCGTCCATGCTTAAGTTGGCACTCACCCCAAAAAACATCACGGATGATTTTGGCTTGATCGCATCAGGATCAGTGGAAGCTTTTCCGATGATTTTGGGCTTGGCTGCCTGCACAGCGAGGATGGTTGAGAGAAGTCCGGTTGCCAGAAAAATCAAAACCGGAATGAAAACCATCGGATTCTGAACTTCGATCTGGTGAGAAACGGTCCCATAACCAATCAGTGCAATCGTCGAAGAAATCAACAGCGCATTGATACTGATGATGATGTTTGCCTTGTTGTCGGCGATCTGGAGGAGATTACAATTGTTTTTGAAAGTGACTCTGTAAAAGGTTTGTCTTTCCCGCTCCGTTTTGTCTTTGTCATTATCTTTCTTCGTCGTAATGGTTACATCCATAGTATTTGTCTTTTGGAAATTGAATTTACGGAATATGAGTATTCGCTTGACTGCAGGTAACAGTATTAAGTTGGGATTTGAATGAAAAAATCCCCCTAACCCTCCGCCGCGGCGGAGGGAGTCACATTTCCGCATCATTAAAACCGATAAGCTTCTATTCATCGTGCAGATATCCGGATACGCATATTATGGAATAATTCCTCTCTTCAGAATCCGGATACCTTTATGAAATTAAATTAGAATTGAAATTTCCAATTTTTTAACCGGTCGATTAAAGCACCAACAATCCATGCTCCCGGAGTATTTCCCAAACCTCAGATTCGGTCAATTCGTCAAACTCTCCCAATTCAGCCTCGTAGCTTTCCCGGATTTGTTTTATCGTATTCAGAGGTTCGGTATAGGCAACAGTTGCCAAAAATCCTGATACCCATTTCCCAAGTTCCGGCGGCAACTCCATCGCGAAATCTTCCTTTTTGCCGGAAAAAACCAACTCGGATAAATCATCCTCTTCCATGAAAATCAATTCCGGCTGTGCCCCGATCCAGATGATCCGCTGATGATCCTTGTACCCGATCGCAGGTTCGTTTTGAATCTGTTGGCTGATGAATTTCTTCGAAATGGTAGTGGCAGGCGTTTTGGTTTCAAACCATTCCTTCAGCGGAATCTCGAAGCCCACTCCGTGCATGTAATTGAAAAGTGATTTCCGCAGGCCCTCTCCAAAAAGATCGTGATTGGCACCGGAGGGATCTTCGTGCTGAAGTTCATTATTGGCAAAACTTCCCTCACCTGCTCCCACTCTTTTCACTCCAAAAGCTGCCGGATCCAATCCAACCGGACTATGGGCGGTCATCGCAAACCGGTGCCAAAAGCCTGATTGCAGCACGCCTGCTTCGAATAATTGGCGAACCATCTCCAGCGAATCGATGGTTTCCTGAGTCGACTGAGTTGGGAATCCATACATCAGATACGCGTGCACCATAATCCCTGCCTGGGTGAAATGGTTGGTAACCTGAGCCACTTGCGCAACGGTCACTCCCTTTTTGATCAAGGCAAGTAATCGATCCGAAGCCACTTCCAGCCCGCCGGAAACTGCTATGCAGCCCGAAGCACGGAGAAGCCGGCAGAGGTCAGCTGTGAAGCTGCTTTCGAAGCGGATATTCGTCCACCAGACCACAGTAATTCCCCGACGGATGATCTCAATCGCCAGGTCGCGCATGAGTGCCGGCGGTGCGGCTTCATCCACAAAGTGAAAACCATTTTCGCCGGTTTTGGCCATGATCTCCTCGATCCGGTCGCAGAGAATCGATGCGTTGATAGGTTCGTATCGGCCGATATAATCCAGCGACACATCGCAGAAAGTACATTTTCCCCAATAGCAACCATGTGCCAGGGTGAGTTTATTCCAGCGACCATCGCTCCAAAGCCGGTGCATGGGATTGGCGATTTCGATTACAGACAGGTAGTTCTGAAGTTGCAGATCGCTGTAATCCGGTGTTCCCACCTCGCGCTGAGGAACTTCTTTGACGGAGGAATTATTCAGGAATTTTACAACTCCGTCGATTCGGACGAAAGTGCGTTTGAGTTCGGTGATCGGTGTTTTCCCATCCAGATGATCAAGCAGCAATCTGATCGGAGCTTCCCCGTCGTCCAGCACGATAAAGTCGATGTAGTCAAAAACCCGCGGCTCTTTCAGCGAGCGGAGTTCGGTATTCGGGTAGCCTCCACCCATCCAGACGCTGATCTCAGGATGATTGGTTTTGATGTATTGGCCGCATTTGAAAGCGCCGTAGAGATTGCCGGGAAAAGGGACTGAAAAGGCAACAGAGGTTGGCTGATAAGTTTTGATTTTCTCCTCGATCAATCCCAGCAAAATATCATCGATCAGGCCATTGGGTTGCTGCAGCGCCTCATTCATCTCGTCAAAACTTGATGCTGACATCCCCAGTCGCTCGGCATAGCGACTGAAGCCAAAATGCGGATCAATCACTTCCGTGATCAAATCTCCGATATCCTCCAGATATAAAGTAGCAAAATAGCGCGCCTTATCCCGAACTCCAAGCGTACCAAAAGCCCATTCCAGATCATCGATTTGCTCAAAACGACTGGCCTCAGGCAGGTAATCTCCCTGGGAAATACTGTAGGCAAGTGTTGGGTTTTTGTCCTGAAGAAAAGCAATAACCGGATCAATCGTCTGGAGGTAATTGGCCTTAAGACGAACAATCCTCGCTGAATTATCTGAGAGATCTGTGATTTCAGGATCAATGCTTTCGAAGACTTTGGTCAAACCAGTTCTGGAAAAAAGTCGGAGAATCACTTCAATCCCCAAATCCGCCTGATTGGATTCCACTCCAAGCGTATTGAGAAAGCCTTTCAAATAGGCCGTCGCAGGATAAGGAGTGTTAAGCTGCGTAAACGGGGGAGTGATGAAAAGTACTTTTGAGGCCAAAATATATCGTGAAGGTTAAGGGTCAAAGTTCGTAAAGAAATGGGGAAAGGCAATCTATCTGTTGGCTGTTGGCGGTTGTCAGTTATCGGTTGGCTGTTGTCGGTTGTCGGTTGTGAATTGTCAGTTGTCGGTTGTCGGTTATCGGTTGTCAGTTGTCGGTTGTCGGTTCCGCAACGGCCTCAGGTGTCGGTTCCGCCACGGCGGACAGGTGTGAAAATCTCTAATCCCTATTCCCTAATCTCCAATCTCTTAATCTCCTAATCTCCAAATTCCTAATCCCCGAAGTAGACCTCTCCTTTGTCGAGGTGACATGACAGTGTCAACACTAATCTCTATTCTCTATCTCTTAATCTCTAATCTCTTAATCTCTAAGTTGCCTGTTGTCGGTTATCGGTTGAGACTGTGTAAAAACGTATAATAAATAATAGAATATTATTATATAATTATTTTATATGTTTTATTCAAGTTATTTATTATATTTATATAGTTATAATTATAATAAACATGTGTTTTGTAAGAGGCAATTCAAGGTTTCAACAGTCCTTTCTTTCTCTGGACGATCGTATTAGTTCCGGGAATACAGTTCGGCTCATCGATGATATATGTAACGACTTTATTATCAATCACCTGG
>JAKFCO010000048.1:0-1838 GCA_036676605.1 Algoriphagus sp.
GTATGGGTTCAGGAAGCTCAGCGACTTGATCAAGGGGCATCCGAAGCGCTTCGAGTTGCAGGTGCGGGGGAGCAGTGCGACGGGGGGTGAGGCGTTGTATGTGAGGAATAGGAAGGCGGGGAAGTGAACGCAATGAGTCAGAAAATAAATCTGTCCCCTTTTTCTATAGATTCATGCATGGTTCTTCATAAAATAGTTATTGGCGTCCTTTTCAATAAAAAAATGTTCAAAATATCTTCAGTAGGCGGAGCCTTAGCAGATGATTTAATACAATTATCTGCAGACACCGCCATCAAAGGAGGAATGAAATATTTTGACCAATTAGCAACCAACACAGACAACTCAAACTGCAGCTACTCCTTACTTGATTCAGTTGGCAAAAACTCCATTGAGATAAGCACAACCCAAACTGTATTCACGAGACTATCTGCCAGCGCAGACAGCTCACTCAACGCAGAAAAAGTTATACAAGAATTCTTACCATTCTATCGATTAATAAATAAATCCCTTAACAATCCAGCAATTAGACGCATTGGACTTGTTGGCGAATTCTTTACACTCAACGGCACCAACAACAAGTCAACAAAGTTTGTATCAACACTAACAAAATTCAAATTAAAAGGAACCTCAAGTAGATTTCACCTTAGCTTTAACGATCGAGACGACACTCTCGACATAGTTGGTCTTGATGCAGCCACAGCAGACTACTGGAATTGCAATTATAGCTTCTACCCAACAGAACTTGACTCTTCACGCCCAACCGAAGGAGGCATGGCAACCAACATAGACATTCAAAAATATTACAATCCTGCAAAAACCGATATATCAAAAGAACTAAAAATTGTACTAGCGCGCTTTAAAGATAAACGTCGAACACTCAAAGCTGAGCTGGATGAAATGGGGTTCATTGATGAATAACACACACCCCCCACTAAACAGAAAGGTACCTGCTGGGCTAGTACAAGATTTGGGGCCAACGGGCTCCGATCGCCCTGTAACAGACATAGAACAAATGTCTGCCATTGAAAACCTGCGCACAGGCGCCGTACCAGAAGAAAGAGGAATAACCACACAACTATCAGCTATCGCGGAGAGATGGGGATCAATCATTACATTATGCATCCTGATAGCTGGTGCAGTTTGGGGATATTCTAAGACTCAATACGACCTAGACAATATCAATGAAGATCTCAAAGAAAGCACCGAAACCCTAAAAAACAATTTAAGAGCAGTCGTAAAAATCGACAAAACATTAATTCTCGCCGAAAAAGATATCGAATTCCTAGACAAAAGGGTCACACAGTCGGAGTCAGAGATCATAAAAATAAAGGCTTCAACTAACAGCTTGGAACGCCAACAAGCCATTATCTCAGATCGCGAAACCAGATCCCACCAAGAAGACCAAGCAAAATAAATCATATCAATCAATATTTTGATCGTACCCACGCTCCGCGTGGGCACGCCGTACCGGACGCTCTGCGTCCATACGCGATAAAAGCGGTGACGCAGGTCCGTAGGATGGGTTGAGCGCAGCGATACCCATCAACTACTCGACAAGCAACTCGCCCAACATCTGGCGGTAATCCGCCGCATTTCTATTGCCGCCACTTACGTGTTTCGCCCTTACGGCGAGTCACTTTCTCTTTGCTCGCGCAAAAGAGAAAGTAACCAAAGAGAAAGCGCGCCCGGCATACGGGTCTGGCTTCGCCAGACTCCCCTCGCTCCGGTGCTGCTCCGAGGGTCGTCACGAAGGGCCATCCCTGGCCCATCGTGACTCGTTTGGCATCCATGCCAAACGCCCCTCTCCACAGCACCTCCACTCGGCCTCCTGACGGGAT
>JAKFCO010000049.1:0-34976 GCA_036676605.1 Algoriphagus sp.
GTTGCCGCCGGCAGTGTCTCACTCCGGCATTATTTATAAAATGATCATAAGCGTGACAATGTGAATAGACAAAATATTAAATCAGGTCTGTGATGACACAGACCTTGGTTGAGGGATTTTTTCCTCAAATCCCAACTTAATTCTGTTACGTGGAAACAAGCGGATACACATATTAAATATTGCATAGCGAAAGGCTTAAAAATAAAAATTCCTTCAAGTACCTTGAAGGAATTTAAATTACAACCTGGGAACCAGGCTTTTTAAGGCTCTATTACATTTTTCCTCTGGCCATATTTACCAGGAGTTTGAGTCTTTTCTTCAGCTGGTTTTTGAAAAACTTGCACCGGTTTTTCTTCAGCTGGTTTATGTTGACTTTCTACCGGTTTGTGGGCAGGCTTTGCTTCCTGCCTTGGTGGATGGCCACCGCTTTTAGACTGGTTTTTGTTTTTATTAGAATTTGAGCTTTTCGGTTTGAATTTTGGCTCTCCGGAAGATTTCCCAGCTTCGCCCTTGTATTCGGGACCTGCATCTAATCCCTCAGGAAGTGGATTCTGAGTAATTTTCATCCCGATCAATTGCTCGATTCTGGCAAACTTTGGCTGATCTTTTGGATTGACAAATGTGATTGCCTCCCCTTTTTTATCAGCTCGGGCTGTCCGCCCCACTCTGTGTACATAATCTTCCGGATCTCCCGGAGTATCGTAATTGAGTACCAATTCGATCCCAACTACATCGATTCCTCTGGAGATAATGTCAGTACCGATCAGAACTTTCACTGCTTTGTTCTTGAAAGCTGACATGATTTTTTCGCGCTCCACTTGCTCCAAATCAGAATGGAATGCTTCAATGTCAAATTGCTTGCGCAAAACTTTATGAAGAGCTTTTACTTTGTCTTTGGTTGAAGCAAAAATGATAACCGCATCACGACCCTTTTGAGAAAGAATATGACGTACCAATTCTTCTTTTTGTCCGTCGTAAACGGAATACATCGACTGGCTCACACCCTCTGCGGTCTTGCCAAGTGCAATTGAAATCTCCTCAGGTTTATTGAGGATTTTCATGCTGAACTGCCGGATTTTCGGAGGCATGGTGGCAGAGAAAAGGACTGTCTGCCGATTGACAGGCAGATAATTTACAATCTTCAGGATATCATCCGAAAATCCCATATCCATCATTCGATCGGCTTCATCAAGGATCAGATGCTCCAATGAACTCAGGTCAATTTTTCCGCCGGCAAGCAAGGCAATCAATCTGCCCGGTGTGGCAACAACGATTTCAGCACCGGTTTCCAGCGCCTTTTTTTGTTGCTCCCAAACGATCCCGTCTCCACCGCCATAAATCGGGATGGAACTGATTCCTAAAAAGTAAGCGAAGCCTTGTATTTGCTGGTCGATTTGAATTGCAAGCTCCCTTGTTGGAGCAAGAATCAGCGTGTTCAGCTTGCCTGAAGGCGATTTGGTGATTTTATTAAGAATCGGAAGAATAAATGCAGCAGTTTTCCCGGTACCTGTCTGAGCGCAAGCTATCAGGTCTTTATTATCTAAAATAACTGGGATAGCCCTTTCCTGGATCGGAGTAGGCTGGTTAAAACCCATTGCATCCAATCCTTCCTGAAGTGAAGGTTCGAAATTAAATGATGAGAAATCCAACGTGTAGGTGATTAGCTAAAGGTAAAAAGCAGTCGGAAATTCAGACTGTTCAAACAAATATAGCCCCGAAAAGCTCAGAAAGCCAAACACTTCCATTTTTGATTAAAACCTTTCATGTCTTGCAATCACCAATCCTTCATCTGCTATGGTTTCAATGCTTCATTTGGCTTATATTTCAACTTATTCAAAATAAGTGTTGGGATCAGATGGGAGCAATAACCAGTAAGTCGAAAATTCTTTTCCTTTTGATTTTATGGAGCACTTTTTCATTGGATTTGTTTGGACAGACTTTCCAGTTAAAAGGCAGAGTTTTGGACTCTGATACCCAGGAACCACTCAGCGGTATATCTATTACCCTGAGAGAAACTTCCTATGGAAATTTCTCTGACCAAGCCGGAAACTTCATTTTAGAGAAAGTTGTAGCAGACAAATATTCAATTTCCTTCACGGCTGAAGGATATAACCGGTACGAGCAAATTGTGAAGCTTGAAAAGGATCTTGACCTGGGAACTATCTATCTGGTGAAATTTGGAGCGGAGGGTTCAGGTGCAGCTTTGCAAAAAACCATCCGGTCAAATAACATCATCAACCTATTGAATGCCCGCCCAAATTTCATTGGGGGAAACATGGTTTATGGTATTCCTCCGGAGCCAAAAAAACTGGAAGGGAATACCTATCTGGATCTGAAATGGAACTTAGCTACTATTCTGCTTTATCGCGATCAGCAACTTTTGGAAGGATATCGGGCAAGGTATAATATCCTTTCAAATATGTTTGAGCTCATGGAGCCGGAGAATAGTCAGATTTCTTCGATGCCCGGACTAAGAATCCAAAACATAGTCTGGATGGATTCATCCTATAACGTACCCCGTTTCTTCGTCAATGGGATGGATTTCAAAGATGAAGGTTCACCCATTTTAGGCTTCTTCGAAGTCTTGGTTGACGGTCAAATGCCACTTATGAGACGTACAATGGCAATTTTCAAAGAATCCAACTACAATACCGCTTTGATGGTAGGCAATCGAAATGACCAATTCATCAAAAGAAATATCTATTACTACCTGGAAGGAGTGGATGTAAAAAAAATGCCAACCAATCGAAAAAAGCTCTTCGCTATTTTTGGTGATAAAGCTCAATTCATGGAGGAATTTGCCAGTTCCAACACCTTAAATATTCGGGAACCCAGCTCAATTTTTCAACTATTTACTCACTACAATTCCCAGTTTGAAGGATTCAGGCCAATAATGAGCCAGCTTAGAGATGAAAAATAGAACCAAACAACCACCAATTATATGAGAAAATTATACTTAGCACTTTTGCTAGCTCTGCCGTTTACCGGCTTTGCGCAGCAAACTCAAAAACCTGTGCTCCATGGGAAAAACTGGATGGCAATCACAGGTAAGCCACTCGCCGCAACTGCCGGCGCTCAGATTTTCAGCCAAGGCGGAAATGCAGTTGACGCAGCTTGTGCGATGCTTGCTGCTACCGCAACCATGTGGGACGTGTTATCCTGGGGCGGAGAAACTCAGGCTTTGATCTATAATCCTGTCACCAAAAAAGTCATCGCAATCAATGCGATGGGCTACACTCCTACCGGTGCAACTGTTGATTTCTTCAAATCTCAGGGAATGGCTAATCCTCCCGAGTTTGGGCCATTAGCAGCTACAACTCCAGGAACTCCGGGCGGATTGATGACCATGCTTGCAGAATATGGGACAATGAGCCTGGAGCAGGTTTTGGCACCGGCCATGCAACTTGCCAAGGGATATCCGATCGAGGCACAAACTGCCAATATGATCGAAAACAACAAGGTAAAAATCAAAGACTGGCCCTATTCTAAAGAGGTTTTTTTACCTCATTTGGGAGAAAAAAGAGAAGCGCCTGAAGCAGGAGAAATCTTCGTTCAGGAAGATTTATATCAGACATTGGCTAAGTTGGTTGAGACAGAGAAAGCGGCTTTGAAAGGTAAGAAAAGCCGAAAAGAAGCTATTTACGCAGCCAATGAGCGTTTTTACAAAGGAGACATTGCCAAGGAAATTGTCCGGGGAACACGGGAGCAAGGAGGACTTTTCACTGAAGCTGATTTGGCAAATTGGAAAGTGAAAATCGAGGAACCAATTTATGTCAATTATAAAGGAATCGATGTCTATAAAATGCAGGAATGGACACAGGGTCCGGCTTTGCTTCAGTCATTGAATATCCTTGAGAATTTTGACCTGAAAAGCATGGGTTACAATTCGGCTAATTACATCAACACGGTTTATCAGGCGATGAATCTGGCTTTTGCAGACCGCGACTTCTACTACGGTGACCCGGCTTTTGATCCGAAATCCCCAATCAAAGGTTTACTTTCGAAGGAATACGCCAAGGAAAGAGCAAAACTGATTGGCGATAAAAATGATCCAAAAATAGGTCCCGGTGATCCTTATCCTTTCGAAGGAGGAACAAATCCTTTCAAACAATTACTCGAATCCAATTCAGAAGCTGTCGCTATCAATAATCCCGGTCTTCCAATTCAGGGCCTGAACGATCCTTTTCTGGAGCAATTTCAAAGAGGGACGACTTCCGTTGAAGCCGCAGATGCAGAAGGTTGGGTAGTTTCAATTACACCTAGTGGCGGTTGGGTTCCGGCCGTGATTGCAGGCAATACAGGAGTTGGACTGAGTCAGCGCATGCAGAGTTTTGTACTCGATGAGAAATTAAATCCATACAACCTTCCTGAGCCGGGCAAGCGACCAAGAGTTACTTTGACTCCGAGTTTGGCGATGAAAGACGGAAAGCCATTCCTTGCTTTTGCCGTTCAGGGCGGAGATTCTCAGGATCAAAATCTCCTGCAGTTTTTCCTCAATGTGGTCGAATTCGATATGAATGTGCAGGAAGCCACTGAGGCCGCAAACTTCAATAGTTATCAAATGCAGAGCTCTTTTGGTGCTCATGAAATCAAACCGGGAGCAATAACCCTCAGAGAAGATACCCCAAGCTGGATCAGAAGTGAACTGAAGAAGAAAGGCTATTTGATGGATTTCTGGCCAAGAACTTCCGGTCCGATTAACGCCATTTGGTTTGACTGGAAGCACGGGTCATTCTGGGGTGGCTCAAGTAATTATGGAGAAGATTATGGAATCAGTTGGTAAAAAATAAAAATTATAACTCAATGAAATTAAAACACATAGCATTATTCATTTTATTAAGTGGATTAGCTGTTTACCCTTCTTTTTCGCAGAAAAAAGAAAAACCAAATCCTCTCAAAACTCAGGTAACCACAAGTGTGGATCAGAGGTATGCTAACCTGACAAACCTGAGCGATAAAATCTGGTCGTTTGAAGAAATTGCCTTCCGCGAAAGTCAATCCTCGGCTGCCCTCTCTGCCTATGCTGAAGAATTGGGTTTCAAAGTAACCCGAGGTGTTGCTGAGATTCCTACTGCATTCGTTGCAGAATACGGAAGCGGCTTACCGATCATTGGAATCATGGGTGAGTTTGATGCACTTCCAGGCCTTTCTCAAAACAAAGTTCCTTTCAAAGATCCGCTTCATGCCGGAGCACCGGGTCATGGCTGTGGTCATAATCTTTTCGGAGTTGCTTCACTTGGAGCTGCTGCTGCAATTAAGGATTTGATTGCTGAGGGTAAAATCAAAGGCACAATCCGATTCTATGGAACTCCAGCGGAAGAGAAATTCTTTGGGAAACTCTGGATGATCCGTGCGGGTCTGTTTGATGACGTAGATATTATGATGGACTGGCATCCGGGCGATGAAACCAAAGTAAATGCACAAAAAGGACTGGCATTGGTTGATTTCATTGTGGAATTCAAAGGACAGGCAGCACACGCATCTGCTGATCCTTGGAATGGCCGAAGTGCTGGAGATGCTTTGGAGCTTTACACCAACGGAATTAACTATTACAGAGAACATGTGAAGCCAACTGTAAGAATTCATTACCATATTCAGGATGCCGGTGAAGTTGTAAACGTGGTGCCTGATTATAGCCGAATCTGGGTTCGGGTGCGCGATTCAAGTCGTTCAGGATTGGAGCCTGTTTGGAAGCAAGTAGAGAAAATGGCAGAAGGTGCAGCAATCATGGCAAACGTGACGCATGAAGTAAGTCTTGTTTCGGGAATTCACGAAATGTTGATCAACAGAACCGGTTCTGAAGCTTTGCAAAAAAACCTGGAGCTTTTAGGCCCGATTTCATACACAGACGAAGAGCAGGTTTTCGCAAAGAAGATTCAGGAAAGTACTTTCATGCCACAAATTGGATTAGTTTCTCAGATCAAACCTTTGGAAGAAACTTTGGAACACTCCATGGGCGGATCTACTGACGTGGGCGATGTGAGTTACAATGTCCCAACCATCAGTTTGAGTGCGACTACTGCGCCTAATGGAACACCTTGGCATTCATGGGCAGTGGTAGCTTCTGGCGGAATGTCCATCGGGCATAAAGGAATGGGCTATGCTGCGAAAGCTTTAGCGATGACCATGGTGGATCTTTACCAAAACGAAGCTCTGAGAACTGAAATCAAAGCTGAATTCAAAGAGAAAAAGGGAGACTATGTCTACAAGGGAATCATTCCTCCTGGACCACCTCCGATCAATTCAAAACTTCAATAAATGAAAATGGGAAGCAATTGCTTCCCATTTTCTAATTTTCCCCAAATAACTTCTCTAAAATCTTGTAGGTAATCAGGTAAGTTGGCCTCACTCCTTCCATGCCAAGCGCACCGGAAGCAAGTGTACTTCCTGATTCGAGCGGGTTATCTGAAGCGTAATATGCATAAAGCACTTTCACATTGGATCGGATGCTTCTTCTGATTCTCGAAGCGGATTGTATTGCTTTTTGGTAATGAGCTCCTTCCATTTCCAGTCCGACTGCATTCCAGGATGACTTCATAAAATAGGTCAGGATATCCTTGTTTTGGAGAGAGGTTCCCAAAACAGTGATCATAGTTCCCTGGTAAACTCCCAATCCGTATCCTTCAAAATCTGATTTTTTCAGTTCGTTTTTGAAAGGATAATTATCTGCCGTCCCTTCAAAAACATGGGCTGTAGGGATCATCAAATCTCCTTTGCCTCCGTATAGAATTCCGGCTTTCCCCATTATTGAAGTGGAAATAACATTGAGCGGAATATCTTTTCCATCCTTATGATATGCTTTGAGCAATTCATCAAAGCACTCATAAGCTTGCTCACCGAATGCGTAATCCATTACAACGATCACGGGACTTTCTTCGCCTTTCTCCACCAATTTTATTCCGGGGATGATTTCATCCTTTTCGAAAAGTGCAGTGTCAATGATTTGAGCTCCGATATTCGTACCGGAAGTATCCGGAATATCTATGAAGCCATGCTTACCAGCATATTCAAGGATGGATTTACCCTGATGGGTTTTAGATTTCACACTGATATCCATCGCCACTTTTTCGATCTCCTCATAGGTTTTCAAATCTAAAGCCTGTGGACCATAAACGGTATTCAGGACGCTATGGAGATTAGCAGAAATGATGTGAATCGGTCGCTTCAGCAAACCATGTTGATCAAGCGTTTCTTTGATTTTCTGAGCCCAAAGTTCACCATAGACGTGATGACCGATTCGCTCCCGCAAAGTTGCCGAGAATGAAACCTCGCGGTCAAGGCCTTTGGTAGATTCGTCAAAGGCCAACCTTCCCATGTTGTAAATGATGGAAAACAGGCTGTTTGAGTTAGGGCTTTTCTCAAATTTTTCAACCGCATCTACTGTTTCCTCGAAAGTTCTTCCTATCAAATGGCTCAAATAAGCACTTGCCGCTTCTTTATCAAACTCCTCACCTGCTGCTTCCTTTTTCACAAATTCCTCCAACATATTCCAATTCAGGGAGATTTTCCCCTTCGGGTCTGTTGCATTGCGAAGGATTTTTCTGGATTCGATGTAGAGGAAAGTAAGGTGAGTCAGAATATCGTAAATATCAGAACGGCCTCTGGTCATCTCCACGTACATGATCTGAGCATCCAGTCGGTAGCAATTCCTTTTTCTTCTGGCTGGTACTATCGGAGTCAAATGGGACGTTTCATACCCTTCCCGGCTTATTAATCTCACATATCTGCATTCTTCAATTCCTCTGGGCAGTCGCTCCATTACATAAAACAATCCATCCAATTCCAGCTTTTCGGGATCGGTAACTGAACCGTAAATCTCCGGACTAAGTACCATCAATGAGTTAACCAAAGTCTCCCCGGATACACCCAATGGCTTGTAGCTTCCGCGGGTAAAAAGGTGACGCATGGTAATATAAAGTCTCTCTATTGCTCCTCTGGATTCCTGGGCTCTGGTTCTTTTCATATGATTATAATTTTTTTTCAAAGGCCATATGGAATCTTCGCATGGTGAATAATCATCTCACGGTGTGAGGTTATTCGGCTTGCTCGATTTCATGTTGCAAGGGGGTTTTGCGAGGTAAAAGTAAGGATTAAGCCTTTAATCTACCGCTAAAAAATTTCTTGAGTTTATCTACTTTGGGTTTGACCACAAACTGACAATAAGGTTGCGAGCCATTTAAATTGAAATAATCCTGATGATAATTTTCCGCAGGATAAAAATTAGTAAATGAGGTAATCTCTGTCACAATTGGCTTTTCAAAAACCTTTGAAGTATTTAATTGAGATTTTAGCTCAAGGGCGATTTTTTGTTGCTCAGGTGTATGATAGAAAATCGCGGATCTGTATTGAGGCCCCATATCTGCACCTTGTCTGTTCAAAGTAGTGGGATCATGTGTGCCCCAGAAAATTTCAAGAAGCTGAGACAGCGTGATTTTTTCCGGATTAAAGAAAACCTGAATCACTTCTGCATGCCCGGTGGTTCCTTCGCAAATGGCACGGTAAGTTGGCTCTACGACAAAACCTCCTGAATAACCCGAAACCACTTTTTCAACTCCTTCAACTCTTTGAAAAACTGCTTCTGTACACCAAAAACAACCCGCACCCAATGTGATTACTTCCTGCCCTTGCGGTACGATTACCTTGGTCACCGGCAAACTCATCTTATTTTCCATAGCTCTTTCAGATTTTTATTAAGTCAAGAACAGCTCAACTCTTACTTTGGTTTGGAATCCGGCTGCTTATCCTGATCGGGCCAATAGGAACAGAATCGGGATCGATGATCTTTTCATTTTGCATGATTTGAATCAATCCTTCCCGATTCATTTCCAACGCAACCGATCTGACCTCTTCCAGAAATAGCGGCCAATCTTCAGGAAACATCCTTTTTGCTACTTCAGAAGGATAAAAAGCACTATTTTTCTTTTGCCTGCACATTTCCAAAATTGCTGTTCTCAGGACTTCCATTTCACTGCATTATCTGCAAACCATCACAAAAGCGGGTGGTAAATTCTTAAAAGTAAAACTTGTATTCACCTTGTTAAAAAACTTTTTGAATAGGTTTTTCAAGAGATAGGAATAACAAATCTGGATAAAGGCTCCGCTGGGAGTTAAAGAATTTTTGCTTTGAATCAAGATTTCATTTGTAGCCTCCTTTGAAATAAGACTGAAAGGCAGGGATGAAAAGATATAGTCCACTTTTTTACCATGAAGGTATTTATCAAGATTCTCAGCCGAATCGTTGATGATTTTCACATTAGGCTGTGGAAATTGCTTTTTCATCGATTCGCAAAATGACTTGTTGATCTCAAATACCAACAGCTCAGCATCTGCCTCCAATCTTTCAATAATCCCCTGCGTAATACTGCCGTCTCCGCCCCCCATTTCTACCACTAATTTGGCATGGGAAAGGTCAGATTTTGAAAGCATTTTATTCACAAGGGCTTTGGAGCTGAAAGTCAATGCTCCTGTAGTTGTCAGGTTGGAAGAAAGCTCCAACCACAAATCTGATTTACTCATAATATTAAAATCACGCCTTGAAGATACCCGATTTTGCTCTATCTTTTCACCGTTGATAAAAAATCATATCGACCACCTATGGCTCAAAAGGCTGAAATCCGATCTACCCTACCACTCAGAGTTCAAAAAATCTTAAGTGATTTTTGGGGCATGGCAGTGATTTACTTGCTGTTAATGTTTTTGTTAAGAATTCTTGAACTGGTTCTTGTTTTCAAAAACCATGTTTTGGAAATGAAATTTGGAGACGTATTTACCTATAGTATTATTGAGGATTTTGATTGGAATCTATATTTATTGGGTCTGCTTTTGATCTTTCATATCCTGATCAGCCTTTTTTCTTCCAAAATCGCCAGATTAATTACCCAAGTCGGATTCACGCTTGCACTTACGATCCATATTTCTCTGATTTTTTATTTTATAAAAACTCTGTTGCCACTTGGTAAAGATTTGTTTGCCTATAGTACAAATGACCTTATAATTATTGTCAAAGGTTCTGGTCAAGTCAATTTATTAAGCGGATTTGGCAGTGTTATTGGCATTTGTCTGGTTTTAGGTTTACTCTATTTGGGATCCAAATTTATAAGATTCAATCTTAAAGTTGCTTTAGTATTCACTTCTGTCACCTATTTTCTGATAGTTTGTTTTGTTTTTTTTCCATTGACTAATACTGCCGGTTCAAGCGAGATAAAAAGAAATATTGAAGTCAATAAATCCAGGTTTCTCTCCGAGGAAGCTTTTGATTATTTCATGTATAAGGATGAATATTATTTTGATTTTTTCCTCAGGAATTCAAATGATGATTTATTGGTAAAAAAGGAATATGTAGAAAACAGCTTTCCTTTTTTGCATACTGCCAACTATCCTGACATGCTAAGTTCATACTTTGACACCCTATCGTCACCACCTGATATTGTGTTCATTTTGGTAGAAAGTCTTGGAAAAGCTTACTCTGGAAAGGACGCGTACTTGGGCAGTTTTACCCCATTTTTGGATTCTCTGGAGCGACATAGCTTAGTTTGGACAAATGCAATTTCTTCAACAGGCCGTACTTTTGGCGTTCAGCCAGGGTTATTCGGTGGCTTACCTTTTGGAGAAAAGGGCTTTTTGGAACTCTATGATAATTTTCCCTCTCACCATACTTTATTAAGCGTTCTCAAGGATAATGGTTATCAGACCAGATACTTCCTTGGTGGGGACAAATCCTTTGACCACGTAGGAGATTTTTTAATTTATAATCATTTGGATCAAATTGTGGATGCTGCGGAATTTGACCCTAAATTCCCTACTACTCCTTCCCAAAATGGGTTTTCCTGGGGATATGCAGATAAAGAGTTATTCAGAAATGCCCTCGAAAAACTTCCTCCGACCAAATCAGGCCCGGAATTAAGAGTTTTTCAAACTCAGACCTCACACGATCCTTACATTGTACCGGAACCTGAATTATATAAGGAAAAGCTAAACATACATCTTAGAGATTATTTAAATAAAACAGATGCTCAGGTAACCGACTATCTCGCCTACGAAAATATCTACATGACTCTCTTGTATGCCGATGATGCCATTCGGGATTTTTTCAGGGAGTATCAGAAAAGACCGGAGTTTGAAAACACTATTTTCATCATCACCGGTGATCACCGTCTTACAGAAATCCCTTTGTCATCGAGACTTGACAGGTTCCATGTGCCTTTATTCATTTATTCTCCCAAAATTAATCGTCCGACTTATTTCAAAAGTATGGTAAGTCATTTTGAAGTTACTCCTTCCATTTTGTCCTTATTGGAAAATCAATCCGGGATCACACTACCGGAAAAAGTGATTTGGCAAGGCCAGGTGCTGGATACGGCAAGGTCTTTTCAGTCGCGAATTGCAATGCCCTTGATGCGCAATAAAAATCAGCTCGTCGATTACCTCGATGGTGAATTTTTCTATTCAGAAGGTCAGCTTTTTTTAATCACGGATGGAATGAATATCGATCCAATAGAAGATGGTTCGATCCTGAATAAACTGAAAGGGGAATTTGAGGAATTCAAAAACAAGAACAACTACATTGTTCAGACGAGAAAACTAATGCCGAAAAATCAATAAATCAGCTTAGTTCTTTTCATCATAAACTTTCTTGAAAATTTTTGAAGTCAACGGATAATAGTAATTCCAAAAGAAACTTTGCCTGTCTGTATAATCATTGACTATATGAACTCCTCTCCACAAATACGGTAAGCCTGTGAATTTAGCAGAACCCAGATTTGTCCTTTGATCGGAAAAATCTCCCGAGAGATAATAAAGGCGGCCTTTTCCGGATTTTTTTGTTACCGCCGCAGGAAAGAAACGTGGCAATCCCATATCCCGAAGCTTTTCTAATCCTTTGGAAGTTGGATTGATATCATAATAGGAAATCACTTCATAATCACGCTCAATCATCACAATATCAAACCAATCAGGATAAGGAATAGCCTCTGGGAGGGAAAAACCATGTTCATTGATTCTTTGAGTACGAATCAGTGGGATTTTATTCAAATAATCTTCCTGAAAAGTAAAAACCTCAACTTTTCCATCATCCCGAACAAAAACTAAAGCAGGTCCAGGAGCAACCCATTGGTCATTATTTTGCTGGCGGTATTGCTTAATAAACCAAGCAGGGATGTCATTATTAGCCAGAGTGTCCATTTCATCAAAGTATCTGGAAATCCATCCGGTCCATTTCAATCCCATTATATTCTCGAATTCTGCCCGAATTTCTTTTGGCGTTGGGGAAGCCATGCTGTTAAATTCTGCAATCACCGTCTTCTCTTGAGTTTTTGCTTCTCTCAACATTCGAATATCTGAATCATCTAAACCGCCATAGATCTTCTTGGAAAAATTTTCTCTGGAACCTTTGTTAAAGTTATTTTCAAAAACCCCATAAGTATCTGCCAGGTAAATAACATCAAGTTCTGAAACTTTCTTTTTCATTTCAGACTCTGAGAGTTTACTCAAATCTTTTATTCTTCCATGCCCGGGAGAATTATCAGGAAAAAATCCCAGGTAATCCTCGTTCATTTTATATAATTCACCATTTTTTGAGATGAATTTGTTGTGCTCCAAAACCCAGAAAATTGACTTATGTTCCTGATAACTATCAGTTGGAACAGATTTATCAATCACTAAAACATCCAACGAATGACTCGGGTAAAAAAACCAAGTGCCGTAACTGATCAAAGGAATCAGAACCAGGATTAAAAGCACAAAAATGTATTTTTGGATGTAAAGTCTAAATTCCGTGGTTAACATAGTTCTGAGTTAAAAGCGATATTCCACTCCTGCGGAAACGTTGAGATTATTCCTGAATCTGTCCGTGTTCAGCTCATCCCTGCTATATCCTGTATAGCCAAAAATCATGAACCGGGGTGTAACCAATTGCTGGTAGCCAAGTCTGGCACGATAAGAGTTTAGCAATTGAGATTGGTCGCGTGTTTCCTCATCCGGAGATACTCCCGTGCTTAGCTGGATACTGAAGAAGTCCTCGGCTGTTTTGAAGTAATATCTGGCTTGGAAGCTACCCGAGGTTCCTACACCTGAATCATCCGGAATTAGGTTTACTCTTAAGTTAAGCCACCAGTTTCCTGCATATTTTCCGACTGACCCTGTATAAATATTTGTTACTTCTGAAAATCCCAGATACCGATATCCCGCATCTATCTCCCAGGCTTTGGGAAGATTGTAATAGATGGAAGCACCAAATCTAAGCTTTGGAAAGAAACTGGCAGAAGAGCCTCCGATATTCAAATAAGCGTATGCCTTTTCTCCCAAAGACGGATAAGCATCCAGTTCAAAAAGAGTCCCGTCATCATCGAATCTGGAAGAGTATGTAGCTCTGGCAATCAATGATCCGGTTAAATCTGTCTTTGTACGTCCGTAAAGTGAAAATGTATTCCAGGGGCTGATATCACCAAAGTAAGTATCATAATCATAGGTCGTTCCTATCGCATTATTTCTTCTAAGTCGCTGAAGATTCTGAATGTAAGCCAGGAAACCTTCCTCTTTATAATCTTGCTCAAACAATGCCTCAGCTTGATCATAAGCCAAATCATAATCCTCCTTATAGTAATTCAACCGGGATTCCTTGTATCGGATCTCATCCGGGAGCGGAACACCCAAATTTGATTTCGCTCTTGAAAGGACTGAATTTGCTTGCTCAAATTCACCCGCCCAACTTAGATTATCCAAATACGCGGAGTATCCATCTGCATAAGTTGGGGAGGCTACAATTGCCTTTTCCAAATAAATGGAAGCTGAATCGTAAGTTCCTTCCCAAGCGTAACTTCTGCCGACTAAAATTAAGATATCAACATAGTCAGGATATTTACTTAATGCCTTGAAAGCAATTTTTCTTCCTTCAGAATATTTTCCGTCAAGAATCAATTCTCTCGCCTGTACCAGCAATTCATCCGGATCAAAGGTATCCTGTGCATTGGCCAAATTGGAAATTGACAAAATCAGCAGAAATATGGATAGAGTTTTTTTCATGAATTCTGGGATTGTGTTTCGAGATTTTTACGGTCTTCCGCTTTTTTAAAGCCGGTTCGGATCATTTTCCCCCATCCGCCTTTTCCTGTTATGAAGTCCAGATGACCTTTTAGTCCCCAAAAAATTATTTTTGGATGGACTAAAATAGGTTCTACCAATACTGTTAAAATCAATCTGTTGAGATCTTTCTTGTCTTTGTAATTATTGTAAGAAATTTGCTCGTACAAAATGCTGAACGCTGAAATCAGCAGGGTAAGCAAATACATTAAGACCAGCAGAGAAAAGAAATAGATCGCACTGAATTCACCAATAAACAGCAGAATAAATGTGTAAATGATCCCTGTGGATTCTATAATTGGTGCTGCTTTCTCAAATAATGCCCAAAAAGGATATGAAATCATTCCCAAAACACCATAACGAGGATTGAAACGAATCACACGGTGAAGTTGCAACGTCTCAATAGTTCCCCTCATCCAGCGGTTACGCTGCTTAGACAATACTTCCTCACTTTCCGGTACTTCAGTCCAGCAAAGAGGGTCCGGAATGAATCCGACTTTGTAGGGAATATTCCGCTCTTCCATATAGCGGCGCATTCGGACTAAGAGCTCCATGTCTTCACCTACAGTCTTCGGAAAATACCCGCCCACAGCCAACACTACATCTCTTTTGAAAAAGCCAAAAGCTCCTGAAATCAGCATTAGGCCATTGATTCTGGTCCATGCCATTCTTCCCATCAGAAAGGCCCGGAAATATTCTATGACTTGAAATCTTCCCAATAGAGTGGTTGGGATTCGATATTTGGTCACTGTCCCATCCTGAACATCGCAATTATTGGCAATTCCAATTACCCCTCCTACCGCTATGACCTTGCGATTAGCTTCTTCCATAAAAGGCCTTACCATTCGTGTGATGGATTCACTGGAGAGGATACAGTCTACGTCAATACAAGCCAAAATCTCCATTTCTGACAAATTGATCCCGGCATTAAGTGCATCAGCCTTTCCACCGTTTTCCTTATCAATCACGACCAGCTTACCGTATGAAATGTTTTGCGACTTATATATTCCACGGACCTTCTTTGTTTCTATTTCGGGATAGTACGCATAGGAGGTACGCTCAAGATCAAATGCATTAATCAATTGCTCCAAAGTGTCATCCTTAGAACCATCATTGATAATGATCACCTCAAATTTGCCATAAAAGAGGGATAACAAGCTTTGTGCATTTTGGACAATAGATTGCCCCTCATTGAAAGCCGGGGCCAAAATGGAAACGCTTGGGGCGATTGGAGAAGTTACAATGTCTTCATAATCGGCAAAATGATTTTTGCGAATATGATCCCTCATCTCCAGAGCGCTAAGCACCATGATAGTCAGGTATATGGAAATCACTGAAAAACTCAGGATCAAAAAGATAACCCCCAAAATTTCAAGTATCAGGAAGAAAAGGAAATTATACATGACGCAGGAGTGGGTCTAAAAGATGACGCTTAATTCGCTGTGTATCAAAGTCCATTTGAATACTTGTAAATTTCTCGAATTGGTTGGAATCCAAGTTTTGCAGACTTTTCAGCAATATCATTTTCAATCGAAACTCCGGTTGGGATTTTAGCAGGTTTTCAAGAATAGTAACAGATTCTTTATTTCCTATTTCTCCAATTGCCTGAGCAGCGGCTTGCTGAAGTTTCGGGTTTTCAGACAGGAGGCAATCGTTCACAAAATCAGCCTGCATGTGAGCACCCAAGACCTCGTAAGTTTTGATAATCTCTATTTTCTCCTCGTCTGAGGCATTTGGAGCTAATTTTCCTAAGTCTTCCAGAAAATCTACCAGACCAATAAGCCTGACCAATTTGTATCCAAAAAGCCGTACACTTTGGTTTTCAGATTCAAAAAGGCTTTTCATATGGAGCTCTTTACTTTGATACAGAAATTTGATAATCCGGAGATAATTCATTTGCTGCCAGGCAGAAAGCGGATACGTTTGGTCTTTCAGAAAAACAAGGTCCATTTTATCCGACAGGTTGAGTAAAGTTCCTACTGCTTGAGACCGAACATAGAAATTGGGAGAATTGGTAAATTTTTTCACCTCAGAGAGTGCTTCAATCAGATCCATTTCGTTGATCTGCACCAGGCCGGTAGCCACTCGATCCCATTGCTTACTTTTTAGATTGCCGAGGGACACCTTATTCAATTCCAGCCTTTGATATAGCGCTTTTAGCTTATTTTTGAAATCTCCCTTCATTTTCTTGTTCAATCCGATGATTTTATCGATCAATACATGCTGAAAAAGTGCTTTACTAAGCAAGGTGGCCGGGAAAATATCGTTGATCTCAGCATCAGACAGTTTCTTAATTTCATCCAATTCTTTTTCAAAAAGTAAGTTTGTAAGCGGGCCAACGATTAAGAATTCATAATCCTTTGTAAGCTGTTCTCTTTTATTCTTTTTGGCTTTAAAAACCAACATAAACAGAATCATCAATAAAGCCATCACGAAGAAAAAGACGATAATCACTGTCACAACAAAAAGCTTATAATCAGATATCACCTGAAACTTATATTGGGCAAGAGGCTTATAGGGGAGCTTTGAAGCCAATAAAATCAAGTCATTTGAGCTTAAATTACTTTGCCCGACAATTTGAATATCCCCGTTTCGGAGAAGATTGGCTACATATTCCTGAGAAGCAGTCAATGATGAAGGCTGAGAAAAAATCAAAAATTCCCACTTGGGATTAAGAAGTTTTAAAGTGTCCCTGAGTTTGGTGAACTGATTCAATTGGCTAAACGCGGAAGAGACGAGCCCCCCTGAAGTCAACTCCGTAAAACCAAACAAACTAGCTGCAGGGATTGAATCTGTAAGAATTTTATTTTCCAGAATAAATCGAACGGATAAACCGGGGACCTCATTTTGCTTGATCAGAAAATCATGAAAAGCAACAGAGTCGGTCAAGTCTGGTTGATTCTGTTGTCCAATTGCATTGGATGTCCCTACAAAGAATAGGGGCACTAAAATGAAAAAAAGAACCTTTCTCATAAATTTATAATTTAAGAACTCTTCTCACCCGAACCGCTAATTCGTTTGGATTGAATGGTTTTGGTACAAAATCCGCAACTCCAAGGTTAAATGCTTCCAAAACAATTTGTTCTTCGGCACCAAGCGAGCTAAGGACAATGATCGGAACATCAGGCTTGAATTTGCGGGCATGATGAATGATTTCTATCCCGCTTTTAAAAGGCATCATGACATCCGTGATGATCAAATCAATGTCTTCTTCTTCAATGGCTTTAATTCCTTCATTTCCATCTTGTACCAGAATAGTCTCATAGCCGTCCTTTTTCAGGCGATACTGTACCATACTTGAGATGAGTAAATCATCTTCTATGATCAGGATTTTTTTCATACAGGGGAATGTAGCAATAGCTAATGGGTGGTAGCAATAGCTAAAGATAATATTCGGATTGAAAAAATAAGCTTCTTGGTACCACCCAAATAAACTTTCTGGAATTTGATTGATTTTTAAGACCGTTAATCGTCGTTTGCCAAAACCGTAATGCCATTGATCAAAAAAAATCTTTGGTTTAAAAAATCAAAATGGATTCTGAAAGGGGTTTTATTAGCTTGCTTATTAAAGATAAACCATCAATTGACATGAAATCGAATAGTTGATTGCTTTTTCGAAAGGGAAATTTTAGTCAGTTTTTTGATTTTATGGAGCCTTAAAAAAACATCTACACACATGAAAAAAACACTTCTGAAAGCAGGTGTGATTGGCTTATTGGTATCAGGGTGGGTTTCTTCCAATCTTGTTTTGGGTCAAAGTGATCCCAGCGGAAAGAAACGAATCACCGATACTTACGCCATCACCAACGCAACTGTTTTCACTGCTCCCGGAAAAGCCGGGACAAAAGCAACTGTCCTGATCCAAAGTGGAATAATCCTGGGAGTCGGCACTAATCTGAATCTTCCGAAAGATGCCAGAGTAATTGTCGGAGATTCGCTTTTTATTTATCCCGGATTTATTGATGGTGCCAGCGATGCAGGTATCACCAAGCCAAAGGATCTGGAAAGACCTGAAGGTTTCGTGTCCTCCAATCCATCTGACGAAATCGCCGGCATCACTCCCTTGAGATCTGCGAAAGATCAGTTTTCAATCAGCGGAGATAAGGTAGATGACTTGAGAAAAACCGGTTTCACTTTGATTCAGTCTGTTCCGGAGGGTGGGATGTTGGCAGGAAAAACTTCAATCATTGTTTTGGGTTCTCCCTCTTCTACCAATCTGCTGAAGGAAAATGCAGCCTTGGCAGCAAATTTCCGCGGATCGAGAGGAATGTATCCGGGAACGCCGGCCGGCGTAATGGCTAAATTCAGAGATGTCTACGAAAATGCAGAACTCACTCAGCAAAGAGGACAACAGTATGCTTCCGTTGCCGGTGTGAAGCGCCCTGAGATCACGCCTACTTACAGCAGTATGTCTGATGTAATCAATGGACAGACTCCTGTTTTATTCACTGCTCCCACTGAACTGGAAATCAGAAGAGCAATCAATCTTCAAAAAGAATTGGGCTTCAATCTTATTCTGACAGGTCTGGAGGATTATGAATCAGTGATCGATGTAATCAAAGCATCAAACGCCAAAGTCCTGATCAAACTTGAAACTCCTTCTGACAAATCGATAAAAGCTCAGAAAGAAGAAGTAACTGAAGCGACCAAAGCTCAATATGAAAGAGTGAAGGATGCTTATTCAAAAGCAATTGCTCAAGCCGGAAAGTTGGAAAAAGCAGGAATTCCTTTTGCATTTACCACCGTGGGCACAAAGCCTGCAGACCTGATGAAAAGCCTGAAAGTAATGATAGAAAACGGTCTGACTGAGCAGGGCGCGATGGCAGCTTTGACTACCAATCCAGCAAACATCCTTGGAATCAGCAGATTTGCCGGAACCATTGAAAAAGGCAAAATGGCAAACCTGGTTTTAACCACAGACTCTTTATTTAAAGAAGATTCTCAAATCAAGCATGTTGTGGTGGACGGCTTTGTATATGACTACGAACTCGCAACCAAGAAGAAACCTGAAACCAACGGAGAAAAGAAAGACAGCCTGAAAGTGGAAGGAAACTGGGATTATAAAACAGAAAGTCCGCATGGAAACTCAGGTGGGGTTTTGGCAATCGCAAAGGAAGGCGATATTTATAGCGGAACAATCACGTATGATGATCCGTCAGGTTCAGGAAAAACCAGTGCACCAATTCGCGACGTGGCTGTAGATGGAAACAAGCTTACTTTCTTTTTTGACGTTACTGCCAGCGGAATGACCATCGCGGTGGAAATCTCCGGTGAAATCAGCGGCACCTCAATGGATGGCACCATGTCAGTAGCTCAGTTTGGATCATTTCCTTTCGAAGCAACTCTCTCCCCAACTCTAATCACAAACAACTAATCACATGAAAAAACAAGCTTATTTTCTTGCTGCTTTGTTGGGCCTGAGTATCCAAATTGCAACTGCTCAAGTCAAAAAAGGCAGTGTTTTGATTAAGAATGCCACGGTCATCACTGCTACAAAAGGCACTCTCGAAAACTCCGACTTGCTCGTGCAGGATGGTATTATCAAACAAATCGGAAAAAATCTGAACGCTCCATCGGGAGTTCAGACAATAGATGCTACCGGCAAATATCTGATGCCGGGAATCATCGATGCCCACTCTCACGTCGGTCTCGATGTGGTCAATGAGGCTACCTCACCGATCACTTCGGAAGTTCGAATGAAGGACATGGTAAATCCATTTGAAATAGGAATTTACAGAGCACTCGCCGGTGGAGTTACGGTTTCACATGCAATGCACGGTTCAGCTAACGTAATTGGAGGACAAAATGCAACCCTGAAACACCGCTGGGGATCAACCGATCCACAGGATATCATCATGCAGGATGCTCCGCGTACCATCAAATTTGCCTTGGGTGAAAACCCGACCCGTGTTCACGGACGTGGCGCAGGAATTCAGCCAAGATCAAGAATGGGTGTGGAAGCGGTCATCCGAAATGGATTCAACGAAGCGCTTCAATACAAGAAAGCCTGGGCAGATTACAAAGCTAAAGCATCAACCAAAGGAAATACAACTGTAGCTCCTGAGTATGATGAGCGCCTTCAGACACTTGCTGATATTTTGGATGGAAAAATCATCATCCATTGTCACTCCTACCGAGCTGACGAAATCTACATGCTGATCAATGTGGCGAAGGATTTCAACATCACCAAACTTGTTTTCCAGCATACCAACGAAGGTTTCAAAGTTGCTCCGGAAATCGCCAAATACACCATGGGTGCTTCTGTTTTTGCAGACTGGTGGGCTTACAAAATGGAGGTTTACTACTCCACAGCATTCAACGCTGCTATCCTGACTGCAAACGGCGCAATCACTTCTATCAACTCTGATGATGCCGAACTGATCCGTCACCTGTATCATGAAGCTGGTAAAACTCAGCGTTACGGTGGATTGACAGATGATCAGGCAATTGCTCTGATCACGATCAATCCTGCAAAACAGCTTGGCATTGACGATAAAGTGGGTTCTCTCGAAGTAGGAAAGCAAGCTGATATGGTGATTTTCGACAATCATCCGCTTTCAGTTTATGCGGTGCCAATGATGACATTTATTGATGGCGTGAAGTATTTCGATATCAAAGAAAATGCAGATGACCAACGACTAAAAATCAGTGCAACTGAAATGGTAGAGCCGATCTTCCTCAGCGGAGAAAGTCATAGATGCATGCAGGATACTGAATTCCTGTTTGGGACTACCGAGTCATTATTTAATCAAAAGCATTAATTCATCCCGAATTTTAGAAGACATGAAATCGAGCATGACACAAGCGACTTACATAAGCATGGATAACAAATATGTGAGATTCCATCCCGTTTCCTTCGTCACGGGACAGGTTATGGCCTTTAAAAATCAAATTATAATCAGATGAAAAGACTAAATAAAACCTTTTTCGCCTTCCTGCTAGCCTTCTTGCCTTTCATGGCAATGGCGCAGATCGACGGGGAATTTGTGAAGCCAAGGACAGGGAAATTCCTTTTGAAAAATGCTACAGTAGTAACTGTTACCAAAGGAACTTTGAATAATACTTCGGTTATGATCGAGAATGGAAAAATTCTTGAAATAGGAACCAACATTTCCGAAGCCGGAACTGAAGTGATTGATTGTACCGGATTGTTTATCTATCCCGGCATGATTGATAGCGGAACCCGATTAGGGTTGGTTGAAGTAAGCTCTGTGGCTGAAACTGTCGATTATGCAGACTTGGGAAGTTTCACTCCGAATATGCAGGCATTGACTACTGTCAATCCAAACTCTGAAGCTATTCCCGTGACCCGGGTTTCCGGAGTTACTACAGTTCTGACAGTTCCAACAGGAGGATTATTTCCAGGAACAGCAGCATTGATCAACCTGAATGGCTATACGCCGGATCAGATGTATGCAGGTTTCAAAGCAGTTGTAATGAATTTCCCAAGCTCTGCCAGAAGAGGAAGATTCGACAGAAGATCCGATGAGGATATCAAAAAGGACAACGAGAAAGCTTTGAAAGAAGCGAACGAACTTTGGGAAAATGCAGTAAGCTACAATCAAATGAAAAAGAACGGAGCTGAATTGAATTACTATCCTGAAATGGATCAGTTATCCAAAGTTGTATCCCGTGAATTGCCGATTTTGATCGAAGTAAATGCAGCCTCTGATATACAGAACGCGATCAAATGGGTGGAAGGAAAAAATGCAAGAGTGATTTTTGCCGGCGTTGCTGAAGGATGGAGAGTTGCTGACGAAATCGCAAAAGCCGGAATCCCGGTTTTGACGGGACCTGTTCAGGAACTGCCTACTCGTCAATCTGACCGATATGATATTCCTTATGCTAATGCAGGTAAAATGGCAAAGGCCGGAGTGAAACTTGCAATCCGGACCAATGAAGAAGAAAATGTGAGAAATCTTCCTTTCCATGCAGGATTCGCTGCAGCTTATGGATTGGGTAAAGAAGAAGCGTTGAAAGCTGTCACTATCAATGCTGCTGAAATCTTCGGTCTAGCAGATCAGTTGGGTTCAGTTGAAGTTGGAAAAGTTGCCAACCTGATCGTGTCAACGGGCGATCCTTTTGAGACTCGTACTCAGGTCATGCATGTATTCATCAGCGGGTATAGAATTCCGCTTTCCAACAGACACATCAGATTGTATCAGGAATTCCTGGAAAGATCTCCCGGATTGAACGCTAATTAATTCTTCATTAACAATTTCAAGCCACAAGGAAACCTTCTTTTCGAAAAGGATTTCTTGTGGCTTCTTTTTCATTAAAGAAATCACGCATCCTCGACTCTATGAATATTCAAAAATCAATTCTCAGTTTTGTGGCAGCTGCAGGCTTTTGCTTGCCGGTTTCTGCCCAACAACTGGATGGGTTTTTTGCCAAGGATTTAGCCAATCAAAAATCTCTGGAAGAAACCTATCTCAAGGCTGTCAATTTCGACCGGTTCAAAGTCCATTTGAAGGAACTTACCAAAGCTCCCCATATCGCCGGAACTCCAGAAAACGAAGCTGTAAAGGATTACATGGTGAAAGTAATGTCGGACGCAGGCATGACTGTAAAAGTCCATCCTTACGACGTTTACCTGCCAAATGATCCGGGAAAATCTTTGCTTCAAATCATCACTCCGGTGACCATGACTTTGTCCCAGCAGGAAGGTGCTTTGGACAGCGATCCTTACTCAGCTGATGCCCGACTTCACAAAGGTTTCAATGCTTTCTCAGGAAGCGGAGATGTCACCGCAGAGGTTGTCTATGCCAACTACGGCACAAAGGCGGATTTTGAAAAACTCGCAGAAATGGGAATTGACCTGAAAGGCAAAGTAGTAATTGCCCGATACGGAGGAAATTTCCGCGGTTTCAAAGCAAAATTTGCAGAGCAACACGGAGCGGCAGCTTTGATCATTTACACTGACCCGAAGGATTCAGGTTCAGGAAAAGGCGCTGTCTATCCCGACGGACCTTACTTCAACGAAACCACTATTCAAAGAGGATCATTGCTGACGCTGGATTATACCGGCGATCCTTTGACACCAAATGAACCGGCTTTGCCAAGAGACGGGAAAGAGCAAGTGAATCGCCTTGATCCAAAAGACGTGGCTTTTCACACGATTCCTGTGAGCCCGATTGGCTATGGCGCTGCCAAAGAAATCCTGAGCAGAATGACAGGAGATAAAGTGCCGGAAACCTGGCAGGGAGGTCTTCCATTTGACTATAAAATCCAGGGAGGAAGCGAGCTGAAAGTTCGGGTAATGGTAGATCAGCCGGTTGATTTCATCCGAGCCAATAATGTAGTCGGAACTTTCGAAGGATCTGAATATCCTGACGAATGGCTGATTCTGGGAAGCCATTACGATGCCTGGAGCTTCGGAGCAACTGATCCCAATTCTGGTACAGCGATGATGCTGACGCTTGCTGAGGCTGTCGGAGAAATGACTAAAAATGGTCAGCGACCTTCCCGATCCATTATGATCGGACATTGGGATGCGGAAGAGCAAGGAGTGATTGGTTCTACCGAATGGGTGGAGCATTACCGCGATGAATTGGGTGCCAAAGCTGTGACTTATATGAATTTTGACGGAGGAGTTTCTGGCAGAAACTTCGGAGTAAGCTCTGCTCCCACTTTGAAAAAACTGATCATCGATGCTTCGAAAGAAGTAAGCTATCCGGATTCAGCAAAGTCAGTTTTTGAAGTTTGGGCCGGTCAAAAAGCAGAGCCTGGAATCGGAAACCTGGGTGGCGGATCTGATCATATCGCCTTCTACATGCACATAGGTGTACCAAGTCTGAGTGGCGGAACCGGCGGTCCAAGCGCTTACCATTCCAACTATGACAACTTCAACTATTACAGCAAATTCGTAGATCCAACCTTCAAAATGGGTGGAGCTGTGGCTCAACTGATTGGAGTTTTGACACTCAGAATGGCCAATGCAACCATCATTCCTTACGATGTTCCCCGCTATGCGAAAGATCTGAGAGGACATTTCACTCAAGCGGTGAAGAACGTCAAAACCATCAAACCTGATTTCGCAACATTCGATCAGGTAGATGCGGCAATCGGAAAACTTGAAACTTCTTCAACAGCTTACCAAGCTGCCCTGACCAAAGCGATGGCAGGAAATAAACTGAAAGCCAAAAAGGTTAAGAAAATCAACCCAGGTCTGATTGATCTGGAAAAAAGCTGGATTGATCCAAAAGGAATGTATTACGGCGATTGGTATAAGTCACTTTATGTTAGTACTGACCCGTTCAGCGGATATGCTTCCTGGATTCTTCCGGGCATTCAATATGAGGTGGAAATCAAGTCTACTGAGCGATTGGAAGAATGGGATTCCCGCTACGCAAATTCGATTTTGGATCTGAGTCAAAAGATCGATAAGCTGACGAAATTGCTTTAATCAGAATCGCTTTTGCTATTAAAAAATCACCTTCGGAGAATCTTCTGGAGGTGGTTTTTCATTTATGAATGTTTTTTGATTAAGGATTAAATGTTTAGGGTTTAAAGCCTATGAATAAGATCATTTTATAAAAAATGTCGGAATTAGTGGGCAGCATTCGGTGAGTTGAAATGTTTCTTGTTAGGTAATGCCCTGGGGAATTTACGGTTTTTAAACCGACGATCAATCCTTAAGAAAATGGGTTAGTTCCCGAAGTGGAACGAGGGAAATCCACCCATTTTTAGGGTTGATCAAGGTTTTAAAATCAAATAGCCAAGAATGTTTCTTCCAATACTAAACCTTACCTATTTGAAGTAAATAACCAGGCATTAAGGTTTTGGCCTGCCCGCGGCGGCGGGATTACTTTTTGGCTGCAAAAAGTAACGAAGGAAAAAATGTGCGAATTAGGATTGATTTGAAGAGAAGCCTCAACTCTTGCTGAAAGTTTTTTTTTCTACCAAATATGCCGGAGTGAAGACACTTCCGGCGGCATCAGAATTTGAATGAAAAAATCCCCCTAACCCCCTTAAAAAGGGGGAATTGCACATTTCTGAATCATTCGAAGCCAAACGCTTCTATCCAACCTTAGAAATTCGACCGTTGCAATTGCTCATTTAAATACGCTCTCATCTCCTCTCCCTCTTCAACTTTTATCTCTCCCGGCAAGCCTAAAATAAACCTTCCCAATCCGGGTAATTGAGGGATTTCACCATTGAAATAATATTGATTCCGGTTCTTAATAAACATAAACGGACGGGCATTAGGGTGCTCTTCCATCATCAGCTGATAAGCTTTTTTACTCAGTTTGAGCTTGACCGTAAAGCGGTTTTTACCGGTAAATCCAAATAACTGCTGCTCGGGAAGTTTATGCTTATTTTCATTTTGCCAGCCATCCTGACTTACGACTACTTCCCCTATTCGCTCGATTTTGAATATTTTCATGCTTTTACTTTCCGGTTCAAAGCAATGAATCGCCTCGTAATTACTCGTGAAAGCCACAGGCTCTACCAATCGATCACTCGTGTTGTCGGAACTGAGCGAATAATAATCCTTCAGCCAAATCAGTTTTTTGGCCTGAATCCCCTGCCCTATCTCATCCACCAATCTACCCAGATTCGCCCTGAACAACTGTTCAGTTCCTTTTTTCACTTCTGACCGAACTTCAATTTTCTGAAGGAGTGAGTCCCGAAGCAAATTCGAATTTCCCTGACTTTCGATGAGTTTATGCAGGTATTGACTTTCTTCCTGCGAAAAAGAACCATAATTCATGGAATGCTCCATTCCGGACTTTTCCTGAATCTTGTACTTGCTGAATTCCTTCACCACTTCAAACCCCAGCGCTTCCAGTAACTTGAAATACCGATAAATCGTCCTTTCATCCGTCCCAAGCAACTCAGCCAATCGGTGCACAGGTTTTCCGATATTGCCCTGAAGCAAGTTGATCATTTTGAAGATTCTCAGGATTTTCTGCTGTTCGATTGAGCTGCTTTCGGCCATGATGGTATGGGATTATTAATTCATCAGGAAATTACGAAAACTACTCTCAATCTATAAGGTCATTGACGCAAATTGTCATGGAATAATTTGATTCTTGATTGTCAACAGTCGACCGTTGACAGACGACAGCCGCTCTTTTTGGACTCCAAGCCTTGTTTCATTTGGTTGCCGATAAGAAAGCGGCTTTAAATATATTTACTACCACAAAAGGCCCGGAGTTAACTAAGAAAATTCTCGCTACGGCACAATGTCGCAACGAAAATAAACTCTGCGGAGGCGCAGTTTAAGTTGTCCTGCTTCTCCAGAAGCTGGAAATTTAAATAAACCACAAAAAGATTAAAGATTTCCCGCCACGGCGCAAAGTCGCAGAATATCTTTTGAAAGTGGGTGATAGTTAAGTTCTTATGTCTTATGTCTTAAATCTTATGTCTAATATCTTATATCTTGATTCTTGATTCTATTTTAACAGTAACTTCAAACTTGCAGAATCATCAAAATCCGAAGTATTTTCATCGAATGATTACCCAAACCCGCCAGAATTTCTTCCAAAAGCATTTAACCTTTTTTGCGGGGTCCCTGTTTCTGATCGGATACTGGATTTTTGGGTTTGATGGGATCACTTTCAGCGACGATGTCTATTACCTCCTCGCCGGCAAAAACTTCTGGGAAGGCACGATGGAAGTCAATGAATATCATTTTTCAAGTCGCTGGGGTGCGTATGTTCCTTCCGGATTGATTGGACATTTTATGGGATTTGAACCGCACCGAATTTCGCTCATTTCCTTGATCAGTTATTTGGGTTCGCTGTTTTTGCTTTACAATGTTCTTCCCAAATCCTTCCCGGCATGGATTTTGGCTCTTTGGTTTTGTACGCATGTTTATTTCATGCATTTCCTGACCAAGGTCTATCCTGACAGCACTTTGGTTTTCTGGACATGCCTCGTTCCGGTGGCTTCGATTTACAGAAAATCCAAGCCTTACTTATCAGCCTTTCTATTCATTTTAGCCTTGTTTACCGGCTTTTTAACCAAAGAGACGATTGTCTTTATGGCGCCGTTGCCCGTCCTTTTATTCCTCTTCGACTGGAAATCAAACGCGATTTCAAAGACTTTTTATCTGAGTCTGGTATCTTTTGGGCTTCTGTTTGGTCTGGGTTACCTGGGGTATTTCTGGATAGAGTTCGGGGATCCATTCTACCGGATCGCTTCCATCCAGGCAGGTCATTACATCTCTGAATTCACGTATGCAGACAAAGGGATCTGGTCAATTCTGAAGCGCCTGACCTATATGCCGATTTTCACCTTTGTCGAAAGAGCTTATTGGCCTTGGCTGATCTTCTCTATTCCCGGATTTGCTTTGGCGTGGAAGAATCGAACCTCACCCGCCGTTGAATTTTCATTGGCGGTTCTCTCCCTTTTTCTTGGGTTTTGGTTCATGAGTACCAATCTGAAATTCTACAATCCACTCTACCTAAATCCAAGACATCTGATCGTTCTGACTCCGATTCTTGCTTTTCTGATAGCCATGGGTTGGTCAGAATGGCATAGCAATTGGCGACTGAAAAGAATCATGATAGGACTCCTGGTTTTGGGAATTGCTATTAGCCTTTTCCAGCTGGACTGGAAAATGGCGGCGTTTCAATCGGGATTAACCGGCCTAGTTTTCTTCCGCGAAAGCCTGATTCGAAACCTGGGATTTATTTTGGTCCTGTCTATTCCAACCATTGTTTCCATCCCCTACCAAAAGAATCTCAAGCAGTATTCTTCTTTGATTGAAGTTTTAATCAAAGAAACCTTATTGACAGAAAATCAATCACTTATAATAACAAATAATTTCATTGATTTCAGTGAGGAAGTTCTTTTCCCTGGGAATGAAAAAGTTCAAAAACTACTTTTCCCAATGGAAAAAATTGAGGAATTGAAGAGCAATCCACCTGATGAGTTACGGGTGATGATTTACAACTATTACCAACATGCCTATCCAAAAGAACAGGTCGATGTCGAAGCTTTGGAAGTATGGCTGGAAGAAAAGTATGAGTTGGAAAGTGAGGAGCAAGCAGGAAATGTATCGATTAGAAACTTTCGATTAAAAGCCCTTGCAAGGTAAAATAGTATCTGCCTGTCGAGGATGTTAGACGTAAGATCATTTTATAAAAAATGTCGGAATTAGAGGAAGCATTAGGTGAGTAGAAAAGTTTCGGATTAGGTAATGCCATTGGGAATTTGCGGTTTTAAACAGGAGATCAAACCGTTAAGAAAATGGGTTAGTTCTCGAAGTGGAACGAGAGAAATCCACCCATTTTTAGGGTTGATCAAGGTTTAAAATCAAATAGCCAAGAATGCTTCACCCAGTACTAAACTCTGCCTATTTGAAGTAAATAACCAGGCATTAAGGTTTTTGGTTACTTTTTGCCTTCAAAAAGTGACAAAGGAAAAAACTGCGAGAAAGGATTGAATTATAAAGAGGCTTCAACTTTTGTTAAGAGGCTCTTTTAATTCCGGAGTGGAGACACTTCCAGCGGCACTAAACTAAAGGTAAGGTTTGGATCAGGACTTATTCAAAGAACTGAGGTTTTGCGGTTTTACTGACCCAACCAAAAAACCCGATTGACATTAAATCCAAACCTGAATTCTTCGCCCGGAACCCCGTTTCCACCACCAAGCAGATATTGCTCGTTCAATGCCTGGGAAGTCACAAAATACATCTGGAAGACATGCTCACCCGCCTCGATGTCCCAACCGATTCCCACATTGTTTCTTAAATCTGAATTGAGATTCGGTATCCATTGAAGGGTCAGCGAGGAACTGTCAGTCACCTTCCATTTCCCACTCATCCCCAATGCCAGGTAGAAATTTTGGGTACCCTCTATTTGGTATATGGTCCTAGGATCTGAGAAATATGCCATCATGGGACTCAGTTGAATACTGATCTTGTTAGAAAACTTCCGAGCCAGCATGAATTGGGCAGAATAGGCCAAACGATCCGAAAATTCAGGCTGTTCCTCCTCAGGAAGAAAATCATATGGATTTGTAATCACCCCCGCACCTCCGGCAAAACTCAGTGAAAGCGGCATGTTGTCGTTTTGTGTCTGTTGGAGTAAATGGTAGCGGCCATAAATATTGTAAAATTTGTCACGGCTCGCCCTTGCTACACCGAGTGAAAACTTCTCTCCCAACCCAAATTCGAAGCTAAACTGAATATTGGCACCATTGTCGAGTCCAAAGAGAGTTTCAATTCCTCCATCTAAAGTGCCGAAGGTATGCATGATGGCAAAATGCATGTTCTTTTTCTTAAGCGGTTCCACGGTCAATAAATTGATGTGTCGGGGCGCATGAAAAATCAGTTCCTCTTTCTGATTTTCATCATCCAAAGTCGTTTCCAATTGGGCGTAAGCAATAGGAAGAACAACCAAATTCAGTCCTAAAAAGAGTATAAATGCTTTCATTTTTTTGGAGTTAAAGTTGCTGAAACTGTGATAGTCTGTTCCTGCGCCAATTCGTAAAAAATCAACTTAGGAATCTCGATTTGAATCATTCAGGATAATGATAAAACTGGCTTTAAGAATCAGGGAGCTGTTTTGCTGTGGGAAGAGTGTTCCGGTGACTTAGCATACCAGGAGAACCTTGAATTTCATTTCATGATGGTCAGCGTATTCCCGTTCAACTGTGTGGCAAATTGTGTCAATGGCGAAGTTGCCGGTCCGTTTAAAACCCGTCCGGATGGATCAAATTGCGACCCATGGCAGTTACAGGTAAAGCGGTCATTCCCAAAGGTCCAGTTGGTTGTACAACCCTCATGGGTACAAACAGCTGTCAATGCCGTAAAGGAATCGTTGACATTTGCTACCAGGGTTCTGGCATTTTCAATCAAAAGCCAATTTCCGGAAGTATTCAGGCGGGTTTGTATAGTTAGATCTATCGTGATCGTATTGCCGGAGATTACAATACCGCTCGAGGAATTGCCGGGAGGGTTGAGATTCATGGGATCGGCGTCATCTGTTGAGGAACACGCAGTAAAAAAAGCTGCTCCAAATGTACTCAATACGACTGAAACACCGGCCTGTTCAAGAAATTTTCTTCGGGAATCGCTCAAACTCCCGGATTTTGTTGTAATTAAATTTTCCATGGCTGATAGATTATAGGGTATTTGTGTACAAATACGAATAATCAATCCTCCTTGGATGGGAAAAAATTCGAAAATTTAATCGCTTAAAAATGCTTTGGCTTCAAAATTTCACTCACAATCAACGCCTCCCGAAAGCTTTGAGGGTTTTTTAATACCGCAGCGTATCGATTCACTTTTTTGGATGCTTCATACTGATCTGCTTTCAGAAAACTCCCCTCGTAAGTAACATCTGTGATTTTAGTCGCGTTTTGATCGGCAGAATTGTAAGCTCCCTGGTAAAATCTGGCTTCGTCATCCAGAACTTCAACAGCCTCTGATCTTCGCACTGCAATCGGCTTGGCTCTGAGTTTTTCCTGCGGAACAACAACCTCCTGAAACACCGGCTTTGGTTCCGGCACCTGACGCTTTGGCTTTTGAGCTTCACGGATTTCTTTCAGCAAGTCTTCAAAACTCACCGGTCTTTCAGCTTGTTCTTCCTCAGGCTGATTCGTTTCAGCAAGTTCTTTCTCCTTCTTGCCCTGAATAACCCGATAGATCAAATAGCCTATGACGGCAACTACGTAAACAATATTTCCTAAATCCACACGGGTAAGTTAAGCCATTCCGGGGAGTTTCAGGAAGGATTTCCCGCAATTTTTTCCTTTCCCAAACTTAATTGCTTTTTCCCTCGCCCTGATCGGCCGATTCCTTGGCAAATCTGCCAAATGATCTTAATTTGTCTGATTGATTCAGAAGAAATAAACGAATGCTGCTCAGTAAACTGGAGATCAAGGGGTTCAAGAGTTTTGGCGACAAAATGGTCATCCATTTTGACAAGGGAATCACGGGTGTGGTCGGTCCCAACGGCTGCGGCAAATCCAATGTAGTCGATGCCATCCGCTGGGTGCTCGGCGAGCAAAAGACCCGAATGCTTCGCTCCGACAAGATGGAGAATGTGATCTTCAACGGGACAAAAAACCGTAAACCGGTCAATCTTGCCGAGGTTTCTCTGACTTTTGAAAATACCAAAAACCTCCTCCCTACTGAATACACGCACGTCACAATCACCCGGAGATACTATCGAACCGGCGAAAGTGAATACCAGATCAACGGAATCACCTGCCGCCTGAAGGACATCACGAACCTCTTCATGGATACGGGGATCAACTCGAATAGCTATGCGATCATCGAGTTGAAGATGATCGACGAGCTGCTCAATGATAAGAATAACTCACGAAGAGAGCTTTTCGAAGAAGCTGCCGGAATCTCCAAGTTCAAGAACCGGAAGCGGGAAACCCTGCGAAAACTGGAGGATACAGACGGGGATTTATCCCGTGTGGAAGACCTTCTTTTTGAGATCGACAAGAACTTGAAAAGCCTCGAAAAGCAGGCAAAGCAGGCAGCAAGATACTTCGAAATCAAAGCTGAATATCGGGTGGCTTCGATCAATCTTGCGAAGAAAAGCATAGAGAAATACACCAAATCCTTGGTGGAAACGCATAGCAAAATCCAGAAGGAAAGCGACCGGAAACTTCAATATCAAACTCAGATCGCAGATTCCGAAGCGCTTTTGAGTCAGTTGAAAGCTGACCTGATCCTGAAGGAAAAGCTGCTTGCCAGCCGTCAGAAAACACTCAACGAGCACGTCAATAAAATCCGTCAGTTCGAATCGGAGAAAAAGATAAAATACGAGCGATTGAAATTCCTCGAGGACCGGTCTCAGCAACTTCGGGAGCAGATCGATGCTGACCGAAAGTCAAACGACCGTGCGGGGTTCAGTATTCGCTCCCTTCAGCAGGAAAAAGAATCAGCTGAGAAAATGCTGGCCGAAAAGGAATTGATCGTCTCTGAATTGCGGGAGGCGTATGATTCTCAAAAGCTCATTCAAACCGAAAAGCAACAATCCCAAAAGGAGCTCAGCCAAAGTTTTGAAAAACTGAAGGAGAAAGTCTATCAGCTGACCAAGGAGGTTGAAATCAAGCAAATTCAGCTTTCCACGCTTAAGCAGGAACTCGAGCGCACTTCCAGTGATGATTCCAATCAGGAAGCGAGTTTGGTGGACTTCGAAGAAAAACTGATTGAACTCCGGGCCGAACTCGAAGTCTCCAACAAGACCTATTCCGATCTCAAAATCAAGCAGGAAGACCTGGATCAGAAGATCGAGGAGACCAACCGCGTGATTGAAATGATCCGCGAGGAACTCACGCAATCTTCCCGTAAACTCGATTCCAAAACCAACGAATACAACCTCACCAAATCCCTGGTGGAGAATCTGGAAGGCTTCCCGGAAGCGATCAAATTCCTGAAGAAAAACACTTCCTGGGGCAAGGACATTCCGCTCCTCTCCGACCTCCTGACCACGGCTGAGAAATACCGGGTCACGATCGAAAACTACCTGGAGGCCTACATGAATTACTATGTGGTCGATACCGAATCTCAGGCGATCGCAGCGATTCAGTTGTTGAGTGATACCGCCCGCGGAAAGGCAAATTTCTTCGTCTTAGAGCATTTTGAGCGGTTTAAACCCAGTCAAAGCAAGCTCTTTGCAAATGCAATTGCGGCAACTGAAATCATCGAATTCGATGTGAAGTACAGCCGTCTGATCAATTTCATCCTGGACAATGCCTACATCGTACAGGGCGAGCTCATCAATTTTCCGCAGGATACAGACGCGATTTTCATCTCCGAAAACGGCAAATACACCAAGCGTAAATTCAGCCTTTCGGGTGGTTCTGTGGGTCTTTTCGAAGGAAAAAGAATCGGCCGGGCTAAGAATCTCGAAAAGCTCGACAAGGAAATCAAAGACCTGAATAAGAAAGTCAGCACGACCCGCTCTAATCTGGATCAGAAGCTTTCTGACCTGATGAAGCTGAAGGAAGTCAATTACAAAAAGACGCTGGAAGAATGGCAGAATAAGATCAGCGAACTCAATCAGAACTTCGTCTCTGTCCGCACCAAAAAAGAACAATTGGCCGAATTGCTCAGCAGCAACGCCAATAAAAGGGAAGATATTCTGGACCGGATTGCGAGTCTGGAGGAATGCCTGACCGAGATTCAGCCGCAACTTTTCGAAGAAAAAGCAGAGTTCCAATCAGCACACGAAGACCTCGAAGCACTGAATGAACTGCTGGAAAAAGAATCCACACGACTGGCCGAAAAGTCCCAGGTTTTCAACGCTGAAAACATCCAATACCATCAGCAACTCAACCGGGTGGGCAGTTTGGATCAGGAAATTGAATTTAAGCAAAGCGCCTACGAAGGCTCCAAAGAGCGAATAGAAAAGTCACAATCAGAGCTTTCGCAGCTGGACGGAGAGATCAAATCGCTGCTCGAAAACAACGAGGTGAAGGACGACGAGCTGATCGAACTCTATTCCGAGAAAGAAGGAATCGAAGGCGGCGTGCAGGAAGCCGAGAAAGATTATTACGGTTCGCGCGGGCTGATTGACGAGACCGATCAGAAAATCCGCAGCATTCAGAAATCGAAGGAAATACATGACCAGCTTTTGCAGGAACTCCAAAACGACATCAATGAGATCAAACTCAAAATGACCGGAATGAAGGAGCGACTCAGCGTGGAGTTTGAGTTGGACTTGGATCAATTGATGGAGGAAAACCCTGAACTGGATGCAGATTTCAGGGATTTTGCAGAAAACCAGCTTCGGGAACTGGTCAGCAAGCAAAAGGAAAAACTTGATAAAATCGGTCCGATCAACCCGATGGCAATGGAAGCTTACGACGAAATCAAAGTTCGCTACGACTTCATCAACAGCCAGAAAGAAGATCTGATCAAAGCCAAAGAATCGCTTCTCTCCACGATCAAAGAAATCGATCAGGTCGCAAAAGACACCTTCCTCGATGCCTTCGGAAAGATCAAAGAAAACTTCATCAAAGTGTTCCGGTCCCTCTTTACCGAGCAGGATGACTGTGATCTGATCCTGATCGATCCGGAGAATCCGCTGGAAAGCCCGATCGAGATCATCGCCAAGCCAAAAGGCAAGCGACCGCTTACGATCAACCAGCTTTCCGGAGGGGAAAAAACGCTTACCGCCACTTCCCTCCTCTTTTCGATCTACCTGCTGAAGCCTGCGCCATTCTGTATTTTCGACGAAGTGGACGCGCCGCTCGATGATGCCAATATTGACAAGTTCAACCAGATCATCCAGAAGTTTAGCAAGGAAAGCCAGTTTATCATCGTCACCCACAACAAGCGCACGATGGCCAGCACCGATATTATTTACGGGATCACGATGATCGAGGCGGGAGTTTCGAGGGTGGTACCGGTGGATTTAAGGGAGTTGGCGTAGCTGTCATTGGAAACATGCTGGCGCGCGCGTGTCGCGCGTGCCACAAAACGTTATCCTGCTTAACTTGCTGGCGCTCGCGTGTCGCGCGTGCCTACAATGTTGTCCTGCTTCTCCGGAAGCATGATTCTAATTCCACCTTCCGGTATATTTCCACGATCAACCTCCCCTGTTTTTGGCGTTAAATTTTTTATCGATTGAAGGGCAGACGGCCAAAAACCAAAATCATGCATTTTCATTTTAATCCATGGGTTTCACCCATGGCTACCAATATTATGTCCCCAAAGGGACATTTCTCAGCTAGAGATCGTGCCATAGAGGACCGAGCGTCCAGGGGACATTTCTCGGCGGGAACATTCAGGCTTCCGGAATCATTGTTGTGGAACGGCGGGGAGGCTGCCGCAGCAGCGAGGGTGCGCAGGGATTGTGGGTGGAAGCTTTGCTGCGGATTGAACTTTTGGTTCTTTTGGTTCAAGCCAAAAGAACATAAAAAAAAAAATCTATTACAATCGGGATAGAGATCCGATATGAAGGAGAATCAATCTCATTTAT
>JAKFCO010000050.1:0-14586 GCA_036676605.1 Algoriphagus sp.
GGTTTCGACTGCATCCCAAAAACCGAATATCCTTCAGGGCATCCTCTAACCCGAAACATTTCAATTCACCGAATGCTGCCCACTAATTCCGACATTTCTTATAAAATGATCTTACGTGCAAAAAACGTGGAGTTTAAAGGGATTTCGCGTAGTTGGAAAAACTGCAATACTGATTAAAAACGCCAAGACATATAAAAGGAAGCTAAGCCTCACCCGGAAAATTTAAACTCCTTTTTGTGGCTGCGGGAGATTTAACTCTATTTTTACACCCAGAAACCAAACCACCAATTCCCTTGAAAAAGCTTGCCATTTTGGCTTCCGGAAGCGGAAGTAATGCCGAAAAAATCATGGAGTATTTCCAAAACTCCAAAAAAGCAAAAGTTGCGCTCGTCGCATCCAACAAAGCCGATGCGTTCGTGCTGGAGCGGGCCAAAAAGTTTGGTGTTCCTGCTTTTGCTTTCACCAGAAAAGAAATGGATGCCGGGCTTTTGCTGCAAAAGCTTCAGGAAGAAAAGATCGATTGGGTGATTTTGGCAGGTTTCCTTCTGAAAATCCCTGAAGACCTGATCCGGGCTTTTCCTGATCATATGGTAAATATTCACCCGGCATTGCTTCCAAAATACGGGGGAAAAGGAATGTACGGAAGCCTTGTTCACGAAGCCGTAAAAACTGCCGGAGATACCGAAACCGGGATTACGATTCATCTGGTGAATGAGCATTATGACGAGGGGAAAATCATCTTTCAAGCCACCACTTCGGTCACTCCTGACGACACCCCCGACACCATCGCCCAAAAAATCCACGCTCTGGAGCATCGGTACTATCCGGAGGTGATTGGGAGATTGATTTAGGGTTGGAAGCTGGGAAGTTGGAAGGTTGGAAAGTTGGAGGACCTCGATCATTTCTTCATCATTTGAAGTTCAGGGTTCGGTGTTCGCTATTTTTTTAGAAGCTGATAAGTTGTAAGAGTTCCTATTTAAAACATAATTTTTTTTCGACCACTTGCGGAGCTGGTTTAATCGCCTTAAATTTTGGTTTTCAACCTGATTTTTCCAGCGCCATGAAATCGAGCATGTCGAAGGCGACACACAGGGGTATGATTATTAGCCATGCGAGATTCCATATGGCCAATAAAAATCAATTATAATCATATGAAAACTATTTTTATCAAAAACGGCGAGTTTCAAAAAAAGCAGTTGGTGCTGCTGGAGTTCCCGTTCGATTTTGAATTGAAAGAATTGGTAAAGACCCTTGAAGAAGCAGACTGGAATTCGTCCCTGAAAGCTTGGACCATCCCCTATTCCGATTCTGTCATTCCCGATTTGCTGGTCATTTTCAAAGGCAAGGCTTGGTTGGACTATTCCGGATTCAAAAAAGTAAAAATCGAGGCCGAACCGGAAGCATTACCGGCACTATCTTCCGAACTGATTCTGGAAATTCAACACTTTACCGACTGGATGCGAAACAGGCGGTATTCGGAATCCACCATCAAAAACTACACTGGAGGGCTAAGCCTCTTCTTCCGGTTTGCCGGAAATAAAAATCCTGAACAGATTACCAAAGAGGATTTGGAATCCTTTCATAAAAATTATATTATTAGTAGAAAATATTCTGCTTCCTTCCAATCCCTCGTGATCAATGCGGTGAAGCTTTATTTTTCGAATCGACTAAAACGAAAATTGGAACCTACCGAGATCGAGAGGCCTAAACAGCCCAGACTTCTACCCCATGTGTTGAGCAAAGAAGAAGTGAAAGCCATCCTGCAAGCCCACCAAAATGTAAAGCACCGCGCCATGCTGAGTCTAATCTACGCATGTGGACTGAGACGAGGCGAACTCCTGAATCTCAAGCTCATTGACATCGATTCCAATCGGGGCTTACTCCGTATCAATCAGGGAAAAGGCAACAAAGACCGGGTCGTCCCAATCAGTGAAAAAATTCTGGAATTGCTTCGGGAATACTATCGGTATGAGAAGCCGAAAGTGTATTTGTTTGAAGGAACTACCTCGGGACAAACCTACAGTCCAACAAGTCTTCAAGAAGTATTAAAATCTGCGGTCAAAAAATCTGGAATAAAAAAGCCTGTTACTTTGCATTGGTTAAGACATTCGTATGCGACCCATTTGCTCGAATCAGGTACAGACTTGCGGTTTATCCAAGAACTCTTAGGTCACAACTCCAGTAAAACAACTGAAATATATACTCACGTAAGTCAAAAAAGTCTTCAAAAGATAAAAAGCCCTTTTGACGATCTTTAAATAAAACCCACAAAACCGTATATATCGATCCAAAATAGGAAAGTTTATATGGGAAAACCAAATGAATAAACAAGTTAGCGGTCAGGCTAAGACGACCTCGAACACAATCATTGACAGACATAAACAATGAAACGATTAACAGTTGACGAATTTATTAGGAAAGCCACTGAAGTACATCAAGGCAAGTATGACTATTCGTCAATCAAATATGTTTATGCCTTAAAAGAAGGAGTGGAAATTACCTGTCCAAATCATGGACGATTTTTTCAAAGACCGAATTCTCACATAAACGGACAAGGTTGTCCATCATGCGGTGGAACTACAAAATCGGACACTGCAAGTTTCATAACGAAAGCTAAGCTGAAACATGAAAACAAATTTTCATACGAAAAGGTAGATTATTCCAATAATAGAACGAAAGTAATTATCACCTGCCATATACATGGCGACTTCATGCAAACGCCAGACTCTCATTTAAAAGGAAACGGTTGTTCAAAGTGCGGAAAAATAAATACGAGCAAAAAGCTTGTTATGACTCAGTCTGAGTTCATTGAAAAGGCGACAACTAAACATGACGGAAGATACAGTTATGGTAACGTTATTTATAAAAATAGTAAATCGCCAGTGATAATAACCTGCAAAACACATGGCGAATTTGAACAATCACCGAATATGCATCTACAAGGTTATGGATGTTCAGAATGTGGAGGGACAAAAAAACTAAACACCAATTCCTTTATTGCAAAAGCGAGTAACGTGCACCTAGGTAAGTACAATTATTCTAAAGTTCATTATGTAAATAATTCTACAAAAGTCACCATTACTTGTAATGAGCATGGCGATTTTACTCAAACACCTATGAAGCATTTGCAAGGACAAGGTTGTCGCATTTGTGCAGGAAATAGTAATCATTCACTCAATAGTTTTATAGAAAAAGCGAAAATAGTTCATGACAATAAATTCAATTATGAGAAATCTACATTTGTAAATGTCAAAACTAAGATTGTCATAACTTGCCCTGTTCATGGCGATTTTGAACAAATCCCTTCTGAACACTTGAGTGGCTACGGATGTAAAAAGTGTGGAAATAATACCAAATATTCGACAGAAGAATTTGTTTCAAAAGCAAGAGAAATTCATGGAAACAAATACGGATATCAGGATGTGATTTACGAAAGCAGTGCGAACAAAATTAAAATAGAATGCCCATTTCATGGACTTTTTGAGCAACGTCCGACCAATCATTTAAATGGTCAGGGTTGTCCAAAATGTAATTTACCGAAAGGTGAACAAAGGATAATAAATCATTTAGAAAAATTAAATTTGAGTTACATTACCCAATTCACATTTGAAGATTGCTTTCACATAAAGCCTTTACCTTTCGATTTTGCGGTGACAAAAGATTCGGTAAAGTACCTCATAGAATTTCATGGTGAACAGCATTATGAATCGGTAAATTATGGAAAACACAAAACAGATCTTGACTATCGAAAAAAAATGGATAAAATAAAAATGGAATATGCTGCAAGTAATAACATTCCAATTTTAGAAATTCCATATACCGCAATTGACAGGGTTGAGGAATTAGTAAATAAATTTCTTGGAATTGAAATCAAGTAGTGCAAATAAAGCCCGAACCGCTAACAGCACCTACAAGAAATTGGCGGTTCAGTGGTTAAATGAAGTTTTGTGCTTCGTATCAAGTTCAGTGCTGGCAGACAGTTTTGTGCTTCGAAATCGCCAACTTCTTGTAGCTGCAAAACGTTAGTGGCAATATTATGACAGAGTATTTACTTTTCTATTCATGGCAAAAGGATATTAGCTCCCAGACTAATAGAAGTTTTATCGAAACCTGCATAAAAGCCGCCAAATCTCAAATTGAAAAAGAACGGGGAATAAAAATCCGAATTGATCAAGCATCAAGAGGCAATACATCGGTATCAAAACTTAATAATTCAGGTGCGATACATATTGCCTCGACAATTGAGGAAAAAATAAAGTCCGCTGACTTTTTTATTTCGGATGTAACTTCTGTTCACAACGCAAAAAAAATAAAAAAGAAGATTCCGAATCCAAATGTAATGTATGAACTGGGAATTGCATCGACGACAATTCAATGGTCAAACATTATCAATATTGTCAATCTTGCTTACGGAAGCATAGAAGAACTTCCCTTTGACATCAAGCACAGATCAACGCAACCATACAAATTATCAGAATCCGATTTGTCAAATGCAACAATAAAAAAGGATCAAAAAGCTAATTTGATAAAAAAAATAAAAGATCAGCTTATTTATATTTTGAACAATAAACCCAAGTTCAGATTAGATGAAATAATAACTAATCTTAATAATTCTATTTGGGACACGTATAATAAAGAAGATGTAGCCAAGCCTGATCGTGATCTAAAGGGTATCGTTGAAATTAAACATGTTTTCGATAACATTTTCACATTTAGGTTCACTGCCTATGAAAATGGTATTCAGCAGCCACAAATCGATTGGACAGCTCAGTTCTTTATAAATAAGGAAACTTTAAGCACGGCCGACATTGCCTTCGTTTCAAAGATAGACTATGGTTTTAAAAAAATAATTATTCCTGAAAATAGAAATTATGAGGAACTCTATTTAATTGGTGTCAACTATAATAACGAAGGCTATGGCAAACAGACTTTAATAAAAAGGAAATAAAGCAATACTGCCACTAACACGGGTTTTGCTTTAGTGGGCGGACACTGCGAATAGAAACATTAAAGCAAGTAATAAACGTTGGTGCTGGCAGACAGTTTTCGGTTTTAAAAGCCCACCAACGCAAAGCCCGAAACCGTTACCCGTCATTTTTAAAAAGACACGACAATGAATAATCCAATCACAGACTTTATGGACAAGGCAAAAGGGCTGACAAAAAATCCCCTCGGTATAATAGCTCTTTTTGTTTCACTAATTTATGGTGTTGCAAGTTTTGTCTTAAGCACAAGCATAGACAACCTTCACGGACAAGAGGAAAGACTTCCAATGATTTGGTTTATTATCTTGTTTCCCATTTTGATATTGATTGCTTTCACGTTTTTAGTTATTTATCATCACAAAAAACTTTACGGTCCAAGCGACTTTAAAGACGAAAAGAATTTCGTTAATACCTTCACTGGGAACAAAGAAGTTCCGTCCGACCTAGACAGACTTCTTAAAAAATTAAGACCGCTCGCGACCGAATTAAATGGTGATAAATTAAATGATACGATCAAGGAAATTGAAAGAATTAAAGAGAAATCTGAACAAATTCCTATCAATAATATGTGGCGACTTAATCATTGGGGAAGTAATTGCGCCAGTATCCAAAACAATAAAATAATTTTTACGGGGACAAGTGCTCCAAATCATACAGACGGCGCACACATCGACATTAATGAATTGTTGGAAATTGGTAAGACCTATGAAGTTTCGTGTTTCGCAAAATCATCTCCAGGGACAACAGGTAAGTTTCAATTGTGGTGTCACGACCAGACAGGTTCTGCTCCAAATGGCGTAAGCATTACGACAGCATATAATACTCCTTCGACAACAGGTGAAAGAATTAAATTAACTTTTCAAGCTCAAGTAAATAAAAATATTAGAATTCATTTACAATATATGCCCGGACAAGGACAAATTGAATTGAGTGACGTTAAAATAACTGAACTTGCGACATAAAAAACGTCGGGTAACACGGGGCAATTGCGTCAGCGGGCGGACGTCGTAATAAAAACATTTGTATCTTTATATAAAGTTTGGTGCGTGTAGACAGTGGAAGCTTCGTAAGCCCGCCGAACGCAAGCCCCGAAAACGTTAGCGGTAATGATTTACATAACACCCAAAAATTAATTGTAAGTATGGATAAGAAAAGAAGAAATTTATTACGTAGCCTGGCACTCGCACCAATTTTATCAGGTTCTCGCAGCCTCTTCGCAAACCCATTAATTAAAACCTTAACCCCGTCCAGATTACAATATAGCATCAATGCATTTACTTTCAATTCCTTGCTAAGAAGTGGTGAAATGACATTTTTTGATATGATGGAGTTTGCCTCTACGCTTGGTTTAAATGCAGTTGACTTAACAGGCTATTATTTTTCTGATTATCCTAAAATACCAGATGATAAAACATTGTTTCAGTTAAAGAAGAGAGCATTACAATTAGGATTAAATATTCCATGGACAGGGGTAAGGAATAACTTTGTAAATCCAGATAAAACTTCAAGAGAATCTGATATTGAATTGATAAAAAATTGGTTGCAAGTATCATCAAAACTTGGAGCTTCCATTATGCGAATTTTTCCAGGAAATGGAAAACACGAAGGATATTCCAGAGACGAGGTTAAAAAATGGATGGTGTCAGACTTTCAAGAGTGTGCTAAATATGCTGAAGAAACAGGAGTTATTACAGGCATGCAACATCATAATGATTTTTTATACGAAGCCGATGAGATTATCGATATTTTAAAAAGAGTAAATTCGGATTGGTTTGGATTAATTTTAGATATTGGTAGTTTAAGAAGAGGAGATCCGTATAAGGAAATTCAAAAATTGGCACCCTACGCAAATTACTGGTTTATTAAAGAACTGGTTTATGTGGATGGGATTGCGGAACCTGTTAATATGAAAAAGATTGCCATAATATTAAAAGAGGTAAACTATACTGGTTACATTTCTTTCGAAAGATTGACCGAAGGCGACCCAAAACAAATTGTAACTTCTATGTTTAATGATTTTAGAACAGAGTATGAAAAACTCTAAAAATGAAACTAACCAAGCACATTCTACAAATAGAAATATTATTTTATAATCATGAGATTTGAAAAATACCGCTAATCGAGTAGACGGCCTCGCCAGATTTCCCTGACGAGGTGCGCGTGCGCCCCGGCCCTTCGCTAAAATGATCCAAATGGATCTTTTCTTTACGCTCAGTCCCAGTTCACTGGATTGTAGGTTGCGTTTTGAGGTAGTAGGATAGCATCGATTCATACCCTTTTCTTCTCAGGCGTGATAAAGTAATAGTCGTAGTCAGAATCGGACTCTGATCCGCCGCGGCGGACCATCCCCCTTTTTTGCCTACCCTGCAACCTGGCCCCTCTCTCGGTAAACCATGCCGATAGCTATCGGCACCACTTGCTTGGCTTCGGGAACTCCTCCCCGTCCGGTATTTTCATGTGGTATTCACGGTGCCGGAAGTACTCAGACCGCTATTTTATCTCAACCAAAAGGCCTGCTACGAACTGCTGTTCGCCTCTTCCGCGCTGGCAGTGAAGAAAGCTTCTCTGAATCCAGCGTTTCATGGAGTCGAAACAGGAAGTCTTTCCGTACTTCAAACCCGGGGGGCAGGCGCTGACTTACCATCCCCACATTCACATGCTTGTCCCGGCGTGCGATTGTGATAGGTACCTTGCTAATAAACCGGGACAAGACCCAAAAAACAATGGAGCTTCCCGTTGTGGAGTTTGTCAGAAGATTCATGCAGCATATCCTCCCGGACCGGTTCTATAAAATCAGGTATTACGGCATCCTCTCCACTTCAGCAGTCAGCAGAAAGCTCCAACAGTGCTGCGGCCTGTTAAATCAAAATCAAATCCTCTCCTCACCTTATATGGGATTGACCACCTATGAGATATTGGAAGAAATCCTAGGGCCGGATGCCTTTACCTGTCCCTGCTGCAAAAAAGGGAAAATGGTTTTTGCAGCACCCGTTCCGGGTCCGGACAGCTCCTGAATAAAATTACTGTTTTTCGTTCCTTGAAAAGTTCATATAGACTATCTTGGGTGAAGGTTATGCGGGAAGAACTATTCCTTTTTCAGCGTAAAATCAGGACCAAAAGGAAAGGATCCTCTCAAAATAAGGAATAGACAAGCTGTAAAACTCCCGGAAATTAAAAATATATGAAATAGAAAGTCCATAGCTGATACCAGCTTCGTTCAACACAGTTTGCCCAATTTTAAGACGACATATGAAAGAACTTAATGAAATAGACACAAATGACAACTCAACACTTGACAGCTTAATTGAAGGTTTTCAATTGATTAGTTTTGACTGGCGTTACCTTTATGTAAATAGTTCCTTTGTTGAACAAAGCAAAATGAATACGAAAAAAGATTTGCTTGGTTTTACAATGATGGAAAAATTCCCTGGGATTGAAAAAACAGAATGGTTCAAAGATGTTCGGGAATGTATGACATCGCGAATTTCAAAAACAATTGATATTGAGTATTCATTTCCGGATAATTCCAAGGGGTATTTTGAACTGCGGATTGAACCTGTGCCGAAAGGAATATTTATTCTATCAATGGACATCACTGAAAGAAAAAAGTCCGAGGCAAGTTTTCGTGAAAGCGAAGAAAAATACCGGTTATTTTTTGAGCATAACCTAGATGCTATTTTTCTGACTGCTCCTGATGGAAGTATTTTAAATGCGAATCCAGAAGCAATTCGTTTGTTTGGATATTCGTTAGAAGAATTGCGGCAAAAAGGCAGAGGAGCAATTGTTGATGTTAATGACCCTAAATTACATTCTGCACTTCTGGAAAGAAAGAAAACAGGGAAATTCAGAGGAGAACTAATATTGATTAGAAAAGACGGAATAAAATTATTATGTGAAATATCAACGGTAATTTATAAAAATAGTGACGGTTTGGATAGAACCCATATGATTATTAAGGATATTACTGAAAAGAAAAAATCAGAAGAAAAATTGAAAGAATCAAGTGAACGGTTTAAATATGCCACGCTTGCTTCCAATGAAATCATCTATGACTGGGATATTATTAATAACACTTTGTGGTGGAATGATAGTTATTATAAATTAATTGGTGTAGAAAATGAAAATAAACTATTAGGGCTTGACAGTTGGACAAAATTTATTCACCCCGAAGACCACGACCAATTATTTAAAAGTGTCACAGATTTTTTAGAAGGGAAAGAGGGTCATTGGAACGGAGAATATAGGTTTATAGGCAAGAACAATGATATTCATTATTTTTCCGACAGAGGGTTTTTAATTCGCGACGATCTAGGAAAACCATTGAGAATGATAGGTGCCGCAACAGACATCAGTTCTTGGAAAGAAAATATTAAAAACCTAGAGGAGATTCTCTTTTCTCTTTCTCATAAAGTCAGACAACCAGTGGCGAATATACTTGGTATTTCAAATCTTCTTGAAAATGAATTAATCGACACTAACGAATTAAAAAAAATCGCGAACCATATGAGAGAATCAGCAAATTCACTTGACAAATTCACAAAAGAACTGAATAATCATGTTTGGAGTAGTAAACAAAAAGTAGAAAATAAAAACTGGGCATAACAACTAGGTTTTGTGTTAGTGGGCGGAAAGTGCGAATAGAAACATTTGAGCAATTAATAAACTTTGGTGCTGGTATACAGTTTTCGGTTTCAAAAGCCCACCAACGCAAAGCCCGAAACCGTTAGCTGCCATTTTTGGGGGACCGTGCAACTTGAACCTGACTGCAAGTAACTGACAGATGACAGACAACTTGGCAAATAGAAAACTAAAATCAATTTCATCATGAAACTTCAAAAAATATTTTTCATTATGCTCCTGACGACCACAACGAGTTATTCTCAAACTCCGAAAAAATCGGAAACCGTTTCCTTAAACGGAACTAAAATCTATTATGAAGTTTATGGCACTGGAACTCCGTTGTTTCTTTTGCACGGCTATACCCAATCCTCAAAATCATGGCTGCCTTTTGTCAATGATTTTGCAAACGAGTATGAAGTTTACATGGTTGACCTGAAAGGTCATGGAAAATCAAGTCCGTTCACAGAAAAGTTGTCAATTAAATCCGCTGCCCATGATTTGAATGCTCTTATCAAGTATTTGAAACTTGACAGCATTAATGCCATCGGATACAGTTATGGTGGCGACATATTGTTTCAGCTTGCCTTGCTTAATCCCGAACTTATTAAATCAATGATTACAGTTGGCTCCTGCGGCAGTTGGAACGCCAATGATTTTCCAAAATGGCTTGACTTCCTTTCCTATAAAAATATTGACAACCTTCCATGGATGCGAGAACAACAAACGAACGAGAAACAGATACAGACCATTCTGGAGCAAGTTCCTAATTACAATGTAAGAGTAAGCAAAGATGAATTGAGAAACATTCAGACCCAAGTATTGATTGTGGTTGGCGACAATGACGACTCCCTGCCCTTTGATGATGTGCTAAATGCAAAAAAAGAACTTCCGAATTCTTCCTTATGGATTGTGCCCAATACAGGACACGGAGCGCACCGAGATAATAACAAAACCGACTTCGTCAGAATTTCAAAACAGTTTATAAACCAATCTAAATTAAATCCTATGAACAACGATGCAACAATCAACATTGAATTGATTACAAAAGCGGTTCAGGGTGTCAACAACAGAGATTTTGCTTTTGTGCAATCCTGTTTCACCAACGATTTCAAAAGACATGACTTGGCGGGCGCATTTCCGGCAACAGGTTCAGGAAGCGAAGAACCCATTAATTTTCTTCAATTACTGATGAAAGCTTTCCCTGACCTGAAGATGAGTATTGAAGACATTTTTTCTAATGGTCCGCGTGCTACTGCACACTTTAAATTCACAGGCACCCATTCAGGAGAACTGTTTGGATTTAAACCGACAGGCAAGAATGTCAGTTTCAGCGGTATCAATCTGTATAGATTTGAAAATGGGAAAATTGCAGAAGTATGGAATCTTTGGGATTGGCTTGGAGTGATGCGACAGATAGAAGCATTCAATATTGACCAGTTAAGAAAGAAGTAAAACGGCCGCTAACAAGGGGCTTTCTGCTATGCTGGCTGAAGAATATATCCTCATCGATATATCGCTAATCATCTGTAGTCCGAGCTTGACGAATAAAGCCGAGCTACAGAATAACATCAACTGCAGTAACTTTACTCAGCAGCGGTTCGGGCTGACGAATCACGGAATATCAGTACAGCAGAAAGCCCTGAACGTTAGCTCCAATTTTAGGACGCCCCTGCAAGCCGACAATTTCGTCCGACTTTTCAACCATCTGACAAAAAATTGAAAATAAATTTGTGAAACCAAATAGTTGCACATATATTTGCAACTGATTAGTTTCACAAATAAAAAGACAGACAGATGAGACGAGACATTTTTCAAGCAATTGCAGACCCGACAAGGCGGGCAATTATTGCCTTAGTTGCATTTCAGGCAATGACTCCTAATGCTATTGCCGAAAACTTTAACACGACTCGACAGGCAGTATCAAAACATTTACGCATACTAACAGAATGTGAACTTGTAAAACAAGAATTTCAAGGAAGAGAAATTTACTACTCACTTGAAATTGACAAAATGAAAGAAATAGATAAATGGTTAGAACAATACCGAAAGATTTGGGAAAACCGATTTGATCAACTTGACAAAGTATTATCAACTATTAAAAAACAGAAAAAATGAAAAGTTTATTATTTGACTTTACCGTTGACAAATCAACAAAAACTGTGTTTATAAACAGACAATTTGATGCCGAACTTGATTTGGTTTGGGACGCATTTACGAAACAAGAAATACTAGACCAATGGTGGGCACCGAAACCTTGGGTATCCAAAACTAAAATTATGGACTTCAAAGTTGGTGGACGAAGATTTTATGCTATGGTAAGCCCCGAAGGACAAGAGCATTGGTCAATTCAGGAATTTACTGCCATTAGCCCTAAAACAAATTTCAAATACTTGAATGCTTTTGCAGACAAAAATGCAAATCCTAACCTACCCGGCTCTAATTGGGATTTGAATTTCAGCCAAGAAAACGGAATAACAAAAGTGAATATTTCTATTTACAATGAATCGCTTGAGCGTATGGAGCAAATGATTGAAATGGGCTTTCAGGGTGGATTTACAATGACCTTAAATGAACTTGACAAGTTATTATCAACCTTAAAAAAAACAGAACAATGAAAACACAAAAAATAATCCCGAATCTCTGGTTTGACGGCAACGCAAAAGAAGCCGCAGAATACTACTTGTCAATTTTCAAGGACGGGAAAATCATTAACACAACTTATTATCCTCTAACAGAAGCAGAAGGACTGGCTGACTTTCAGAAAGAATTTGCTGGCAAGGTGCTAACAGTAGAGTTTGAAATTTTAGGTATGCGATTTATTGGCATCAATGCAGGACCATTATTTAAGTTCACTGAAGCTATTTCGCTTATGATACCTTGCAAAGACCAAACAGAAATTGACTACTACTGGAATGCACTCACAACCAATGGTGGCGAAGAAAGTGTTTGCGGTTGGCTAAAGGACAAATATGGATTGAGCTGGCAAGTATGCCCTGACAATTGGGTAGAACTGTGTAAAAAACCAGGAGCATTCAAAAAAATGATGGGTATGAAAAAACTAATCATTGCTGACTTTTAAAGACAATCTATCTATGGCAAAAAACAATTCATTGAATAGAACATTTACTCACTGACTGATAAAGAAAAACCGGTGCAACAGCACCTACCCAAAAGTGGCGGTTCAGTGGTTAAATCAAGCTTTGTGCTTCGTATCAAGTTCAGTGCTGGCAGACAGTTTAATGCTTCGAAATCCCAACTTCTTATAGCCGCAAACCGTTGTGCCACATACTGACCAAAAACTTTGCAACTATGGAAACAAATGAAAAATTAAGAGAACAGATTTTTGAGATAATTAATAATCAACTTAGGGATAACTCCCCACCTGAGACTAAAACAACATTCGATAGATTACAAAAACAAGGATATGATGATTTTCAAACCAGACAAATGATTGGACAATGTTTAGCAGTTGAGTTGTTTGATGTTTTGAAACATGGAAAGCCTTATGACAATGAAAGATATGTTAAGAATTTAATAGCTTTACCTAAGGAACCATTTGATTAGATGAAATGGAAAAACTTTCCATAAAAAACTGAAAAGATAACAGTCTCTGACATAGAAATTAAGATTTGTAAATGAGAAAAACTCTGAAAAGAGAATACAGGCTTCGTTCAGGAAAGGATTGGATAAAAACTTATTCAGGAAACAATGTTGTTAAAGGGTATTCAAAAAAGTACTCCGTTGACAAATTATGTGCTGTCAAGGAATTAAGAATGATTGGAATTGAAATTTCAGAAGAGTACGAAAATCAGTTGCGTAAATCGTTGGAATCACTTAAACAACAAATACTTTCATTAAAGAAAAAGCAAGAGGATGAATTAAATACTTTATGCGGTTTTGAAAGTGATGAAAATTTCGCAATGATTCTTGGATATACAAGCGGGGGATTTCCATACGGAGTGACACATGAAGAGATGGAAGAAATAAAATAAGTCGATTAAGGACAGACAGTAAAGTAAAATAACAAATAGAATAAAACATTATGACAGCAATAGACAACACAACGCATTTTGCTCCCGAGCTGCACATTCCTAACGGGACGTTCAATATTGATTTTTACAAAAAATTCGGTGCAACTGAACATTTTTGTTTTCGGAACGATGACGAGAGCATTCACGTTGCTGAATTGGAAATCAACGGTGCAATTTTTCATGTGCATGAAACAATGCGTAACGCGCTTGAACCAGTAAGTGCAAAAGGGGTGACTTGTATTATTGGTTTGTTTGTTCCTAATGTGGACGAAGTAATGAAAAGCGCTATTGATGCTGGCGCAACAGAAATTAATCCTGCAACGGACTATGATTATGGTTACCGACAGGGAATGTTCAAGGATCCTTTTGGACACTATTGGCAGATACAAAAAAAAATCTAAATGGACCAACACTACACTACCGTAGGTTTAGTGCAACAAAAGCTATATGTAATGCGGGCTGCAGCGAGAAAATCAACCGCAGTTCTTCGTAGCCGCCAACGCCAATTCGTCTTTGACGACTTGGCTAAAAAAGAAAATATAAATAATCGAATTGGCTCAGTGACAGCCTGACAGTGAAGTGTTTCAAAGTCCCGCACTCCACATAACCAAACCGTTAGTGTCAAGCGTATAAAGCCAGTGTAAACATCAAACGACAGTAATAAATGGGCAAACAAAATTTACAAGACCGACAACAAAGAATTCTTGAACTAGGAAAAGAATTTTGTTCAAAGAAATTGGATGAAGAATATTTTGAACTCACGGAACGTCTGGTTAGGAAACTTGGACGCAAAAGAAATCCACCGTTTGAGACTGGACAACCGCAAGTATGGGCTGCCGCAATCATACACGCACTTGGGACAATAAATTTTTTATTTGACAAGTCATTTGAACCGTATGTTTCTATTGACGACATCAACTTATTTTTCGGGACAAGCAAATCCACGACTG
>JAKFCO010000051.1:0-7930 GCA_036676605.1 Algoriphagus sp.
AGGGCAGGGGAGAAAATGCGGCTTCGCCGCATTTTCTCCCCTGCCTCTGTTAAATCAAATCTCCGGTGGCCGAGCGAAGTCGAGGCCATTTTGATCTACTGGCAAAGTAGCGGATATACATAATAAGTTTTTATAAAGCTTCAGTTTTCAGATGGATTTAGAAATAAAGTTTATTTAACCAAGGTTTGAAATGAAAAAATCTGTAGTAATTCTCTTGGTTTTTACGTCATTCTATGCGTTTGGACAGGGAAAGAAAGAATTAAAACTTTGGTATAACCAACCATCCGGAGATGTGTGGACGGATGCCCTGCCCATAGGCAATGGGAGATTGGGGGCCATGATCTACGGCAATGTGGAAAATGAGCTGATCCGGTTGAATGAGCATACTGTCTGGTCAGGTGGGCCAAACAGAAACGACAATCCGGATGCCTTGGCAGCCTTGCCGGAAATCCGGAGGTTGATTTTCGAAGGAAAACAAAAGGAGGCTGAACTGCTTGCTGCCAAGGCAATCCAAAGCAAGAAGTCTCATGGACAGAAGTTTCAACCCGTGGGGGACCTGCAAATTGCCTTCGAAGGACACAATGGGTTTACCGGGTATCGCAGGGAACTGGATATTGCGCAGGCGATATCAACAGTAAGCTATGTAGTGGATGGGGTGACCTATACACGCGAAGCCATTGCTTCCTTTGCTGATAATGTGATTGCCCTTCGGTTGTCGGCTAGTGAACCCGGACAGATTTCTTTCACAGCTTTCATGTCAAGTCCTCAGCCTAGCGCAACTATTGGCATCAATGCGGAAAAGGAACTTACCATTGCCGGCACCACTACGGATCATGAAGGTGTACCGGGTCAGGTGAAATTCAAAAGTCTCACAAAAATCAAAAACTTGGGAGGAACAATTTCGTCCACTGATACCTCACTCACGGTAAAAGATGCCGATGAGGCGACAATCTACATTTCCATCGCCACCAACTTTAACAATTACAGGGATCTTAATGGGGATGAAAATGCCCGTACCCGGGATTTTATGGCAAAAGCCTCCTCAAAATCCTTTGATGATTTATTGGAGACAAACCTTGTTGAATATCAAAAATATTTCAACCGGGTAAGCTTGGATTTGGGTGAAACGGAAGCTTCCAAGCTCCCAACTGACGAACGTCTGAGGAATTTCAGAACGGTGAATGATCCCCAGTTGGTGACCCTTTATTATCAGTATGGTCGGTATTTATTGATATCATCATCCCAACCTGGCGGACAGCCGGCGAATTTGCAGGGGATTTGGAACAAAGAAATGTCTCCTCCCTGGGACAGTAAATACACCATCAATATCAATGCACAGATGAACTATTGGCCGGCGGAGAAAACCAATCTGGCAGATCTCCATGAACCATTTCTAAAAATGGTCACTGAAATGGCTGAGGCAGGTGAAGAAACGGCCCGTGTAATGTATGGAGCGAGAGGATGGATGGCACATCACAACACAGATATTTGGAGAATTACAGGTCCGGTGGATGCGATTTTCTGGGGAATCTGGAGCGGCGGAGGAGCTTGGACCAGCCAGCACCTGTGGGATCATTTCCAATACAGTGGAGATATGGATTATCTGAAGTCGATTTATCCAATCTTAAAAGGGGCGGCTATGTTCTATGTGGATTTCCTGGTGGAACATCCGGATAAAAACTGGCTCGTAGTCAACCCGGGTACTTCACCGGAAAACGCGCCAGCTGCGCATGAGGGGTCTTCTTTAGATGCTGGGACAACCATGGATAACCAGCTGGTTTTTGATGCTTTCAGCACGGTGATTCAGGCTTCTGACCTGTTGGGCAAAGACCAATCTTTTGCGGATTCACTTCGCACTATGAGAGATCGCCTGCCGCCCATGCAGATAGGCAAGCACGGCCAGCTGCAGGAATGGTTGGATGATATCGATGATCCAAATGACCACCACCGGCATATCTCGCATTTGTATGGTTTGTTTCCATCCAATCAAATTTCACCATATCGAACCCCTGAGTTATACAGCGCCGCCAGAAATACCCTGATACAACGTGGGGATGTATCCACAGGATGGAGTATGGGCTGGAAAGTCAACTGGTGGGCAAGGATGCTCGATGGTAATCATGCCTACAAACTCATCCAGAATCAGCTTTCTCCGGTAGGTACAAATCGGGAAAGTGGCGGTTCCTACAATAATCTGTTTGACGCGCATCCTCCTTTCCAGATTGACGGCAATTTCGGTTGCACCTCCGGGATCACAGAAATGCTCGTCCAGAGCGCAAATGGCGAAGTTCATTTGTTGCCTGCCTTGCCGGATGTTTGGCCTGCAGGCAGTATTTCAGGGATAAGAGTCAAAGGAGGATTTGTAGTGGAGGAAATAAGCTGGGAAAATGGCGAAATCAAAAATCTGGTGATCAGGTCCACACTGGGGGGTAACCTTAGGCTCCGGGTGCCCAACGGCCTGGAATTAAGTGGTGGGGAAAAGCTGAATACCGCCAAGGATTTGAATGAAAACCCCTTTTATCAGGTGGAAATCACATCCGAACCGGTCATCTCCCAAGACGCGACAGTTACCTTGCCCGGTTTGAAAGCGACTAGGGTATATGACCTGCCAACGAGAGCTGGCCAAACCTATTCTTTCATCGGGGGGCATTAATGAATTGGGTAGGTGGATTTCCAACCCAGCTGCGTCAACGCTGAAAAAAGTGGCGAATAAGCTGGAATACAGGAATGCACACAAAGAGAAAATGTAGAAACTGATGGATCTTTGGATGAAAACAGTAGAGAAAATGACAGATTTGATTCGCATGGGATTTTTCAAATTCCCCCCGCAAGCCAAGTTTTTGGCATTGCTATTAGTTCTTTCTTTTTCAGGGAATCTCCTTGGTCAAACTCCCGTCCCTATCCGTGCTTTGATTGTAGACGGATTTAGTAATCACGACTGGAATCAGACAACATTGGCAATCCGGTCTATTTTGGAACAAAGTGGCAGGTTTGAGGTGGAGGTTTCCACGATTCCCGGTGATAGTTTGCTTCGCAAAAACTGGAAACTTAATACAACAGGATTTGATCTGATTATTCAAAATACCAACAATATTCACAACACGGCATTGAAATGGCCCAAGGTTGCACAGGAATCGCTGGAGAACTTTGTTAAAGCTGGAGGAGGTCTGTATATCTTACATTCCGCAAACAATGCCTTTCCGGATTGGGTGGAATACAATAACATGATCGGCTTGGGTTGGCGGGAGGCCCAGGATGGAATTGCGCTTGAGATCGAAGCTTCAACCGGTGAAATCATTGTCCACCCGGCTGGTGAAGGAAAAGGGACTAGCCATGGTGACCGATTTGATGCCTTGATCCAGATACTCAACCGGCATCCTATCAACGAGGGATTTCCTGACGCCTGGAAAACCAAAAACACGGAAGTATATAGCTTTCCCAGGGGGCCAGCCCAAAACCTCACCATTCTTTCCTACGCTTTTGACAGCACGGATACCCACAGCTATTGGCCGGTGGAATGGCTGGTAGACTATGGCAAGGGCAGGGTGTATAATTCCAGTATGGGGCACCTTTGGCATGGGGAGACTTTTCCGCTTGCGTATCAATGTGTGGGATTTCAGACAACGGTGATCCGGGCGGCTGAATGGCTGGCAACCGGCTTGGTTACTTTCCCGGTTCCTGCAAATTTTCCCACTGACAAAGAGTCAAGCCTAAAACCTGAAATGGGTCTTAATCTGAGAAAAAATGACTGATGGCGGATCCGTTTTTACAATTAAACCGGGGCAGTCAAAGGTGTTTTTTCTTCCCGGCGAGACTGCTTTACCTCAAAAAGGTTCCAGGTTTCATGAAATTGATTACTCTCTTTTCTACTGAACCCATTCAATCCAAATAGTCCCCGTATTTCTTTAAACCTAAAAATACCTCCAAATGAAAAAAGCATACACTCTTTTACTGATTCTCTTGCTTTCCGCTGGCTTCCTTCATGGACAAGAATTGGAGCAAGAAGCCCCTGTAGGATTTGATCAGCTTCGAAAGGACATCGAAAGGGGAAAAATCGATACTATCAGTTATCCCTCTTCGACGGTCGGAACCACCCGTAAGGCACTGGTCTATACTCCCCCTGGTTTTTCAAATAATGAAAAGTACCCGGTTCTTTATCTTTTGCATGGTATCGGCGGTGATGAAAAGGAGTGGCTTAAGGGTGCTCAACCTCAGGTGATAATGGACAATCTCTATGCGGACCAGAAAGCTTCACCCATGATCATAGTAATGCCTAATGGCCGGGCAATGAAGGATGACCGTGCTGTTGGGAATGTCATGGCGCAGGACAAGGTAGCGGCATTTGCTGCCTTTGAGCAGGATTTGCTACAGGACTTGATCCCTTATATTGAAAATACCTATCCTGTATTGAAAGATAGGGAAAACCGTGCTATAGCTGGTCTGTCTATGGGTGGTGGGCAGGCCCTGAATTTTGGACTGGGCAATTTGGACAGGTTTGCCTGGGTAGGGGGTTTTTCCTCCGCACCAAATACCAAGGCCCCGGAGGAACTGGTTCCTGACACAAAAAAGGCTGCGGAAATGTTGAAACTCCTATGGATCTCCTGTGGGGATCAGGATGGCTTACTCCGGTTCAGTGAGCGAACGCACGAGTATCTTGCAGCGCATGAGATACCCCATGTGTATTACTTAGAGTCAGGAGTCCATGATTTCAAAGTCTGGAAAAATGGGCTTTACATGTTTTCAGGATTGCTTTTCAAGCCGGTGGACCAATCCAAGTTCAATAAATACAGTCCATTGAGTGTGTCAGGGGATGCGCGGGAGGGGAATCTGCAAGAATAGATCTAGCCTGACGTTGGATTGTTAAGGAGATGCCGTGATAAATTGGTTTGAAAAAATGAAAATTGATAGGGACCAAGGTTGAGGAAATTAATATTACTTCTTCTTATACAAAGTAAAGCAGGCTTGGAAATGAGGGGTAAATAATTGTAGAGCAGGTGGTTTCATTGAACCGAAAACCCGTATGGGGGTCGGGAGTGGTACCACTCCCACTTTCTATCATCGCATATTTTCTGAAGCTCCTGATCCGGGAGAGGATTTTTTTTAAATTCTTGATGTCCTGCTTCTCCGGAAGCTGGACTTAACAACCAATTTACATCCTCAAGGATCCAGCCTCCATGCAACGCAGCAGGGAATCAACTGCGCTACGTTCAGGCACTACTTGGGCGTGTGAATGGCAAATTCTCTGAAACCTGCCTGCTGAAAGGAAGCTATACGCTTATCCTTTCGATCTCCAACAATAATCTTCGGAGTCTGCTTGACAGTTTGGACGAAATTATTAATTTGGTCTCAGGACAACGTAAGATCCCTACGGGCAAATGAGCTATTGAGGATAGGGGATTTGGGGAGTTTAGTGACCACAATTGTTGCGCGACATGCTTTTTTGAGATTGGTCACACACTAAAAAAGCACTTGGAATATAATTACAAAATGATTAAATTTTGTTTTGCAACAAATTTCTAACAATTCTAAATCGAACTAATTATGAAAAAAGTAATGGTTCAATTCAACACTCCTGGAATGACTGCAAAACAGTTTGACCAGGCTTGGGATGAACTGCGCAAAGCAGGACAGGAACACCCATTTGGGCTTATTCACCATGTAGCTGGGCAACAAGGGGATAATTGGGTTGTAGTTGATGTTTGGGAATCAGCAGAGCATTTCAACAAATTTGGTGAAACCTTAATGCCTATCTTGAAAAAGATTGGTGTTGAACTAGTTCAGCCAGTGATTACACCTGTTCATTATGAACTGTCAGGTGAAGTGCATGCCTAATTTATTGATGCGTAACACGAATTAAATTTTGCCATTAAATGTCAACCTCTAAAGAGTATGGAACTCATTAGGGGTTTTCTATCAAATCTTCATATTTCCTGTTAGCACGATTGCCTAACAACCAGGTTTTCGTTTGGTGTGGAGCACAGCTTGCCCGCTGAGGCGGGAGCAATGATCCCGATAATCGAGGACGCTGCCTGGCCGCCTCGGGAGGAATGCACAGCAAGTCCCGATTATTTCGGGAAAACCGATAGGATTCCTATGGGGTTTAAGTCAGGAATTGAAGCTTTATTTTGTTATAATCAGTCGAAAATGTCAGCCTTTTGATAGGGTCTCTTCATATCAATTCAAAAATCTTATCATTTTATTGCCCTCCCAGACCTGTTTTGGAAGGGCTTTTTGTGGGTGGGGCATAGATCTTCCCATGCCTCCGGCAGGCAGGCTGCCCGATGAAAATCCGGAATCAGAATTGGGTTTGGTACGGTTGAATATGAGGCCATTGGCGGACCTCTTTTGGGCAGGCGCTGGATGGTCATCCTACTTTCCTTCTGGCAGCAGGGGCAGTAGCGGGGATTGAAGTCGTCCAGGATCCTGGGTTCCTTTTCGGGCAGGGGTATTAAGTTGGGAAAGGGAAAGAATTTTGAGATTCGGGAACTGGAGTGATAGCCCTACTCACCTTGTTAGCGGGAACAAAATTCAATACATTTATAACATGTCCATGAAAACCACGATTATCATTAGCTCATTCTTTTTTATTTGTTTTATAGCTCATGGCCAGACCCTGACTTTGCAGACAGGTTCTGTTCAAGAACTTTTCAATGGTAAAAATTTAGACGGCTGGTATCAGATAACTGATGAAAAGGGTCCAGATAAAAATCTGTTTAAGGCTGAAAGCGGTACAATCCATGTCTATCCAACGCAGGCTGAGAATTCAGTCCAGTCTTTTGGTGCAATCATTACCGAAAATAATTACGAAGATTATGTCTTATCACTGGAGTATAAATGGGGTGAGAAGAAATTTAAGCCACGCGATAATTTTGTGCGCGATGCCGGAGTGGTTATCCATATGTCAGGCGAAAATGTAATATGGCCGTCTGGAATCGAATGTCAGATTCAGGAAGGTGATACGGGCGATTTATGGATTATAAAATCCCGAGCAAGCTCCAAAGTACATCCCATAAATAAAAATTTTGATGTAGATGGTTTATTAAGTACCCTCGGGACCCAGAATATCGAATACAATAGGTTTCCTCGTTCTTATTGCTGGGAAAAACCAGGGTGGAACAAAGTTGTGCTGGTGGTAAACGGAGACCATGCACAATTTTACATCAATGATAAGCTGGTGAATGAAGCAATCAATATGAAAAAATGGGATGAAGCTCAGAAAAAATGGATACCATTAACCGGGGGTAAAATTCTATTGCAGGCTGAAGGCTCTGAAATCTTTTACCGGAACATCTCACTACAATCTTTGAAAAAGGACTAAGATCATTGATATCTAAACCAATCCTGACGACCAACAAATATACATAGTAGATGAAAAAGCATGAATGAAAATATTGACTGACAATCATACGGTGGAAAATAGCACGAACTGCTAACAACATCTAAAAAAATGCGGATGTGCTGCAAGTTACAAGTCCATTTTTTCAGCGGCAAAAAAGTGTTGGCGCTTGCCAATCAGTTCAGTAATTATTTATTAAGTTTGTTCAAGGTGGACTGTGAAGCGCTATTAATTCCGCACTTTCTTTAGCTATCGACCCTTAGTGGTAAGCGTATTGAGCCAGTGCAAACATCAAACGACAGTAATAAATGGACAAACAAAATTTACTTGACCGACAACAAAGAATTCTTGAACTAGGAAAAGAATTTTGTTCAAAGAATTTGGATGAAGAATATTTTGAACTCACGGAACGTCTGGTTAGGAAACTTGGACGCAAAAGAAATCCACCGTTTGAGACTGGACAACCGCAATTATGGGCTGCCGCAATCATACACGCACTTGGGACAATAAATTTTTTATTTGACAAGTCATTTGAACCGTATGTTTCTATTGACGACATCAACTTATTTTTCGGGACAAGCAAATCCACGACTG
>JAKFCO010000052.1:0-24639 GCA_036676605.1 Algoriphagus sp.
TCCAGTTCAAGATAGCTTTTTCTTAAACCATAAAACTCTCTGCAACTGCTGTTTTGGATTTTAAATCCTTTTTATCTGGCTTCGAAATTGCAAATTTCGAAGAGCACCGCTGTTCGGGATTTGTAATCCCGAACTACAGATGTATCAGGAATTGCATTCCCAATTATAATTCTTCCAGTTCAAGATAGCTTTTTCTTAAACCATAAAACTTTCCGCAACTGCTGTAATAGGATTTTAAATCCTTTTTATCTGACTTCGAAATTGCAAATTTCGAAGAACTTTTTTACCCACCGGATTTCTTGGCTTTGTATCCTGCCTGGATGAGCACTTGAAGAACTTTGTCCCTGTGATCTCCCTGAATCAGAATTTCTCCGTCTTTTGCCGATCCGCCGACACCGCATTTGTTTTTGAGCATTTTGCCCAACTCTTTCAGGTCTTCTTCCGAACCAATAAATCCTTCGACCAAAGTGACCTGTTTTCCTGCACGGGCCTTTTTGTCCAGCAAGACTTTGAGATTTTGCTGTGCAGGAGGGAGAGTTTCGGAAGCATCTTCATTTCCCTGATTAAATTCAAAGTCATCGCTGGTGGAGTAAACCACCCCGTCTCTTTTTTTCCAATCGTTGCTTTTCTTAGCCATAGTCAACAAAAAAAGCCTGCCCATTAAGAGCAGGCTTCAATTATGAATAGTGAATTATTTTGATTTGAACGTCCAAACCGGACGGTTGGAATGATTGACCACATCTTCTGCGATACTTCCGGTGATCAGGTGAATGAATCCCGTTCTGCCATGTGTGGCCATTGCAATCAAATCTGCATTAATGTCATCCGCAAACTCGATGATTCCCGATTCCTCAGATGCAGAGTTGTAGATTTCAGCTTTCACATTTTCGAACCCATAGGTCTTCACAAAAGTCTTGATCCTGTTGATTGAATCCCGGGTTGACTCGAAATTCCCGGGAGTATTTACCACAACAAAGTAAAGCTCCGCTTCGAATAAATTCTGCAATCGCTTCACTCTTGCTGCAACTTCTGAATCACCTTCTTTAAAATCACTCGCGAAAACGATCTTTTTGAAACTATTTGGATCAGATTTTCCCTTGATCGTCAAAACAGGGCATTGAGCATGTCTGACTACTTTTTCGGTATTACTTCCGACCACGATTTCTTCAAGTCCACCAATACCTTTGGATCCAATCACTACTAAATCAGGGTTTTCTTCAGCAATAGAAGTCGAGATGTTTTTGAACGCATTGCCAAGTTTGATTTTGGTGCTGAAACTAAAGCTTTTTCCGGCATATAAATCCTCAAGTTCCGCCATTTGTTCCTTTCGTCGTTTCATCAATTCAATGAAGAAAATCTGATTTTCAACTTCAGGTATCATCTCTCCTCCGCCCATGGAACCTCCGTAGCCGGAGGAAACAGGGATTTCTATCACATGCAGAACTTCTATAAGAACATTGTCAATTTTCTCTGCCAGGCCAGTGGAAAAATCTAATGCATTCTGAGCTTGCTCAGAAAAATCAAATGGAACGAGGACTTTTGTCATTGCGTCTTTGGGAGATTGTTTATGCCAAATTAGCACAAAAAAGGAAGCAGAAAAGGACTTTGATCAGCTTTTACCTAAAAAAAGTAGTCCGATTCCAAAAAGTATAACCCAAAGCAAGGTGCTCAGAGCCATTTTCTTCAAGTAAGGATCTATTGCCTGCGAATCTTTTCCGGATTGTACTCCAAAACCTACTTTCAACATCAGCGGAAGTGAAAGAAGCGCCAAAAGGCCTCCCCAGTTTTGTGTTGTAAAACAAAAAATCAATAAGGCCAGGTTTCCTCCCAGGATTAAGGCCCAGTTATATTTAATCGCTGATTTTTTTCCTATTCGAACCGGGATAGATTTCTTTCCGGCAAGTGAATCTGATTCAATATCCCGGATATTATTGATGTTCAACACCGTCGTGCTGAAGCAGCCAAGAGCAACTCCCAACAAGATTACTACCGGATCAAACCGGAGGCTATGTAAATAGTAAGTTCCCAAAACTCCCAAAAGGCCGAAAAACACGAAAACCGAAATATCTCCGAACCCGGCATAACCATAAGGATTGCTTCCTGAGGTGTAGGTGATTGCCGCCCAGATCGCAGCCAAACCAAGTCCCAGGAAGATGGCAAACAGCAACCAATCCTGAACGGCCAGTAAGACAAGAGTGAGCCCTGAAACCAATGCCAAACCTGAAAACAGATAAATGGCTTTCTTCATTTCCGGAAGGGAAATCAGACCGGACTGTACGGCACGTATCGGCCCTTGTCGGTCTGCATGGTCAGCTCCGTGAACTGTATCTCCGTAATCATTTGAAAGATTGGAGAGAATCTGAAGGAAAATGGTGGTAAGTGAAGCAAGAATCAAGATTTCCCATCGGAAAACCTCAGCATTTGCTGCCAAAAAAGAACCCGCAAAAATACTGGCAAGCGCCAGTGGTAAAGTTCGAAGCCTGACTGCATGGAGCCAGGCTTCTTTTTTTGTTTCAATTGATTTTTTCACTCAGAGATAGTTCTGATCAGCCTTCAATTAAGCTAAGGATTTCTTCGTCCAAAGGTGTAACGGAAGAAGGGAGGAATTTTAGCAGTTCACCTTTTTCGTCCAGGATGTATTTGCAAAAATTCCAGCTTGGCTCCTCGTCATTCCATCCATTCATCTTTGGATCAGTGAGCCAGCGATAAAGCGGATGCTTGTCAAAACCTTTTACTGAAACTTTCTCGAAAACCGGGAAAGTCACTCCGTAATTGGCGGTGCAAAATTCTTTGATTTCCTCGTTTGATCCCGGTTCCTGACCTCCGAAATTGTTGGCAGGAAAGGCCAGAATCACGATTTTATCACCGTATTTCTCATTCAATTCCTGAAGGGCAGCATATTGCTTGGTGTAGCCACATTTAGAAGCCACATTGACAATCATGACTTTTTTGCCTTTGTATTGGGAGAAATCAACCTCTTTTCCGTCGAGGTCTTTCATCTTGAAATCGTAAAAACTGCTTTCCATGTTTCTTGAAGTGGTCATAAATCCTGCTTCCAGCACCTTCGGTCTTTCGATAGGACTCTGACAAGCAATGAGAATAAGGGAAAATAAAATGATAAGGTTTTTCATATGATTATAATTTGTTTTTTTAAGGCCATATGGAATCTCGCATGGTTGATAATCATATCTCTATGTGTCGACTGCGTCATGCTCGATTTCATAGTTACATACGGTCTGGTACGGTGATACCCAATAAACTCATGCCCTTTTTGATTGTTTTGGCGGTTTGTGAAGAAAGAGCAACCCGGAAGGCTAATACGGTTGGGTCGTTCTCGAGAAAGATAGGAACATCTGCATAGAACCTGTTGTATTCTTTTGCCAGGTCGAAGAGATATTGAGCCAATACGGAAGGCGAATATTCCTCTCCGGCAATCTCGATTTTCCTATCGAAATCATTTAATAAATAAACCAAATCTACCTCAGATTCCTCCAAATGGTTTATTCCTGAGAAATCAGTGGTTTTATAATTCACTCCGATTTGCTCTGCTTTTCGTAAAATTGAAGCGATTCGAGCATGTGAATATTGGATGAAAGGACCTGTATTTCCCTGGAATTCGATGGATTCCTGAGGATTGAAAAGCATGCGCTTCTTTGGGTCCACTTTCAGTAAGAAATACTTCAAAGCACCCATTCCCAGGATTTTATACAGGCTGGTTGCTTGCTCTGAACTGAATCCATCGATTTTGCCCAATTCTTTGGTATGCTGCTCAGCTGTATCAATCATTTCCTGCATCAGGTCATCTGCATCAACGACCGTTCCTTCTCTGGATTTCATTTTTCCGGAAGGCAAATCCACCATGCCATAAGACAAATGATAGAGTCCTGAACCGTAAGATCTGCCGAGTTTCCGCATGATCATAAACAATACCTCGAAGTGATAATCCTGCTCATTTCCAACTACATAAACAGACTTGTCTATTTGGAAATCCTTGTATTTCAGATCCGCTGTTCCCAGATCTTGTGTGATGTAAACCGAAGTTCCATCACCACGCTGAACGAGCTTTTGATCCAAGCCTTCGTCAGTCAGATCCACCCAGACAGATCCATCTTCCTTTTTGAAGAAAACGCCTTTGGACAAGCCCTCTTCCACAATGTCTTTGCCCAGCAAGTAGGTATCCGACTCGTAATAGAATTTGTCAAAGTTGACACCCATTCTCTTGTAGGTATCTGCAAAACCTGCATAAACCCAGGAATTCATTTTCTTCCAAAGGGAAACCACGACTTCGTCATTTGCTTCCCATTTGCGGAGCATATCCTGGGCTTCAAGAATAAATGGAGCATTTTTCTTGGCTTCATCTTCCGATTGTCCTTCGGCCTTGAGGGCTTCTATTTGTTTCTTATACTCTTGATCAAAAAGCACATAATACTTACCAGCCAGGTGATCACCTTTCAAGCCGGAGGATTCGGGAGTTTCGCCGTTTCCAAAGTGCTGATAGGCCACCATGGATTTGCAAATGTGAATACCACGGTCATTTACCAGATTGGCTTTGATCACGTCGTAGCCATTTGCTTTGAGGATTTCAGCTACCGAATATCCAAGAAAGTTATTTCTCAAATGGCCCAAATGAAGTGGTTTGTTGGTGTTGGGAGAGGAGTACTCCACCATCACTTTTTTGCCATTTGCAGGCAGTTGGCCTATGTTTGGGTTGGCAATTAGCTTTTGGAAAAGATCTACCCAAACGGTCTGATTCAGGACCAGGTTAAGAAAGCCTTTGACCACATTGTAGCCAGCTACTTCCGCCACATTTTCTTTCAGAAAATCTCCGATTTTGTTTCCAGTTGCTTCCGGTGAAAGTTTGGAAATCTTCAAATACGTAAAGACTACGAAAGTATAAGTGCCCTCAAATTCCTTTCGGGTGGGAGCAAGGCTGATTTCCTCCAGGGGTAAATCATGGGAAAAGCAAACTTTAAAAGCTTGTTGAATGCCAGAGGCGATTGATTCTTGAATGTTCATTTCTTGTTTGACCACAGGATCTGCAAAGATATTGGAGCGGTATAATTTTCTAACCGCAAAGGTCGCGAAGGTACGCAAAGAAATTTTTTAAAATTGCCTCGGACCTGTTGACTTAATAACTCGTTTTATACCAGATTTCAATTGTGCAACATTAAAATTGGGGATTATCCCAAGTTTGAAGTTTCCCAATTTTAGATAGTTGAGGGTTTGAGCAACATGGATATCCGTAATCTCTTTGACTGATTTAAGCTCGATGATAAGTTTACTTTCAACCAGTAGGTCAATTTTATAACCCAAATCCAATGCAATACCATCTATTTGAATTGGCATCGGTTTTTCCATTTCTGCAAAAATCCCTTCTTTGGAAAGTTTAAAACAGAGCACTTGTTTGTAAACATTCTCGAGAAGTCCAGGTCCAAGTTGAGTATGAACATCCATAGCAATTCCGATAACCAGATTGCTAAGTTCATTTTCATTTAAATGACTAAAATCTCCCATTTTTCTTTGTTTTACTTGGAGTCCTTTGCGGCTAAATAAAAACTTAAAAGTTAACCCCCAATTATTTTGAGGTGTTTGAAATCTCTCATCAAAGTCAATTCCGAAAACCAGATGGCAAAGTTCATATTAACTTAAATAACTAAAAATCCATCATTTTTCTTTGCGCTCCTTCGCGGACTTTGCGGCTAAATAAAAATTTAAAAGTTAACCCCCAATTACTTTGAGGTGTTTGAAATCTCTCATCTAAGGCAATTTCGAAAACCGGATGGGAAATTTTTCTCTTAAATGACTAAAATCTCCCATTTTTCTTTGCGTTACTTCGCGTCCTTTGCGGCTAAATAAAAACTTAAAAGTTAACCCCCAGTTACTTTGAGGTGTTTGAAATCTCTCATCTAAGGCAATTTCGAAAACCGGATGGGAAATTTTTCTCTTAAATGACTAAAATCTCCCATTTTTCTTTGCGTTCCTTCGCGTCCTTTGCGGCTAATTATAAAACTTAGAAATTATCAACCAATGACTTCGTGGTGATTTCCAGGACTTCGAAAGCAATTTCAGCCATTGTGTTTTCGGTGTCAAGCGTCGGATTCACTTCCACGATTTCCCAGCAGCACACTCTCTTATCCTTGATTAATTCTGCATTCAGATGGATTGCTTCTACTACGGTCAAACCATTCGGAACGGGCGTTCCGGTACCGACCGAAATCGAACTATCCAGGCTGTCCACGTCGAAGGAAATATAGATCTGATCGCAATCGGAAAGGATTTCCAGAGTTTGAGCAGCAACTTTTTCGACTCCAAGTTCACGTACTTCCTGCGTGCTGAAGTTTTTGATTCCGTATTGATGGATCAGGAAATCCTCAGGATCCTCTGTATCACGAACGGAAATAAATACAATATCCTTTGTCTGAATTTTCGGCAAATCGCCGCCAATCTTTTTGATTTTCTCCCAATACAAAATGGTTTCAGGTCTGGGTTCATTGACCTGGCAATCCTTGTTATCAAGTTGAGTGACCATTGCAAGTGGCATTCCGTGCATGTTTCCGGAAGGAGTTGTAAAGGGCGTATGCAAATCTGCATGAGCATCAATCCAAACTACCCCGAGACGTTTTTCGGGATTGGCAGCTTTGATTCCCATTATAGTTCCTGCCGCTGTGCTGTGATCTCCTGCCAGGACGATCGGAAATTTCTTTTCCAATCGAAGTGATTCGATGGTGCTGTACACATTTTTCAGAACCTGATAGACTCCGTCAATATGCTTGGCATTTGGGTGATTGTTGCCGCGCCAGAGGAAATTGTTGGCGTCGGGAACATTGATCGGATCAAATCTGCTGAAGAAGTTTGACTTTTTGTCGAGGCTGGCAATTTTCAGGGCATCTATTCCCATGCTTGCTCCTCTGGTGCCCGCTGCTATCTCGGATCTCACCTCTACCAGTTTGATTTTACGCATCCTTTTTCAGGGAATAAAAGTTATAAAGGGTTTATTTAAGTGTGCAAAAGTAGGTAAAAATGCCCGAAAAACACGCCAGGGACCGATTTTGGGTTTTCGAAGGAAAAAAACCAAGTTTAAATTGAATAGGGCTATTTCCTATTTTGAATTACGGTTGAATTGGAATTGAAATAAGACCTTTCGGGATAGAAATACTTTGATAAATCTTCTGTTTTTCAAATCATTTTCCAATTTTGGACTTCCGGTTGTTCCAGATTAATGGTCTTTTTCGATATTGGCCTTTCTTAAAATAAGCCTTGCCATCAATGACTCTTTACTCCAAACTCCCTCACGTCGGAACAACCATTTTCACCGTCATGTCCAAGCTTGCAACGGATACCGGGGCAATCAACCTTTCTCAGGGATTTCCGGGATTCAATTGCGATCAGCATTTACTGGATTTGGTGACTAAGTACATGGCTAAGGGGTTCAATCAATACGCTCCGATGAGCGGTGTTCCCATTTTGAAGCAGCGGTTGGCAGAGAAAACAAAATTGGTTTATGGAGTGGATTATCATGCCGAAGATGAAGTGACAATAGTTTCCGGCGCGACTGAAGCGCTTTTTTCGGCAATCACAGCTGTGGTAAAAGAAGGGGATGAGGTGATTTTGCTCGAGCCTGCTTATGATAGTTATGCTCCGGCGGTGATCTTGAATGGCGGAACTCCGATCTATATTCCCCTGAGATTGCCGGATTTTTCAGTGGATTGGGAAAAGGTGAAGTCTGCGATCAATCCCAAAACCAGATTGATCATGGTCAATACGCCTCATAATCCAACCGGCTATGTCTGGTCTCAGGAAGATGTAAATATGCTGGCAGAACTGATTCAGGATACCGATATCTACGTCGTAAGCGACGAAGTGTATGAGCATATTTCCTTTGACGGACGAACTCATATTTCTTTGATGACTCACCCGGTTTTGAAGGAAAGGACTTTTGTTTGCGGATCTTTCGGGAAGACTTTTCATGTCACCGGCTGGAAAATCGGCTATTGCCTCGCTCCGAAAGAATTGACATCTGAGTTTCGGAAGATCCATCAGTTCGTCACTTTCAGTACACCAACACCTCTCCAATATGCGCTTGCTGAATACCTGGAATTGCCCGACCATTATCTTTCGATTCCGGGTTTTTACCAAAAGAAGCGGGATCTTTTCTGCGAAGGACTGAAAGGAACTGCGTTTCAGTTCGTGCCTGCAGAGGGAAGTTTCTTCCAACTCGTTTCGTACGGACATCTTTCGCAGGAATCTGATTTTGATTTGGCAGTCAGGCTGACCAAAGAAATAGGAGTGGCCAGCATTCCGATCTCTGTATTTTTTAACCAAAAAACAGATCATAAAATCCTGAGATTTTGCTTCGCAAAAGAGAACTCCGAGCTTGAAAAGGCACTGGATAAACTGCGGAATTCCAAATTATTTAACTTGAAGTCAATAGGTTAATTCCGGATTGTTAAAATATTATACAATAATCCCTATAAATATTATAGGGAATGTAGGAAAATTAAAAAATGTGTTTTACTTTTGATTTGTTGTTTCATTAAAACTCCAAAAGACATGAGCGCAGTTTCTCAATCTACACTTCCTGCTTACCAATCAAGTATTGATTCAAAGCCTCTTTCTCCGGTTTTCACTAAAATAGCTGAAGACCAAAAAGAGATGGTTCAGTTTTTTTCTCAAACCTCAGGGAATATGATTCATGGAATGTGCCGTTTTGAGAAAAGCTTCGCATCGTTATTTCCCTTATTCAAGGGTTTGGTCAATTTGGGGAGACCAAAAGGATTGAACCTTACCTTTTCAACTGAGGAGAAAGCGGCGAATTTCTATTATCCAGTGGAAAGTAATCAGGAAGTATCTCTGTTCTTCAACCGGGTAGTTGCTTTGTTAAAGAAAGAAGTCAAATTCAAACTCATTCTGAAAGAGGTAATTGCAAACAGAATCCGATTCAAATCAGAGCAGTTTTTGCTTCAGCAAGCTTTATTTGATAATACTACCAATTAAGAAATAATTGCCACAGTGTTAAAATGGGGACGGTCTTCAGGGATTTGTCCCCTTTTCATTTGAAATCCCCTGAGAAAAAGCAATTTTTGCATCGCTTTTAATCAGAACAAACCAACGGCAGATGAACAGATACATTGATCTCATTCAGCAGACTTTTGACTTCCCGACAAAGGAGTTTCATGTTGAAAACAATGAACTATTTTTTAACGGAGTCAACCTCATGGAGATCATCGAAACGTATGGCACTCCGCTGAAGCTGACCTATTTGCCAAAGATTTCTGACAACATTCAGAATGCAAAAACCTACTTCAACAATGCGATTCAGACGCATGATTACAAGGGGAAATACACCTATTGCTATTGTACCAAGTCTTCGCACTTCAGCTTTGTGCTGAATGAAGCTCTGAAAAATGATATTCATCTTGAGACTTCTTCGACCTTTGATATTCCTTTGGTTAGAAGTCTTTTTGCCGAAGGCAAAATCACCAAAGAGACATATATCGTCTGTAATGGTTTCAAAAGAGAGCTTTATAAGCAATATATCAGCGAATTACTGAATGACGGATTTGTGAATTGTGTGCCTATTTTGGACAACCTGAGCGAGATCGATTATTACCTCGAGCATGTGAAAGTTCCTTTCCAGGTTGGAATCCGAATCGCGTCAGATGAAGAGCCAAAGTTCGGTTTCTACACCTCAAGATTGGGTGTGAGATACAATGATATCATCAAATTGTACGAGGAGAAAATCAAGGATAATCCACAAGTGAGTCTGAAGATGCTTCACTTTTTCATCAACTCAGGGATCAAAGACACGGCTTATTATTGGTCTGAACTGACTCGTTTTATCCAGAAGTATGTGGATCTGAAAAAAATCGCACCAACTCTCGATACAATGGATATCGGAGGTGGCTGGCCGATCAAAACCAATGTTTTCTTCGATTACGACTACCAATATATGGCAGATCAGATCGTGAAAAACATCAAGTGGATGTGTGGTAAAAACAACACGGAAGAGCCGAATATTTTTACCGAGTTTGGAAGCTATACAGTAGGAGAGAGCGGTGCAGTTTTGTATTCGATTTTGGAAGAAAAACTCCAAAATGACAAGGAGCTCTGGTACATCATTGATGGCTCGTTCATCACTCAATTGCCGGATAGCTGGGGTTTGAACCAGAAATACATCATGCTGGCAGTTAACAACTGGGACGAGACTTACCAAAGCATTTCCCTTGGCGGATTGACTTGCGACAGCATGGATTACTACAATTCAGAAGCTCACCAATTCAATATTTACCTTCCGAAAATAGAGCCCGGGCGCAAACAATACATCGGTTTCTTCCATACCGGAGCCTATCAGGAATCTCTTGGCGGCTATGGCGGAATCCAGCATTGCCTGATTCCGGCACCGAAATATGTACTTATCGATCGGGATGAAAACGGGGAAATCACGCATCGGCTTTTCGCCAAAGACCAGACTCAGGAAAGCATGCTCAAAATACTGGGCTATCAGGAATAGAAATCAAAACCGCTGCAAGGCGGTTTTTTTTGCTCTCTGCATTCGAATTTTTAAACCGGATAATTGAATTTGCACAATAGGATGTGCAAAAAATACTTATATTTGCATATCTAATTGTGCAAAATATGTTAGAGTTACTTGAGATTTCTGAAAATCTGATTGCAAAAACCAATACAAACTTCAAAAGATACCTTTTTGATCAGGTGGATTGGTCAGACAGATTGATTGGAATAAAAGGATCCAGGGGAACAGGTAAAACGACACTGGTTTTACAACATATCAAAGAGAAGGAGCTTTCTAAAGCTCGTGCTGCTTATTTTTCCCTGGACGAGCTCTATTTTACAAGCAATTCAATCATAGATACTGCGAAAGAATTTTATCAGAAGGGAGGTCGAACCCTTGTATTGGATGAAGTTCATAAATACCAGGGATGGGCGAGGGAAATCAAAAACCTGTACGACCGATATGATGACCTTCAAATCATTTTTACCGGCTCATCCATTATTGATATTTCCAGAGAGGAAGGTGATTTGAGCAGGAGAGCATTGATTTATGAATTGAATGGCTTGTCCTATCGTGAATACCTTTCTTTTTTCCATGGGATCAACTTACCTGTTTTGACTTTGGACCAAATCCTGGATTCAACTCAAAATCTTCGAACATTTTTCCCTTCTGATTTTAAACCCTTGGAAAATTTTAAGGAGTATCTGAAGGTAGGATATTATCCATTTTCAGGTGTAAACAATGAGTCGTATTACCTTCGCCTACGACAAACGGTAAGGGTAATCGTGGAATTTGACATGGCTGAAATGAAAGGATTTGACATTCGAAACGCGAAAAAAATACTTCAGCTTCTATACGTAATTGCGCAGCAAGTTCCTTTCAAACCAAATATCTCCTCTCTTTCAGAAAAAACGCAAATTCATCGAAACTCAATGGTGAATTACCTTCATTACCTGAATGAGGCCAGGTTAATCGATTTGCTCTATCCTCAAGGGATTAGCGTGGCAGTTCTTCAAAAACCTGAGAAAATTTTTTTGAATAACACCAATCTGCTTTATGCATTGTCTGAAACAGAACCCGAAATTGGGACCGTTCGTGAGGTTTATTTCAATAGTCAGCTAAAGGTTAATCATAAATTATCCTATTCTCCAACGGTCGATTTTTTGGTTGACCAGTCGGTTCAATTTGAAATCGGTGGAAAAAATAAGTCTTCAAAACAAGTCCAAAACGCTTCCAATAGTTGGGTCGTAAAAGACGATCTTGAATTTCCTGTAGCTAATTACTTTCCATTGTGGGTTTTTGGGTTTTTGTATTGAACAAAATCAGAAGTGAGGGATAAAATCGGCTTGAGGATTTTAGCATATTTTCAAAAACTGAGGAATTGAAGTCCGGCTTCAGAGAAGCAAGACAACCGACAACAGAAATCCAAGGCTTGGGAATGGGCAAACATAAGGAAAGGTTTTTGGCATATTGCCAAGAGTCCCATTCTTGCGACTTCCATCACCACAGCTAGACTTAGGCAGGCTATGTATTCTTGTCGGACTATTACCAAAAGGTTCGAATCAAAACTTAAGGAACCGCCGTAGGTGGTGTGGGAGGTCGAAACGGGAATTAATCCCGTTTCTCCAACCCGATTCATAACCCTACCTGATTTAATTAAAATCAACATTGCAGGTTAGTACGGGTCACTGATGTAAATTAATTCCACTTTTTTGTAATATTAGTTTGACAAGCAGGACCAGAAAGAAGCTGTTTCCTGACTTAATTGACCTGATTGAATTTAAAATAAACCCTTATGCTGACCATTTTCCTTTCAAGACTATTCCTTCTTCTGGGCTTTTTGCAACCCGGAGTCACTTCAAATCCTCCCAAGGTGACGATTTTGAATTCCGGATTTATCTATGAAACAGCACCTTTCCTATCCTGTCATGCATCAACTCTTGTGGAAACAAATGACGGAATCATGGCTTCCTGGTTTGGCGGAACGCATGAAAGACATCCGGATGTAAGTATTTTTACCTCTCTTTTGAAAGGCGGCAACTGGTCTGTTCCGGAGATGGTAGCAGATGGTGTGGAAAATCAGAAGCTCCGTTATCCGACCTGGAATCCGGTTTTGTATAAAAAGGATGATGGAGTACTGGTATTGTATTACAAGGTCGGACCAAGTCCACAAGAATGGTGGGGAGTTTATAAAACATCCAAAGACGAGGGAAAGACATGGTCAGAGGAAGTGAAAATCCCGGATAACCTGCTGGGTCCGATCAAAAATAAGCCCGTGAAACTGGCGGATGGGACTATTCTTTACCCAACAAGCATTGAAACAAAAGAGAAGTGGACACTTTATGTGGAAACTTCCGATCAGAATCTGGGTAATTGGAAAAAAGCGGATTTAGACAATAAGGATTTTAATGCGATTCAGCCAACTGTTCTTTTTCACCCAAATGGGAAATTACAAATGCTCTGCCGGACTAAAGAAGGGGTAATCAGTTCCACCTGGTCAAACGATCAGGGCAAAACCTGGACACCACTTGAGGCAAGTTCTTTGGTAAACAATAATTCCGGAATTGATGGAGTTACACTTCAGAATGGATATCATCTTTTGGTTTGCAATCCTCTCAAAAAAGGAAGAAATAAATTATCTCTGATGGGTTCAGCAGACGGCGTTAACTGGGAAGAACTGGCAGTTTTGGAAGATCAGCCAAAAGGTGAATTCAGCTATCCGGCAATCATTCAGGCAAAAGACGGAACAGTTCATATCTCCTATACCTACAACAGGGAGAAAGTAAAATATGTAGCTTTTAAGATTTGACACCCTTTACCCTTAAATCGAAATTTAGAGTTTATGATTATTTGCAATGTTGCCATTTGTTTAACTGATCCTTGAAGTTGATAATCGTCCACGGACCACACCTGTCCGCTGCTCCATAGGCGCACAGGCGTGGTGGAGCAACTCCTTTTGGACTCCAGACCTTATTTGGATGCTGATAAGAAAGCGGTAATGCATATTTGGGCTTAACAGATCAAACGAATTTCCACTTAATTAGCTATTTTCAATTTATTACCGATTAACCCTTAAACTCTTAAACACATTTCCATATAATGAGACCTCTCTCCGCCGCGGCGGACGAGGTGACTGGTCATTACCCCTAATCCCTAAACCCCAATCCCCAATCTCTTATTCTCTTAATCTCTTTTCCAAATAATGAAACCTCTCCTTCGTCGAGGTGACGGTTCCCTAATCCCTTAACCCACCAACCTATGACCCTCTCTTTACCCCTTCGGGGAATTATTCCCCCTTTGATCACCCCACTCAATTCAGACAGTTCACTTGATGTAAAAAGTCTGGAAAGAATGCTCACGCATGTAATTGAAGGCGGAGTTCATGGTGTATTTATTCTGGGAACAACAGGTGAGTGCTCAAGTTTGAGTTATGCGGTGAAAAATCAACTCATCGGGGCAACCTGCAAGTTTGTCGCCGGGAAAATCCCGGTATTGGTTGGGATTACCGATTGTGCATTTCAGGAAAGTAAGAATCTTGCGAATCTGGCAAAAAGCACAGGAGCTGAAGCAGTTGTTGCCGCTCCGCCTTTTTATATGAATCTGGGACAGGAAGAGTTGTGCAAGTATTTCCAGCAATTGGCTGATGAAGTTCCTTTGCCGCTGTTTTTATACAATATGCCGTCTCATACTAAAATTGCTATTGAAGCGGAAACGGTTCTCCGGCTTGCCAAACATCCGAATATCATCGGCTTAAAGGACAGCTCAGGAAACGGGGTTTATTTCCAGTCATTGCTCAACTCACTGGCTTCCCAAGTTGATTTCACCCTGACAGTTGGTCCTGAAGAAATGATGGCAGAAACTATGCTGATGGGGGGACATGGAGCAGTTGCGGGCGGCGCAAATCTTTTCCCATCCTTATATGTCAAGCTTTATCAGGCAGCTTTAGACAGAGATTTTGAGAAAATTCAAATGTATCAGAAAGTTGTGATGGAGGTCAGTTCCAAGCTTTACGGACATGGAAATTGTAAATCAAGTTATTTGAGAGGTGTAAAAGCCACCTGTGCTTTTTTAGGATTGACTCAGGGTTATTTGGCTTCCCCGCTTTATGAATTTTCGGAGTCAGAGATGATTGAATTCAAAAAGAAATTCGATCAGGTCCAGGCTCTCGTTCTCACAATAACTTAATATGTCATTTACTCCCCAATCCCTAATCTCTTATCCCCTTTCAGTTATCTGTTGTGGGTTATGAGTTGTCGGTTGTCAGTTGTCGGTTGGCAGTTGTCAGTTATCGGGTTGTCAGTTGTGGAAATCCCTAATCTCCAATCCCTTAATCTCTCCAACTCTTTTCCAAAGAATGAGACCTCTCCTTCGTCGAGGTGACGAGTCAGTCAAAACCCAATCTCCAATCTCCAATCTCTTAATCTCCTAATCTCTTAATCTCTTAATCTCCTAATCTCCAAATTCCTAATCCCCGAAGCAGACCTCTCCTTTGTCGAGGTGACGAGTCAGTGTCAACACTAATCTCTATTCTCTATTCTCTTAATCTCCAATCTCCCAATCTCTTAATCTCCTAATTCAAATGTCCCTCCCAATCATCGATTTAGCAGTATTTCTGGTTTACATGCTTGCAATCGTGGTTTTCGGGGTTTCATTTTCCTTCAGAAAAAGAACTGCGCTTGAATACACCACCGGGGGAGGAAGGCTGCCTTCCTGGGCGATAGGGATGTCTATTTTTGCCACTTTCGTGAGCAGCATCAGTTTTTTAGCATTGCCCGGAAATGCGTATGCAACCAATTGGAATGGGTTTGTTTTCAGTCTTTCGATTCCTTTGGCAGCCTTGATTGCGGTCAGGTATTTTGTCCCTTTATACAGAAATTTAAAATCTGAATCTGCCTATTATTATCTCGAAACCAGATTTGGGGCCTGGGCAAGGATCTACGCTTCTGTTTGCTATCTGCTCACCCAACTCGCTCGAATGGGAGCGATCATGTACCTTCTTGCCTTGCCCATGAATGCCTTGTTTGGCTGGAGTATTCCTTTGATAATTGTCGTCACGGGAATAAGCGTGATCATTTATTCAATGTTGGGCGGGATAGAGGCTGTCATCTGGACCGACGCGATTCAGGGAATACTTCTGATTTTTGGAGCCCTGGTTTGTCTGGGTGTGATTCTTTTCTCCATGCCAAACGGGCCAGGCGAAGTATTTACAATTGCGGCGGATTCGGATAAATTCAGTTTGGGGAGTTTTCGCCTCGATTTTACCCAATCCACCTTTTGGATGATCCTTGTTTACGGCTTGTTCATCAATCTTCAGAATTTTGGAATTGACCAAAGTTATGTGCAGCGATACATCAGTGCCAAAACTGAAAAAGACGCTATCAAATCAACCTGGCTTGGGAGCTTATTGTATGTGCCGGTTTCCTTTGTGTTTTTTTTGATCGGAACAGCCCTGTTTTCCTATTATCAGGCCATGCCTGAACTCCTGCCTGATCACCTGAAAGCGGCGGGAAATGCAGATAAAGTATTTCCATATTTTATCGTTGCCGGGCTTCCAACCGGAGTTACTGGCTTGTTGATAGCCTCCATTTTCGCAGCCGGAATGAGTACCGTCTCGACTAGCATCAACAGTTCAGCCACTGTATTTCTTTCGGATCATTTCAAAAAATACATCCATCCAAACCCTTCGGAAAAGCTATCCATGAGGGTACTTTTCATTTCTTCCTTCGTGATGGGAGGGCTGAGTATTTTGGTTGGACTGGCATTAAGCGGAGTGACAAGTGCGCTTGAAGCCTGGTGGGCGCTTTCTTCGATTTTCAGCGGCGGAATTTTAGGTTTGTTTTTACTCGGGTTTATTTCTCGCAAGACAAGAAGTAAGGAAGCAGGGATTGGAGTATTACTAGGTGTACTGGTAATTGGCTGGATGAGCCTTTCTCCGGTTTTGCCTGCAGATGTGGAGTGGACTGAATTTCAAAATCCTCTTCACACGAATATGACCATCGTCATGGGCACGCTAACGATTTTTATAGCGGGATTTGTTTTGACATTTCTCTTTAGGAAACAGGAAAAATGATTTTTTAGATATTTTATATGCGTATCCGGATATCTGCACGATGGATAGAAGCCTATCGGTTTTAATCCCGATAGCTACGGGATGCGGAAATGTGACTCACCTCCCCCATATTATCGGGATTTAAAGGGGGTTAGGGGGATTTTTTCATCCAAATCCAAACTTTATTCCATTACCTGCAATCAATCAAATACACCTATATTTTATTTTGCACAATTCAATAACACTACCCAAGCCCTGAATTCTGATTTTGGAAGTATGTTTTTTGTAGAAAAGTATCGATTCAGCAGTAAAATTGAATTACTAAAAATAACGTATTCAATCTGTTTTTTTTTTACCTGGCAAAAAATCCAAGTCTTTTTTGGGGATTTTGACTAAGTTTGCCCAGTTTTTGAGTAAGAGGATTGAACTATCAAATTTATGCGAAAAGGTCAAAGCGGGATTATTCTTTTTTTAAGTTTTTTGTTGATGGCAGGCTGCGTTTCCAATGAGAAGATCATTTACCTGCAAAACCTTGAGGACAATAAGGTGATTGCAGAAGGAGAGTTGATCTCGTATGATATTCCTGATTACCGGTTACAGTACAACGATATCATCGACATCAATGTGCAGACGGCCGAGGATATGATTAATAATGGCTTCAATAACAAAAGTGCCGGGGGTACTGGTCAGCAAAGTGCCCAGGGAGGCGGAGATGTTTACTATATGACAGGTTATACTGTCGATAAATTGGGAAATGTCCGGATTCCGGTTGTTGGGCTTGTAAGTGTGAAAGACAAGACTATCGAAGAAGCCCGATTGGAAATTGAAGAAAAACTGAAAGTCTATGTGACTTCGGACTTATATGTTACTGTGAAACTGGGAGGAATCCGGTATGCTGCTCTGGGTGAATTTCGAAATCCGGGAAAATTTGTTGTGCTTCAGGACAGAATGACCATTTTTGAGGCGATTGCCAATGCGGGTGATTTATCTACAGTTGCAAAAAGAGATGAAATTCTATTAATCCGTCAGTATCCGGAAGGGACCCGACTGCACAGGATTAATTTGATTGACAGACAAGTCATTAATTCCCCCTTTTATTTTATTCAGCCAAATGACCAGCTCTATGCGGAGCCTATGAAGGTTCGTGAAGTAGGTGCCGGCGAAAATGCCGCAGAATCTCTATCATTGATAATTTCCGCTATCACTGCTATGGCCTTGGTATTGACTTTATTGAACTTATAATTTATGTACCCGAATTCTCCAACCAAAACCAATCCCCAGCAAAATCCATTTTTGGTAAATAAAGAAGACGAAATTGACCTGAAGGTTCTTGTTTTCAATTACCTGCAATACTGGCCATGGATTGCAGGTTGCGTTTTAATGGGTTTGTTTGGAGCCTATTTGGTCAATAAATATGCTACTCCTGTTTACAATGTGGAAGCTACTGTTTTAGTGAAGGATGATAAGCCAACTCTCGGTGCGGATTTGTTTGCGACTGCTGGTTTCGGTCAGAAAAACAGTAACAAGGATAATGAAATAGGAATTTTAAAATCATATTCGATGGCAGAAGAGACTGTCAAAGAGCTGAATTTGAATGTTTCCTATTTTGTTGAAGGAATTGTAAAAACAACCCAGATTTATGGAAAGACCCCTGTTCTGGTCAGTTCAGATTGGTCTCAACCTCATATTGTAGGAGGGCTTTTCAGGCTGGAAGTAATCGATTCTGAGAATTTTGAATTGAAAATTGAGGAAGAAGAATTCAGCATTTTTGATCCTAAGGATCCATTCAATAAAAGAGGATTAGTCTTTTCGGAGTTACCAAAGTCTGTTTACAGTTTTGGAAAGCCGGTAGAATTAGATACTTATCAATTCACGGTTAATCAAATTTCAGCTTTGCCAGGTGATGTGATTTTCTTCCGGTTTGAGGATAATCCAAGCCTTGCGCTAGGAATGAAAGGTCAATTGAGAGTTGCTACATTGGATAAATCTTCCTCCATATTGACTTTGAGTGTTCATACTCCCATTCCGAAATTGGGTGAAGACTACATCAATCAGTTGATGAAAACCTATCTCCAAAGGGAACTGAATGATAAAAACAGAGCAACTGAAAATACGATTAGGTTTATTTCCCAGCAATTGACCGGGATTACCGATTCACTTCAGTTTTCCGAGAATAAACTTCAGGAATACAGATCAGATAACAAGATTTTTAACCTTTCTGAAGAGGGATCTGCAATTTTCGAAAGACTCCAGGAATTAGAATCTCAAAAAAGTGAGATTGAATTAAACCTTAAATATTACAGGACACTTCAATCGTATATAAATAGCAATCAATTAGACGAATTGGTTTCTCCTTCTATGATCGGTGTTACTGATCCTTTATTGAATGCCCTTGTTCAGAACCTGTCTGAACTTCAGGCTGAAAAAAGCAGGTTAGCTGCAAATTTTTCCGACCAAACTCCAAGAGTTAAAGATGTAAATATCAGACTTGAAAGTGCCACCAAAGCCTTGCAGGAAAATATAAGTTCCGCTATTTCAAATACTCAGGGCACTCTTTCTGACCTAAAGGGCAGAATCAGAACGATCGAAAATCAAATCAGCACACTTCCGGAGACAGAAAGAAATCTGATCGGGATTGAACGTCAGTTTACGATCAATGAGAATATTTACATTTACCTCCTTCAAAAGAAAGCAGAGGCTGAAATCACATTAGCATCCAATCTTCCAAAAAACAGTATCCTGGATTATGCAAAAGCAGGTGGTCAGGTGGAACCAAAGAGATCACAGAATTGGCTGATCGGATTAATCCTTGGTTTAATTATTCCAATAGGGTTTATTACAATCAAGGATTACCTGAATAATAAAATCGAGGATCCAAAAGAATTGGAAAATAAGCTTAAAGTTCCGTTGATAGGAATGATTGGAAGAAATTCAACGAATGATGCATTGCCGGTTTTAAATAATCCAAGGTCAACTGTTACGGAGTCATTCCGATCCCTTCGTGCAGATTTATCTTACCTCAGCCCTAAACAAAATAATCTCGCAATATTATTTACTTCATCGATTTCAGGAGAGGGTAAAACCTTTGTTTCCATGAATATGGCAGCAGTTTTTGCTTTGATGGGAAAGAAGACTATCCTGATAGGGTTGGATTTGCGCAAGCCAAGAATTGCAGAAGATTTCAATTTGGTAAATGATAAAGGAATGAGCACCTGTCTGAGCAGTGAGACTCCCTGGCAGGATGTTGTGAAACCAAGTGGGTATAATCATCTGGATGTGATATTGTCCGGCCCGATTCCTCCAAACCCGGCTGAATTGTTATTGCAGGAAAGTTTTGGGAAGATCATTACCGAGATCAAACAAGCATATGATGTGGTGATTTTTGACTGTCCTCCTGTAGGGTTGGTTTCGGAATCCAAAGAACTCTTTGCGTTCTCTGATATCAATTTCTTCGTATTTCGTCAGGGTTATTCGATGAAAGTCAACACTGAGATACTAAATAATTTGGTTTCAAAAGGCGGTGTTTCCAAAATCTATGGAATCCTCAATGACGTCCATATCGATAAAGGCTATGGGTACGGCTATGGATACGGCTACGGCTACGGCTATGGAAACAATTCCTATGGTTACCATGAAGAAGCCCGATTGCCTTGGTGGAAAAGGGCTTTGAGATTAAAAAAATAGCAAAGGAGGACTTTAGTCCTCCTTTTTCTTTTAATTTGACTATTCAGTAACTAATTACTATCCTATGAAAGGATTTTGGGGCGTCTACAGCCTTGCATCGAGTATTTCAAGTGATCTGTTCCCGGGAATTCAAAAACTTAAAAGCGATTTTCCTAAAAATGATCTTTTTTCTTCTGATTTAGTTTTTCTACAATCCCTGGAAGACTCTAAATCCCTGATGCATTTCCAAAATGATCAGTGCATCTGTTCAGGCTGGGTACGATTGGATAATTTTTACGAACTAATTGATGTTCTGGGTTTGCCTAACGATACAGAGGATGATACAGTAGTCATTCATGCCTATTTGAAGTGGGGCCTGAATTTTTTAACACACATTATCGGTGATTTTAGCTTTTTTATCTATGAAATTCCTAACCATAAGCTCTTTTTGGCAAAAGACCAGCTGGGAATCAGGCCCTTATTTTACACAGTACACGATGATTGTCTGGTCTTTGCTACCCAGATAGACCTTATCAAAAGAATTCTACCGCATAAGCCTGAATTAAATCTGAATTACCTGGCAAAGGAGTTTAAAAATTACCCACAAGAGGTTCATGATACGTTTTTCTACCCCATCAAAAGATTAAAGCCAGCTCACTATATTTTATTAAATCAAAAACCAGAAGTTTCGGAAACCAGGTATTGGGAATTGGAACCGATCAGTGTTCCGAAGCTGGAAAATAAAGAAGCGTACTACGAACTGGTCAGGTCCTATTTTATTCAAGCGGTCAAGTCAAGAGTTAGAGAAAAAAAAGTCATCGGCTGTCAATTGAGCGGAGGAATGGATTCTTCTGCCATTGCAGTCTTATTATCCCGAATAGTACCCAAAGAAAATCTGCACACCTATTCATTTGTTTTGGATGAGGAAACGTCCAAGTTTTGCGATAGCGGCAAGGATGAAAAGGAGACGCAAGAAGAAATAATTCAATTTGCCGGTTTAGTGAAGGAAAATCACCATCCCGTTACCCGGTTTCATTACCAAAATGTCTTTGAAGAATTGGAAGTTAGAAATCGAATTATGGGAGGCTTGGCCAATAGCGATTCGATTTGGCAGGATTCTCTTTTTAAGTCTGCCTCGGAAGGTCAACAGGTCGAGGTGATGTTTAGCGGATTTCCAGGAGATGAGGGGGTATCATGCCCAGGTGGTAATTACTACCATGAGTATATTTTCAAGAAAGATTTTTTTGGACTTTTCCATCACATTCTAAAATTCAAAGGATTGCGTGACGATTTTAATTACCCATCGATTGTATAATTTGAAAGAGGCTGATTGGATATACGTTTTGGACCAGGGAAAAGTGGTGCAGGAAGGAGAATTCGACTCACTTTCTGTACAGGAGGGAATCTCCAGGCAACTCTATTCCAATCAAAGATTTGGTTAATTTATACCCACTATATGCCTAAAGTAATTTGGTTCACAGGTTTATCAGGTAGCGGAAAGTCTACCTTGGCCAACGCATTCCATCAGCATCTTTATAGCCAGGGAATATTTTCCTACGTGTTGGATGGAGATGTATTGCGAACCGGCCTCAATCGGGATTTAGGTTTTTCTGAAATAGACCGGCAGGAAAATATCCGCAGGGCAGGAGAGGTGGCTAATATCCTCAAAGAAGCCGGTGTCCTGGTCTTGGCAGCTTTTATCTCCCCCTTCTCCGAGGATAGGAAAAAGCTACGGGAGCGAATAGGCCATCCGGATTTTTTGGAAGTTTTTGTGGATGCGCCTTTGGATGTCTGTGAATGGAGGGATGTAAAAGGCTTATACCAAAAAGCCCGGCAGGGATTGATTCCTGAATTTACCGGAATTGATTCTCGGTATGAAGTTCCAGAGAGTCCGGATTTAATCATCAAAACCAGTTTGGTGTCTATTGAAGAAGGAGTTGACTTATTGCAAGAACTTCTGAACACCAGATAGGAAAAAAAGTAAAATGCCTTCGCTTACCTTATCTTACATTCCTATATTTACGAAATAGAATATATTCTTAAATGAAATATTATTACCGGGTTTTTGGATTGATTTGTGAATCTGAAATAGAATTGCCTGCATTTCAGTCCTGTCCAGAGTCGATCGATCCGGATTTTAAAATTGTTGTTTCCAATGATTTGCCGGATTTTGAGGGTGAACCCAATGTCGTAAAACCGTTCTCCTCCTTTAATGAGCGTGAGTTTAGGTATAGCATACCGGAAGTAGCTGCTTATTTTGTAAGGCAGGGAAAAGAAATCTGGATCAAAAACGAATGCGTTGATTGGGATTCTGTGCTTTTGTTTTTGTACTCCAATGCCATCGCCGCTCTCTTGTTCCAGCGGAATTTGATTCCCTACCATGTTTCAGGAGTATTGGATTCCAACGGAAATGCCTGGCTGTTTTCTGCACCTTCCCGAACGGGTAAATCCACCACAGCCCTTATGTTACAGCAGATGGGGTATCAGCTGTTTACGGATGATACCTGTTTGATTGTAGTTCAAGATGAAGGTATCTATGCGGTGCCTTCATATCCCATGGTAAGGGCCTGGAAGCCTACCTTGGATAATCAGGATGTAATTGCCCTGACCGACGCTTTCCAAATCCGGGCAGAGGTGGAAAAATTTGGGGTGTATTTTCACGATACTTTTGTAGCCGAACCCGCCAAGGTAAAAGGAATCGTTTTTCTGGAAATGGAAGGAGATGAAATTCAGATTTCCCTACAGAAACCGACCATAGGAATGCAGGAACTTGGAAATAACATCTACCGAAGTCAGTGGATTTATGGGATGAAAAAGCAAGTTCTGCAGTTTCAGTCTATTACTTCCATTGCACAACAGGTTCCGTTTTTCAAAGCGATTCGACCAAAGGGTAAATCTTCGTTTACTGAATTTGCCCAAGCCATTCACGAGCAGGTTATTCAAGCCTATGGAGACTAAAAATGTCTTTTGGCTGGCATCATATCCCAAGTCCGGAAATACCTGGTTCCGTTCCTTTTTGACTGCCTTGATGAAGGGAGATGTGGATATCAATGAAATGTCCACCGATGGGATTTATTCAGCCAAGGGATATATTGAAGAGACATTGGATTTGGAAGTGGATGATCTTGATGACAAGGAATTGGAGCGATACCGAAAAATCGCTTTTAATTATTCTGCCAGGCAAGACAATGAAACCAAGTTTGTGAAAATCCATGATGCCTATACGTATTCCCCTTGGGATGGTACCCCGGTTATTCCGTCCGAGATGAGTAAATTGGCTATTTATTTGGTTCGCAATCCACTCGATGTAGCTTTATCCTTCGCCAATCACAATGGGCAGGAGGTGCAGGATACTATTGACAAATACATCTGTGCTGCCCAAGGGGCGATGGTGAAGCGCTTTAAGGCTGGCAATCAAAGCCGGCAAATCCTGGGGACTTGGGCTATGCATGTGGAAAGCTGGATTTCTCAAAAGTCTATCCCGGTTTGGGTGATGCGCTATGAGGATATGAAATCCAACCCCTTGGCCACATTTTACGCGGTAGTCAAAGCCATGGACTTGCCCTATTCCGAAGAGCAGATTCAAAAAGCCGTCGAACTGACCCGATTTGAACGCTTAAAATCTCAAGAACTGGAAAAAGGATTTAAAGAAAAGGCGATCAAATCTTCTTCTTTTTTCCACAAGGGTCAAACCGGACGATGGAAAGAAGAATTAACTCTTGAACAAGTCAAAAAAATCAGGATCAGCAATGAAAAAATGATGAGAAAATTTGGATATTGGGAGTAATCGGAGGCATATTTGTTTGTCAGCAAGGGATTGAGTAAGAATTATGTTCAAGTCTAAAAAGATTATGTGTATCCGTAATAATGCACGTATGTTCAATCTGGCCTCGACTACCTGCCCTCCGGGAGGCGGGCGCTCGGCCTCCGGAGGTTTAGAGGGAGAGGGATGGAATGCGGCGGCGCCGCATTCCATCCCTCTCCCCAGACTCAAGACTTAAATTCGGTCCCCGAGCAAAGTCGAGGGGAAATTTGTTCAGAAAATTTTATTGTCACGTGCAATCAACCGAATACACATAAAAAAGATAAAAAAACTAAAAACCTTACAATTTCCGGCAATTAACCCGAAGTAAACGATCAAATGGAAAACATCTTTTACCAAGTCAACGAAGATCGAGCACTATTCTCCCAATTGGATGAGGAAGGGGTTTTATTTGATGTGGAAAAAAATCAGTACCTGAGTTTAAATACCACCTTTACCAGTATTTTCAAACACCTTCAGGAGGGCCTTGGAACCCAAAAAATCCTGGAAAAACTTCTTGAAGAATATGAGGTGAATGAGGAAGATTGTGTTGTTCAACTTCAGGGAGTAATAGATACATTAATTGAATTGAATTTTATTAAATAACTAACT
>JAKFCO010000053.1:0-1579 GCA_036676605.1 Algoriphagus sp.
GTTGTCGCTCGTTGGTAGTCTGCAATAGGTTTGTCGCTATAATGGCTACCAATTTTATGTAGAGATATTAATATGAACTCTATCTCTGCTAGTGCTTCGAGTGCGGACTCTCCGGGTATTATGATTTTTTTATTTGTATCTAGCATTTTTTATTGTGAATAATTAAATAAGTCGAATTTATTTTTGCGAGCACGCAGAAAATAAGCCTGTCCATTTGTTTTCTCGGGTAGTCATTTTTCTAGTCTGTTTAAAGCATTGGAAATTGCTTTGTTTAGTTCTGTCCAGTTTTTTGCTTTTTCGCTGGAAACTGGGTGCTCTCAGTCATAAGCTTTCGAAAAGGTGACAGATTTATTTTTATGAGCGCTTAGAAAGGTGGCTAGAAAAATAAATCTGTCACCTTTCTGTGTGAACGAATTTTGGCAGCAAATAAAAAGCCAAAGTAAGATAGGTTTGCTTTCAGGTGCATAGAAAATAAAGCTGTCCTCTTTTTTGATTCTTATTAAATGGATCTGTTCTGTTGTTCAAAGAAATCTTGATAAGCTGATAAGGTGATTTTCCAATTTTCAAATAGCCTCTCTTCGGATCCTTCGACTCCTTCGGGGGCGGGCATGTATCTAACTAAAGAGGCAATTTCTTCTGGGTAGTCGAAGTCTGCGTACAGCTCTTCAACTATTTCAAGCGGATCTTCATAGTCTTCTTGATGCTCAAGTAAAAAAGAAAGTAATAAAAAAATCCAAGGTTTGGTGGTGTCTGTTACTGGTGAGAGGTCCTTATCTGCTAGGGATTGGAGCAAGTCGCTTGCCAAATAATTTTCTTGAGGTAGCAATGAGGCGAGCTCAATTGCTTCTTGTGAGGACTTTTCTGTTAGGGTTTCACAGGCGTACTCCGATACTCCTTTTTCATCTATAAAGCCGTGCTCGAATCCATATAGAAGCTCTTTCCAATTCATCCATGGGGTTTTTTTGTATATGTAATGGCCGTCGAGCGGAAGATTTTTCATTTTGGATCTACTTGGGCAGTCTTGATGGGATTTGGTTTGGTGTACCAGTTATTTTTCCATCTGGGATGAATCGTTGGTGAGTTAGCTCTAGTTTTGAATTTACAATCCATTCGAAAACGCCACGTTTATTATTCATTGTTCCCTCCATTTGTGTGAGCGTGTTATTTGTTCCATCTCCACCCTTGAGCGGAAATACTCTTCCCTTTGCAGGTATCTGATCAACGACATAGCTAGGTGCTCTGTGCATTGGATCCTCTTTCAGAGCGCTTCCTATTGGTTGAGCTGCATTTATCTCTTGTGCAGCATAGCCAGCACGTTGTCGCTCAAAGAGAGCCACATTATGGGCCGAGTTATCCCGAGGCTCTGGGGTGCTAGGCGATCCTTCATTGACTGCCGCCTTAGTGGCCGGATTTTTTACCGCACTTGATGAAGTAGGGCTATCACCCGGACAGTTATTCAACCCCAACGGATCCACCCACCCCGTAGGGTTAGGCACGTACTGGTAGCCGTTCAACCCACCCGCAAGCTTGATCGGATCCGGCGTCAGAAACCGTCCAGTCCCCGGATTGTAGTAGCGAT